>NC_020911.1:4176871-4812600 GCF_000155675.2 Octadecabacter antarcticus 307
TTCACGCAAACTATCGCGGCGCGGGTTTGGCGGATATGGCGCTGGCCATTGCGGCGGATCGACCACACCGCTGTAGCAGCGACTTTGCGACCCATGTTGTCGAAGTGATGACGGCTATTCTTGCGGCGGGCGAAACGGGTCAGGTCATAACCATGACGACCACGTGCGAACGCCCCGAAGGTTTGGGACCTGACCAAGCGCGCGCTTTGCTGGCCTGATTGCATTTAAACGGAGATAAAGATGAGTAGTTCGATCAAAGGTCCAGCAATATTTTTGGCGCAGTTTTTGGGTGACAAAGCGCCGTTCAATTCCCTGCCCGCCATTGTCGAATGGGCCGCGGGTCTGGGGTACAAGGGCGTGCAAATCCCAACATGGGATACGCGGGTTTTTGATCTCGACAAGGCTGCGTCTAGCAAGACCTACTGCGATGAAATTGCTGGGGTTTGCGCACAGCATGGCGTGGCCATCACCGAACTTTCAACCCATTTACAAAGCCAGCTTGTGGCGGTGCATCCGGCATATGACACGGCGTTTGATGCCTTTGCGCCAAGCGCATTGCACGGCAACCCCGCCAAACGTCAGATTTGGGCGGTTGATCAGGTCACCAAGGCCGCAAAAGCGTCGCAACACCTTGGGTTAACGGGGGCTGTTGGGTTTACAGGATCGCTCGCGTTTCCCTACCTTTATCCTTGGCCACAGCGCCCTGCCGGACTTATCGATGAGGCGTTCACGGAACTGGCGCGTCGTTGGAAACCGATCTTGGATGTGTACGACGACGCGGGCGTGGACTTTGGTTTCGAAATTCACCCAGGCGAAGACGTGTTCGACGGGGCTACGTTCGAACGTTTCCTCGATACGCTCAAAAATCACCCCCGATGCAAAATTACCTATGATCCTTCGCATTTCCTGCTTCAGCAGATGGATTATCTATCCTTTATCAACATCTACCACGACTGCATCAGCGCGTTCCACGTCAAGGATGCTGAATTCAACCCAACAGGGCGGCAAGGCGTCTATTCAGGCTACGCAGATTGGACCGACCGAGCAGGGAGATTCCGTTCCCTTGGCGACGGGCAGGTAGATTTTAAAGGCATCTTTTCGCGGCTCACGCAATATGGGTTTGATGGTTGGGCTGTGCTCGAATGGGAATGTTGTCTCAAACATCCCGAACAAGGGGCTGCAGAAGGTGCGCCGTTTATCGCGGATCACATCATACGTCGGACGGACAAGGCATTTGATGATTTTGCGGGTGGTGATGCGGATCCAACCGCCTTGCGTAATATGATGGGTTTTTAAGAATGGCACTGCTAAAGCTCGGCATGGTTGGTGGCGGACAGGGTGCGTTTATTGGCGGTGTTCACCGTATGGCATCACGACTGGACGGCTGTTTTGAATTGGTTGCGGGCGCTTTTGCGTCTGACCCCGCCCGCGCCCATGCGTCGGCAGAAATATTAGGGGTCAGCGCCGATCGCTCATACGCTGACTACCGTGAAATGGCGACGGCAGAGGCCGCCCGGCCGGATGGGATCGACGCCGTTTCCATCGTAACGCCAAACCATTTGCACGGCCCTATCGCAGAAGCGTTCCTGGCGCAGGATATCAATGTGATCTGTGACAAACCGATGACCGCAACACTGGCGCAAGCCAGAAGCCTGATGCTTGCCGCAGAAGCGTCCAAGGGGCATTTCTTTTTGACCCATAACTACACCGGTTATCCCATGATCCGGCAGGCGCAACAGATGGTGTCCGAAGGGGCGCTCGGCAATATTAGGATCGTTGAGGCAAATTATCTACAGGACTGGCTGAGCGAAGCGCCCGCACCAGACAACAAGCAGGCGGCATGGCGCACAGACCCCGCGCAATCTGGCGGAGGCGCGATTGGGGACATCGGAACGCATGCCTATAACCTTGCGTGTTTTGTAACCGGGCTGCGTACAACGAGGTTGAACGCCACCTTGCAGGCCCATGTAGCAGGGCGAACCGTCGACGATGATGCGCGCGTCACACTGCAATTTGATGGCGGCGCACGCGGTCATATTTGGGCCAGTCAGGTGGCGGTCGGCAATGAAAACAATCTGACTTTGGCTATCTATGGGACCAAAGGGTCAATCAAATGGGCACAAGAGAACCCTAATATCCTCTTATTCACAAAATTGGGTGACGCACCGCAGATGATCACGCGTGGTGGGGTGGCCGCCCACCCATCTGCGGCTGCCGTGACGCGCATTCCGGCAGGCCATCCCGAAGGCTACTTGGAGGCTTTCGCCACACTATACCGCGAAGCCGCAGAGGTGATCGCGGCAAACAGTGAACCAACCAGAAAAAGTGCCGTCATAGGCATCAAACAGGGGTTGGACGGCATGCGTTTCGTGGATGCCTGCCAACGATCATCCGACGACGGTGGGGCTTGGATTGCGCTCTAGCGGGCGCATTGCAACGTGCATCGCCAGCGACCGGCAAAGTGAGACAAGCTGGCTTAGACCTGACCAATCTTAAAGCCGCGTGATAGCTGATGACGCATCGCAAAAAGCAGAATCGCGCCGGGTATCATTGACGCGGCCGTTACAGCCATCACCAGACCAATGTCAGTTTGAAAGCCAAAAAGCGCGTTGATCGCCATACTGATCGGCTTTCCGTTTGTGGTCGTCAGAATTCGGGCAAAGACAACTTCGACCCACGAAAACATGAAACAGAAAAACGCCGTGACAGCGATGCCGGGAACGATCAGCGGAAGCAGGAACTTCCAGATCACTTGCCGTCTGGAGTATCCGTCAAGAAAGGCGGTTTCGTCCATTTCTTTCGGTATGGCTGATATAAACCCTTGCAGGATCCAAATCGATATAGGGAGGTTGAACAAGCAATGAGCCAACGCGATCCCGAAGACCGAATTGACGACGCCAAGTGCTGAAAATAACTGAAAAATCGGGAGAGTCAGAACCACGGGTGGGGTAATCCGAAGCGCAATAAAAGCAAGGAACAGGTGTTTGTCCCCGACAAAAGAAATGCGCGAAAACGCGTAGGCTGCAGGGATCGCGACAGGCACGGTTATGCAGATATTGATCACGACATAGGCCAGTGAATTACCAAAGGCTGCGCGTAAATTCGGATTCGTAAAGATGGCGGAATAGTTGCGCAGTGTCAGGTCGCCGACTTCGGTATCGGGGTTCGGCAACGTAGCCACAAAACTGATCAATATCATCTGGATCAGCGGCAGGCTGATAAACACCACGAAGATAAGAAGGCCAGTCATTTTGAGGGCTGGAAGATAACGATTGGCGTTCATGAGGATCGTCCGTCATAAAGCTTGGCCTGGGCTTTGGTGAACATCCACGCAACGAACAACACGATCAAAAAGTAGAGCACCGATCGAGCGGCGGACGGGCCATAGTTGAAGGCCTTTATGTCCTCACCCAGATCAACGGCGAGGAACATTGTCGCGCCATTTGGACCGCCTGCATTAATCGGAAATGCTTCGGTATAAATCATGAAAGAATCCATGAAACGCAGCAGGATGGCCATCAGCAGAACGTGATAAAGCTTTGGCAATTGGATGTGGAGAAACACCTGCCAAGGACCGGCACCATCGATTGCGGCCGCTTGGTAATGGGACGCGGGCACTGTCGTGAGTGCGCTGTAACACAAGATCACAACAAGACTTGTCCAATGCCACACGTCCATCGCAATAATGACCGCCCATGTCTGCGTTGCCGACTGTTTCCAATCAGCGGACCAACCGAGGAATGGTAACAGACGTCCTAAGATACCTGTTTCGGGGTTTAGCAGGCTCAGCCACAGGGACGGGATCATATTCCACGGCACAAGCAATGGCAGTGAGACGACTACCAGCGCGATGCCAACCCAGACTTTTCGTCTGGGAATACACAGTGCAATCGCGATCCCCAACGGGATCTGGATGGCGAGTATAAGCGTTGAAAACAATGCACTCCGCCCGAAACTGACCCAGAAACGCCGTGATTGAATGATCTGCTCATACCATTCCGTCCCAACCCAGAATCGAGCATCCAAAAGAAAGATTTCAAAAAGTGAATAGTTGATAACGGTAATCAATGGGATCAACCCGACAAGGCCAAGAACGACAACGGCAGGTGCGACGAATAACCAGCCGATATTGCCAAAGTCTTTCATAGTGTCGATCCAGTTTGGTGGCCAATCAATGCCTCAGCTTGTCACTACTTGTGTGTTCCAAGCTTCGCAATTCGCAGTCAGTTCTTTTGACAACGCATTGTCTGTGAACAAAATATCGACGTCATTCAATGTGCAGATCGTGAGAGGCGCTTTTCGCTGAAATTTAGTATGATCGGCAACCACCATCACGTTGCGGGATCGTTGAATGGCAGTCCTGCTGACCATCACCTCTTGGCCATCAAAATCAAGCAGGTCGCCGTCTGCGTCGATTGCCGAACAGCCCAGTACAGAGTGATCAAACTTAAACTGTTTGACCATTTCTGCCGTCAGACCTCCGACAATACCGCCATCCGAACGCCGCAGCACACCGCCTGCTAAAATGATCTCACATGTTCTATTTACGGCCAATATATAGGCTATATTTAAATTATTAGTTACAACGAGTAGGTTTTCATGATCCAGCAACTCTTGCGCGACGGCTTCAGTGCTTGTCCCGATGTTCATAAAGACCGACGCGCCGTGTGGAATTGATTGGGCGCATTTGACGGCAATTGCTGCCTTGCCCGCTTCGTTGGTGCGGCGACGTTCTTCGTAAATGATGTTCACGACACCGGATGGTACCACGGCCCCGCCATGTACCCGTTCAAGCCGCCCACTTTCGGCCAGATCAGACAGATCGCGTCTGATTGTTTGCACTGTAACGTTGTAGTGCTCGGCCAGCCCATCGACAGTGACCTTGCCTTCTTTGCGCGCAAAATCAAGGATCTCACTTTGCCTGAAATTCGAAACCATTGCACTCTCCAAAGCGCCACTCACGAACTGTCGAACAGGGCGTTTCGGACGGCTTACATCACCACCAACAAGCCGCAGTGACGTAGAATCGTCAAGGGGGTTGCCCAATTTCATGGCGCAAACCGCTTACGAAAGGGACGTATTCGATAATAAGAATCGATCTATTTCAGCTATTTGGAGGGCAAGCGAACACAAACGAACATTCGTTCTTGCAATGCAGCACATTTTGGCGCTGAATGAGGTATCGCTGCAAGCTGGGAGGCTGCAGCAAATAATGAATGCAGGGAGGCTTCATTGGACCAGCGCAAAAATTGCAGCACTGTCGACCTTTTCGTCATCGGTGGTGGCATCAATGGATGTGGAATTGCGCGCGACGCTGTGGGCCGTGGGCTGACGGTTGAACTGGCCGAGATGAACGATCTGGCCTCCGCGACGTCGTCGGCATCGACAAAGCTTTTCCACGGTGGCCTGCGATATCTGGAATACTGGGAAATCCGACTTGTCCGCGAAGCTCTGATCGAACGCGAGGTTCTGCTAAAGGCGATGCCGCATATTTCGTGGCCGATGCGATTTATTCTGCCTTACCACAAAGACATGCGGTTTGACGGCGACACGCCGACGTCCAAGCTGTTGAACATTGTGATGCCTTGGATGAAGGGGCGCCGACCCGCGTGGCTGATCCGGTTTGGTTTGTTCCTCTATGACAACCTTGGTGGGCGTAAGATCCTCAAGGGAACAACGTCGCTTAATCTGGCGGGGACACCCGAGGGTGCGCCCCTGCAAGAGAGATTTGAACTGGCCTACGAATATTCAGACTGCTGGATCGAAGACAGCAGGCTGGTCGTTCTGACCGCGAGAGACGCCGAAGGTCGCGGCGCGCGCATCAATGTGCGCACCAAGGTCATTTCAGCGGAGCAAACGGAAGGCATTTGGGAAATTTCGCTTGAGGACACTGATACGGGTGTGCGCCGCGACGTGTCAGCGCGGATGTTGGTCAACGCTGGTGGGCCATGGGTCGAGGACGTGATCAGAAATACGGTACGGATCAATGCAACAGAAGGTGTTCGGTTGGTGCGCGGAAGTCATATCGTAACGCGTAAACTTTACGATCACGACAAATGCTATTTCTTCCAAGGCACCGATGGGCGGATTATTTTTACCGTGCCTTACGAAACCGACTTTACGCTGATCGGGACGACAGACGCAGAGCATGAAGACGTAAACCAAAAGCCAGTCTGCACCCCAGAAGAACAAAGCTACCTTTTGGATTTTGCTTCGAAATACCTCAAGACCCCCGTCACAGCCGACGACATTGTCTGGACGTATTCTGGCGTTCGCCCGCTTTATGATGATGGTGCCAAGTCAGCCACGGCTGCAACGCGGGATTATGTTTTGAAAGTCGACACGTCTGCAGGCGCGCCAATCCTGAGCGTGTTTGGCGGTAAGATCACGACCCACCGCAAACTCGCCGAATCGGCGATGGAAAAGATCGGGGCGTTTTTCCCTGATGTTGAACAGTCCTGGACGGCCGGCGTACCGCTGCCGGGTGGCAATTTTTCGGTGGATGGCGTCGCGGCGTTGACGGCGCGGTTGTCGAAGCAATATCCGTTTCTGACGGTCGCGTGGACCAACCGCCTAATCAAAGCCTACGGGATGGACGCGTTCAACGTTCTTGCAGATGCAACCACCAAGGCTGCATTGGGCAAAGATTTTGGTGCCACGTTGACCGAAAGCGAAGTTGTTTGGCTGATCCAAAAAGAATTTGCACATACGGCTGAAGACATCGTTTGGCGTCGCTCAAAACTTGGACTGCGTATGAGTGTTGAAGACATAAACGCGCTGGACAAATGGATGGCACAGAACGCGTCGCACCACCGCAGCCACACACAACCCGATCTGCCAAAGAGGAGCGCGTAATGTCATTGGTTCTAGAAGGCGTGTCCAAGGTCGTGAACGGCCAGACACATATTTATACGACCGATCTTGAACTGCAAAGCGGTACGATGAACGTCTTGCTTGGACCAACGTCATCAGGGAAGACATCGCTTATGCGGCTGATGGCTGGTCTGGATGTACCGAACACTGGAAAAATTATCTGGGGTGGACAGGACGTCACGGGAATGCGCGTTCAAGAGCGCGGTATCGCCATGGTCTATCAGCAGTTCATTAATTACCCGTCGATGACGGTGTATGAAAACATCGCCAGCCCCATGCGTCTTCTCAAACAATCTGCCAGCCAGATTGATGCGGCCGTCAGACAGGCCGCTGACCTGATGAAACTTGGCCCCTTCCTTGATCGCAAACCACTGGAATTGTCAGGTGGTCAGCAACAACGTTGTGCCTTGGCACGCGCACTTGTCAAAGATGCCGGTCTTGTGTTGCTGGATGAGCCGCTGGCCAACCTTGATTATAAATTGCGCGAAGAATTGCGCGCTGAAATCCCAAAAATATTTGAAGAGGCTGGATCAATCTTTGTCTATGCCACGACGGAACCGGAAGAGGCGCTGCTTTTGGGCGGCAATACCGCGGCCATGTGGGAAGGCAGGATTACGCAGTTCGGCTTGACGCCCACGGTATATCGGCGACCTATCAACGCGACGACGGCACGGGTGTTCTCAGATCCGCCGATGAATTTTCTGAATATCCAGAAGACAGGCGCCCGCCTGCAGTTCGGGGATGGACAAGCAGCCGCAGCATCTGGCGCCTTTGCGGGCTTGGATGACGGAGACTACATCGCCGGTTTCCGCCCCAACCATCTTGAACTCGAAAAACAGAGTGCTGACACATTGGAGTTCAGCGGTAAACTGCGGGTCACTGAAATCACGGGTTCCGAAACTTTCGTCCACCTCGATCATCAAGGTGACAGTTGGGTTGGCCTGATCCATGGCGTGCGGGACCTTAAGATCGGTATGTCTTTGAAGGTCTATCTTGACCCAAGCCATGTTTATATTTTCGCTCAGGACGGCACGTCTGTCGCGCCTGCATCCTATGCAACTGCGGCCTGAGGGAACATAAAATGGCAAAAATTACCCTCGAAAATCTAGCGCATTCGTACCTGCCCAATCCGAGCAGCGAAGATGACTATGCGCTCAAAGAACTTAATCACGACTGGGCCGACGGCGAAGCCTACGCCTTGCTTGGGTCTTCCGGCTGCGGTAAATCTACGCTTCTCAACCTCATTTCTGGCCTGTTGCATCCCAGCCAAGGGCGTATTCTGTTCGACGATAAGGACGTGACGGCGGCACCAACGACACAGCGCAATATCGCGCAGGTTTTCCAGTTTCCTGTGGTCTACGACACCATGACTGTGCACGATAATCTGGCCTTTCCTTTGCGCAATCGCAGCGCCGATGCGGCCTATGTGCGTGACCGTGTTCAGCAGATCGCAGAAATGATTGGGATGGAGGATATGCTGAACCGTAAGGCCCGTGGCCTGACGGCAGATGCCAAGCAAAAGATTTCACTGGGACGCGGCATGGTCCGCGAGGATGTGAACGCGTTATTGTTTGATGAACCGCTGACGGTCATTGATCCGCATATGAAATGGGAATTGCGCACCCAGCTTAAATCACTGCACCACGAATTTGGGCACACAATGATCTACGTGACCCACGACCAGACTGAAGCGCTGACTTTCGCGGACAAAGTGGTCGTGATGTATGATGGCCGTGTTGTGCAGATTGGTACGCCGCAACAGCTTTTTGAGCAGCCCGAACATACATTCGTAGGCTATTTTATTGGCTCTCCGGGTATGAACGTTCTCGACGCGCAGGTGGATGGTGACACAGCCGTCCTTGCGGGCACGCAGATCCCCCTCGGCAAAGGTTTTGGCGCGTTGAGCGGCAAAGTTGAGCTGGGTGTGCGTCCCGAATTCACGTCTCTCAGTACGGGTGACGAAGGCCTGCCAGTGACAATAAAACGGGTCGAAGATGTTGGCCGCCACAAGATTGTGCGCGCCGATTTCAACGGTACTGAGATCAACGTGCTCGCGCCCGAAGGCGCCGATATTTCCCCAGACATGAACCGCGTTGTCTTCGATCCGACAGGAATCAACATTTACTCCAACAGCTGGCGCGTTGCGCCAAAGGTGGCTTGATATGAACAAGACCGTAAATCAAAAGGCATGGTTTCTTATTCTGCCCGTGTTGGTCCTCGTCGCGTTTTCCGCAGTGATCCCTTTAATGACAGTCGTAAACTACTCGGTTCAAGACACGTTCGGAAGAAACGAGTTCTTCTGGGCCGGCCTTGAGTGGTTCGAACAAATCCTGGCCTCAGAGAGGATGTGGGACGCCTTGGGGCGTCAAATTGCCTTCACTGCCATCATTTTGACGATTCAAATCCCGCTTGGTGTTTTTGTCGCGCTAAACATGCCAAAAAAGGGATTTTGGGCCTCGCTCTGCCTCGTGCTTATGTCGTTGCCACTCCTCATTCCTTGGAACGTTGTGGGAACGATTTGGCAGATTTTTGGCCGCGTCGATATTGGACTACTAGGTTACACACTTAATGCGATCGGAATTGATTATAACTACACGCAAGACTTCTATGCGGCCTGGATTACGGTCGTCATGATGGATGTGTGGCATTGGACATCACTTGTGGCGCTTTTAGCCTACGCGGGTCTCCAGTCGATCCCGGACGCCTATTATCAGGCCGCCAAGATTGACCAAGCAAGCCGTTGGAAGGTGTTCCGCTTTATTGAACTCCCCAAGATCATGGGCGTTCTTATGATTGCTATTCTGCTGCGGTTTATGGACAGCTTTATGATCTACACCGAACCCTTCGTGGTCACAGGTGGCGGACCTGGTAATTCGACGACGTTCTTGTCGATCGATCTGGTCAAAATGGCCCTAGGACAGTTCGACCTTGGTCCCGCTGCTGCCTTCTCGATCATGTATTACCTCGTGATCCTGCTGGTTTCATATGTGTTTTACACAGTGATGACGAACCTCGACAAAAGGGATGGCCACTAATGTCTGATCTTACACATACACACGCAAAACGTGGCCTTGGCTTGCCAAAGATCAACGGCAGCGCGATCGTCATGGGCCTGTATCTGCTGTTCTTGTTGCTGCCAATCTATTGGCTGCTGACCATGAGCCTAAAAACAAACACTGAGATTTTGGGTAGCTTTACCTTGTGGCCCCAAAATATGACGTTCGACAACTACATGACAATCCTGACAGACCCGTCTTGGTATACCGGCTACCTGAATTCCATGACCTACGTTGTCATGAACATGGTAATCTCGCTCGCTGTTGCGCTGCCTGCGGCCTATGCGTTTAGCCGCTACTCGTTCCTTGGCGACAAGCACCTGTTCTTTTGGTTGCTGACCAACCGGATGGCCCCACCTGCGGTCTTTGCATTGCCGTTTTTCCAGCTTTACAGCTCGATTGGTTTGTTTGACACGCATATTGCCGTCGCACTTGCCCACGCGCTGTTCAACGTGCCTCTGGCGGTTTGGATTCTTGAGGGGTTCATGCGCGGCGTGCCCAAGGAAATCGACGAAACAGCCTATATCGATGGCTACTCGTTCCCGCGGTTTTTCGTGAAAATATTTACACCGCTTGTCGCGTCAGGGATCGGGGTGACCGCGTTCTTCTTGTTCATGTTCAGTTGGGTCGAACTACTTCTCAGCCGGACCCTGACCAGTGTGGACGCCAAACCAATTGCTGCAACGATGACACGGACGGTCGGGGCTTCTGGCATCGACTGGGGTGTGTTGGCAGCAGCGGGGATTCTGACGATCTTGCCCGGTGCCTTGGTCATCTACTTTGTCCGCAATTACATCGCCAAGGGCTTCGCCCTAGGCCGCGTTTAACAAAAAAGGGAGAAATATCATGGACTGGATGGCTTGGACTTGGCCCACCGCCACTTTCTTCGCAATTATCGCAGTCACTTTGATCACCTTTACGGTGCTTGCGATCAAATATCCCGAAGTGCCACGCACTGGTATTCTTCGGATCGAAACGACGCGGGGTGACAGATTGTTTATCACGCTACTGGGCTCTGCCTTTCTTAATTTGGCTTGGCTCGGATTGTTCAGCGCTCCGCAATGGGGGGCGCTGATCGTGTGCTTATTTTATGCCATCGCGGTTTTCCGTTGGGTCTAGAAAGCGCATCCACCGAACGGTTTGGTGTCTGATATCCATGCTGTTCACATGTTCTGAATTGGGAGGAAAAAGTATGAACTTGCGACTAAAAGGAACGACTGCGGTTGGGCTTGCCGTGTGCATGCTGGCCGCACCTGCGTTCGCTGATATGGAGGCCGCACAGGCATTCCTTGATAGCGAAATCGGCGAATTGTCCACGCTATCACGCGCGGATCAGGAAGCTGAAATGCAGTGGTTTATCGACGCCGCGCAGCCATATGCAGGTATGGAAATCAACGTGGTATCCGAGACAATCGGGACCCATGAGTATGAATCCAACGTGTTGGCAGCTGCGTTCTTTGCCATAACTGGAATTCAGGTCACACATGACCTGATCGGAGAAGGCGACGTTGTCGAAAAGCTGCAAACACAAATGCAGACAGGCGAGAATATCTATGACGCCTATGTCAACGACAGTGACCTGATCGGTACGCATTGGCGCTATCAGCAAGCCCGTAACCTGACCGATTGGATAGCTGACGAAGGCGCTGCTGTCACAAATCCGAACCTGAATCTGGAAGACTTCATTGGCCTTTCCTTTACCACAGGTCCGGATGGCAAAGTCTATCAATTGCCAACTCAGCAGTTCGCGAACCTTTATTGGTTCCGCTATGATTGGTTCAACGACGACATCAACAAGGCCGACTTCTTGGCTGAGTACGGCTATGAGCTAGGCGTTCCAGTCAACTGGTCAGCATACGAAGATATCGCAGCATTCTTTACGGGCCGCGATCTGTCGCGCTTGGGCGTTGAAGGCGACGTCTTTGGCAACATGGACTATGGCAAGCGCGATCCGTCGCTCGGCTGGCGCTACACTGATGCATGGCTGTCCATGGCTGGTGCTGGCGACATAGGTGAGCCGAATGGCCTGCCCGTCGATGAATGGGGTATTCGTGTTAACGAGAATTCACAGCCCGTCGGGTCCTGTGTTGCTCGCGGTGGTGCGACCAACGGTCCAGCTGCTGTTTATGCTGTGACCAAAGCAATCGAATGGCTTCAACTCTACTCTCCACCTGCGGCGATGGGCATGACGTTCTCTGAAGCAGGGCCAATTCCTGCACAGGGTAATGTCGCACAGCAGATGTTCTGGTATACCGCGTTTACCGCAGCATCCGTTGAACCTGGCCTGCCAGTGATGAATGAAGATGGCACGCCAAAGTGGCGCATGGCACCTTCACCGCACGGCGCATACTGGGTTGAAGGCACAAAGATCGGCTACCAAGACGCCGGTTCTTGGACGCTGATGAAATCCACACCAGTTGATCGTGCACAAGCTGCTTGGCTTTACGCCCAGTTCGTCACATCGCTGACTGTGGACGTACGCAAAAGCCATGTTGGTCTGACATTCATTCGTGAATCAACGATCCAGCATGAAAGCTTCACCGAGCGTGCACCACGTCTTGGTGGTCTGATCGAGTTTTACCGCTCGCCAGCCCGCGTTCAGTGGTCCCCAACTGGCACGAACGTGCCTGACTATCCAAAGCTGGCGCAGTTGTGGTGGCAGAACATAGGCGACGCAATGTCCGGTGCGAAAACACCACAAGAGGCTCTTGATGGGCTTTGCGCAGATCAAGAAGCCGTCTTGGCCCGTCTTGAGCGTGCAGGCGTCCAAGGTGAATTCGGTCCACTCTTGAACGAAGAGAGTGATCCAGAATACTGGCTGTCCCAGCCCGGTTCACCTAAGCCACGGCTTGAAAATGAAGACGAGACTCCGGTCACGATTTCATATGACGAGCTGATCCAATCCTGGCAGCAATAAACTGATTTGGGGCCGCGACATCGTGGCCCCAAACTCACAGAAATATTTACGTCTTCGGATCACCCTAGCGGCTGATTTATGGAATGGTCGCCCTGTTTGGCGGCCATTTTTTGTAGCGTGCAAACACATGCAGACTGGTTAAACTATTTTTCAAAATTGGCCGTAATACACTTTTTTGCGCCATGTTGCCTTCTAAGGATTAGAGCCATTGTTTTCATTTATTTGCCCACAAAAAATTCTCTTTGGGCGCGGTCAATGTCAACAGGCTGCGACCTTGGCGGCCACGTTTGGGCAGGTGGTTTTACTGATCCACGGGTCCGACCCAAGCAGGGCCCAGTGGCTGATTGACGGGTGCCGTGCCGCGGGCCTGACAATGAATACGATATCCTGCGGCCGCGAACCTAGCTTGCCCAATATCGAAGTGGCGTTGACGCAACTTGACGGAATGCGACCTGATGTTGTGGTCGCGTTGGGGGGTGGGTCCGTCATTGATTTTGCCAAGGCTCTGGCGGCGCTGATCCCGTGCAGCGGAAAACCAGCCAGTTATCTGGAGGTGGTCGGCGATGGTCGCCGTTTAGAACACGAAACAATCCCGATGATTGCGCTGCCCACGACTGCGGGCACAGGGGCCGAAGTCACAAAGAACGCCGTTATATCAGTGCCCGAACACGGCCTAAAAGTCAGCCTTCGCGATCCACAGATGTTGCCCGAAATCGCAATCATCGACCCAAGTCTTATGCAGGGCGCGCCAAAACACGTCACCCTTGCGGCCGGGTTGGATGCAATCACGCAAGTGATCGAACCGTACTTATCGCTCAAGGCGAACCCTATGACGGATGCCTTGTGCCGAAGTGCGATTCCAATTGGCCTGAGTGTCTTGAAAGACTTGGTTGAGAATGATGCGCAGGCTGCTTGGGACAGCATGGCGTGGGTCAGCACCTGCGGCGGCTTGGCTCTGGCGAATGCCGGACTCGGTGCGGTCCACGGTTTTGCCGGTGTGATAGGCGGCAAAACGAATGCCCCCCACGGTGAAATCTGCGGCGCACTTCTTCCTGCCGTTCTAGAATCGCATCTGCGCAAGGCACAGCCTCAGAGTGACATATTTGATCGGCTGCATTGGATCTTGCACCAGATTGATGCCCACTTTGCCGATGGTATTAAGGGTAGCGGCATATCCGAACTGCACCGGTGGTCACAGAACATGGGCCTTCGCGGGCTGGCAGACATGAAGCTATCTGACACACATTATTCTGAGATCGCCGCTGCTGCTTCCAAAGCGTCTTCCATGAAGGGCAATCCATTCCCACTGGCCCGGCATGAACTCGTGGCGATATTGCGCTGCGCCGAATAGGAAACCCCTTCAAGTAAAAAAGATGGTCGCGTTGATTGGGAAGCCCCATGCTTCGAACATGATTGTTTGATCGGGCGACAGGTTCACGACGCGTCTCCGACAAGAGAGCCAATGCGCGCAAATGTCGTGACGATGAACCGCACTACGAAGAACGCTGCCCCGTAGCCAAAGGCAGCCCATGGTCCGCCCTGTCCCAAAACAATCCAACCGATACCAAGTAGTGCTGCGATCCGCAGCACTACGCTGAATGTCAGAATTCTGATCGGGTTTTGGGTGCGCAATGCGAGCCGAATCCCAAAAGCTAGCCCTACGAAAAAGACGGTGCCCACCACAGACCCAACCGCAAGACCCGACATCACTGCGGTCCAGTCAAAGCTTATCATTTGTTACCTCCTTCCTTGCTGACCCACGCCGCAGCAACAAAGGCGCCCAAAACGACACCGCCCAAGATCAGGGCGATGGGCCAGGAAAACCTTTGCGATGCAACACGTTCCAGCCAGAGACCCAGAAACGCACCCCCGACCGTGGGCACGGCAATAGACCAGCCGATCATACCGAATGTCCCAATGCCGCGCAGCGGACTTGGTCCCGGATGATCGCACATCGATTTCATTCGCTTGGCTTGGCGCGCGATGTCATCGGTGGATTTGTCGGGTTTCGGCGTCATTGGACCGGCCTCTGCAATTCGGCAAAACGCCGGACTATGTCCGCCTCAAGCCACGACAAGGCGGACCGGGCTTGGCGCTCATCCTCGTCCATCTGGATGAAGTTTGCTTGCACAGTATCCTGCAGGCTGCCCAGATCATCGCCATGGACCCCGCGCAGTACGGCAATGGCGACCTTTTGCCCCTTTCTTGACCAGCAGGCCTTCGTCGATGCCAAAGATTTCTTCGGTCCCGTCGGCAAGCCGAAGCGTTATGACGGACGGCACAAGTGCTGTGACAAAATCAATATGGTTTGGCCAGATGCCGAACGCACCGTTCTCAGCCACAGATGTCAGGCGTAGTGCCTGCCTCTCGAAAAGCATGCGGGTTGGCAGGCGCAGCGTCACGGTCATGTCGGATGCCATGTTCATGTTTTGACCGCCAGATCGTCCAGTCCGCCGATCATGTGATAGGCGCTTTCGGGCAAATCAAACTCAGTCTGCGCAAGGATCGTTTCGCAGCCAGTTAGTGTATCCTCGATCGGAACCCACTTCCCATCCATCCCGCTAAAGGACCCAGTCGTGAAGAAGGGCTGCGTCAGAAACTGTTCCAGCCGCCGGGCCTGCGCCACTGTGGCGCGATCAGCCGAAGACAGCTCCTCTAGGCCAAGCATCGCGATGATGTTGCGGAGTTCCTCATACTCGGCCAGTGTCCGACGCACGGCGCGGGCGATGTCACAGTGCCGCTGCCCAACCACCGAAGGTGTCAGCATCACTGAAGCTGATGCCAGCGGATCAACCGCAGGATAGAGCCCTTCGCTCGCCCGCTTGCGCGACAAGACCACCGATGCCGACAAATGTGAAAAATATGGGCCGCAGCCGGATCAGGAAAATCATCGGCGGGTACGTAAACGGCTTGGATCGAGGTAATTGCGCCCCGGCTGGTCGAGGTGATGCGTTCCTCGAGTACTGCCAGTTCTGTGGCCAACGTCCATTGGTACCCGACACGCGAAGGCAACGGCCCCATCAGACATGACACTTCGGATCCCGCCTGCACGAAGCGGAAAATGTTATTGATCAAGAGCAGCACGTCCTGCCCTTTGTCGTCGCGGAAATATTCGGCCACCGTAAGGGCCGCGTTGCCCACTAGAAACTGTACACCGGGGGCCTCGTTCATCTGTCCGAACAGCATCACCGTCTTTTCGCGTACACCGGCCTCACCCATCTCGCGGTAAAGTTCTTCGGCCTTGCGCGATCGTTCGCCGATCCCACAAAAAAGACCGACCCCACCGAGTAACCCCGACTTGCCACCGCGTTCGATTGGTAACAAAAGATCAATTGCCTTGATGCCGGTTTCCAGAATCTGGGAGTGCAAACGCGCTCGCTTAACTTGAGTGGGGGCCGGTGGATTGAGCGACGCTCTACAGCCGCAGGCGTAGGGCGACCATCGATCGGCGCGCCGAACACATCCAGCATCTGCCCCAAAACGGGATCCCCTAACGGTACTTGGATTGGCCCACCAGTGACCTTAACTGTCATGCCAAGCCCGCGCACTGGTGCCATGGCAATGGCACCAACTATACCGCCGCCAATCAACCCGGACACCTCAAGCGCAACATCTCCCGCATCAAGTAGATCGTGGATGCGAAACACTGGCCCGCTGAACGCCACATCAACCACGCCACTGCGTATGGCGGCGATGCGCCCATCTGTCATTTTTTCAGGTCTTGAACGGGCCTTGGTGTTCATCTGAGTCACCCCCTTTGCGACACGCTGATACCAGCCGTGCCATCAAGGATTGCGAGCGCATCGGCCAAGCGCCCAATGCCGACAACGCCACCACGATCCACAAATTCACAGGCGGCGTGCAACTTTGGCCCCATCGAACCTTTTGGCATATTCAGGTTTCGGCCCTCTTCTGGTGTCAAATGACTGATAGCCGCAGCCGTATCTGTGCCAAAATCCTCAAATACCGCATCGACATCCGTCAGAAGCAGCAAGGCATCCGCGCCGACATCAGCGGCCAGCAGTGCGCTAGTGGCGTCTTTGTCGATCACCGCCTCGATGCCAATCAAGCTGCCATCGGGGCGGCGCAGCACGGGAATACCCACCCACCTGCGCAAATGACAATCACACCTTGATCTAGAAGTAGCCGCACCACGCGTAGATCAGGAATTTCGAGGGGCTTGGGGGACGGCACGACACGCCGCCAATGCTGCCCATCTTGTGCGATGGTCCAGCCCGCCGCCTTAGCATGCGCCTAAGCCTCGTCCTTAGAATAAACTGGCCCAACAAATTTGGTCGGGTAGCCGAATGCGGGATCCTGTGCATCCACAATCACTTGGGTCAAAAGGGTTGCAACCGCGCGATCATGCCCCAGCGCATTCTCCAATTCCCGCTCGATCAGATAACCGATCATGCCTTCGGTTTCGGCCCCTAGAACATCCAGCGGATAGGCTTCGTCAGGTTTGTAGGCAGCGCCTTGCAGCGCGAGCAGACCTACTTGTGGACCATTGCCGTGGGTCACGATCAACTAATGTCCAGCACGCACGATGGCCGCCAGCGCTTCTGCAGCTCTTCTGACATTGGCGCGCTGCGACTGTGCCGTCAGGGGTTGCCCCCGCTGCAACAAAGAATTGCCACCGATGGCTGCGAACCATGCCAACATTTCAGGCCCCCAATGTGGCGACGAGTACCGCCTTGATTGTGTGCATTCGGTTTTCCGCTTGATCAAAAACGATGGAAGCTGGGTTTTCGAAAACCTCCTCAGTTACTTCCATAGCATACAGACCGAACTCTGCCTTGATTTTGGCACCAACTGTGGTCTCCGCGTTGTGAAACGCCGGCAGACAATGCATGAAACAAGCGCGTGGATTGCCAGTTTGTGCCATCACATCCGCGTTCACCTGATACGGTGTCAGCAGCTCAATGCGTTCGGCCCATTTCTCCTTGGGCTCGCCGATCGACCCCCAGACATCAGTGTAGACAAAATCGACACCCTTGACTGCGGCGTCCACTTCTTCCGTAATCAGCATCCGTGCCCCAGTGTCGGCGGTAATCACTTTCGCCTCATTGATGATCGCAGTCTTGGGCCAACAAGCCTTTGGTGCACAAAGACGCACATCCATGCCCATCTTGGCGCCACCGATTAGTAGGCTATCGCCGATGTTGTTGCCTGCATCACCCAAGAAAGCGAAGGCGACTTGGTGCAATGGCTTCTCAACATGTTCCTGCATTGTCAGAAAATCGGCCAGGATCTGTGTTGGGTGAAATTCATTGGTCAGCCCGTTGTAGACGGGCACGACAAAATATTCAGCAAGCTAATTGACAATTTTCTGACCAAAACCACGATATTCGAGAGCATCATAAATCTGGCCCAAAACGCGAGCGGTGTCTTTCACGGATTCCTTGTGGCCGATGTGCGACCCGGTTGGCCCCAAATAGGTGACGCGCGCCCTGATCGTAGGCCGCGACCTCAAAACCCACGCGGGTGCGGGTGCTGACCTTCTGAAAGATCGGCGCGATGTCTTTGCCCTACAACGTTGGCAATTCGGTGCCAGTATATTTTGCCACCTTCAGGTTGGCCGCGAGTTTGAGCAGGAAGGCGATTTCGCGCGGCGCAAAGTCACGCAAGGCCAGAAAATGCCGGTTTTTTTATGAGCCATTTGGGTCGCCTTTCACATTAAATTGGGTCACGCATAGTCGGACAACTCATGCAGTGGCCGCCACCGCTACCGCGGCCAAGCTCAGCGCCGGGAATGGCCAGCACCTCGATACCCGCCGCCTTCAGCGCAGCATTGGTGTCGTCATTGCGGTCATAGCCGATCACCACACCGGGCCGCAGAGCCAGAACGTTGTTCATCATTCCATTGCTCACGGGCGCGCTCTTCTTCGGAGCTTCCGCCGGTAGGCACGACCTTAAGGCTCTTGTAGCCAAGCACTTCAGCCACAATGTCGAAGATCGGGCGCGGGTCATGGCGGAATTGCAGGCGAGTTGACCCTTCGCCCTGGCGAATGTCGTAGCAAACCAGTTCATCAGCTACCTCCTTGAAGGTCGTAACCACATCGCCGCCGCAAAGCGTAAAGACCGTATCCAGATGCATCGCCGCCCGCGATTTGGGAATGGCAAAGGCCAGAACCGCTGGGCGGCGCCAGTTTCGAACAAAGCCTCGGCCAGTTGCCCCACCCCCTGCGGTGAAGACCGTTCGACCATGCCAACCAGCACAGTGCCATCGCCCACTGGCATGATGTCACCACTTTCCAGCGTCGCCAGCCCGTGATCGAGGGTTCGGTCGCCGTAGTGGATCGTCGTCTTGCCCGCGAACTTCGGATGAAACTTGTAGATCGCGGTATTAAGCAAGGTATCGGGACGGTAGCATCATTTAGAGGAATGCAATTCCAGATACTGTGTGATGACGTCGTCAGTCACATTTCCAGAGGTGGTTGAGAAATATCCGCGTGCCCAAAACCGCCTGCCCCAGTAGCGCTTGCGCAACTCAGGGAATTCCATCTGGATGCGGCGCGACGAGCGGCCCTTTATGCGTTGCATAACGTTGGACAGGGACAGTTTTGGTGGGATCGACAGGAACATGTGCACATGATCGCGTCCCAGCACACCTTTCACGATATGGACGCCCATTTCAGCGCATGTTTGCATGATAATCTCACGTATCCGCTCTCTCATCGCACCCTGCAAAACCTTGTATCTATATTTTGTGACCCACACGACATTTTGTGACCCACACGACGTGAAATCTGTGGTAAAAACGCATGTGCGCGGATGAGGAATAACGCATGATCTTCTCTCCTGAATTTTGAAACCCGCATTAGCAGTATGGTTTCAAAATTCAGGAGAGAAGATCAATCATAGATTCGCTGAAGCTGACCGGCTAGAAGCCGGTGGTTTCGATCCATTAGGTAGAAAATCAAATACTGCTATTTGGACCCATAGGCGCTGACGTCAGACAGCGCATGCAACAGCGACTTATTATTTTTCATATGGCGTTGAGCCAGCTTTCTAGCCCGTTTGTTGCCAATAATTGGCCGGCAAGAGGTGGGTATGAAGCTCGGTGAAGCCACCTCAGGGAATAAGGCAAAGATTTCCGCCCGACCAGCCACGCTCAGGCTGAGTTGCGCCTGGTAGCCTAGATAAAGGCTCTCGGCAGGAACCTTGTTGGCGTAGACGATTGCATGCTCATCAAGGAGGATGTGAAAGTAAGTTACGTGTTTTAAATCAGTGGCTATATCGACCCCCTCAATTGCCAGCAGATGCTTGGCTGCGACTATGACTTCTGTGCTTCCGAACATCCGTTCAGCCACGCGAGAGGCAATTAAAACTCGATGCTGGGGTGATACAACCAAGTCGCGATCACAATTTTCATGGCCAATAACATTCTGACTAATGCGGATCGGACAAAGATTTTCTTTTTCAGCCAATTCGCGGGCGTCAAGGTGGCGGTGACCAATCCAGCGAAGCGGTTGCAGCCCCCTATCAAGGGTTTGTATAAGGTCTCCCACTTGCAAGTCTTCTATTGGAATTTCGCCGCCTGCAGTTGTTATCAACGTCCCCTCTGCAAAACAGTTGACACCAGAACTATCGCTGCCCGCAGCAGAGGTATTACCGGCCGCATCAGTGATCACCGCCGAGACGGTCATGGTGCCGCCCTCTGCTGGGACGTCATAGGTAACGCTGACGTCGCCAGCCGTGATATCAGCCGCGCTCAGATCCACAGCTGTTGTGCCGGTGTCAGGGTTGGTGATCGTGAGCCTGTCGCCCGCAACTGCACCAGCCGGCAATGCAATCGTAACATCAACCTGACCGGACGATTCCCCGCCGCTGATCAGGCCATCATTATCTGTGTCTTCCGCGATGCTCACGGTTGGGGCATCTGATGCGGTCGTATCGAGGGTGGCACTATCGCTGCCCGCAGCAGAGGTATTACCGGCCGCATCAGTGATCACCGCCGAGACGGTCATGGTGCCGCCCTCTGCTGGGACGTCATAGGTAACGCTGACGTCGCCAGCCGTGATATCAGCCGCGCTCAGATCCACAGCTGTTGTGCCGGTGTCAGGGTTGGTGATCGTGAGCCTGTCGCCCGCAACTGCACCAGCCGGCAATGCAATCGTAACATCAACCTGACCGGACGATTCCCCGCCGCTGATCAGGCCATCATTATCTGTGTCTTCCGCGATGCTCACGGTTGGGGCATCTGGTGCGGTCGTATCGAGGGTGGCACTGTCGCTGCCCGCAGCAGAGGTATTACCGGCCGCATCAGTGATCACCGCCGAGACGGTCATGGTGCCGCCCTCTGCTGGGACGTCATAGGTAACGCTGACGTCGCCAGCCGTGATATCAGCCGCGCTCAGATCCACAGCTGTTGTGCCGGTGTCAGGGTTGGTGATCGTGAGCCTGTCGCCCGCAACTGCACCAGCCGGCAATGCAATCGTAACATCAACCTGACCGGACGATTCCCCGCCGCTGATCAGGCCATCATTATCTGTGTCTTCCGCGATGCTCACGGTTGGGGCATCTGGTGCGGTCGTATCGAGGGTGGCACTATCGCTGCCCGCAGCAGAGGTATTACCGGCCGCATCAGTGATCACCGCCGAGACGGTCATGGTGCCGCCCTCTGCTGGGACGTCATAGGTAACGCTAACGTCGCCAGCCGTGATATCAGCCGCGCTCAGATCCACAGCTGTTGTGCCGGTGTCAGGGTTGGTGATCGTGAGCCTGTCGCCCGCAACTGCACCAGCCGGCAATGCAATCGTAACATCAACCTGACCGGACGATTCCCCGCCGCTGATCAGGCCATCATTATCTGTGTCTTCCGCGATGCTCACGGTTGGGGCATCTGGTGCGGTCGTATCGAGGGTGGCACTATCGCTGCCCGCAGCAGAGGTATTACCGGCCGCATCAGTGATCACCGCCGAGACGGTCATGGTGCCGCCCTCTGCTGGGACGTCATAGGTAACGCTAACGTCGCCAGCCGTGATATCAGCCGCGCTCAGATCCACAGCTGTTGTGCCGGTGTCAGGGTTGGTGATCGTGAGCCTGTCGCCCGCAACTGCACCAGCCGGCAATGCAATCGTAACATCAACCTGACCGGACGATTCCCCGCCGCTGATCAGGCCATCATTATCTGTGTCTTCCGCGATGCTCACGGTTGGGGCATCTGGTGCGGTCGTATCGAGGGTGGCACTGTCGCTGCCCGCAGCAGAGGTATTACCGGCCGCATCAGTGATCACCGCCGAGACGGTCATGGTGCCGCCCTCTGCTGGGACGTCATAGGTAACGCTGACGTCGCCAGCCGTGATATCAGCCGCGCTCAGATCCACAGCTGTTGTGCCGGTGTCAGGGTTGGTGATCGTGAGCCTGTCGCCCGCAACTGCACCAGCCGGCAATGCAATCGTAACATCAACCTGACCGGACGATTCCCCGCCGCTGATCAGGCCATCATTATCTGTGTCTTCCGCGATGCTCACGGTTGGGGCATCTGGTGCGGTCGTATCGAGGGTGGCACTATCGCTGCCCGCAGCAGAGGTATTACCGGCCGCATCAGTGATCACCGCCGAGACGGTCATGGTGCCGCCCTCTGCTGGGACGTCATAGGTAACGCTAACGTCGCCAGCCGTGATATCAGCCGCGCTCAGATCCACAGCTGTTGTGCCGGTGTCAGGGTTGGTGATCGTGAGCCTGTCGCCCGCAACTGCACCAGCCGGCAATGCAATCGTAACATCAACCTGACCGGACGATTCCCCGCCGCTGATCAGGCCATCATTATCTGTGTCTTCCGCGATGCTCACGGTTGGGGCATCTGGTGCGGTCGTATCGAGGGTGGCACTGTCGCTGCCCGCAGCAGAGGTATTACCGGCCGCATCAGTGATCACCGCCGAGACGGTCATGGTGCCGCCCTCTGCTGGGACGTCATAGGTAACGCTGACGTCGCCAGCCGTGATATCAGCCGCGCTCAGATCCACAGCTGTTGTGCCGGTGTCAGGGTTGGTGATCGTGAGCCTGTCGCCCGCAACTGCACCAGCCGGCAATGCAATCGTAACATCAACCTGACCGGACGATTCCCCGCCGCTGATCAGGCCATCATTATCTGTGTCTTCCGCGATGCTCACGGTTGGGGCATCTGGTGCGGTCGTATCGAGGGTGGCACTATCGCTGCCCGCAGCAGAGGTATTACCGGCCGCATCAGTGATCACCGCCGAGACGGTCATGGTGCCGCCCTCTGCTGGGACGTCATAGGTAACGCTGACGTCGCCAGCCGTGATATCAGCCGCGCTCAGATCCACAGCTGTTGTGCCGGTGTCAGGGTTGGTGATCGTGAGCCTGTCGCCCGCAACTGCACCAGCCGGCAATGCAATCGTAACATCAACCTGACCGGACGATTCCCCGCCGCTGATCAGGCCATCATTATCTGTGTCTTCCGCGATGCTCACGGTTGGGGCATCTGGTGCGGTCGTATCGAGGGTGGCACTATCGCTGCCCGCAGCAGAGGTATTACCGGCCGCATCAGTGATCACCGCCGAGACGGTCATGGTGCCGCCCTCTGCTGGGACGTCATAGGTAACGCTAACGTCGCCAGCCGTGATATCAGCCGCGCTCAGATCCACAGCTGTTGTGCCGGTGTCAGGGTTGGTGATCGTGAGCCTGTCGCCCGCAACTGCACCAGCCGGCAATGCAATCGTAACATCAACCTGACCGGACGATTCCCCGCCGCTGATCAGGCCATCATTATCTGTGTCTTCCGCGATGCTCACGGTTGGGGCATCTGGTGCGGTCGTATCGAGGGTGGCACTTTCATCAGCGGGTGAAACGTTGATCCTCAGGGACGAGATAACACCATCACTGTCAGTGTAGTTTATTACAGGGGCCGGGCCGTTGTAATTCGAAGCCGGAGTAAAGATGTAACTACCATCTGCTTCAATCTCCAGAACGCCTTCTGTGCGTGACACCGCACTACCAGCGTCACCAGTGATATTTCCCATCGCAAACGTAGTCACGGTGGTGTCCGCTGTAAGAGGAAGATTGCCCACCAACTGCGTGTTCTCAGAAGTTGTCACGATATTATTTGTGAATTCGATACTCTCGATACCGGTAAATTCTACTGACCCGGTTTCAATACCATCGGCAAGCTGCACAACAATGCCGCTCTCCGTATCCACGTCACCATCAACAGTAGCATAATCAATCCGATAATCGCCAAAGTCATTTAAAACCAAGACGTCAAAGTCATTCAAATCTGTGCCGTCGTCTTCGCCACCATCGACCACATCACCGACGCCACCATAAATAACGTCAGATCCACCGCCAGACGTCAGAGTGTCGGCCCCGGCTCCACCATCCAAAACGTCAGAACCAGCACCGGTTAAGATGTTGTCATTATTACTGCTCCCGGTGACGTGAAATTCCTCGACACCAGAAAAGGTCGTACCTGCAATTATGCCACCATAGCTCGGCTCGGCACCTGTAAGGGTGTTAGTGACAGCCGCCGTTAACTCGGAATAGTCCAAGATGAGCCGGTCATGACCGGCGGCGGCGGTCACAGTGCCTGCGCCGCCGGTGTCTTTTATAATATCGTTGCCACCACCCGTGGTGACAGTGTCGGCGGCATCACCAGTTGAGACAAGATTGTTGCCAGCGCCAGTAATAATGGTATTGACACCACCGCCAGCAAATATGCTGTTATTGCCAGCACCAACGGTGATTGAATCAGCAGTAGCACCAGTTTTAATGACATTATCACCATTGCCAGCAGAGATGGAATTTGCACCTTCACCCGCGTCGATGTAGTTATTGCCACTGCTCAAAGTAATTTGGTCAGCTGCAGTTCCACCCAGCACTTTGAAATGTTCGAAACTGGAGTATGTAATCGAGTTTCCAGCGACTTCAAACGAGGTAGCAGTTCCAGTAATTGCGACCGTGGCCCAACTATAATCGACCACCAACCAGTCTGTACCCGGTCCATCCCCGCCATCAACTACATCGATACCACCTGTCAAAGTGATGGTATTGTCACCATCATTGCCGGAGATATTGTTGCTCTCATTCAAGCTGGTTGTATCTTTGGGAGTGTCAGTGACGTTAATAGGCGCTTCACCTAAGAGAACAAAATCTTTGACCCCAGCTTCCAAAAATAGATTTATACCCGTCGCGGTTGCTGGCCCTGTAATCGTAATACCGCTTACAGAGACATTCACATCTTCAGGGCCGTAGTAGTTCTCTGCCAGAACAATTACATCGCCATATTGAGCAAGCTCTAACGCATCTTCAATTGTATCAAAGTCATCAGGTACGCGACGATCAACCATGTTGATTTCCCATTTCTGAACTGCCCATCAAGACGGCGTGTTCTGCACGGACACCGTTTATAAATTGGGTATCAGCATGGTCGATGCGTTCTGAGGGCAACAGCCGATCCATGAAACTTTGACCCATTGTTCCGAGATGGCTGTGCCAAACTTGGCTGCTCCAATCGCTTGCCACAGCCAAGGTTTCCTTGTCTGATCTGGACCCTGGCAATACCGGTTTATTAGACGTTGGTTCCGCCTCAGTTAGTGGCGCGTGATCGAAGTCTAAGATTAGCTCTTGTCCCAGTGGCATCAAAGAATGCGCGGCGGACTTGCTCGAAAACCTTGCACGAACTTGGGTGAAAAGAGTATGAACAAGTGGGCTTTCATTTAAAATAAATAGGTAAGTTGCACTACTTGCTGCCCAATTACGAGGCCGCGCCATTTTTTCATCTGGAAGAGACTGGCGCAGACGTTCTTTAGACGCACTGTTGGCAACAGCTAAACGCACGTAGATGTTGGCAATCAAACGGCCTGAAATATCAAGCCCCATCAGATTTTTGAGTGGCACGTCGCTTTTAATAACGACTCCACTGTTCATCGGATCGCTCAAAGAACGCGTGCTGCCCAGACCGACCACAAAGGTATCGCTCACCTCTTCGGGAGTGGAGGGCAGCAACGCGAGAGTCGCCAGCCCCAAAAGAGCTAACTGTACAAATATATCGATTTCCAAATGACCTGCCTCTTTGATCACGTATTAAAATAGGGTCTTAACGCCCTGATGTTATTTAAAATAACACATTCCTTGGATTCATGTTGGTATCTTTGATTCATGTCGGTATATTTAGATCTCTTTGTTGCACAAATATTCTTGTAGTTGATATTTATGCTGTGAATACAGCATGGTAGCTTGTGTGCATAAGCAAACCTGCCCCCCTGATTTACCGCACGAGGAACTGGCCTGAGTATCACAAGGCCCTGAAACAGCGCGAGTCACTGACCATTTGGCTCAACCCAGAGGTCACGTGGATAGTTGTGCCGACCACCGCCCGGCCGTCGTTTGCTTTCAAACGATGAGTATCCGCCTCGGTCAGCCGCTTTTTCTACCCATTTCCGATGATCGCGCAGTAGGGCGTTTGCGAGGACAATCAGCTTACGCATCACAACTGTGATGGGCTTTGTTGCACAAATCGCCCTTATGGCGTGCTTCCCCTGACCCCTGACGGATTCAGCCTACAGTAACGGTGTTTGGGATGCCAAGGGCGGTGAAGCCGTTGAGTATCGCGGCACGGATTTGGACTTCCGCAACTTGCCGGTCAAAGTCTCGTGCGGCCAGGCGCTGCCCGAGTAGTTTCAAACAATGCATCTTTGTCTCAACACGACTCCTGCGGTGGTATCCGCTCAAGCGACGCCATTGAGCGCGGCCGAGATCCTTTGAGGACTGTACCGCTTCGTTTCGGGCTCTGGCCCCCAGCGTATCCGGCTTCCATAGCTTGGCATTCTTGCGTGGCGGGATGACAGCACGGGCATTGCGGGCCGCAATCGCATCATGGCATTTGCGGGTGTCATATGCCCCATCTGCTGTGACACTGCCAATCTTCTGATCTGGTGTGATCTGACCGAGAAGGTTGGGCAACATGGGTGGGTCTCCAATGCTGCTACTCGTCACTTCGACCGCGCGTATCTCCAACGTTTCTTCATCAATCCCTATATGTATCTTGCGCCACACCCGACGTTTCGGCCCGCCATGCTTGCGAGCGTTCCACTCACCTTCGCCCTCAACTTTGATGCCGGTACTGTCGATAAGGAGGTTTAGCGGGCCCTTTGAGCCCTGATACGGGATGGTAACCGATAGCCTTTTCTGACGCCGACATAACGTGCTGAAGTCTGGGACCTCCCAGTCAAGGTCGATCAATTTCAACAGGCTTTCCACAAAGCCCGTCGCCTGCCTCAAAGGCATTCCGAACAGCACTTTCAACGTGAGACAGGCTTGGATCGCCGCATCGCTATAGCGTGGCTGGCGGCCCCGTTTGCCCCCCTCTCATGGTTTGCAAACAAACCACTGCCGGGCAACGGTAGGCGCAGCTTTCCAAGTGACCTCTGGGTTAAACCAAATGGTCAGTGACCCGCGTCGCTTCAGGGCCTTGTTATACTCAGGCCAGTTCCTCGTGCGGTAAATCGGGGCGATAGGTTTACTCATGACGCCAGCTACCATGCTGGATTTACAACATGAATCCCTGATACGAGACTATTTGTGCAACAAAGCCGTCCAGAGCCTCTCGGCATCGCCTTTACCTGTGCGCCAGGCCGTTCCGTTGAACACGCCGTTGAGATATTGCAGGGATTTGGCGGCATCTTGCAAGTCCCCTCTCATGATTTGCAAGCAAACCACTGCCGGGCAATGGACGGCTATGCCGGATACAACCGCGTGCTCGATCTAAGGGACAAAGCGCCCATCCAACTGGCGTATTGCTGGGCGCACGCCCACTCTCATCGAAACTACGTTTCGACTGCCGGGCAGTAGGACGCAAACTCTATGAGCTGACCCGTCACAATGTGGCCCCTATCGCCGAGGAGGGCCTCAAACAGATTGCTGCCCTCTACCGGATCAAAGGGCAAGTCCAAGGGCAATCGCAACAAACCGCCCTCTCGGTGAATGCAAGCTTCACCTGCCGGCAATGATCGTCGGGCGTGTCACCGCTTCACAAATGGCCTCTACACCGATCGCATCAGACTTGCCGCGCTTAACGTATGGTTTGACATATATAGGTGGGATCAGGCGAACATCATGGCCCAACGCTGTTAGCTCCCGTGCCCAATGATGCGCACTGCTACAGGCTTCCATGCCAATGAGGCAGGGCTCAAGCTTACTGAAAAACGGCAATAGCTGTGCGCGTCTTAAAGGCCTGTTGAAGACGACAGCTTCGTCTCGAGTAATCCCGTGAACTTGGAAAATGTTCTTAGCCAACCTCTCAGCGATTGCTGCGCATTCGCCTGCCGGTCGATGGATCAAGGCCGATTGTGGTAACTTGCATGGGGTGGCTCCTGTCATAAGTAGGTTTCGGCACCTACATTATAGCGCATTGCGACGCTGGTTGGAGCAGGAGCCATCCACCCCATCAGCTTTGATGAATTTAACGAGCCATGAGCCTGTCGGCCATCTTTGATTTAGCCGATCCAAAGGTCGCCACCTGGTTTTTTGCACCGCTAAACGGGGTCGCCTGTTTGCGTGTCAAAGTTCCCCTGTTTTTCTGGTCTAATGCTGCTAAGCCTTCCGCCAAAAAGGACCTAATGCCATGACTTCGTCTCAGACTGTAGCTGCTGATCTCGTCCGCGCTATAACAGATTTTGCCGATGCGCCCGCAATGTCTGATCATAACCGCACGATCACCTACGGCAGACTTGGCCAATTTGCCCAAGCCCTCGGCTATCATTTGGACACGCCGCAGGTCGTCGGTATTTTCGGTTCAGCTGGGGTCGCAATGGCCACGAGCGCTGTGGCTTGCGTAATTAACGGACGGCCTTTTGTGCATCTGGACCCAGCCATGCCGCAAATGGTGCTGCACAATATCATTTCTGAATTACAGGTCAGCTTGGTTGTCACCTGTCAGGATGCCGCTGCAGGCCATTTGCCGGGCGATTGCAAAATCCTAGAAGCGACTGCCCTGTTGAACGAAGTGGCAACACAGGTTGGACCGATTTACGCGGCCAGCGTATCACCGGATGAGTCAATTTATCTGGTTGCGACATCCGGCACGACGGGACGGCCCAAATGCATTCCGGTTGCCCAAGATGCCGCCTACCTGTCTTACGATTGGCGCGACGCGTATACACCCTATCGCCCGGGCATGCGCGTTGGCATTTATATCTTTGCGATCTGGGAAATGTTTCGCCCACTGCGAAAAGGTGCCGAATTGTGGTTCCCTGATGCCAGCACCCTTTTTGCGCCACGTGAATTGGCGAATTTCCTGATCGAACACGACATAGATGAGATGCTGTTCACGCCGTCTTTCTACGACACGTTTCTAACAGCGCTGGACCACGACAAGGCTATGGCAATTCCACTTAGCCGTATCGTTTTGAACGGCGAAGTCGTGAGCGATGACCTGATCACTGCATCGCTTGCAAAGTTGCCGAAGGCCGCGCTTTGGAACCTCTATAGCATCTGCGAAACCCACGATGTTTGTATGTCGCACCTGATCGAGCCGGAAGGCTGCGCACCCGCATCCGTTGGCATCCCGATGGAACATTTGCGCGCCATCATTCTGGATGAGGCCGACAAGCCCTGCCCAACCGGCACCGCAGGGCAACTGCATTTTGAGGGGTCAAGGATGTTGGGACGCGGTTATATCAACCGACCCGAAGAAACCCGTCTGCGGTTTCGTGAATTAACGATCAACGGGCGCAACATGCGTCTTTATGACACCGGCGATCAGGCGTGGGTGGACGACGCAGGCGCTTTGCACATCGAAGGGCGCATTGCCCATATGCTCAAGTTGCGCGGATTTTCCATCCAAACCCGAGAGTTGACGGACACGATGCGCGACATGCTGGTATTCTCGAATGCCGCGCCTTGGGTGGCCGAAGTTGGCGAACGCGGCCAAAGTTTAATTTTCTATTTCGCAGCCGATGCCAAGCAAACACGGGCCAATGCCGACAGATGGGGGCTACAGGCGGGAACCAATAGAATGCCGTCCGAACTTGCCTCAAAACTGCGCGCAGTGCTGCCTGCCTATTGTGTGCCTTCGTTCCTTGTTCAGATGGAGGCACTGCCATTGCATCCGGTGTCAGGTAAGGCGGATATGCGTGCCTTGCCGCCTATCAAGGATGATGCCGACGTATCAGACGCAGCCGAAGATGCGGTCATTGCCGCCGCCGCGATCGCCATGGGATGCGCGCCATCACAGATTGATCCCGCGCTCAGCTTTCACGATCAGGGCGGCGACTCGCTGATGTGCGTCACGCTGATGTTGGAGCTGGAGAGCGCCTACGATCGCCCCATTGATTTTGAATTGGCGATGAATGTACCGCTGCACAGGCTTGATCAGTTGATGACCCAAGAGGCGGATGCGCCCGCGCCCACAGACGACTTAGATCGTCCCGGTATTTTGTTGACTGGCGCAACTGGGTTTCTTGGTGGCCATGTCCTTGCGCAGGCCGCCCGCGATCTACCGGTCGGTGACGTAGTCTACTGCCTCGTTCGAGATAAAAACCGTGGCGCACGTGATCGGCTGGACGAGGTGGCCTCAGCCCACGGGATCGCCAGCGACAGATACGTCATGGTGCCGGGCACCTTGGACGCACCAAACTTCGGGCTAGAGCCGTCCGCCTACGCTGCGCTGACCGCATCGGTCACACGGGTCATTCATTGCGCCGCCATGGTGAACCTCGCCATACCCCGTACCGAGATGTTGGATTGGTCCGCGCGCGGTATGGCGCAGGTGCTGGCGTTCTGCAGCACTGCAGACGCCGATCTGCGCTTCACCTCATCCAGCGCTGTTTTTCCTGATCGCGGTGGTCCTTGGCCCGAAGGCCCTGCAAAGGCGTGGGAAGGATGCACTGGCTACGGAGCCGCCAAGATAGCGTCTGAGGTTGCAATCAAAAATTCGGGTGTCTGCGCCGCTATTGTGCGGCTGCCCTCTCTCTATGATCTAAACGCACCAAACCCGCGCGACATTTATGAAATCATCCTAAAAGCGTCATTGTGCGCAGGTCACATGCCGCACGGGCTTGAATTTCCAATGACCGATGTGAAAGCCGCCGCCGCCTTTCTTCTTGGCCCTGTGACTGCACCAGACGCCCCGATTTACAACTTGATGGCCGATGTGCGCATTACACCGACAGACCCGAATGCATTGGATGCAAAAGACTGGCTAGAAGCCGTCAAACTGGCCCCCGGCATTGCCAATGTGATCGCCAAATTCCCCGATACGTTGTGCGCCGATGCAACCTTCATCAACACAGCCGCGTGCACTGCGTTGGTGCAGATCACTGACCGCCCTTGCAGCAGTATCAGCAATGGCAATGCGTTACTGCTGCGTCGCGCGAAAGACTACCAAAGCGATCCAGCATTGATCTGAAAATCTTCCATTGTAAGGGCACGTGCCGCATCGCTGACCAGAAATGCTGCCAATTCTGCAATCTCAGATGGCTGGACGAGCTGGTTCTGCGGGTTGGATTTGGCGTATTCGGCCCGCACTTCCTCAAGGCTTTGACCGGTCAAAGCGATATCAGCGTCGATAAACCGTCTCAGCATTTCGGTTTCCACCCAAGTCGGGCTGATTGACACGCAGGTAATCCCGAGTGCAGCGCCCTCTAGGCTAACGCACCGCCCCAAACCCAAAAGCCCCGCCTTAGACGTGCAATAGGCCGCATTATTCGCCATCCCATTATGCGCTGCAACCGATGCGATGTTGACGATCCTCCCCCAACCAGCGCGCTTCATATGCGGCATCACAGTGCGGATCGTCCGAAATGATCCGCTTAGATTGGTGTCGATATGGTCGTCCCAGATCGTGTCAGGATGATCTATGATGGCGGCCTCTTCATAAACACCTGCAGCATTGACCAAAATGTCAACGCCGCCATGGGTTTCGGCAACTTTGGCGACAAAAGCATCGACACTCTCGCTTGAGCGCACATCGAGCGCGGCTGCGTGAATATTGCCTTGGTCAGGACCAAGGATTTTGCTGACAAATGACGCATCAGCCGCGCTACGTGCGCCAACAACAACAGTCGTCCCGTCTTTCGCTAGCCTGCGCGCAATCGCCAACCCCATCCCCGACAACCCGCCAGTTATGATTGCCGTCTTGTTGCCATTTGTCATGCTGCTCTGTCCTTGCAAAAATTAACGCTTGCCGCCCCCCTAAATTAAATGTGGAGCACCTGCATCGAAAATCCTATTTGAGCGTTTTGAAAATTTGGCCCTGCAATATAAAATGGATTGCCCCTTTGAGGTGAGGCGAGCGTTACACCGGTAAGCAGTGACTGCGTATCAGCGTGCATGTGCCCGGAAGCAGCCATCTGATAGTACGAGCCGCTTATCTGCTTTGTCCGGCTGAGCCACCCTTGGTCACGACCGCTGCGAATGTCCGGTTTCCGCCGATCTTATTGAAAAACACCGTATTGCTGTCGCAGAAAGTTGGGCGTCGAACAGGGCGCGAGCGCTTTTCCTATCACGCTTTGCGCATTTGCTGCGGTGCAGGAAGGATCTTGGCTAGTTTGCGGAGGTTTTGGGCGGTTGCGGCGAGAAGAAATTCATCATTTGCTCCACATGGTCCCCGCAGTCGGAGCCTTCCCAACCCGAGGATGCGTTTAAGGTGGGCGAAGAGCATCTCGAGCTTTTTCCTCAGTCGCATTGAAACGGCGTATTGTTTGGTTTTTGCAATGTCGCAGGCGACCTGTCGTGCGTCTTCGTGTTCTTCGCGTGTGATGGTACGGAAGTCAGCCTTCGGGCAGCAATTGGCTTTGGATGGGCAGGCCTGACAGATCAGCTTAAGCCCACGATATTTTGTCCTGCCCGTACTTGTTGGGCCTCGACTGGGGTCGGAGTAGTTGCGGCGAGATTGCTTGAGCGATTGACCTTCTGGGCAGATGTACTGGTCGCCCTTCGGGTCCCACTCAAAGTCTTCCCTACTCCAGGTGCCATCGGTGCGACTGGCTTTATCCCCTCTCGTGCATGCGAACATGCACTGCCGGGCAGTGAATGACAGGGATGTGCGGTGCGAAGCCACGATCCACTAACCATCCCAGCATCGTGCGCACGGACCCAACTTCGGCCTGCCGGATCGACCGCGTGGCCTCAACATCCATTGCCCGGCAGTCGTTTGCCCTGCAAACGATGAGAGGGGACAATCACGGCATTATCCGTATCGATCAAGTAATTGGTTGAATAGGTGTCAGCTTCGATCAAACTGGCATCTGCCGCAAAGCGCTGGCCACTCACCAGCCCCTCCGCCATGCATCGCGCCACAGTCGTCTCAAACAGATGACGCAGCAGATCGCTGTCGCGGAAACGACCGTGCACTGCCCGGCAGTGGTTTGCTTGCAAACCATGAGAGGGGCGGTTTTTGGAAAAGGTCGAATGATTGGGCACGTTGTCGCTCAGATCCAGTCGGCAGAACCAGCGGTAAGCAAGGTTCAGGTGAACCTCTTCGCAGAGGCGACGCTCAGAGCGGATGCCGAGGCAATATCCCACCAACAGCATGCGAATAAGCAGTTCCGGATCAATCGAAGGACGGCCTGTATGGCTGTAGAAATCGGTGAGATGTTGGCGAATGCCGGACAGGTCGATAAACCGCTCAATGGATCGCAGCAGATGATCTTGAGGAACGTGATCATCAATCGAAAACTCATAAAACAACGCGCCTTGTGCCTCTTGTTTCGGTCCCAACATCGCAATTACCCCTTGTTGTCAGGAACAATTGAATCAGGGGCCAAGCCTCACATCAACAAGAGTTTTTCAACAAAATAGGCTCAAACCTGCCATTCATCGTCGGTCCTGAACGCCGCAGTTCGGCCCATCAAACCTGATGGGGTGGATGGCTCCTGCTCCAACCAGCGTCGCAATGCGCTATACTGCAGGTGTCGAAACCTACTTATAAAAGGAGCCACCCCATGCACGTTACCACAATCGGCCTTGATCCATCGACCGGCAGGCGAATGCGCAGCAATCGCTGAGAGGTTGGCCAAGAACATTTTTCAAGTTCATGGGATCACTGAAGACGAAGAGGTCGCCTTCAACCGGCCTTTGAGACGCGCACAGCTATTGCCGTTCTTCTCCAAGATTGATCCCTGCCTGATTGGCATGGAGGCCTGTAGCAGTGCGCATCATTGAGCTCGGGAGTTAACAGTGTTGGGCCACGATGTCCGCCTGATCCCACCGAAATATGTCAAACCATACGTCAAACGCGGGAAGTCTGACGCCATCGATGCCGAGGCCATTTGTGAAGCGGTAACGCGTCCGACGATGAGATTTGTTGCGATAAAAACCGTTGAGCAACAAGCTCTGCTGTCGCTCCATCGCGCACGGGCTCTGCTTGTCCGACAACGCACCCAGTTGATCAATGGCTTGCGTGGTATGGTCGCTGAGTTCGGCGTTTACATCGCGAGGGGCCTCGCGAGGATCATCGGATTTGCAGAGGATGTTTTAGTAGGCGAAGTGCTAGACTTGCCCGAAATTGCCAAGGAAGTGATCCATAATCTATGCGAACATCTCATGGCATTGCATGTACGGATTCGGTGGTATGAAGATCGGCTCAAGCTGGTCGCCAAGGAAGATGTGCGGGTCCGTTTGTTGCGCACTATTCCCGCTCTCGGGCATGTAAACATGCCCTGCTGGGCAGTGGGACGTTGGTGTTGTGACAGCCTCGGCGATCATCGCCAGCATTGGTGATGGCCATCAATTCAGCAATGGCCGCGAGTTTGCAGCATGGTTGGGGTTGACGCCCGCGAACAAATCCAGCGGCGGTAAAGAGAAACTCGGGCGCATTACAACCCTCTCGGGACATTGCGTCGTGCTGCAAGCACGCCCATGGCGTGACGCAATACCCTGTCCCGTTGCCGGGCAACACATGCACAGCATGTGTGAGAGGGGGCAGTGAATGGGTGATCAATACTTACGATCATTGCTGGTCGTTAGCATGACATCACTCGTCCGACAGACCAAGTCGCACCCGGAGCGAGCAAGCAAGTGGCTGACATCACTGCTGGAACGAAAACCCGCGCGCGTCGCAACCGTCGCTATCGCTGCCCGAGAGGGGCCAATAAAACGGCAAGGATCGTCTGGGCCGTTTTAACGCGCAACGAACCTTATACAACGCACATTACTTAAGAGAGGAAGAACAAAGAGTTAGCAAGACCCACGAGATGATGGTGCATAAGTCTGCCGCCAAAACCAGGACACCCCGTCGAAAGTCCCGGGCGATATAGCCCGCTAAGCTGTAAGGGACTTGGTCTGCGGAACCCATCCGTTGCCCAGCAGGCGATTGCGTAGCAATCTGCCGAGAGGGGGGCAGCGGTCAAAACCGCGCAAACAGGCCCCTCTCATTGATTGCCTTGCAACCAACTGCCGGGCAGCGGGAACACATGACTGCTTCTGACAAATGCACAAATCTGATCAAAAATGTCTTGCTATGCAGGAGCCATCAACACAGCACTTTGCATATGACCGCGATCTGGACGTGTATGTGTGTCCTGCAGGGGAACATCTGACATACAGATTTACCGGTCAGCAAGACGGCAAAGCGATCAAATCATCCTGGTCAGGAGCATGCGCTGATTGCGTCCTCAAAGCCAAATGCACAACAGGCAAAGAGCGGCGTGTCCGCCGTTGGGAGCTCGAAGATGTACTGGCGAGGGTCCAAGACCGGTTAGACGCAGATCCAGCGCAACTGGCTGTCCGTAGCATGACCGTCGAGCATCCCTACGGCACGATCAAATCTTGGATTGGAGCGATGCATTTCAAGATGCGGACCCTCAAGAAGGTGGCGACGGGGATGGCGCTGCACGTGCTGGCCTACAATATGACCCGCATCATGAACATAATGGGCATTCCAGCGATGATTGCGGCCATGAAGGCGTAAAAGGCCGCGGTCGCCTTCAATTTAGCCCGGAAACGTCGGGATGTGCCTAGAATGGCCCTGACCCGCCTCCATAATCCAACATGTTAGCTAAAAAGACGATCCCGACCCGTAATGCAGCTGAACGCCAAAAGCGCTCCGGTGTACCACCATCAACCGAGCTTCCACACAGCCTCTCCGCACAGCAGACATTTCAGTTTTTCACGCTCAACGACTTCCCTGACCTCGTGGGCTCCTCTAAGATGGGCGAGACTTTTAGATGGAGCACACCATGCCATACCACGGCGCAGGCACGTTTTTAATCGGGCTGATCATGATGATTGCGGGGGGGTATCTACTGCTAAAAGGCATCATGGTGCGGCCACAGTTTGGCATGGGCAATCAGGTGTTCACCATTGGTGGTTTTCCGGTCACGACAGGTCTGGTGTTGGTGCCGTTGGCATTCAGCATTAGCATCGGGTTGTTCCTTCGCTCACTTCGGGGCGGTTGATATGACATTGAGCACACAATCGGGGGCGATGCTTACACCCGCCGCCTACGGCACCATGCAATGGGGCGGCACGGCGGATATTGGCGCGGCACGGACGATGTTTGATGCCTGTTTGGATGCTGGTATCCGGCATTTCGACACGGCCTTCTTGTACACCGATGGCAGGTCTGAGGAATTTTTGGGCGACATTGCGGGCAACCTCGACGATGTGTTCGTGGCAACCAAAGCCGCCTACAATCAACCGGCCACGACTGCGAACATCCACGCCAGTTTCGACGTGAGCCGAAAGCGCCTGAAACGCGACTGCATAGATCTACTCTATATGCACCGCTTTGACGACACGACGCCGCTGGATGACACATTTGAAGCACTGGCAGCGCTGCAAACCAGCGGTGCGATCCGCTTTATCGGTGTCAGCAATTACGCCGCGTGGCAGGTAATGAAAGCCCAAGGCGTGGCGGCCAAGTTCGGCACAAAAATTGACGTCATTCAGCCGATGATGAATCTTGTGAAGCGACAAGTTGAGGCTGAAATTTTACCAATGACGCGTGATCAGGGCATTCAGGTCTGCGCCTATTCGCCGCTTGGCGCTGGGTTGCTGACACGGAAATACGCCGCCGGTGGTGATCGCCGGTTGGCGAAAAATGCGCGCTATGCAACCCGCTACGGCCCGCGATGGATGCACGAAGCAGCACATGGACTGGCGCAGATTGCCGCTGATTTGGATGTCGATGCCGCGACGCTGGCGGTGGCATGGTTGCGCCACCATGCACCTGATGTTCACCCTATTTTGTCGGCGCGATCGGTTGCACAGTTGACGCCGTCCTTGGGTGGGCTGACATTTGAAATGGATGACGCGACCTACGCTGCTATCACAGCGCTGTCGCCTGCCCCGCCCCCTGCCACGGATCGGATTGAAGAAGCATGATCGATTTCCTTGTCATCGGCGGCGGCATTGCGGGCACGTCTGTTGGTGCGCGCCTGTCACATCTGGGCCAAGTCGTCGTTTTGGAACGCGAAAGCGCGCTGGCCTATCACGCGTCAGGGCGATCTGCCGCGATGTTTGAGGAAAGTTACGGCGCGCCATCGACCATTGCGCTGAACAAAGCCAGCCGCGACTATCACTTTGACGCGAACGGCGGTGTCACAAGCCCGCGCGGTTTGATGTTGATAGGCACCGTCGACAGTACGGACGCGTTTCAGACAGATTTGGTGGCCATGCAGTTGCAACAAATCAGTGTTGATGATGCCCGCGCGATGTTTCCAATCCTGAACGATACTATCACACAGGTCGGCTATCATGTCGGCGCGTGGGATTTGGATACGGACCTTTTGGTGCAGAATTTCGCTAGCGAAGTGCGTGGCAACGGAGGCATGGTGCGAACATCGGCAAACGTGACAGGTGTGTCCCGTACTGCGACAGGCTGGAATGTCACGGTCGGTGAAGAGGTCCTGTCGGCGCGCAATTTGGTTAATGCGGCTGGTGCTTGGGTCGATGTGGTTGCGCAAATGGCTGGCATCCCGCCCTTGGGTGTGACGCCGCTGCGCCGATCTATGGCGCGTATTCCAGCACCCGGTGGGCATGATGTATCAGGCTGGCCGATGCTGTTTGGACCCGGCGAAAACTGGTACGCCAAGCCTGACGCAGGGGCGTTGATCGTGTCCCCTGCCGATGAAGTCTTGATGCCGCCAATGGATGCTTGGGCGGATGATATGATGCTGGCAGAAGGGTTGGCGCGCTACGAGGCGCACGTCACCGAACCTGTCACGCGGATGCTGTCAAATTGGGCAGGTCTGCGCACCTTTGCGCCGGACAGGAATTTGGTCCTGGGACCGGACCCACGCGATGCGTCGTTTGTGTGGATGGCAGGGCAAGGTGGCTATGGCTTCCAAACGGCCCCCGCTGCCAGCCAATTGGTCGCAGATTTGGTGGCTGGGAATACACCGCAGATAGCTGCGGATATGGTCGCAAAACTCATACCGCACAGGTTCGCTTAGAGCTACGTTTCAGGCAACGGCGGCCATCAGTTCCCACGACCGTAACGTCATGTAATAAAAGTCACATTCAGCGTCCAGCAGCACGGTTTCAATCGGCACGCCTTGTGCAAACACGATCCCCTGTTGTACCAATGTAATCTGGATGTAACTGACGGGGGTGACGGCACGTCGCACTTCAATGTGGCGATGGTTCACGGCGAGGGATTTGGCCCGCACCAAAACCGCATCAGAGCCAAACATCAACAGCGCGCGGATGTGTTCGAACAAGACGCGGTGCTACGGGCCGACGTTCAAATCTGCATAGGGCAAGCCAAAACCAAGCGCGCCTTGGGCGATAAAGACAGTGTAATGTTTGCGTTCGCTCGGCGCGCCGAAGGGCATCGACATGCGGGTGTCGGGCGTAATACCAAAGGCCGCGACCCACGAGGCCAGCGACTGCAAATCTGGTTGGTCTCTCATCACTACTCTCCAATTTACGGTCTCGGTTTCGGCCTTCGTAAACTGGCGGGCCGATGGCGCAATCATGTCAAATCTGGTAAATATGTCCCGTGAGGGGTGGCTGTCAGCGCGATTAAACTTGCGGAAGACCAGATACGTTGACCCTGTTGGCGCAACGCGCAAAAGTGACCCATGTTAAGCAACACAGATCCGAATTTTGACAAAATTGATGAGATGGTACGTGAATTCGCGCAAGCAATGGCGTTTACGGGCACGCCGGATGTCGTACGCATCTTTACGTCACATTTGTTGCCGCTGGAACGACAGGTGCTGCGGGTGACATTGGGCGAACAGATTTACGCGCTGAAGCTCGATTTCACGTCAGATGTCACAGAGCGTTTGGCGCATGAATTTGAAGGGCTCAAAAAGCTCAGCGCGCATTTCCTGACTTACGACAAATTGGGCACGGCGACGCCGGTTTATTTGTCCAAGTCAGGGACGTTCTTCGCAATGAATTTCCTTGATTTTCGCACGGCAGGACAGCGGTTGAAGGAGTCCCAACAGATACAAACGACGCGGCAGGTCTATCGCCGTGCAGGGCTTTGGCTCACGGCGATGCATGAATTCAAGCCGCAGAAACGCAGCCCGTTTTATGGGGAATGGATGCCGCTAGAAGTAGACGCGCGGATCGACGATGGGCAGATGCACGCGCCCGCCAACGACGTGGTGCGGATGCGCGATATCTTAGCAGAACAAATCGATGACGTGCAGATGGTGAAAGACACGCGCGTCTGGAGCCATGGTGATTTTCATAGCGAAAACATAATGTTAGGTCCGGGTATGACCTATGCGTTTGATCTGACCGAAGCGCGCATGAAGCTGGCCGTCTATGACGTCGTGGATTTTCTTAAGGTTGACATTTACCGTCAGATGCCCGGCGAAGGCATCGATAGCTCCGGTATTATCGCCAGCCACCGCGAGATGTTTTTCAAGGGCTACAAACACGGCATAAAGCCTGAATTATTTGAAGTTGCGATGCGGGGACGGTTGTTAATTGATTGGGCGTCGATCACCAAAAATGGATTTAAGGATCGCGAAGGCCAGCGGCTCCGATTTCTACGCCTGAAAGAGCGGCTTGATATTGCGTTTTTTGGCTAGATTAGCCGCCGCCCGCCTGCGTATGAAGCTGACGGAAGGCGGCTGAATCTCATCGCTAGGCATCTTTGCGGATCGTCTCATTTTTCGGATCATATGGGCTGTCTTGCACAACTTCGGCGTCCCATAATTCGCGGAACATACGCACTTTGACCTTCGTGCCAACGGCGCACAAATCCAGCGGAAGATAGCCCATGCCGATGGATTTGTTGAAGGCCACCGAATAGCCGCCCGACGTCAGACGCCCGACCTTTTGACCGTCATGCAACAGCGCTTCGCTGCCCCACGGGTCCGCATCGGCTGGGCCATCGATCAGCACGGTGACACATTTGGACCGGATGCCGGTTTTTTCCATCGCGGCCTTACCGTGGAAGTCTTTGTTCAGATCCACAAATCGCGGCAAATCGGCCTCAAGGGGCGTTGCGTCACGGCCAAGTTCGTTGCCAAATGCGCGGTAGGATTTTTCCTGACGCAGCCAGTTTTGCGCCCGCGCACCAACCAGCTTCATACCATGGGGTTCACCTGCTTTTTCAAGCAAATCAAAAAGGTAATTCTGCATTTCCATCGGGTGGTGCAGTTCCCAGCCAAGTTCACCTGTATAAGCGACGCGGATCGCGTTGACGGGACACATGCCCAGTTCGATCTTTTTGGTAGACAGCCATGGGAAGCGTTTGTTGGTGAGAGCGGTTTCAGGGTTCGCGTCGTTAATGACAGCGTTCAACACGTCGCGCGATTTGGGGCCAGCAATGGCGAAAACACCCCATTGGGTGGTAACGTTCTGGCATTCTATGCGGCCAAATTCGGGTTCTTTGTCTTCAATTGCTTTGCGCAGGAAGTCGGCGTCGTAATCTGTCCACGCGCCTGCGGAAACGAGGTAGTATGAATCTTCGCCGTTGCGCACAATGGTGTATTCCGTGCGCGTCGTGCCGTGGGCCGTGAGCGCGTATGTCAGGTTGATGCGACCGATTTTGGGCAACTTGTTGGTGGTAAACCAATCGAGAAATGCGGTAGCGCCGGGGCCTTTGACAACGTGTTTGGTAAAGGCCGTGGCGTCAATCAGGCCGACGCCTTCACGGATCGCCTTCGCCTCATCAACTGCATGCGGCCACCAGTCACCACGGCCGAACGAGCGCCCGTCATGGTCGTAGTTTTGTGGCGCATCAAGGGGACCGAAATAATTTGGGCGTTCCCAACCGTTGACCCAGCCGAATTGTGCGCCACGGGCTTTTTGGCGGTCATAGGCCGGGGCTGTGCGCAGGGGGCGACAGGCGGGGCGTTCTTCATCAGGATGATGCAATGTGTAGACGTGGTCGTAGCATTCTTCGTTTTTGCGAGCGGCAAATTCGGTCGTCATCCAGTCGCCGTAACGCTTGGGATCAAGCGATGCCATGTCGATTTCAGCTTCGCCATCGACCATCATCTGCGCAAGGTAGTAGCCCGTACCACCAGCCGCCGTGATGCCGAATGAGAACCCTTCGGCGAGCCACATGTTGCGCAGACCGGGCGCGGGACCGACCAATGGATTGCCGTCGGGGGTGTAGCAAATCGGGCCGTTGAAATCGTCCTTTAGCCCGCTGTCTTCGCAAGATGGGACGCGGTGAATCATTGCCATATATTGGTCTTCTATGCGTTCCAGATCGAGCTGGAACAAGTCGGCGCGGAAGCTGTCCGGCACACCGTGTTCGAACACTGCAGGGGCATTTTTTTCGTACACGCCCAAGATCCAGCCACCACGTTCTTCGCGCACATAGCTTTGGGCATCGGCATCGCGAATGACAGGGTGTTCTGCGTTGCCTGCGGCGCGGTGTTCGACCAGTTTAGGGTCTTGATCGAGAACAACAAATTGATGTTCAACGGGGATCGCAGGCATCTTGATACCCAGCATTTTTGCGGTGCGCTGCGCGTGGTTTCCTGATGCAGTGACAACGTGTTCCGCCGTGATGACAATCTGTTCTTCAGATGGCACAAGATTTCCACCCTTTTCCACCATCTTGGTGCAGGTTACGTCCCACGCGGTGCCGTTCCAATCAAACGCATCGGCCTGCCATTTGCGTTCAATCGCCACGCCACGTTGGCGTGCACCCTTGGCCATCGCCATCGTCACGTCGGCGGGGTTAATGTAGCCGTCGGTGTGGTGATAAATTGCGCCTTTGAGGTCTTCTGTGCGGATCAGCGGCCAACGTTCCTTGATCTGTTCTGGCGTCAGCCATTCAAACGGCACATCGCAGGTTTCCGCGGTCGATGCGTAGAGCATGAATTCTTTCATGCGTTCCTGCGTCTGCGCCATGCGCAAGTTTCCAACGACCGCAAAGCCCGCGTTGAGGCCCGTCTCGGCCTCAAGATCCTTATAGAAATCGACGGAGTATTTGTGGATGTGCGTAGTCGCGTAGGACATGTTGAACAAGGGCAGCAATCCAGCCGCGTGCCATGTGGAACCGGACGTCAGTTCATCGCGTTCCAGCAACATCACATCGTCCCATCCGGCTTTTACCAGATGATACGCGATTGATGTTCCAACGGCACCGCCACCAATGACCAATGCTTTGACTGTAGTTTTCATGGCTGCGACTCCCGTGCGGCATTTAGGCATAATCTGCCCCAAATGCGCGAGCGTGCCCAAACCCACCCGACGCGAAACGTACCAAAACCGACCAAGCGTGCATTTCATGATACCTAATCGTTTTATGGCAAACGCCCGCTATGCGACTTTACTTTGTACTTCACCGCAGGTGTAGCGCGGCGCAACTACAAAGATATTGGGATTTAATAACAATTATTTAACAGGTGAAGCGAACTTGCGACAGGAACTAAAATCGACATGGCTTCCCCTTTGAGAACGCAAATCATGTCCTTATGGAGATCGTTGAATGAAGAGTAAGGAGTAAAGCGAGAGAGCCGTGTTAAGCGCCCCCCCGCGAGGAGGGCAGTAAATGACACGTATTGGATTGCTGGCGCTTGGCGCGGCGATGGTTCTAGGTTTTTGATCCCATGGTTTGATGGTGCGATCTATTCTTTGGAATGTAAGGAAGCATTATGGGACAAATACGTCATGGCTGCGCCACGACTACGCACGCCATCAGAGCAACAATACAGCGATCGCAAGCTACGACCGCAGCTTTGAGTCGAGAACTTGGTATAAATGTCAAAACGGTCTCCAAATGGCGCAAGCGCAAAACTGTAGAAGACCGCAAGACTGGCCCCACGGACCCCAGTTCGACCGTTCTCAGCGCGGGTGAAGAGGCGATGATCGTCTCTTTTCGACGTCATACGCTCCTACCGCTGGATGATTGTCTTTATGCCTTGCAGCCAACTATCCCACATCCATTGCCCGGCAGTTGCTTGCGGAGCAAGCAATGAGAGGGGGACGCGATCTTCCCTGCATCGTTGTTTGCAACGGCATGGGATATCCCGACTGCCAGATATGGAGGGCGACAAGCCGAAACGACAAAAGTTCAAACGCTATCCGATCGGATATTTTCATATCGACATTGCAGAGTTGCGCACCAACGAAGGAAAACTTTATCTCTTTGTTGCCATTCATTGCCCGGCAGTGAATCGCAAAGCGATGTCACGAGAGGGACCGAACCAGCAAGTTTGCCGTGGCACGGCTTGTAGAAAAAGCAAATCGCAAGACGGCCTGGGAGTTCCTGGAGGCTGTGCTGAAAGCGGTGCCATACAAGATCCACACAATTCTGACGGACAAGGGCATTCAATTTTGTGAGCAACCACGTAACCGGAACACACCATATTCACGGCCTATGCGGTTCGACATGATCTGCGATGCCAACAGGATTGAGCACCGGCTGACCAAGCCCAACCATCCATGGACCAATGGCCAGGTTGAGCGGATGAACCGCACGATCAAGGACGCAACAGTCAGGCGGCATCACTACGACAAGAATGATCAGCTGCACACCCATCTCGCAGACTTCATAGCGGCCTACAATTTCGCTCGAAGGCTGAAGACGCTCAACGGCCTGACGCCGTACGAATACATCTGCAAGATAGGGACTTCAGAACCAGAAAGATTCATCGTTAATCCGATCCACCAGATGCCGGGACCGAACATCTAGGGGCATGCAAACCGCCCAATATAACATCACGTCTTGAAAGCAGCGACACGCTGTTTTCGGACTTTGACGATGCTGAAACTTATACGCCACACCCGATTGGTGCGCGCGCCGAGAATGATTTCATGCGGTTTTCCGCCATGAGCATGGCGCGTTAATCACGGCTGGGCATGGTCACTTTAGGCCAAGTAAAATGCATCTGACATTACGCGAGCGGCATTTTGGTTCGAATCCAAATTTTAGCACCAGATTTTAGCAAGGGTGCGGTAAACCCCACTCGACTTATGTCACCAGCTAGTTGACTTTACGGCAACTGGTAGGAGTGGACAGATGCGAAATATGGATTTGATGGACGCCGCGCGGCTTGTTGAAAACAGCTATGACGGAGGCGCAGATTTGCCGTCCATTCGGCTGGTTATCAACGAAGGTCACGTGCAGGCGTTCCTGCTGACCGACAACACATTGGTAATCCCGGGCAGCAACGAACTGGTGGATTACAGCAAGACGAATTTGGTAACTGGTAAGCAGAAAATTTCCTGGGATAAAATGGGTAAGGCTGCCGGAAATGCGATTTGGCATCGCGGTTTTGCGGGCTATGCGGCGACCATTGCTAACACACTTAGCAGCGTTAGGCCGACATACATCATTGGCCATTCGCTGGGCGCAGCTGCGGCGCAAATTTTGGGCTGCATCTACGGTGTCCCAGCGATCGGTTTTGCATCGCCAATGCCACGGCGCGGCAAGTCGCGGCTCAAGCATGAGGGGCTGGTGCTCAACGTCGTGCGCAACGATGATATCGTCTGCCGGATGCCACCAAAACAATTCGGATTTCGCCGTGTGGGCAACACCGAAGTCATGCATCCCGCGTCACCAAACGCAGGAGAGGACCATTCCATGACGCATTATATCAACCTGATGGAGACCGAACGCCGCGAAGGGAAAATCGTCAAAAGCTGGCCCCATTAGGCGACATTGCACAGACCCTTACAACATTGCAGGTACGACCAGGTCGGGCGGGCGATGGCCGTCCTGGAAGGTTTTTATGTTGAGCAGGACTTTTTCGCCCATTTCGACACGTCCTTCGAGCGTGGCTGAGCCCATATGCGGCAGCAGCACAACATTCTTAAGCTCGCGCAGACGCGGGTTCACATCAGTGCCGTTTTCATAAACGTCTAAACCAGCCCCCGCGATATCGCCGGAGCGGAGCATACGGGTCAGGGCGTTTTCGTCGATCACTTCGCCACGGGCGGTGTTCACAATGACGGCGTCCTTTTTCATCAGCTTAAGGCGGCGCGCATTCATCAGATGGAACGTCGCGGGCGTGTGGGGGCAGTTCACCGAAATGACGTCCATCCGCGCGACCATCTGATCAAGGCTTTCCCACCATGTCGCATCGAGTTGGTCTTCGATTTCAGGGCGTAGGCGGCGTCGGTTGTTATAGTGGATTTGCATGCCAAAGGCGCGGGCACGTTTGGCAACCGCCTGCCCAATGCGTCCCATTCCAAGAACACCGAGCCTACGGCCAGCGATGCGCCCGCCCATCATCGCTGTGGGGGCCCAACCATTCCAATCGCCTGATTGCATCAGCGCCAAACCTTCGGGGATGCGGCGAGTGACGGCCAGAATCAAGGCGATCGTCATGTCAGCGGTGTCTTCTGTGACGACTCCGGGGGTGTTAGAGACCAAAATCCCGCGCTGACGGGCGGTTTGGACGTCGATATGATCGACGCCAGCGCCGTAACTGGCGATCAATTTCAAACGATCCCCCGCTTGCCCGATCACCTTGGCGTTAATCTCATCCGTGACGGTCGGGACCAGAACATCGCAGGTCTGCATCACCGCCACCAAGTCTGCAGGCGTCATCGGCGTGTCGTCAATGCGCAACGTTACGTCGAACAATTCGCGCATCCGCGTTTCGACTGCGTCGGGCAACCGTCGCGTGACGGTAACACTTAGGCGTTTGCTTGGCATGATCATGCTCCCCTCGCTTGCCCGAACGGGCTGTTGCGTGGCAAGGTGACTGCAAAGGTCCGGCGGCACAAGAACCGCCATAATAATTCAGGGCCAGATGAGGACGCAGTTTATGAAAACAGGACGCGTAAAAACCGTTTTGATGTTGATCGCTTTGGCAACCTCATGGTCTTTGGCGCATTCCGTGGCGGCATACGAGGCAGTCGTGCCAATCACGGCCGTACAAAGTGACCGTGGGCCGGTGACAAATTTGCCAATGCCGCGCTACGTTTCCCTGAAAGCAAACGAAGCCAATGTGCGTCGTGGCCCGTCCCTGTCGCACCGGATTGATTGGGTGTTCCAACGCCGCGACATGCCGTTACGCGTGGTGGGCGAATTCGGCCATTGGCGCCGAGTTGTGGACCGCGAAGGTATGGGCGGCTGGGTGCATTATTCGCTTTTGTCGGGCAATCGCACCGTGATCATCGACCGCGACTTACTGGTATTGCGCGGCCAGCCCGATGCTGATGCCACCGAAGTTGCCATGCTAGAACTTGGCGTCATTGCAGACCTTGGTGAATGTCACATTGATTGGTGCCGCCTTCGCGCAGACGGTCACCGGGGCTGGGCCCTGAAAGCCGCCATGTTTGGCGTCGGCGCGGATGAGTTGCGTGACTAGATCCAAGGCCCTGCGGCGCAGGTATTTTTAGCCTTATGTATAAAGCGCACCGATAATATAGCTGATCTTTTCCGCCCATGTGAACCACAATGTGGTATGGCACAGTCAATCGTCATTCACGCACGAACCAAGAAACGCGCAGAGGTCGCAAGGCAGCACAAAGCCGCCGTGAAGGCTGCTGCGATACGCGACGACCTCGCCATAGACCGTGCACTACCGTTGCGACTGAACGCGCACCAATATGGTTGTCGGAGCACGCCGAACTTAGAACAAGTCTTCGGATCCGTCACATTTATGACGTTTTATCAGCACAGAGATCAGCGAAACTAAAGGGGGCGATGCCAGAGAAAAAGGCCGCGCTAGAGCACGTCTTTTTCCACGGCATCATAGGGGCTTTGTTGCACAAATCGGTTGAGGGATTCATATTTTGAATCCAGTGTGGTAGCTGACTTGCATGAGCAAACCCACAGAGCCGACCTACAAGACCACGAACTGGACTGCCTACAATGAGGCGTTGAAGCGCCGCGGATCACTGATGATCTGGTTCGATCCTGAGATGACTTGGGGCGCCACACCTTCCGGCAAGCGGGGCCGATCGCGGACGTTCAGCGACACCGCGATCCAGACTTGCCTGACCATGAAAGTGCTGTTCGGAATGGCCCTCCGCCAGACGGCAGGCTTTGTTGAAGGCCTGCTGCGTTTGACGGGGCTCGACTGGGCAGTGCCTGACTTCAGCACCATCTGCCGACGTCAAAAGACGCTCGCGGTCAACATTCCGTATCGCGGCTCAAAGGGTCCATTACACCTCCTGATCGATAGCACTGGGATCAAGGTCGAGGGGGAAGGTGAGTGGAATGCACGCAAGCATGGCGGTAAAAAAACGGCGTGTCTGGCGCAAGATCCATCTTGGGATCGACGAGCAAACGTTGAAGGTTCGAGCAGTTGAGGTCACCGGCAGCAACATCGGAGACCCGCCGATGCTGCCCGAGCTACTCAATCAGATCCCGTGCGATCAACAGATCGGCAGCGTCACTGCAGACGGAGCATACGACACGCGCAGATGCCACGATGCTATCGCGGACCGTGGAGCGGCTGCGGTCATCCCTCCGAGCAGAAACGCCCAGCCATGGAAGCCAAGCACCGCTGGCGCCATCGCCCGGAACGATGCGCTCCGCGCCCCGAAGTATCTGGGCCGGGCATTGTGGCGGAACTGGAGTGGTTATCACCGCAGAAGTCGCGTCGAGACAAAGATGCATTGCCTGAAATTGCTGGGTCAGCGGCTCATGGCGCGGGACTTTGACCGTCAGGTCGCAGAGGTTCAGGAGCGTATAGCTGTCTTGAATGGCTACACTGCGCTTGGCGTTCCTGTCACAAAAGCCGTGAGGTGAATCCGCTTGGGGAAAGGGGAGCCCCGTCGATCAGCCGATTTGTGCAACAGAGTCCTTCAACGCTGCCTGCTATGACACAGGACAACAGCTCGTCTTTAGCAACGCAATGTTGCCGCCACCTAATGCGCAGGACGATCATGCCTTGCCATCTACCTTCGGGCACTGTCGTTTTTCAACGCACAAGGCAACAAGGTGACGCCACCAACTTTCCTGATATTTTTGGCCGCCGCAATCTCAGCAGCCTTTCCACCCTATCTGGGGCCAATGACGATTGAAGTCGAACACGACAGCTGCGGTGCAAAGTGACCTGCCCCCCGAAACCTCCTTCACTTTGATGCAGAATTTGCTCAACCTTTCAAAGGAGCAAACAAATGCGAAAGAGCCGTTTTACTGAGGCGCAGATTATTCATTGTCCAGCAGGGTATTGCGCAGCAATGTCCCGAGAGGGGGATGATTAAGGAGCAGGAAGCTGGAATGCCAACTGTAGAGATGTGCCGCAGGCATGGCCTTAGTCTTACGTCGTTTTACAAGTTTAAATCCAAGTACGGCGGTATGAATGTGTCTGAGACCCATCACCTTAGATCGCTGGAAGATGAGAACGCCAAGCTTAAGTGTCCACAATTCGTGCACTTTTATTCTATGATCTCATCAGGTGGATTCTTGATAAGGGTGACCGCAGATGAAACCACGAGCACCAAAAAGGTGATAAGCATCGTTTTCATATCAGCTTGGGGTCGCTCGGACTGGCCCGCAAATATTCGAGCATCGTTCCGACACTGTCTCGCTTGCGGGCTTCCAGCTCAAGAAATTCGATAGCCGCCACTTCATGCTTCGTGAGGAAAGACAGCCGCGACTTGTCCATTTCAGGGCCCATTTCTTCCAGCGCGCGAAACTCCGGCATATAGTCGGGAAAAGACGCCTGCATATCTGCAATAAATCGATCCCAATCAGGCGCCTCATCCTTGATGTCTTCAAGCCCGATATCGTGCAATTCCTTGTCTGTCCTCGGGGTCAGGCGGTATCGTTGCAACAGCGGTAAAACCGCATTGGCCGCGTGGCGTTCGACCCGCGCCATCAGTTCCATCTTGTAGGTCCGGTCCGGGTCCGAATACTGGCGTGACACCGCCCGAAAATAGGCCTCACCCATGATCTCTTCCTCGTAATACAGCAGGAGGGTGTCGAGGTATTTTTGTGAAGGGGTCATCTCAGGCATCATTTCACCAATTGCGGTTCAAGGGCTTTCTGCTGGCGAGCGGGTTTGACAAGGCTCACGTCCACTTTGTCGTGCGGCATCGGTAGGTCCGGATCTGTCGGGTTGTCCATTTCACGCGCATAGCGATGCCCTGCAAAAACTGCCGCTGCAATGATCGCAGGCGCCTCACAGTCGCCGATGCGTTTAAGACTGAATGGCAAATTTTCGGCCTGTCCATCCGCCTTGGCCAAAAGGCCCGCGTACAAATCGTCATTGGTCCGTCGTTGGCTGACCATGACCACGGATTGCACAGGGATCACCTTGGGCGTTTCAGTATAAACGCATTCAAGCATGGCCTGTGCGCCGTCGAAATGCTCCAGATTGTGCGACATGATCAGTTTGATCCCCAAGCGCATAAGATGCGTGCGCACCCGCCATTGTTCAGATGTCATCGCGGTCCACGGCGAAACATTGTCGCTGGGCATCGCCATTGTGACGTCGATCCCTGCAAGGTGAAGTTTTTCAGCGATCACGCCGCCCATGTAGTAGCCATCGCAATCATATAGCAGCGTCGGACCATCCGGCAGTTTGCCGTCCATGATATCGTCGGGCGTCAAAACCTGCACGCCGCTGCCGTCTTCCACAATTGCGCCATAGGCCGCGCCATCAAATCGGTCACTTCGCCATGTTGCACCAGTTGCGAGAGCCACATGGTCTGCACCCACGTCGAACACATCCTGTGCAGTCAGGCGGCTTTCGCGGAAAATCTCAACATTGGGCATCACCAGAAGTTGCTGTTCGCGGTAGTCGCGCACGCGGATGTATTCGCTCATCCCTGGCAGGTTGGCTTCGCGGGTTACGCGCCCACCAAGGGTATCAGTCGCTTCCGCCAACATCACATGATAGCCTCGATTGCCCAAAGACCGTGCCGCCTCAAGTCCGGCGGGGCCTGCGCCGACCACCAGCACTGTCGCGTCGGACCCTTTTGACGGGATCACTTCGGGGTTCCAGCCCTTGCGCCATTCCTCCCCCATTGTCGGGTTCTGTGTACAGCGGATCGGCACCGCAAGGCTGTCGCCGGAATAACAAATGTTACAGCCGATACATTCGCGGATGTCATCGCTGCGGCCCTCATCGATCTTGTTGGGCAGATAAGGATCGGCAATTGACGGACGCGCGGCCCCGATCAGATCGGTCACGCCGCGTTTGATCTGGCTGGCCATCGTATCGGGCGACGTAAAGCGGCCCACTGTAACCACGGGTTTGGTTGTAACGGATTTTACGAAATCCATGTAGGGTTCCAGCGCGGCCTCTTTGGTAAAACGTGACACGCCCATCTCAAGCGAATAATCCGCGATGTTGATGTCCCACAAGTCGGGGTATTCGGCCAAAAGCGCCAGCATTTCGCGGCGTTCGCCGTGTACCGGCTTGCCGTCTTCTTCTTCGTATTCGTCCGCTGCAAAGCGGACAGCAACAGCACATCTGTCGCCGACCGCGTCTTTGGTTTCTTCGATCAGCTCACGTACCAAACGGGTGCGGTTTTCCAGCGATCCACCGTATTCATCGCTTCGAGTATTGACGCGCGGGTCAAGGAAGTTGGCCAGCAGGTAGCCGTGCGTTGCATAGACATAGACGATGTCGAACCCCGCATCGCGCGCGCGCAGGGCAGCCTTTCGGTGCCAGCGGCGCAGATCGCGAATGTCGTTCTTGTCCATCGCGCGGGTTTGAAAAGGGTGGCCCACACTGTTGGGTAGGCTGGCCACGTCCATAGCTGTTAACCGCGTCGACAAGTTGGCGGACCGCACACCGCCAAACCATAGTTCCGCGCCCGCAAGCGCGCCATATTCGTGCACCCCCTCTGTCATCAGTTGATGGGCGGAAATATCACTGTCGTCCCAAAGAGACGCGGAGATATGCAGCGAGTCGTCGGATGCAGGATGGATCGAGCAATATTCAGTATTGATCACGCCCCAGCCACCCATCGCCTTGACCTTGCGCATTTGCGCCAGCGTGCGCGGGCGTTGCCAGCCCATGCCGGTACAGTGCGGCACCTGATAGAACCTGTTTTTTGTTGTGACCGGCCCGATCTGGAGCGGTTCAAACAAAATATCGTGGTTGGGGTTTCTGGTCATCGTCGCTCCAATTCAGGTGGCAATCTCGGGTGGTGTGAAACGGTTTGGAAAGGTGGCGGCAAGATAACTGCGCATCTGACGCTTGGCGTCATCACGGGTCGTGTCGCCAGGATAAATCAGCATCGTGAGGGATAGACCGTCAAACAGCGATTCCATTATCGTGGCCACATCCGTCGTGTTCACATGCGGAAAGTCACCGCTGTTCTTTAGATCATTCAGAAGGGCCAGCAAGCAATCGTAACGCGCATCATCAATATCACCACCGATACGGCGGTAGGCCGCGCGGCTTGTGCTGTCACCATAAAATGCAAACCAGACCGCCTGTTTCTTGCGGCTGCCTACCTTGGGGTGAAAATGCGCATCCACAATCGCAAGAATTTTCTCTTCGGCGCTTAGACCCTTGCCCTCGATCGCCTTTCGCCACATCTCCTGATCCTCCAATGCAAGATGCAGCAGGGTTTCTTCAAACAGTTTCTGTTTGCTTTCGAAGTGAAAGTTCACCAAGCCCAATGAAAGACCCGCAATACTGGTCACCGTTGTCATTGTGGTGCCGGGGATGCCATATTTGGCAATGGACGTGATTGTGGCGTCGATCAGCTGCCGCTTTCGCTCCTGTTTAGAACGCGTCCGAGGCGTCTTTTCGCTTTTTTGTTTGTCTGCTTCAGTGGCCATTTTTTGCTCACTTTCTTTACTAGTAGCGTTAATTTCAGGCTCAGTCCGTTAATACAACGACCGCATCCTCGTTCCAACTCAACCAGACCTGACCGCCCGCGCCACTTTCCACATCGCGCATCCGTTGCGCGTTCTGCGCAGACACCGCAATGGGCCGATCCAGACCTTCCAGACGCACAAAATAATGGCTCCGCTCACCCAGATAAGCCGCCGACTGCATTTGCCCGCGAACATGGGGCCCATTCTTTGGTTTTGCGCTGGTCAGCCGGATTTTTTCGGGCCGGATTGCAATTTGCACCTTCGTTCCATCCGGTTGTTGGGCTTTATCCCGCGCAAGGCTCAGCTTGCCCAAACCTTCCGCGTCCACTATCGCGCCGGACGTTCCATTCAGATGCAGCGTCGCGTCAAAAAAATTCATATTGCCGATAAAGCTGGCGACCTTGCGGGTTGATGGCGCTTCATAAAGTCCCTCTGGCGTGTCCACTTGTAAGACCCGTCCATCCGCCATCACCGCGATACGGTCCGACAGAGTCAGCGCTTCTTCCTGATCATGGGTCACAAAGACAAACGTAATGCCAACCGAGCGTTGCAAATCGCGCAGTTCCAGTTGCATTTGTTCGCGCAACTGTTTGTCCAACGCCCCCAGCGGTTCATCCAGCAACAGCACTTTAGGCTTGAGGATCAAAGCGCGCGCCAGCGCGACACGCTGCAGCTGCCCCCCCGACAACTCGTTGGAACGCCGCGTGCCATAGCCCGGCAAGGCAATCTGATCGAGCATCTCATCGACCATTCTGTCCATCTCTGCGCGCGACTTCTTCAGACGGCGCAATCCATACGCAATGTTGTCTCGTACATTCAAATGTGGAAAAATGGCATAGTTCTGAAACACCATATTGATGGGGCGGTGATGGGGAGCGACATCTCTCATTTTCTGGCCATCGATGACAATTTCGCCTTTCGTCAGACCCTCAAAGCCAGCAATCATCCGCAGCAACGTCGATTTGCCAGACCCAGACGCGCCAAGTAACGAAAAGAACTCGCCCTGCCCTATCTCCAGTGAAACATCGCGTATCGCCTTAACCCGACCAAAAGATTTGCTAACATTCTGGATTGAGATCATTTGAGGTCCTTGGATTGCAGGCCCGTAGGCGTTGCACCGATTTGGCCCAGTTTAAGGCTCGCAAAGATCAGCAAAAAACTGAACGCCAAGATGAGCGTTGCCAACGCCAGCAACGAAGGGAAGTCAGACGGAAACCGCAATTGGCCCCAAATATACATCGGCAGCGTAATCTCTGGGCCACTTAGGAAAAAAGCCATAAAGAATTCATCGAACGAGATCGTAAAGGTCATCAGCAGGCAAGCCAGAATGCCGGGGCGGACGTTTGGGAACGTCACGCGCCAGAATGTCCACCACGGGTTTTCCCCAAGGTCAGCCGAGGCTTCTTCGATCGAGCGGTTGAACCCTTCGAAACGGGGCAGAAGCACCGCAATGGCATAGGGAAGGCAGATCACCATGTGACCCGCCGTGACCGTACTAAGCGACAGCGTCATGCCCAGCTGGTTAGCCAGAGACAGTAGCGCGACACCAAAGATGATACCAGGCACCACCAATGGCAGCATCATGAACCCGACGATGGGTCTCTTGCCCGGCATCCGGTAGCGCGCAATAGCCATCGCAGCCGGAACGGCCAGAAGCGTTGACAGCAACGAAACAAAAATGCCGACTTTGACACTGTTGAAAAAAGCGCGCTGCAATGCTGGACGGTCGAAGAGATCCCTGTACCAATCTAAGGTGAACCCTTCGAGAGGGAATTTTACAAAGACACCTGAATTAAACGAAAAGATCGGAATGAAAATGATCGGCAGATACAAGAAGATCGCAAAGATGATCGCATAGAGCGTCAGTAAATAATTATTGTCCCTAAATAATTTTCTCATGCCGTCACCTCCGGATCAGTCGACTAAGGCCAAAGAACACCAATCCAGCCATAGCGATGGCAAAGATCATCACAACCGACAATGCGGCACCAGCGGGCCAATTATTCATTGCACCGAAATTGGCCTGAATCAGGTTTCCGACCATCATGCCATCGGGCCCACCGACCATCAGCGGCGTGATGTAGTCGCCAACTGTTGGAATGAACATCATGAAAAATCCGGCAAGAACGCCGGGCAGCGATAGCGGAAAGGTGATCCGCCAGAACCGCCGAGCTGGGCTGTCACCCAGATCCGCTGCCGCCTCTAGATAGGATTTGTCGATCTTTTCGAGGCTTAGATATATCGGCAGGATTGCAAAGGCCGCCCAAGAATGAGCCAGAACCAACGTCACGGCTGTTTGACTGTAAAGCAGCGCCGAGATAGGTTCATCAATAATCCCGACCCACATAAGCGCGGTGTTCAGGACACCCTCGTGGCCCAGCACAACTTTCCAGGCAAAGACCCGCAAAAGATAGCTGGTCCAGAACGGCAGCGTCATGATGATCATCCACATCACCTTGTTGCGTTTGACGCAAAAAGCCACGTAATACGCCATCGGATAACAAACGATGATCGTGAAAACTGTGGCATATGTTGCCACCGTCAGCGACCGAAAGATCAGCACGCGGTAAATCGGCTCTTGGGTCATCTTGATGTAATTGCCCGCTGAAAGGGTGGTATCGACGTCGTAACCCGATACCGACCACAGGCTCATCGTAAACATCGTTATCAGCGGCACAGAAATTGCCACCAACATCAACATCAGGGCGGGTGACAACAAAAGGTAGCCGCGCAATACGGTTCTGCGGTGGAGCACGCGCGCCACCGCCCCGACAAACCCGACAATCGGACCCGCTCCGGGGTCATTTCGCCGCGCAAGGCTCGTCATTTGCGCACCGCAATGCAGATTTCAAGTGATCGCACTATCTAGAACCCCAGCTTGATTTTTTCCCAGGTCTCGGTCATTCGTCTGTCCCACTCCGCCGTCTGCGGAGTGCCGAAATGCCCAGCGTCAAGCACGTCGGCAGGATTGCGTGCAAGACCAAGATTCTTGAGCTCGTCGTCAGAGAAACTGTCGAACGCTTTGCGGTTCACGCCGCCATAGCCGTAATAGCGCATATTAAAAACGGCTGCGGACTCGCTGATCAGCGAATCCAGCACATCGTAGGCACTGTCGAGCTTCGGAGCCTCCGCGTGCAGCATCATCCCACACACCCACGTCAACGCACCTTCCTTGGGCTGCGCGAAGGCAATCGGCACATCCTGTGCCTGCAACGTCACCACGGATGAATTCCAAGCCATCGACGCGACGATTTCGCCTGCCGCAAGCGCGGTATCCAGCGATGTGGTGTCGTCGGTGTACATGCGAATGAGAGGACGCTGTTCGCGCAGGACGGCCGAAATTCTCTCGAACGCCGCATCGGTATGAATTTCATCAAACGCCACACCCGCCTTGATCGCAGCACACCACCACACGTCACCGCCAGCACCCAGACTGCCCAGTTTCCCAGCATAGCGCGGATCCCACAGCATATCCCAGCTTTCCTCTCCCTCCAGTTCGAAAAGGTCGGTACGATACGCGACAGACGTCTGGCCCCACTCGAATGGTACAAGCCAAGGCTTACCGTCTTGCATATTAAATGGCAGATCATAAAGATCGGGTATCACATCACCCCAATTCGACAGGCGCGATGTATCTACTGGTTGGAACAGACCGGTGCTGGCCCAGCGCGGAACATCTGTCATGCAGGGATGGGCAATATCAGCCACAAAACCGGAACTCAGCTTGTTGATCGCCTCCTCTACCGATCCGTACGTCGAAAAGTTTGGCAATTCGCCATGCTTTTCAACGTATTCCTCAAAGTAGTCGGGGATATCGAAACCGCCCCATGTAAAATAGGTCGCATGATCCTCGGCCGCGGCACGTGATCGGCTTGGAAGTAGCGGCATCGCGACGGTGACAAGGCCTACGGACATTAGCGATTTATTGAAGGCTCGGCGGCTCATCGTTCCTTCGCGCAGTGCGCCAAGTTGATCAAGTACATCCATGCTTTGTAAACTCCCATTGCGCGCCCCAATATGCGCCCACATTTATAAAAATGCCTGATAAACAAAGACTTATAAAATATTCTTGCGTGCGTTTGGGTGCGCGTCAGGAACCTTATTGAACGTCCATTCAATCAATGGCTTGTAATTTGCGATGAGTCAAGTCATGAGTTAAGCAAGATATTATTGCACGGTGGGTCACGTGTAATTTGGGATTTTTTAATCGAGAAAGACGAGAAATATGACAATCTCCAGCAATCGATTTACGCGTCGCCACGTAATGTCTGGCTTGCTGGCTTTGCCGGCGGCACCCGTTCTGGCACAAAACCTACCAGCCAACCCCGACGTGGTTATCATCGGGGCAGGCGCTGCCGGCATGTCGGCGGCACGCACGCTTATGGCTGCCAGCAAAACCGTGGTTGTGCTGGAATCTGCAGCGCGCCCCGGCGGGCGCGCCTTCACCGAAAGCAGTACTTTCGGCCTGCCCTATGACCATGGGGCCGCGTGGATTTCCGCCGCAAGCCAAAACCCGTTCAAACAAATAGCCGCAGAAAACGGCTTTACGTTACTGGACCACGCATCGGCGGACAGCGCGTTGTTCGTTGGCGACAGGCGGGCGTCGGGCGCAGAAATCCAGCAGTACAATAGCGCTTGGGCTGCAATGGCAGCAGGTATGGACGGTGGTTCCTCCAGTGGGCAAGATCTTGCTGCATCCACCGTTGTGCCCCACGGCATGGCATTCGGTGGGACGACCCATGCCTGGACGGGCGCGATGGATTACGGCGTCGACATGGACCAGTTGTCCACCGGTGACTGGTATCGCGGCACCGGTGCCAGCGGCAGTTTTTTGGTGGCCGAAGGGTTGGGCAGCGTTGTAGCAACACTCGCAGATGGCGTCCCGATCAGACTGAACACGCCTGCAACACATATTGACTGGCGCGGGAGCGGTGTGCGCGTGCAGACACCCGACGGCACAATTTCCGCCAAAGCCTGCATCGTCACGGTCTCAACCGGCGTTTTGCAGGCGGGCAAAATTGGCTTCAGCCCTACCCTGCCACAAACGACACAGGATGCCATCGGCAACCTACCCATGGGTCTGCTGGTCAAGGTTGGGCTGCAATTTGATGATACGCGACTGGGGTTCAACCCCAACGAATGGCTGGCCTATGACGTTGATGATACGATTGCCACCCCCGCATGCTTTTTTGTCACTTGGCCGCATGGCTACAACTACATGATGGGCAATATCGGCGGACGTTTCGGATGGGAGCTTTCTGCCCAAGGCCCCAACGCCGCGATTGATTTTGCCTTGGGCGAAGTCGTCAAAATGGTCGGCAGCGATGCGCGCAAGGCGTTCATCAAGGGCCACATGAGCGATTGGGCCGAAAACCCGAACACACTGGGGGCATACGCGGCGGCTAAACCCGGCCACGCGGATGCCCGCGACGTGTTGGCCGCCCCCTTCGGAAACCAAGTATTCTTTGCGGGCGAAGCGGTCGGCGGTAGCCACATGCAGTTGGTCAGCGGCGCCTACATGAGCGGTGAACGAGTCGCCAGAACCCTGCTGGCCGACGTTCTTTGAATTGACAAAAAGGTATTGAACCATGACGGATTACAAGAAAATTGCCGCCTCTTTAGGTATGCCAACGCAGTGTTTTATCGACGGCAAGCCGTATCGCGCGCACAGCGGCGCGGTGTTCGAGACACGAAACCCCGCCAATGGCGACCTTCTGGCCACCCTGCCTTTCTGTGCATCCGTCGATGTGGACGTTGCCGTGGCGTCGGCGCGGCGCGTATTTGAGGCTGGTGACTGGTCGGCCCAGCACCCCTCAGCGCGCAAAGCTATTCTGTGCAAACTGGCTGATCTTATCGATGCCAATACCGATGAACTGGCGGTCATGGAAACGCTGGATGCTGGAAAACCCATCGCTGATTGCGCCGCCATCGACGTGCCCGAAACCGCCGCTTGCATCCGCTGGCACGCCGAAGCGCAGGACAAGATTTATGACCAGATCGCCCCGTCTGCGCCGGATGCTATCGGCCTCATCGTGCGCGAACCCATTGGCGTCGTCGCCGCTGTACTGCCGTGGAATTTTCCACTGATGATGATGGCGTGGAAAATCGGCCCAGCGCTGGCAACTGGAAATTCTGTGATCGTGAAACCTGCTGAACAGACCAGCTTGACGGCCATTCGCATTGCCGAACTTGCGCTTGCGGCAGGGGTACCGCCCGGCGTGCTGAATGTCATCACCGGCATGGGCCCCGTTGTGGGTGAACCGCTGGGTCGGCATATGGATGTGGACGCGCTGACCTTCACCGGCTCAACCGCAACGGGGCGGCGGTTCTTGGAATACGCCGCGCAAAGCAACATGAAAGAATGTTGCCTTGAGATGGGTGGCAAGAGTGCTGCGGTCATTTTGCAGGACGCGGGCGACATTGATGCCATTGCAAAAATTCAAGCAAATGCGATTTTCTGGAACATGGGTGAAAATTGTACAGCAAACAGCCGGATCATCGTCCACAAAGACCGCTACGATGAACTGGTCAGCGCCATGGTGAAACAGGCAGGGACTTGGAAGATGGGCGATCCGCTTGACCCTGACACACAGAACGGGCCGCTGATCAGCGACGAACATATGGAAAAGGTGGCGGGGCTGGTGCAAAGCGGCAAAGCCGCCGGCGCGCGTGTGGCCTACGGCGGTGAACGCGGCAAAGGCCTACTCTTTCAACCCACTGTTTTTGCAGATGTCACGCGCGACATGGAAATCTTTAACGAAGAGATTTTTGGTCCTGTGGTCGCCATCACCAAAGCCAACAGCGACGATGAGGCGGTTGAGCTGGCCAACGCAACCGCCTATGGCCTCGCCGCAACGCTGTACACCCGCGACATCGCCAAGGCGCACCGCTACGCGCGCAAGCTCAAGGCTGGAACAGTTGGCGTAAATGCCTATTCCGAGGGTGAGATTTCAACGCCCTTCGGCGGCTTCAAGGCGTCGGGTTTTGGCGGACGCGACAATGGCATCCACGCGCACGAACAGTATACTGAACTTAAGACGATCTGGATCAATCTGGACGGTTGAAGGAATACCAATGATACAAGACCTGCCGACACATGTGCAAACCGTCATCGTGGGCGGCGGTTCAATCGGGTGTAATACCGCCTATCATCTGACCAAGCTGGGACACACCGACGTCTTGCTGCTGGAACGTGACAAGCTGACCTCGGGCACCACATGGCATGCCGCCGGGTTGGTCGTGGCGGGTATCCTGAAATCCGAGGCGGAGTGTGAAATCTACACCCATGGCCGCAAACTTTATGCAGAACTGGAGGCTGAAACCGGTTTGTCGACAGGGTTTCGCGACGTAGGCTACCTGCAAATTGCCAGCAACGAAGAACGAGTACATGAATTGCGTCGCATCGCGCCGTTCATGCGCCATCACGGGATCAACCTACATGAAATCTCGCCAACACAAACAGCCGAATTATTCCCCATCGCGGACCTAAGCGACGTCAAGGCGGGGTTCTACATACCCGAAGATGGCCGCGCCAATCCTGTCGATCTGACAATGTCGCTCGCCAAGGGTGCGCGTATGGGCGGTGCGCGAATAACTGAAAATGTCACCGTCATTGAAATTCTGACCAAAAACGGCGCCGCCACTGGCGTGCGCACATCCGACGGCCAGACGATTACTTGCGAAAACGTCGTCATCTGCGGCGGTATGTGGTCGCGGCAACTGGGTGCTGCGGCGGGGATCAATCTCCCCCTACAGGCAGCCGAACACTATTACCTGATCACCGACAACATCCCCGACCTGCCCCGCAATCTGCCAGTACTAGAGGACCCGTCGACTTATACCTACTACCGCGAAGAAGTCGGCGGGCTGATGCTGGGATTGTTCGAGCCAGGTGCGGCAGCCTGGAACCTTGACCGTATCCCGGACTCTTTTGCATTCGGTGAAATTGAACCCGACTGGGACCGGGTCGGGCCCCATCTAGAACGTGCCTATTCCCGCGTACCCACCGCGATGGACGTCGGCGTGCGCAAACTTTTCTGCGGGCCAGAAAGTTTCACACCAGATCTGGCACCGCTGGTGGGCGAAACGCCTGAACTGCGCAATTGCTTTGTTGCCTGCGGAATGAATTCACTGGGCATCCTGAACGGCGCGGGCACCGGTATGGTACTGGCGCACTGGATCGTCGCTGGGATGCCGCCCATCGATGTCACTGCGATTAACGTCAACCGCTTTACCCGCAGCGAAGCAACACGCGCCTATCGGTGTGACCGCACACCGGAACTTCTGGGCAAACTCTTTGGCCAGCACTATCCAAACGAGCCCCCCAAAACCGCACGGAACGTAAAACGGTCGGTTCTACATGATCGGCTGGCTGATGCTGGGGCGTATTTCACCGAAAGCAGTGGCTGGGAAACGCCTGATTGGTTCGCGCCAACGCCGCAGCAGGCGAAAATCGAAACCCACAGCTGGTTTCGTGAACATTGGTGGGACTGGCACGCGCAAGAACACCGCGCTGCGCGCGAAGACGTCATCGTCATGGATATGTCGACCATGTCGAAATTCATGGTCGAAGGGCGTGACGCCTGTGCTGTTTTGAACCGGTTAAGCTGTAATGACGTGGACGTGGCGGTGGGCCGTGTCGTCTATACTGCATGGACCAATGAACGCGGCGGGTTTGAGGCTGACCTGACAGTCACGCGACTGACGCAGGACCGGTTCATGGTCGTTGTTGGTGAAAATTCGCACGGACACACCGAAATGCGCCTGCGCCGCACGATCGGGGCCGATGAACAGGTCATTGTTTTTGACGCAACCGCCGGCATCACGCAGATCAACGTACATGGCCCCAAGGCGCGCATGCTGATGGAAAAGCTAACTACTGCCGATATGTCCAACGACGCGTTCCCGTTCATGTCAGCGCAAGAAATCGACGTGGGCTACAGTGTCGTATGGGCCTACCGCGTGACGTTTGTAGGTGAATTAGGCTGGGAATTACATGTGCCCGCGACCCAAGCGGCGCAGGTCTACGATCTAATTGTGGATTCGGGCCGCGATTTTGGTTTGCGAAATGCCGGTATGCAGACACTGAATTCGCTGCGCTTGGAAAAGGCCTACCGCGACTTTGGGTTGGATGTCGACAATACCGACAACCCAATAGAGGCGGGGCTGGGCTTTGCAGTAAAGCTGGACAAACCGAATGGATTCATCGGCCGCGATGCACTGGCAGCGATCAAGGACCGCGGCGTGCCAAAAACGCGGATGCTGCAATTTCTGCTTAAAGACCCGGAATCGCTGCTGCATGGCGCCGAAATGATCTATCTGAACGGTGACGTCGTTGGCTACCTTCAGGTCGGGGGATACGGGCACTCGTTGGGGGGTGCGGTCGGAATAGGATTTGTCACGTTGGACAAACCCCTTACAGCGCAAATTGTTGAAAACGGTATCTGGCATGTTGAAATCGCTGGCGAACAGGTTTCCGCAACTGCCTCCCTAAAGCCGCTGTATGACCCAACCATGTCAAAAGTGAAATCATGAACGCCAGATTCTAAATCAATGCAGCAGCAGCGCGAGCGGTCATCAGCGCGCCGTGAACCGTCCCCGGATGGTCGTGTGATGTGGCTTCGCCCGCAAAAATCAGCCGGTTGTCCCAGTCACTGCCAAACAGATTGCGGCGCGTTTTGGCTTTTGTACCGACGGGCTGAAACGAATAGGCCCCTTGCGCAAAAGGATCTTGCCGCCAGCGGCTAACCTGATAGCTGATTGGGTCGGGGATGTTGTTGCCAAACATCGACCGCAACGACACCATCGCAGCCTCAGCCGTGGCCGCATCGTCAAGCGTCTCCAACGTCTCGGCAGGTGCGGCGGCGTTAAACCCGACCAACAGCGGAACCCCTGTCGCACCACTAAAACTTGCAAATTCAGGAAAAATCCCCGGCTCGTGCCCGTCGCCATTGGCCAAAAAGTCGATCCAGTCGATGTCTTCCGGCCAGAAGATGCGATCAAAACGCAACCAGCATTTGTTGAGCAATCCCATCTCAAGGCGATCAATCGACTTTTGCCGCTTCTTGTTTAATGGCGCACCAAAAGTGATGTCACCGGATTTCAAAACCCCCAACGGCAGTGTCACGATGATCTTGTCGGCTAGATAGGTGGCTTTGGATGTCACCAGTTTGACGCCACCCTCCGTAGGGTCCAGCCGTTGCACTGTCTCCCCCAGTTGAATGTCCAAGCCTTTTGCAAGGTGGTTCATCAGCTGTGAAAACCCCCCGGGCAGAACAACATCGCCACCCTCAAAATCGTCCGCATCATCGAAATACCACGCCGACATTCTTGACCAATCACCTGAATATTCGTGTTCGATACGCGTATGGATCGCCAGCCGGATCAACCGGCGCTTTTTCGGTGACAGAGTGGCCCACTGGGGTGAGCGTTCGACTGCGTCCTTAAGCGACATGTCCTCATCGAAATCATCAACGGCGTCCCGCGCCGCTTCGACGATGCACTCAGCCTCGCGCGCGACGTCCTCAAAATCAAACGTACCGCCCGCCGCATCGTAGCCTGCCATGCCATCGTAACTTGTGGCCGAACGCGCGGCACCCACCCTGTCCGCCAATTCCGTCACCGGATTACCTGTGACACCATGGATCCAGCTTGAGCCCATATCTACGGGCAGATCCGGCCAAAGGTCACTCGTCCACGACCGCCCACCGATCCAGTCACGCGCCTCAATAACAGTGACTTCGGTTCCTGCATCCGTAAGCGCACGCGCGGCCCCGAGGCCTGCAACCCCTGCCCCAAGAACAATAATGCGACCTGTAGACATGGACTCTCCTTCACTTATGTTTTGACTTCGAAAACTGCCAACCGCGCCGACACGAAAATGAAACGTGCTGCCCAAACGAAAGCGCGTCAGGAACAGGCGTTTCAATTTCAAGCCCGTCGGCTTATGATCACTTCATCCAAAATGAACGTTTCGGTATTCGGAAAATCAAACTCCAGATCCTGCCTGCATCACCTGCAAACTATCTAATTGATCGTCCAGGTATACGAGCCGTCCGAATACGTGCCGCCCCCCATGGACGTGATCAGGCCACAATCCAACCCGGGGTCATTGACGAACCTCTCGCAGACTTCGTTGCCGCGTACTTCCCATGTTCCGGTATCGGTGCCGTAGGTGGTATCGTCATATTGGGTTGTGCCATCGGCGGCGTAACACTGCGTTCCAATCGATGGACCAGTGTAAGAGACGCATTTGCCCGCGTGAAGGTCCATAAACTGCTGGCCCGTCAACGTCGCTGCAATGGCGGGGGCGGACATGGCGAATACCGCAAAGGCCACCGGTGGAAATAGGGTGAGAATTTTCATCTAAATGTCTCCTGTTTTGAGTATCGGGTATTTATATCTGCAATCTTTTATCAGAACGCATAGGCCACTGTTGCGGTGAGGATGCCATCGGTCACGCCCACGCCTGCGCCATTATCGTCCGCACCATGATACGTCAGATCGACTGAAACCGCATCGCTGACTTCATAGCTGCCGCCGACGGACCAGTAGTTCCATTCGCCGTAATTCGTGCGCACATCGCCATAAGTCGCAGACACTGCCAATCCCGCAATGTTGGAGTAGTAATCGACAGTCAGCGCGATATCGTGTTGTTCGTAATGCGGCGCGTTGCCGTAATAGACCGTCGCGTACAGGGATGGTGTGACTGCATAGCCTGCGCTTACATAGTATTCTTCATAGTCCACAGCCCATGTGGCGTTCTGATAGAAGTAGTAGGCGACGCCAATATCATAATAGAACTTGCCAATATCACCGGCTTTGCCGAGGTATAGATCGACACTGGAGTCTGCGCCCGAAAGGTCTGGCGATAGATTCGATCCGAAGGCACCGAAGTAAAAGCCTGCGTAAGCAGCCTCGGCGTAAATCTGCAAGGCGGGCCCATCTGAAAGCTCAAACCCTTGCGACATATATTCTGACGTCAGTGCGATGTTGGCAGAAAAGGTCAACTCTTGGGCAATAGCTACTACGGGCAGGCCCGACAAAAGTGCAATCGTCGCTGAATTCAATACAGTCCGCATAGTTTAATTTCCTTTGGTTGGTTTCGTTGATTTGGGTTAGAGACTCTTGATTTCTCAGGTGGTGGAGGCGATTCAGATGGCCCTAGTCTCAGCATTCTGTCGTACGTATGGCGGCCAATATCGCGCCCGCCGCGCTTCGATGCCTTTTCGCCCCAGCACGACGTCGAAATCTCGCCCTCATCGTTTACGCTGACTGTGCTGGCCTCATCCTCAAAATGCTCATAGCGAAAGAGGAACCGAACCTTGGGGTCCGTGTTCAGCGGATCACGCGCAGTGGGAGTCTGATCAGAAAGCTGCCTGCACATCGCAATTTCTTTGTCATCAGTCACTCAGACATCCCCTGCGTCATTGGGCGATCTTTACTTGCCCCAAAGACGTTTCTAAATATCCTATACTGAATAATCATTCAATCAAGTAGAAACTGAAACAGGCCTATATGTGTGGCAAACGGTACGTCACCAAAGAGCGATTATTCGTGCCCACCCGTCAGACTATACGGGTGAAAAGGCATCAACAATTATGGTATTTATTATAAATTAATCAGGTACTTAGAGGCGTGCCACGGCCCTCTCTCAAATCCCGTAGAAGACTAGAGAGCCACATCCTGATAAGTGATCAAAACAGTTGAAGACAAATCTTACGTAGGCTCGCGGATGCAAAGCTGAGAGTGGAAGCGCAAAGCGATAATGTCACCCTGGAGCAATTCAAAAATCCGATTCTGCTGCCGATGAGACAGGCCGCGGATCAGGCAAATGGCACATTCGCCGAGATGAGGATTACCTAGGAATTACTTGAGATATAGGCGATTGAAATGACCACCAGCAGCATTGCCCCCTCTCATGCATCTAAACATGCACTATTGGGCAGAGGATAGGCCCATGCTGCCTGATTTGCCCTACCGGATCGCCGAGATCAGGAGATCGACAAATCGCGGATATCCAAATCCGCGCTGCCATATTTACCAGCTTCACCACGCTCGGCATCCCACACATCATGACCGGAGGATGTGTCCTTCATGGATAAGGGGAAGCATGGACTAAGACCGTTTTGCGAGGCAAAGCCTTGCGGGCCAAAACGTCCACCCCTTCAATCACGGCTGTAACGCTACGTTGTTGTCAAATTGGGCGACACCTGCTTAACTTCAAATATTGTCTTGGGGTGATTTAGCAAAATGAACGAAATTGGACCGGATACTTTTCTGCGTTTTGACAACGTCAAGAAAAGCTATGACCAGAAATCCCTTGTGGTCAAAGGGTTCGATATTGACGTCCAAAAGGGTGAATTTATTACCCTACTTGGACCGTCCGGATCTGGCAAAACCACTGTTTTGATGATGCTCGCTGGATTTGAAAGCGTCACGTCTGGCGATATTGCGATCGCGGGCAAGTCGATTAACAAGACAGCCCCGAACAAGCGCAATATCGGGATGGTCTTTCAAAACTACGCCTTATTTCCGCACATGACAGTCGCCGAGAATCTGGCCTATCCGCTTACGGTGCGAAAATTGCCAAAGGCCGAAATAAAAGACCGCGTGGCGGAATATCTTAAACTGGTAGAACTATCGGACTTCGGCGACCGCCGCCCCGGACAGCTATCGGGTGGACAAAAACAGCGCGTGGCCTTGGCGCGCGCGATGATATTCGAACCCACGTTGATCTTGATGGACGAACCCCTCGGCGCACTGGACAAAAACCTTCGTGAACAGATGCAGTTTGAAATTACGCGCCTGCACAAACAGCTTGGGTTTACGGTTATCTACGTCACCCACGATCAAACCGAGGCGTTGTCGATGTCGGATCGGATCGCGGTGTTCAACGACGGAGTCGTGCAACAATGCGCGCCTCCTGCCGAACTTTATGAACGTCCCGTAAATGCCTTTGTCGCGGATTTCATCGGCGAAAATAATTTTGTGTCCGGCACAATCGTGGACATTCAAGGCGACACAGCGCAGGTGAAGACCGATTCAGGTACGATCATGACGCAGATTGCTGCGGGCTTAACGACTGGTGGTGCATGCAAGGTGTCGATCCGGCCCGAAAAGCTGTTCATCCATCCGACCACGCATGCCCATGACAACGCCCTGACCGTGATGTTTAACACGCGAATCTACGTAGGCGATTTCATCCGCTATTATTTCAAACTGCCTGACGGGACCGACATCATCGTCAAGGTTTTGAACGACCTTTCCGCGCCGGAATTCGACGACGGCGCGATAGCCCAGCTTTTGTCGCTGGCCAAAGATTGCATCGCCTTTCCAAAGGAATAGGCGGCCAATGGGTAAACTGGGGCCCAACAAAATGCCCGGACACGATAAGGAGAAACCGATGAAGAAACATCTGACGTTACTTGCCACCTTGGCGCTGACTGCCGGCCCACTGATGGCACAAGACCTGACTGTCACATCGTTCGGCGGCGCGTATGGTGCCGCCCAACAAGAGCATATGATTGATCCGTTCATGGCCGAAACTGGCGTGAACGTGTTGTTCGAAGACTACGGCGGCGGCATCGCTGAAATGAAGGCGCAATTCGAAGCCGGCAATATCCTGTGGGACGTGGTCGATATTGAGGTCATCGACCTCGAACGTGCCTGTGCCGAAGGCTACCTTGAAATCCTTGACCACAGCGTCCTGCCAGCCGGCGACGACGGTGTCGCGGCTGCGGATGATTTCATTCCCGACGCGCTTGCCAACGAATGTGGCGTCGGCAACATCGTGTGGTCCGTTGTTTTCGCGACCAACACCGACAACGGCCCCGGCCCAACGACCATGGCCGAATTCTTTGACGTCGAAGCATTCCCCGGCAACCGTGGCCTGCGCAAGCGTCCACAGGTGAACATGGAATGGGCGCTGATCGCTGATGGCGTCGCCCGCGAAGACGTCTACGAACTGCTCGCGACAGAAGAAGGTCAGGCGCGTGCGTTTGCCAAGCTCGACACGATCAAGGACGATATTGTTTGGTATGATAGCTGGTCACAGGCCCCCGTTTTGTTGAACGATGGTGGTGCGGCCATGGTGCAATCTGCCAACGGTCGTATCTTTGCAGTCATCGAAGAAGATGGCGCACCGTTCGAAATCGTCTGGGACAGCCATGTGTACGATCTTGATGTCTGGGCGATCATGCGCGGCACCGAAAACCTGGATCTGGCGATGCAGTTCATCCAGTCCGCGACCCGCACAGTGCCATTGTCTGGTATGCAGGACGTGGCCTATGGTCCGACCCGTCGTTCCGCACAGGCGCTTTTGTCGGATGAGGTAAAGGAAAACCTACCGACAGCGCACCTCGATGTAGGTCTCAAGGCTGACGGCATCTTCTGGGCTGACTTCGGCGAAAGCCTTGGTGAGAAGTTCAACGAATGGCTTCTGCAGTAAGCCAATTTTCCCCGCGCTGTTTTACGGCGCGGGGATGACATAAGGCATAACATGAACAGTATATCCCACACCTTAGACCCCGACGACGCCCGCAATGCGGCGCGCGAAGTTCGCAAGCGCAGGCTGCAGGCGTTCCTGTTCGTCGTGCCCCTGCTGGTGTTCATTATGTTTGCGTTCGTGGCCCCGATCACGACAATGCTGTACCGCAGCGTCCACAATCCAACCGTCGCAAATCTGGTACCTGAAACATTGGCCGCACTTGAAGAATGGTCAGGCGAAGGGATGCCCGACGACACCGTTCTGATCCAATTCGCAACTGACATGAAACGCATGGCGAACGAACGAACGTCCGGTCAGCTGGCCGATGAAATCAACCGTGCCCTACCCGGCATGTCGAGCGTCGTTAAATCCACTGCTCGCACCTTACGTCGCGTCGAAGACTCAGATCTTTCAGCCAATGGCGCCACGTTGTTACTTGCGGCGAACGACCGCTGGTCCGATCCCGCCACATGGCGTGCGGTGCGCGATGCGGGGCCGACTTATTCATCCAGCTACTATCTGACAGCAGTCGACATGGAACGCACCACGGACGGCGGAATTGCCCCACGAGACACGCAGATTTACAAACAACTGTATACCAAGACCCTAAAAATGGCCCTTATCATTACGATACTGACCATTTTGTTGGGCTATCCGCTTGCGTTCTTTATGGCGCACGCGTCCAGCGGGCTGGCGAACTTTCTGATGGTGTTTGTGCTGCTGCCGTTTTGGACATCGCTGTTGGTGCGCACGACGGCTTGGATCGCGCTGCTACAAACGAACGGTGTGGTTAACTCGACCCTCATTGCGTTGGGAATTACCGATCAACCGATTGAGATGCTTTATACCCAATTTGCGACCATCATTGCGATGACGCATATCCTGTTGCCGTTCATGGTTTTGCCGCTTTATGCCGTGATGCGCGGGATCGACAACAGTTTTATGCGCGCCGCCATATCGATGGGCAGCCGCCCCCTTGGTGCCTGGTATAAAATCTACCTCCCGATGAGTTTACCTGGCCTGTCTGCGGGTGCGCTTTTGGTTTTCATCATTTCAGTCGGGTATTACATCACGCCCGCCTTGGTCGGCGGCGTCGACGGGCAGATGATTTCAAACATCATCGCTTTCCATATGCAGCAATCCAACAATTGGGAACTTGCAGCAGCGCTCGGATCGCTTTTGCTGATCCTGATTTTGGTACTTTACTGGTTGTTTGACAAATTTGTCGGCACTGACAACATCAAGCTGGGATAGGTCATGAAACGCTTCCCTGAATATTATTCATTCTGGCACATCACAGGTCACTACGGTCTGCGGGTCACCGCATTTCTGGTGCTGTTGTTTTTGATGTTGCCGATCCTCGTCATTATGCCGTTGTCGTTCAACTCCCAACCGTTCTTTACCTTCACCGAAGGCATGTTGTCGCTTGATCCTGACGCCTATTCGATGCGCTGGTATCAAGAAATTATTGACGACCCAAACTGGCTTCTTGCGATACGAAACAGTTTCATTGTCGGCACCATCGCGGCGATCATAGCCACGGTTCTTGGCACACTGGCCGCCGTCGGCCTGTCATCGCAGTGGATGCCGTACAAACGTCTCATCACCGCGCTTTTGCTGTCGCCAATGATCGTACCGCTCATTATCATAGCGGCGGGCATGTTCTTTTTCTACACGCAATTCAATCTCGTGGGGACATTCACAGGCCTTATCATCGCCCACGCGGCATTGGGCGTGCCATTTGTGATTATCACTGTCACGGCCACGCTCAGTGGGTTCGATCGATCCTTATTTGTTGCGGGTCTCAGCCTTGGCGCGTCACCTGTCAAGGTGTTTTGGGACGTGGTCATCCCGCTGATCCGGCCTGGCGTTATTTCAGGCGGGCTGTTTGCATTCGTCACATCGTTCGATGAAGTGGTTTTGGTACTGTTCCTTGCAGGGCCAGAACAACGAACAATCCCAAGGCAGATGTTCTCGGGTTTGCGCGAACAGATCAATCCGACAATTCTTGCAGTGGCGACCCTGTTGATCGTGCTGTCCGCCGCCTTGCTTTTCACACTCGAAGCCCTGCGCCGCCGATCCGCAAGGTTAAGCGCGGGAGGATAGAAATTTGGCCAGAACCGCGGCAAAAAATTAGCTCGTATTCAGTGGCACCGACCAGAGTTACACCGCCACGGGCAAACGCACAGGCGCGCTAAGTCTGCAGGTATGACGTCTGATAATTACGAAGGTGTCGGCGCGTTTGCGTTGGCTGGCACGGCCACATATCGGGGCGGTTCTCATCGGCGGCAATTGCGAACAAGGTCAGTGTTCTTTCCATTTAGGGCTACCCCTGCACTCGGTGCAATCGCCCATCTGACAAAGCCCATACTTGGCTTGACCCTCGCTAGTCTTTTTGGCCTTCGCCCCTTGGCTGGTTTGGCCCGCGTTGGTTAGCGACGGCACCATATGCGCTTTTAGTTATGGAAAACCCGACACATTTCACGACGCCTGATTAAAGGAAATCTTATGAAAAAACATCCATCTTCCAACTCAACGACTTAGCAGACCACAAACCAGAATACGCCATTGTGGGCGAAGTCGACCTCGTGATCGTTCGTTTCGACGAAGCGGTTTCGGTTTTCTACGGATGTTGCCTGCATCGGGGTGCGTTAATGTCAGACGGGCATGTGCGTGGGAACGATCTGATCTGTGGTGTTCATAACTGGGATTACCGATTGGACAGTGGCGTGTCCGCCTACGCCAAAGATGAGAAATTGCCAAAGTTCAAATCGTGACTTGAGGGCGACGATGTTTGCGTCGATGCGGATGAGATTAACGCATGGGGTCTTGCCAATCCGCAGCCCTATAACCGAAACGCCTATCTTGGGCTGTACGCTGATCCCAGCCACGGATCGGATGCCGAGCCCTACAATGGGTTGATACAAAGCTATGCAAAGTCCGGCCTGTCGAAAACCGGCCACCACGGCGTTGTGGAATCTATGGGTGTTCCGCGCAATGAATTGCCGGATTGGAATGATATCCAGCTGCTGCCCGCGCAATTGTTTAAGCCGCCCCTGTTGGACGATGACCCCGTTGGAACCGAGGTGGTGATTGGGCCAAACCCACAAAAGTTGCTGAAACTGAAAACCCCGCTGTTTGTGTCTGACATGAGCTTTGGTGCTTTATCGCAATCAGCCAAGGTAGCGCTCGCGCGCGGTGCCGAATTGGCAGACACCGGAATTTATTCGGGCGAAGGTGGCATGCTGCCTGAGGAACAGTCCGAAAATAGCCGCTACTTTTACGAACTGGCCTCTGGTCGGTTCGGGATAAGTTGGACCGGGTTCAGGCGTTCCATTTTAAAGATGGCCAAGGGGCTGGAACCGGGGACATCAGCAATATCTCCACCACGTTTTCATGAATGGACCGGGGTGAGCCAAATCAAAGAATTCGCTGACGAAGTGCGGGATAAAACTGGCGGCGTTCCTATCGGCTACAAGCTCTCTGCGCAGCATATCAAAAAGGACATCGATGCAGCGTTGGCTGAGGGCGTGGACTATGTGATCTTGGATGGTCGTGGCGACAGCACAGGGGCCGCGCCAATTATCTTCCGTGACAATATATCAGTCCCGACGATCCCTGCCTTGGCCCGCGCGCGACGTCACCTTGATAAACTCGGGCGCAGCGACGTGACGCTGGTCATCACTGGCGGCCTGCGTAAGCCAGCTGATTTCATCAAGGCAATGGCCTTGGGGGCGGACGCGATCGCGGTGTCCAATTCAGCGATGCAAGCAATCGGGTGCCTTGCGATGCGGGCCTGCCATACACACAACTGCCCTGTCGGGATCGCGACGCAAAAACCACATTTGGTCAACCGATTGGTGGCCGAAAAATTCGCCCAACAGTTGGTGAATTTCTTCGTGGCCAGCGTTGGATTGATGCAGGTTATGGCGCGGGCTTGTGGGCATGATCATCTGTCGAAATTTAATGCCGACGATCTGACAACTTGGAAAAAGGACATGGCCGCAATTTCGGGCGTGGTCTTTGGTGTTGTGGCTTAGATAGGACAGAACATGGATCAGAAAACCCTCGATTGAATTTCTGTGGGCCACGTGCAGGACCTTCCGGAGGGTCGTGTCAAAACGGTCACCGCGCGCACGACATCGATCTGTCTGGTGCGTTTTGACGGGCACTGGTCCGCAATGAACAATCATTGCCCACATCAGAAAGGTCCGCTTGGCGAAGGGGCTATTGAAAAGGGGCTCGATGATAAATGCTGGATCAGGTGTCCTTGGCATGGATGGGATTTTGATCCGCTTACAGGCAAACCACCCGGCGGGCTCGAAGACAGCGGCCAAAAATGTATCCGCTCGACATCCGCGATGGTGAGATTTTCGTAGGTCTAGAAGCTGAACCACCGCATACCCACACCGTCACAGATGTCATGGTAGAGACGATGACAAACTGGGGCGTACAATCAGTTTTCGGGATGGTGGGGCATTCCAACCTTGGTCTCGCTAACGTGATCCAAAGATCGGTAATCGATAAAAAGCTTAAGTATTACGGTATCCGACATGAGGGGGTAGCCGCATTTGCAGCATCGGCCTATGGCAAACTGACTGGGAAACCTGCGGCTTGTCTGACCATCGTCGGGCCGGGTGCGACCAATCTGATGACATGAATATGGGACGCGAAAGTCGATCCCGCACCAGTTTTAGCCCTGACCGGACAAGTGCAAACGCAGGTCTTTGGGCCGGGAGCGTTTCAGGCAGTCGCGCACTTCTCGCAACCGGTGCTTAGCACGTCAAACCACGCAGAACTAATGTCGCTGGCCTGCAAGAACGCAATCGTCAATCAAGATGTGGCGCATTTGATTTTCCCTGACGATGTGCAAACGCTTCCATCTGACAAACCCGCAGGCACGCCCATCGGTCGGATGAGCGGCACACGGGTCACTCCAGCGGAAGATGAAATTGAAGCAGCAGTGGCGCTTTTGAATTCAGCAAAGCGACCAATGATTGTGGTTGGCCATGGCGCTTACGGTGCGCGCGCAAATCATCGCTCTTGCCGAAAAGATCGGCGCACCTGTTGTGACAACGTTCAAAGCCAAAGGGTTGGTGCCTGATCGCCATCCGCTAGGCGGTGGCGTGCTTGGGCGCTCTGACACACAAATTGCAAGCTGGTTCATGAACGACGCAGATGTTCTGGTCGCTTTTGAAGCCAGTTTTTAAAATCATACTGGGATCGCGTTAAAGCAAAACATCATTCAGTTAGACTACGACCGCATGCAGCTTGGGAAGTTCCATCCCGTGAAGATCCCTGTTTGGGGCGAGGTTGGCGTATTCTGCGATGCTGCTGTCGACCGGATCAAGCCCAACGCTGACGCCGCAAACCAAATCCGCGAACTTGCCGACAGCTGGGCCATGTGGCGCGACGAAAAACATCGTCGTCTTGCTGAGGAGCACGGAGAGGGTATTCATTCGTTTGCTGTCTTTGAGGCGCTTGGAAAGCTGGTGCCCGACGACACGATCTTTGCTGTTGATGTGGGCAATAATACATATTCCTTTGGCCGCTATCTTGAAACCAAGGGCACGCAGCGGGTGCAGATGTCCGGTTATCTTGGCTCTATCGGATTTGGGTTCCCTGCGGGCATGGGTGCGTGGGCAGCAACACAAGATTTGACAGAGTTCAAAGGACGCAAGGTCGTGTCGATCTCTGGCGACGGTGGCTTTGGCCAATACCCGATGGATTTCACCACGGCGGTCAAATACGGCATGGATGTCACTCATATCCTTTTGCACGACGGACAACTTGGCAAAATCTCAAAGGAACGACGTTCGGGCGAGTGGCCAGTTTGGGAAACAGATTTGCAAAACCCATCGTTCGCAGCGTTTGCAAAGCTATGTGGGGGACATGGCCAAAAAGTGACCAAGACCAAAGACATCGCCGATGCCATTCGAAAAGCCCTCGCGGTGGATGGCCCGGCAATGGTCGAAATCATGACGGACGCGGAGTTGGTGTAAACCATGACTGCAGGACTTACATTGCTCATCATTCTTGCGGTGTCGTTGATCGTTGAACGGGTCGGCGGCACCGCATTGCGGTTGACGGGAATGCCAATCGACGCCCCGCGTTTTCAAAGCATTTCGGCCCTGACCGATACGGGCTTCACCATGCAAGAGGCTGAAACAACCATGCACCATCCGTTGCGTCGAAAGGTGCTGATTGCATTGATGTTTGCGGAGCACACTGCCCAGCGTCACTGCCCAGCATCACGTCAGCTTCGACGCGCCGAACCTTGGGTTGATGATCATGCGTATGAATGACGAACCACCCGGCTCGGGCATGCCACGCCTGACTGCTGAGGATCGCATCTTGTGCTTTGAACCGCCGACTGCGCATCTCGCAGTAAATGCACTGACAGCACCATGACGACTGGTTCAGGAAAGCCTTATCCAATAGTCTCCAATCTCCCAGAAGTGACAACGGACCAGATGATCGAGATTGATCGCCTGATGATGGAAGAGGTTGGCATCAGTCTATTCCAGATGATGGAGAACGCTGGTCTGCAGCTCGCCAACGTTGCGCGTGATATGTTCCTAGGTGGTAACGTGGTCGGCAAGCGTGTGGCTGTGCTTGCTGGGACTGGCGTCAACGCAGGTGGTGCCATTGTGGCCGCGCGAAGTTTGGTCAATTGGGGTGCCACCTGCGATATTGGTCTGAGCCGCGCGGAAAGTGATCTGTCCAACGTCCCGCAAGCTCAGTTCGATATTCTGAAAAAGATTTCACAAATCAATCTCATTGAACCTCTGGCCCTCAGTTCAAACTATGATCTGATCTTAGATGGGTTGATTGGCTACAGCCTTAAGGGGTGCGCCTCGGGGGATGGCCGCCGAGTTCATTGTCGCTGCTAACGCGTCAGACGCACCCATTCTGTCCTTGGATGTCCCTTCAGGTTGTGATGGCACATTAGGAGAGGCCCGTGCGCCATGCATACGGGCGAATGCAACGCTGACACTTGCGCTCCCAAAGCTCGGGATGATGGGCAGGGATCGGTCGGAATACGTCGGTAGGTTATTGTGCGCAGATATCAGTTGTCCAAAGTTAGTCTTTGCGGATTTAGGTTTGACGACATCATATGAAACACCATTTTCCAAGGGCCCCGTCATCGAGCCAAAATGAGGAGTTTTTGGCGAATTGACGGGGCAGCATCAGCGCACGTATTTTTGCAAATGTGTCAGGAGAGGTCATTGGTGCGGGCCTAAACGAAAGTCCTGTATGGATGGCTCCTGCATAGCAAGACATATTTGATCAGATTTGTGCATTTGTCAGAAGCAGTCATGTGTTCCCGCTGCCCCCCTCTCGGCAGATTGCTACGCAATCGCCTGCCGGGCAACGGATGGGTTCCGCAGACCAAGTCCCTTACAGCTTAGCGGGCTATATCGCCCGGGACTTTCGACGGGGTGTCCTGGTTTTGGCGGCAGACTTATGCACCATCATCTCGTGGGTCTTGCTAACTCTTTGTTCTTCCTCTCTTAAGTAATGTGCGGTGTATAAGGTTCGTTGCGCGTTAAAACGGCCCAGACGATCCTTGCCGTTTTATTGGCCCCTCTCGGGCAGCGATAGCGACGGTTGCGACGCGCACGGGTTTTCGTTCCAGCAGTGATGTCAGCCACTTGCTTGCTCGCTCCGGGTGCGACTTGGTCTGTCGGACGAGTGATGTCATGCTAACGACCAGCAATGATCGTAAGTATTGATCACCCATTCACTGCCCCCTCTCACACATGCTGTGCATGTGTTGCCCGGCAACGGGACAGGGTATTGCGTCACGCCATGGGCGTGCTTGCAGCACGACGCAATGTCCCGAGAGGGTTGTAATGCGCCCGAGTTTCTCTTTACCGCCGCTGGATTTGTTCGCGGGCGTCAACCCCAACCATGCTGCAAACTCGCGGCCATTGCTGAATTGATGGCCATCACCAATGCTGGCGATGATCGCCGAGGCTGTCACAACACCAACGTCCCACTGCCCAGCAGGGCATGTTTACATGCCCGAGAGCGGGAATAGTGCGCAACAAACGGACCCGCACATCTTCCTTGGCGACCAGCTTGAGCCGATCTTCATACCACCGAATCCGTACATGCAATGCCATGAGATGTTCGCATAGATTATGGATCACTTCCTTGGCAATTTCGGGCAAGTCTAGCACTTCGCCTACTAAAACATCCTCTGCAAATCCGATGATCCTCGCGAGGCCCCTCGCGATGTAAACGCCGAACTCAGCAACCAGGCCACGCAAGCTATTGATCAGCTGCGTGCGTTGGCGGACAAGCAGAGCTCGTGCGCGATGGAGTGACAAAAAAGCTTGCTGTTCAACGGTCTTTATCGCAACAAACCGCCCTCTCGGTGAATGCAAGCTTCACCTGCCGGCAATGATCGTCAGACGGGTCACCGCTTCACAAATGGCCTCTGCATCGATCGCATCAGACTTGCCGCGCTTGACGTATGGTTTGACATAAATCGGTGGGATCAGGCGGACATCGTGGCCCAACACTGTTAACTCCCGAGCTCAATGATGCGCGCTGCTGCAGGCTTCCATACCAATCAGGCAGGGCTCAATCTTGGAGAAGAACGGCAACAGCTGTGCCCGTCTCAAAGGCCTGTTGAAGGCGACCTCTTCGTCTTCAGTGATCCCATGAACTTGAAAAATGTTCTTGGCCAACCTCTCAGCGATTGCTGCGCATTCGCCTGCCGGTCGATGGATCAACGCCGATTGTGGTAACTTGCATGGGGTTGGCTCCTTTTATAAGTAGGTTTCGACACCTGCAGTATAGCGCATTGCGACGCTGGTTGGAGCAGGAGCCATCAACCCCATCAGGTTTGAGCGGCGATTTCAACCGGTCGACGCAACACTTTAGTCTTTAACCAAAGATGGAGTGAGCCCTATGAAGTATCGTTGCCGCGTGTTTTTCAGTGACAAACAGAAGTATGAGATATGGGATCGCTGGCAGCGCGGAGAGTCGATGAGCTCGATTGGGCGTGGTTTTGATCGTGCATCATCTTCGATTTATCCGCTCCATGCGCGCACAGGTTGTATCCGGCCAGCTCATCGTATCAGATCCCGTCTGGCCCTGACTTTAGCCGACGGAGAGGCGGTCTCACGAGGCCTGATCGCGCAGCTCTCCCTACGATCAATTGCGCGTTCTTTGAAGTGCTCGGAATCGACAATCAGTCGCGAAGTCAGACGCAACGGCGGCCCAAAGCGCTACCGTGCCGCGTCATCAGATGATGCCGCTTGGTTGCGCTCCCACCACCCGAAGCCATGCAAGCTGGAAGGCAATGTCGATCTGTGTGGGGCAATATTGGCCAAGCTGATCCGCAAGGTGGTCGCCGCGGGCAAATCGCAGGCTGGCTGATGCGCGAACATCCCGACGACGAAGACGAAATGGGCCCCCCACGAGACGATCTATCGAAGCCTGTGTATCCAAATACGCGGCGTACTTAAAAAGAAATTGCTAGCGCATCTGCGTGCGACGCGATCCATTCGGCGGTCTCGCCATGCCACGATGAAGCGCGGCGGCTTGGGCAAGTTTAATGATGCGGTATCGATCCGTGACAGACCGGCGCAAGCAGATGATCGGGCCGTACCGGGGCATTGCGCAGCAATGTCCTGCCGGGCAGTGAAACAGGCGCCTACACCCCCTTTTTTTAGCCCCAGGCTGGAAGCCGTGCGGTGTGCCTTGAGGTAGGTTGCATCCACTGCCCGGCAGTCGAAACACAGTTTCGATGAGAGGGGATCGAAATTGTTTTATTATCTGGGGCCTGTTCTGCCAGCCCCATCATGATCGGGGCGAACACACCCATGTCACTCTAGCGCTTCCAACGATCATACAAAGTCTTCGGCCGCCCATATTCCGCAGGCGCATCACACCACCTTAGACGGGGCTCTGCCCGTTCATGCCTTGAAACGTCCACTGGACGTTTAATTGGGCCCGCGGCCCGAACCGTCATTCGCCCCGTTGCGGTTAATGAAAATAATGCCGCTCAGAACGCGGCGATCATCTACGCGTGCACGGCCTCGACTCTTCGGAAAGTAAGGCCGAAGCCGATCCATCTGCACTTCACTCAGCCAATAATGATTACTAATTCTATCCCCCAAACTTTGGGACTTTGAATCACGCAGACATCGTAGCATCAAGTAGTTTAACGGGTCCTGAGCCTAGGTGTTCGGTCCCGGCATCTGGTGGATCGGATTAACGATGAATCTTTCTGGTTCTGAAGTCCCTATCTTGCAGATGTATTCGTACGGCGTCAGGCCGTTGAGCGTCTTCAGCCTTCGAGCGAAATTGTAGGCCGCTATGAAGTCTGCGAGATGGGTGTGCAGCTGATCATTCTTGTCGTAGTGATGCCGCCTGACTGTTGCGTCCTTGATCGTGCGGTTCATCCGCTCAACCTGGCCATTGGTCCATGGATGGTTGGGCTTGGTCAGCCGGTGCTCAATCCTGTTGGCATCGCAGATCATGTCGAACCGCATAGGCCGTGAATATGGTGTGTTCCGGTTACGTGGTTGCTCACAAAATTGAATGCCCTTGTCCGTCAGAATTGTGTGGATCTTGTATGGCACCGCTTTCAGCACAGCCTCCAGGAACTCCCAGGCCGTCTTGCGATTTGCTTTTTCTACAAGCCGTGCCACGGCAAACTTGCTGGTTCGGTCCCTCTCGTGACATCGCTTTGCGATTCACTGCCGGGCAATGAATGGCAACAAAGAGATAAAGTTTTCCTTCGTTGGTGCGCAACTCTGCAATGTCGATATGAAAATATCCGATCGGATAGCGTTTGAACTTTTGTCGTTTCGGCTTGTCGCCCTCCATATCTGGCAGTCGGGATATCCCATGCCGTTGCAAACAACGATGCAGGGAAGATCGCGTCCCCCTCTCATTGCTTGCTCCGCAAGCAACTGCCGGGCAATGGATGTGGGATAGTTGGCTGCAAGGCATAAAGACAATCATCCAGCGGTAGGAGCGTATGACGTCGAAAAGAGACGATCATCGCCTCTTCACCCGCGCTGAGAACGGTCGAACTGGGGTCCGTGGGGCCAGTCTTGCGGTCTTCTACAGTTTTGCGCTTGCGCCATTTGGAGACCGTTTTGACATTTATACCAAGTTCTCGACTCAAAGCTGCGGTCGTAGCTTGCGATCGCTGTATTGTTGCTCTGATGGCGTGCGTAGTCGTGGCGCAGCCATGACGTATTTGTCCCATAATGCTTCCTTACATTCCAAAGAATAGATCGCACCATCAAACCAAGGGATCAAAAACCTAGCTAGGTATATAGGCCCCAAAATTAAGGCCAAGCAGGACGGCATGCATTTTTGAAATATTGCCGAGAACAAGTTCAGGGTTGCCGGCGGACCCCAAACCAAACGGGTCGTCTGGTGGCATCCCACTATGGCCGCCTGAACTGTGGAAAGCGCGGATACCGGTTTGAGCAGCCAAGGTAGCCAAATTGGTCGCGTTAACACCGGAACCAGCCATGATTTCAATCCGACCCGCTGCGTGTTGTTTCATGTCGGCAATAAAATCCGCACCGTGCATCGCCGTCAGTTCCTTCCCTGACGTCAGAATGCGGCTGATGCCAAGGTCTGCTGCAATGTCGATCGCCGCCAAAGGATCAATCAAGGTGTCGATCACGCGGTGCAATGTGACGCAAAGACCGCCTGCGCGACGGATCAAATCCCCAAGAACGTCGATGTTCAACTCTCGCTCCTGCGTCGCAGCACCGATTACGATACCAGCAAGCCCAGCATTCTTTGCAGCGCCGATATCTGCGCGCATCACATCAATGTCGCGCGCGCCATATACAAAATCGCCAGCACGCGGCCGGATCATTGCGTGGGTCTTTTCCCGAATCGAATTAGCACTTCGCATAAGTCCGATCGATGGCGTTAATCCCCCAGCGCTTAACGCGGAACACAATTCAATCCTGTCGACCATCGGCGTGGCACAGACGTCGAGCACATCAACGGTGTCCACACAGATTTCGAGCGTGAAAGCGGTCACGGAGCCTTGTTCGCGATAACGTCATCGGACGCACTCAACAAGTCGCCCAAAGTGGCGATAACGGTGCAATCTTCGCCCAGCACCAACAGGTCGTCGATTGAGCGGCCCAAAACGTCAGCCAATGCGGGCTGCTTTATGACATGGGCAGGTACTGTTATGGCCATTTGCAATGCAGTTTCTCTTTCGACCCCAACAACGGACACCAAACGCTGAACGCTTTGCGCCATCGTGATATGGGCGCCGGCCAAACTGCCCTCAGAATTCACCAGTTGGCCGTCCTTCAGCATGATCGTGTCCCCATACAACTCGAACGCATCAGGGCCGCCGACAGTTGGCATCGCGTCAGATACAAGAAACATGCGGCCCGAAACGGGGCGTGCACGGATCGCAAGACCAACCATTTCGTCAGCCACGTGGCGGCCATCGCAAATGATACCCGCATAGGCCTGCGAATTTATCACAGCCCCCACAGTACCTGGCGACCGGTTCAGCATTTGTGACATGGCATTAAACAAATGGGTCGCGCATGTTGCACCTGCTGCAAATGCAGCTGTCACCTGCTGGGATGTCGCATCAGTATGTCCCAGCGATACGACCGCGCCCAGTCCCGCTAGTTCAGCAATCTGCGCAGACGTCGCCGCTTCAGGTGCCACCGTGATCATGGTTGAAATACCTGCGCGCGCCAGCTTGGCAACCACCGCGATTGTCGACCCGTCCAAGGGCCGGATAAATTGTGCGCCATGTGTGCCGCGGCGGGTCTGCGAAATATGGGGGCCTTCGATGTGCAGGCCAACAAAGCCGAGTTCGCCGTTGGCCTTAATCGCCGCATCGGCGGCGGCGGCCATCACATCATGGGTGTCGGTTATCACGGTTGGCATCACAGCCACTGTGCCGAATTGGCGGTGTGCCTGAATAATGGCACGCATCCCGTCCAATGTCGGATTATCGTTTAACAACACGCCGCCGCCGCCGTTGACCTGCAAGTCGACAAAGCCGGGGCTAACCGTTCCCGCAATCTGCACCTTTTGTGCATCCAGCGGAACCGCCCCAACAGAGCGCAGACCAACAATGCGGCCGTGTTGGTATTGCATTGCCATGCTATCGCGCAATGTGGCGCCGTCAAATACCCGATCAGGGAAAACCCACTGGGATGTCATTGCGTGCCCCCTGTCGAAGGATCAAAGAAATACGGATCAAGCGCGATTTGGATTTGCGCCCGAACAAGTCGTTCGATCTGCGAACCCGCTAGGTCTTCTGCACGATCAAGAACAGGCTGGCCAAAGACCTGCCACAAAATAGGATCGGGAATTTGGCGGGGCAGATCAACAACAAGTTGCTGCACCGCAGCCTGCACAGAAGGGACTGGCCAATAATATCTGATCCTGTCCGCCAATCCAAAGTGGCGCTGCTGTAATAGCTGCTCTGCGTCACCTTGATAATGACTTTGCCAGTACCGCGGATCGTCCAACATTGCAGTTTCTAAGGCCGCGGATAAATGCCGTTCGCCGCGCGACGACAAACTGCGCACAATATCGAGAGAATACAACGCTTGGCGGTATGCGAGCGTCAGCGCGGGACCGACTTTTTGAAAGGCAAACCCAAGCTGGGCGAGGCGTGGAAACACCTGTGGGTGCTGATAATCGGTAGAATGTGCCTCTAGGCAAACAGATGGCCAATCCGCAATCGATTGGATCAGTTTCGGGTCTTTAGCCATGGGGAGGTGGTGGATCTGCACCGGTGAAAATTCCACCCCCGGCTGTACCACCAAGCCACCAATTAGGGCCGCTATCTCACCGAACTTATCCATGTGAAGCGCGAGAGTCGCGCTGGCAGCATCAGGCGACGTTGCAGCAATATCACCGCATTCATCTGTGCGTGCACCGCCCGGCGGCGGCACTTCGGTGCCCACAATAAACATCAAATCATCAGCCAAGTTCACACAGGTTCGCGCGAGTTCAGCAGAGCGAGCAGAGGTGATTTCGTCGTCTAATTGGGCTAGCTCACTTACGCAGCCCTCGGAACAATCCAAGTGGATTTTTGTGAAACCGGCCCTCACATAATCTGTCACCAGTTCATGCGCTTTGGCCATCGCGCTATCCGAGCTTTCATCGCGCCAAACCTGCGGCCCAAGATGATCACCACCAAATTGAATGCGGTCAAGATCAACATCGGCGGCCTTTGCAATACCACGAACAAACGCCATGAAATCACTGGGACGCATTCCAGTGTAGCCACCAAATTGGTTCACCTGATTGCTGGTTGCTTCGATCACAATGGCGCGGTCCAGCGTTTGAGCCCGCAACAGCGACGCAAGAATGACATCTGCTTGCGCTGAACACACTGACGGGATCGCCACGGCTTGCCCTGCGCGATTGCGCTTGATGATATCACGCAACACCTCAGACATGTCGGGCCTCGTGAAGCGCTGCAAATGCGGCCCCACGTGCGCCACTTGCGTCACCGCCTTGGGCACATAAAATACGTGTGTCACGCAGCGCAGCCAGTTGGATGCCATGCAACGCAATCTGTAGATCAGCCGCGATGCTGTCGATTTTGGACAGACCACCGCCCAAAATGATCACATCAGGGTCGACCGTCAAAATAATACTGTGCAGCAATTCCGCCGTGATCTTACACCAGATATCCCAGACCCGTTGTATTGTAGGGTTGGTCGCGCGCAGGTGCATCAATTCTGGCGGTGATGCTTGGATTCCAGTCAGGGCCGCAGCCAAACGGGCTAGGCCGGGGCCAGCAATCAAAGTTTCAACGCACCCCATCCGGCCACAGCCGCACCGCACCAACGGCAAATCGAATTCCTGCACCAGATGGGCCGCCAGAGGCGTGTGGCCGAATTCACCTGAAATATCATTGGGGCCCGACCACAGCACGCCGTCAATCGCAATTCCGCCGCCAATACCGGTCCCAAGGATCAATGACAGAACCGTTCTGTGGCCTTTACCGTGCCCAAATACAGCCTCAGACAACGCAAGCGCGCGGCAATCGTTCAAAAAAGTAATGTTGCGACTGCACGCCACATTAATATCGCGCGGCAGAGGTCTGCCCGTAGTGGGTAAATTCGCCGTCAGTGCAAAACCGGTGTTGCGATCAATCAGGCCGGGGAACCCGAGGCCCACTGGAATGATTTTCCCCACTTGCGCATCGACCCACGAAATCAGGTCCGCAATTGCTGCAACCAACTGGTCGTAATCTGTTGGTGATGCAATGCGTTTGCTTTCAACCACCAGCCAGTCGGCATTAAACAATTGCACCTCTATTTTCGTGCCGCCAGCGTCGATACCAGCCGCAATCATGTCGCCACCGGATAGAGTTTAACACCATCAACAACACGGCTCAGGGTACCTTGGCCCGCAAATGGATTGTCCACATTCAGACCTAATGCATCGGACCAAATAACCCCGCTCACTTGTGATGCGGCGACACACAGCGGAGCAGCCCAAGTTGGACCAGCGGGCATTACGATTTCAATGTCGCCGCCTGCGCCGATTGTCGTGACCGCAGCACTGGGAAACTGGTTTCGCAGTTCGGCGACCAAATCAGTTTCATACGCATCCGCAGGTGACTGCGGGCTTAGAAACACCGTTATGTTTGTACCATCTGTTACAAACGATTTTGGCCCATGTCGGAACCCCAACGTACTGTCAGATAATGTCGGCGTTTGTCCTGCCGTCAACTCTAAAACCTTCAACGCAGACTCTCGTGCGGCACGGGCCAAGGGGCCTGTCCCCAGATAAACACTGCGCGCCGCAACATCATTCGTGGCCGCACCGAAGATCGGTAACAATCGGGTCAGTTCAGTCGCCATCCCATCCATCCGCGCCGAGAAATCACAGGGCGAATCAAACAGCGCCAACGCCGTAAGCAACATTGTGGAAAAGCTGGACGTCATGGCAAAACCCGCGTCGTGGGTTTCAGGGGGGAGAACAATGACCTTGGAAGGCCCCATGCTTGGACGCTGTGCCAATGCGCCGTCACCGTTGCAGGTGATATGCAAACGCGGGGCCGTTGGCGCCAACGCGTCCAATGCATCCAGCGTGCCAATACTCTCAGTACTGTTTCCTGATCGTCCAAAGCTGACCAGCAATGGGCGTTTGCCGCGCAAGAACGCCTGCGGGCGCGCGACCAGATCAGTGCTTGGCACTGATCGCAGACGTGGGCCAACCTGCCCTTCAAGGCCCGCAACAATAATATCACCGATAAAGGCACTGGTGCCGGCACCGCAAAACAAGACCTCATCAACGTGCTGTTCGTCGATCCAGTCACGCAAGGGTGCCGGATCAAAATCGCGCCCCCATGCCGACCAAATGGTGGGCTGTGAATGTATTTCACGCCAAGTGTCCCAACGGTCAAGTGATGCTGAATTTCTCATGTGGTTTTGGTGACCTTCGATAATGTTTCAGGGGCATCAGGGTTTAACCCCAATGCCAAAGCCGTCTTTAGAATGATCTGATACATCACTGCCAGCATAAGCGCAGCAGCGGCAGCAGGGGTTAGGTCGCGGGCCCCCAAATCAGCGGGACTGATGCGCTGCACGTCACATCCAACAGCGCGAAACCGTGCTTCGGCCTGATCTAGGCTGGCTTTTATATTGCCCGCGCCCGTATCGAGGATCAAGACCATAAGAGGGTTAGTCGCCAATTGTAATGGGCCGTGCAAAACCTCGGATGCGGAATAAGCCTCTGCATGAAGGGCGCAGCATTCTTTGAGTTTGAGAGCCACTTCATGGGCGGCCCCGTACCCCGTATCACGACCAATGACATAGACATGCCGCGCCCGCAGAAACGATGCACGCAAGTCGTCTGCCTTTGGATGAACCGTTGAAATTGCACGCAGGCAATCGATCGCTGATTTTGCGCGCAAACCGTAAGACGGGACCAAAGCCGACAGCAATGCCGTTCCAGCAGCAATTGACCCGACGACCGTTTTTGTGGCTGGTACCGCAAGTTCGGCCCCCGCACCGATCGGAATCGCCAGTGCCGCCGCTTTTTCCACGGACGAATAGGGCTGATTGGTGATGGCAATAACTTTGGCACCTTTGGCAGCTGCGCCCTTGGCGGAATACACCAGATCATCGCTGGCCCCGGATTGTGAGATGATAAGAACCGCAGCTCCACCAACATCCACACCGCGCCCGAGCGAGAACACTGATGGTGGCAACGATGTCACCGGCACACCCAATTCACGCATAAATTCATAGCTTAGAATATTTGCGACGGCATCCGATGACCCCCGCGCGATCGTATAAATCGCCTTGGCATCACCAATACCTTGCTGTGCGACCAGCGCAGTTAGATCCTGACTGGCCGATGCACAAAACACAGCCATGGCCTGCGCGGCCTCGTTGGCCATCAGGTGACCATGTGCAGTCAATTCAGGTTTCATGCGCGCAACCCAAAGCCGTCAAATTGCGCCCAAGTGACTGTCATATCGACTATTGTGCCGCTGATACGGGCTTCATCCACAGCCATCGCGGCCAATCCGGCCTCAAGCGCGTCGACGACACCGACAGGAAGGCCGCTGGTTTCACCGCGCAAGAAGGCCACGATATCTGCGACCATCATGTGGTCCGCACCGTAATGGGCACTGTTTTTTGCTGGGTCGCCTTTGGTGTAATCATGTTCTGCAATCGTATGGCCGTCACGGGCTGTGACGTTTAGAAAACCACGGCTAAAATCACCTTCGGCCATGCCAAGAGCGCCCATCATGCAGAACCGCCGGTGTTCGTCAGGCACATTCAAATTGGTATGAAACGACAGCGACGCACCGGACTCGTATTGAATAATCGCCGTTTGGTAATCGATGATGTCGCCATCAGATAGGAAAGCATCATCACAGCTTTCCCAGACAGACGCCTTACGGTGCATAATCTCGTTTTCTGTGTTAGACGTCGGCGTAAATTCTGCGGTAAACGATTTACGTCCACCAAAGCTTGCGACGCGCTTGGGCCGGCTGCGCGTCACCATGTTGTAGATATCAAGATCGTGGCAACATTTTTCCAACATGAACCCACCAGACCAAGCCACCATGCGCCGCCAGTCGCGCATGAAAAACGCACCGTGATACGGGGCGATGTGTTCGCTGGCTTCAAGGGACGTGATCGGCCCGAGGTCATCCAGAACCGCGCGCAAATCAATCATATGTTGCGAATGCCGCAACACCAATCCGACAATCACCTGATCGGTGCCATGTTCCGCCAGCAGCCCCGCTAATTCGATGGTGTCAGCCTTGGTCGTGACCACAGGTTTTTCGGAAAACATCCGCACGCCAGCCGCGAGACCAAGTTTAATATGTTCGAAGTGAAAGCAATTCGGAGAGGCGACAAAGAACAGATCCGGCTGTGTGTGTTCCAGCATTTGCGCGACATCACCAAACTGGGGAACGTCATCGCCGATCAAATGCAGGTGTGTGGGCTGTGGATCATAAAACCCCACAATCTCCATTTCTGGCATAGTTTCTTTGAAGATCGACAGGACATGCGCTGCGCGCAGACCAATTCCCGCAGTTACAACTTTCATCGTGTTTGTTCCGGCACAGTCAGACGCGACAACACATCGCCGTTCGCATTGAAAACATGGCAGGATTCTGGTGCGATGGTTAGGGTCATGTTTGTGCCTTGCTCAATCGGTGCATTCCCCGCGAGAGAGCTGCAGAACCGCGTTTCAGCAGACCCGATCGTCCCGTATGTGATCGTCGCACCGCCAAGACGCTCTAGGACTCGGATTGAGATATCCAAACCGGACTCGCCCAGTGCAACGTCTTCGGGTCGAATGCCGACCTCAACTGGGTCACCTTTCGCGACCCCAGTTGTATCGACCGGCAGCACCATTTGATGACCACCCTCCAGATCAACGGCAAGACCGCCCTTGGTTCCGGTCACGGTCGCAGGCACAAAGTTCATATTCGGTTGACCGATAAAGCTGGCTACAAATCTGGTTGCGGGGTGATGATATAGGTCCATCGGAGAGCCAAACTGCTCAACCCTGCCATCTTTCAGGACAACGATCCGGTCCGCCATTGTCATCGCTTCGATTTGATCATGAGTGACGTAGACCATCGTGGCATCGAGCTGTTTGTGAAGCTGGCTTAGTTCCACGCGCATGTCGCCGCGCAAAGCCGCATCAAGGTTGGACAGCGGTTCGTCAAACAAGAATATCTTCGGATTTCGCACAATGGATCGTCCAATCGCGACGCGTTGACGCTGACCGCCAGACAATTGGCCGGGCTTGAGTTGCAATTTGTCAGTCAACTGCAAAATGTCAGCCGCGCGCGCAACTGCTTCTTCCAGTTCTGGTTTGGGCAATTTCTGGACCCGCAGTGGAAACGCAATGTTTTCATAGACAGTCAGGTGCGGATAAAGGGCATAAGATTGAAACACCATTGAGATGCCGCGATCAACGGGATGCGCGGTGCTTACATCCTCACCGTTGATGATGATGCTGCCCGTCGTCGCTTCTTCAAGCCCCGCGATGATCCGCAGAAGCGTTGACTTGCCACACCCTGACGGCCCAACAAACACCACAAACTCCTTGTCTTCTATGGCCAAATTGATGTCGTGAAGCACTTTGGCGGCACCAAAAGATTTGCTGACCTGGTTCAAGTCGAGAGTCGCCATAGCGCTAGGTTCCTGCTTCTGAAAATGGGATGGGTGGGATGATGTGGGGTAGTGGGCGGCGGAACAGTTCCCGCCACCCACAAGGGAGGAAGACGTTTACAGGGCGTCGGCCAGTTCTTCACCAGCAATCGTGACCAAGTTGTCCACTGTGTCGTCCTTCAGGATGATACCTTGGATCATGTTGGTGAACACGGATTGCAGTGATTTGAAATCTTCGACAAGTGGCTCTGGACCACCTGTCGAAATCGCCTGCGTGAAGTTTGGCCAGATGCCGTCTGAATAATAGACGTCAGTTCTGCCCATCGCTTCGTAATCCAGGATCGGTGTTAGACCCCAGCTGCTGTCGAGGTCATATTGACTGTCGCCTGATGTGATCAGTTGTGCCAATTCCTGCGCCAGTTCTTCGTGGCCCGACCCCTTGAACACCACAACGCTGTCTGTGATTAGGATCGAACCGCTGACGCCTGATGGGCCAGCCGGGATTGGAGCAACGAGTTGGTTGATGTCTTCGTTGTGTTGGCCGTAACCCCACGGACCGGACACATACATGCCGATGCCAGCATCGTTGAACAGGTCTTTCAGTTGATCACGTTCCCAGGCAGTTGGACCTTCTTGAGCCACATCAGCGAGGCTGCCATAAAACTCAAGTGTTTCGCGGGTTTCGGCACTGTCCAAGCGGGATTCACCTGTCTCTGGGTCGATCACGACGCCGCCGTTGGAATACAGGTAGTTCAGGAACTGGTGCATCGTGTTGTCAAAGTCTTTGCCCGCAAGACCGATACCAGCCACATCTGTGTTGTCATTGATGCCTTTGGCCATGTCATACATCGCGCCCCATGTCGCCGGAGCAACACATTCCATGCCAGCCTCTTCGACGATATCACAGTTGATATAAAGCGCCTTGGTCGAAAATGCGTGCGGGTACCCCCACTGCGTGCCCTCGATCGTCACCGTGTTCAAAACACCTGGCTGATACATGGTTTCTGGGTCGATGTTTGCTGGCACGATCAGATCGTTGTTGGCCAGCTGACGCAATGTGCGCGATCCCATGTAGGCGATGGAAGGTGGATCACCAGCAGCAGCCAGGGTCAGCGATTTGTCTTGGCACGTGCCCCAAGGAACCGCTTCGAGGTTGACGGTGACGCCGTCGTTGTCCGCAACAAACTGATCTACAACAGCTTGATCCGCATCGCGAATTTCGCCGCCACACATAATAAAGTGTAGCTCTTGCGCATGGCCGTCCGCCTGCGCCATCATGGCAGTTCCCGACAGCAACGCCGCTCCAAGTGTGATTTTTATAAAGTTCATTCGTACTCTCCCTAGGTTTCGTTATTCTTTGACAGCCCCTGCCGTTAAACCGGCAACGAGGTATTTTTGAAGGAACAAGAAGACGACCATGACAGGCAGAACACCCACCAAAGCGGCGGCCATCATTTCGTTCCAAGTCACCGACTGGTAGCCGATGAATTCGTACAAACCAGCGGGCAGCGGTTGTAGCTCTCGGGTTTGGTTGAATGTGATTGCGAAGATAAATTGTTGTGAATACGCGCTGATAAAGACCGTCACGCCGACCACGATCAACCCCGGCGTCGCCAGCGGTAAAACCACCCGACGCAGCGTATACATGCGGCTTGCTCCGTCAACGAACGCGGCCTCTTCCAGCTCACGCGGGATTTTTTCAAGATAGGAACGCAGCAGCCAGATGCCAGTCGGGATCAGGAACGCCACGCCCGGAACAATCATCGCCCAATATGTGTTCAGCAGGCCCATCATTCGCAGCACCCGGTAAAGCGGGATCAACAAGACAGCACCAGCAAACATGTTCACGGCCAAAAAACCAGCAAGCGACGCACTTTTGAACGGAAAGTCCAGACGCGCATAAGCATATGCCGCCGGCACCACAAAAATCATGGTCAGGAAAGTGACAGAAGTTGCGATAAAAATAGAGTTAAAGATGTAGCGGCCGAGAAGGGGAACCGTCACCCACATATCTGAATAAGCGTCAAAGCTGAAATCCTCCGACCAAAACTGATAGGGTCTGCGGAACAGGTGTTGCAATGGCCGCAACGATGTCAAAAACATTTCCAAAAACGGCAGCAGCATGAACAACAAGAACACTGCGATCGCGGCATAAAGCCCAACTGTCTGCAGCTTGGTGTACCGGTCCATCATCTTATTTGCTCCCATAACGGCGAAGCAGTTTGTTGAGCAGTATCATGTATACCGCCGCAAATGCGCTTAGTAGGATCACGATCACCACGACCCGTGCCGCACCCTCACCAAACTTATAGTTCCCGATTGCAACCTTATACGTGTCGATAATCAGCGTTGTGGATGCGCCGCGCGGGCCGCCTTGCGTCAAGATCCAGATAATATCGAAGCTATTGAATGTGAAGATAGCAGAATACAGCGCCATGGTGACCAACACCGGCATGATCTGCGGGATTGTGATCCGGCGGAACCGGTAACAACGCCCAGCGCCGTCAACCCATGCCGCCTCGTAGAGGTCGCGGCTGACACCTTGCATTGCGGCCAAAAGGAACAGCGTGACCATAGGCGTGCCGACCCAAACGTCGGTCACAACAGCCGAATAAAACGCGCTTCGTTTATAGGCCAGAAATTCGTACGGCCCGTCAAGAATACCCAGGTATTGACCAGCGCCTGACAGTACTCCGAACTGACCATTGTAAAGCCACAGCCACCCAACACAGCCAACTGCAATCGGGATTACCCAAGGCGGCATGATCAACACGCGGAATAACCCACGCCCCGGAATAGCTGCATTCAAAAGCATCGCTCCGATTAACCCCAAGACCAACTTCAGGCCGACTGATATGAACATCCAATAAAACGTCCGTAAGACGGTTTGGTGGAACCTCTTACTTTCCAACAACTCTTCATAGTTTGCGAGACCCACATATTCTTCACCGCCCAGACCTGCCTCCATAAAAGACAGGCGGACCGTCTCGGCCAGCGGCCATGCGACGATCACCAGAATGAAAAGAAGTGCGGGGCCAATCAAGAACGCGGCAAACCACTTTTCAGGGAGAACAGTGCGTTTTGAGCGAACATGTGCATCCGTTGCAGATTGAAGTTCAGAAAGTTCGCTCAAGACATCCCCCAATGCGCAAGTGGTCAGCGAATCAACATCGCTCCATAAATGATACCAAAGAAGATCAATTGTACTACCAAAATAATACCAAATGATGTCTCTTAAAATTAATTTTAAATATCAGTTGGTTATGAACAGTGTATAACGCCAACCTTGTGCTATATGGAAAATTGGTATTACTTAAGAGTACCAAAAAGAAGGATAATGATTCGTGCCTGACACCTCAGTCTTCCACCAAGACGCATGGTTTCGCCCTGGTCGTGGGTCGCGCTATCAGCAGTTGCAGCGCCATATCAGCACCGCGATCTTGTCTGGCGATCTGGCGCCCGATGATCAGCTTCCACCAGAACGCGAATTCGCAGAAATCGCGCAGATCAGCCGTGTAACAGTGCGCAAGGCCGTCAGCCTGTTGGTCGCGGATGGCTTGGTCGAACAACGCCAAGGCGCAGGGTCGTTCGTACGCAGCGCAGCGCCAAAACTGAAGCAATCTCTGTCGTCGTTGGTGTCGTTCACTGAGAACATGTTGGTACGCGGCATGACGTCAACCAGCACCGTCTTGTTGCGTGGGGTGTTCGCACCCAGCCCGCGAGAAATTCTGGCTCTTGGGCTTTCCAGTCAAGACCGCGTCACGCGTATCGATCGCTTGCGCCGGACTGATGATGTCCCAATGGCAATTGAATTTTCATCGCTGCCGCAAGACATTCTGCCAGATCCGGGCAAAGTTGAAACATCTCTTTACGCGGTTTTACGCAAAAAGGGATGCGCTCCAACGCGGGCGGTTCAGCGTGTGACCGCGATCAACCTAGAACGACGTGAAGCCGAGTTGTTGAAACTTCCCGAAGGGTCGGCGGTTCTGAAAATCGAACGCACGGGGTATCTTGCAACGGGCCGCCCAATTGAATTCACCAGCGGGCTTTACCGGTCTGATATCTACGACTTTGTTTCGGAACTGCGGCGGGACTGACATGAAATTTGAATGTTCGATTAAGGATGCTCGGCTTGATTGCGTAGTGATTTCTGATCACAACATCTCGCGCCCTGTGTTTTGCACATCGGGCATCACGCGTATGACCGTTATCCACGGTGGTGAACAGGTGACACAGACCGGTAGCTATATCGAGGTTCAATTGCCGGACTTGATAGAAGAGGTGCCTTATACATTTTCATTGGGTTACGATGGATATGCGCCTGCAAATCGCGCGTGGATGCCACTTGGCCCATATCTTCGGACAGGTGACGGGGGTGTCATCCAACTTCCACCCGTCAGATCCGGCTTTCACCCTGTTCCAGACGAGCCCACCACGTCATTTTCCGGGCTTAAGCTTATCCCACAACCCACGCATTGGTCACCGACCGGCCAAACAGTTTTGGTCAACAGTTACTCTTGTGAAACTGATGCAATGCGATTTGTTGCGGCCCTTGCCGAAAGGCAAAATCAAGGGCCATTTCTGCGCCCCGATGGACACCCTGTGATCATGGAAACAGCAGACTTACCTCATGATGCCTATACTTTGGCTATCACCTCAGAACACATCACAATGGCGGCTGGCGATGCGGGCGGTCAGTTTTATGGGGCCATCACGTTGCTGATGCTGTTGCAGACCCACAAAGGCGAAATCCCCTGCGGAACGATAACTGACACACCGCGTTTCGCATGGCGTGGCCAACATCTGGATTGCGCGCGTCATTTTTACAAACTCGAAACCATCACCCAATTGCTGGACCTGATGGCCTTGCTCAAACTCAACCGCTTCCATTGGCATTTCGCCGATGATGAGGCGTTCCGTTTGCAGATCGAGTGTTTGCCGCAGTTATGGCAGCAAACCCAAATGCGCGGCGAAGGCCATTTGGTCCCAGCAATCTTTTCTGGTTCGCCACTGGCCGGTGGCAGCTATTCCAAAGACGACGCCAGAACCCTGATCGCCCACGCGAAAACTCTCAATATCGAAGTGATGCCAGAAATCGAAGTACCGGCACATGCGCTGGCATTGGCGCAAGTATTTCCAGATACACGTGACCCTGACGACGTGGGGTCAGAACGCAGTGTGCAGGGCTATACCGCCAACGTCGTAAACCCCGCCATGCCCAGAACATGGGATATCCTAGAGGCATTGGCGCGTGAAGTCGGTGCGTTGTTTCCATTTGGCTTGCTGCATTTGGGATGTGATGAATTGCCCATCGACACTTGGATGGGATCACCCACCGCTAAGGCGTTGATGGCCGAAGAGGGGTTAGAAACCACGCAGGACTTGCAAGGTTGGACAATGTCACGCCTCGCCCAGACTGTGGTGAAAAACGGTCAGCGCCCTGCCGCATGGGAGGAAGCAGCCCAAGGTAAAAACGCTGGAATTGGTCATAATGCGGTTCTGTTCAGCTGGACAGGTGCCGCGTCTGGATTTGCCGCAGCCCGCGCAGGATACGACGTGGTGATGACCCCCGCGCAACACGTTTACATGGATATGGCCCACACAGATGACATCGATGATTGGGGTGCCAATTGGGCCGGATATGTTTCGTTGGATGATACGATTGCATGGGACGTTATTCCGCTAGATGAACCGGAATTGGTCAAGCATATCATTGGTGTCCAAGGGGCGTTTTGGTCTGAATTCACGACACAAGATGCCCAGCTTTGGCCGATGCTGGTGCCGCGCATTTTGGGTGTTGCGTCCAAAGGCTGGCAAAGCCGCGATATAACACCTGCCGACCTGCACAGCCTCGCCACAGATTTCACACGCATCTGGCGCGCTTAAGCCAAAGAGAGCGCCCACATTATGACCCCGAATATGGCCAAATACGCTGTCTTGATGTGCATGATAGTTTTCTTTGTGCAACCAATCCATCTGGGGCTTTGGCTATCGCGGGTGGCCGAAGTGCAATTCACGCTGGAACGAACCAAGGCTCAATTGGCGATCGCGCATTTGGGCATGCCTTGCGGGCTGCTGCCGTCGCTTTATGTCGCGGGCCGCACGGTTGGAAAGCTCGGCGCGCGGCGTGCATTATTGATAGTCTTTGTGCCAATGCTAAGTGCGGACGTTTTGCCAAGCCTCGCATCGGGCACGCCGTCACTGTTTGTGGCGCCGTTTTTCTGAGGGTCGATATTGCCCTTTGCGCAAGTGTCACTGAACGTATTTGCCGCGCGAATTGAAAAGGAAATCGATGTCAAAATCATGAACCGTGCCCATGGATTCTGGAGCATGGGGATCATGGCAGGCAGCCTTACCGGCGTTCAACTGGCATCGTTTGGGTTGGCGGTAACCGTGAGCCTTGTCTCCGTAGCTGTCGTCTTGATGCCGATTTTGATCATGGTCGCTAACGCCTTGCCCGATATCAAAACGACGCAATCCAAAACCGTGACGGACGAAGCGCTGCGGCCGATACCAAATGCAGTTTGGCTGGTAGCAGCAGTGATATTCGGCGCCACGATCGTAGAGGGTGCGATGATCGATTGGGCCACCGTTTATATGGTCGAAATCGCTGGTGTCCTTTCAGGATCCGAAGGATTGGCCGTCACAATCTTTTCCGGCTTCGTCACGCTTGGCCGCTTTATGGGTGATGCCCTAAATACCAGTTATGGGACCGTATTTCTGGTCCGGCTTTGCCTTGGTTCAAGGGCAATCCCCCATTTTTAATGGGGCTCGGCCGTAGAATTCACGTGGCTGTTTTCAGTTTCATTGCGGGCGTTATGCCGCCGATGCCCGTGTTGGGTCTCTCATTGTTGTAAGTCCAGAGCCATTCTGTCGCCTGGTTTTGGGCCTCCTCAATCGTTTCAAAGATGTACTGGCTCAACCATTCGCCGCGAACGGTGCGATTGTATCGCTCGATATAGGCATTCTGTTGAGGTTTGCCTGGCTGGATGTGTTCAAGCCGAACACCGTGCTTTTCAGCCCATGTCATCAAGGTCCCGCTGATATATTCCGGCCCATAACACCTTCGGAATATCGCTAATTTAAGGCTATGACTGCCTGCGCAGCCCCAAATAACGCAGCAGGTGGTCATAGCCGTGCCTCAGGTCCCTACGGTGGTTTTGTACAAACCACACCGCAAAGGAGACCAACTATGACCGATATCATTATTACACAAACTGCGCCCGTTTTGGTGGCCATCGATATCTCGAAGGCCCGCGACGAAGTTCTCATTGCTATTGCGGACAAGAAGCGCTGCCGTCGTTTGACTGTTCTGAACCAGCTAGACGACTTCAATCGTCTAATCACATCGCTTGCCTGCTACGGCCGCCCTGTCCGTGTAGCTTTTGAAGCAACGGGTAATTATCACCGTGCCTTGGCTTATCATCTTGCCGCAGCAGGTTTTGAGTTGAAGTTGGTGTCATCTGTGGCCCTGGCCAGAACGCGAGAGGCCTTGCACAACAGTTGGGACAAAAACGACCCTAAGGATGCCCAGGTCATTCTTCACATGATGGAGATCGGGAACGAGCAGTTTTATCATGACCCCCTCGTGCGTGGCACTAACGACATCCAAGAGCTTTCCAAAACGCATGACATCGTATCCAAGTCGAAGACCGAGTTGTGGCACCGAGTTGTGGCACCGAGTTTTAACCCATTATCTGCCGCTGTATTTTCCTGAAGCTGATCGTTTCCATCGCAGTTCTCGCAGTTCTCGCAGTGACTGGTTCTTTGCTTTCCTTGAACGTTATCCGTCACCACACTTGATCTCAGCCATGAGCAAGGAGGCATTCATCGCTGACGCTTGGGATGTGGTGGGCCTCAAGGTTGCAAAAGAGCGTTTACTTTCAGATATCTACGAGACTGCCAAAGTATCAGTCGGACTGCCGGTTGCCGCAGATTCCGACGCGATAAGCATGTTCCGCTTGGTTCTCGGGGAAGGCCGCAGTCTTATCGCGCAACGCAATCAAATTGAAGATCGCGCCGTCGCGCTTCTCAAGGACCTACCAGATTATAAGCTACTGACATCGATACCTGGAATCGGTCCCATCAATGCTTTGACAATTTTGGCAGAAGCTGGGGATGTACGGCGCTTTCGTCATCACCGGCAGTTTTCGAAGTTCTGTGGAATGGACCTTGCGACTATGCAATCAGGTACATTCAGAGGGCAAACCAAACTGTCAAAATATGGCAATGCTCGGCTTCGTCGAACGCTTTGGATGGCTGGACAGGTTGCTATTCTGCAGCGCACCAACAGCTTCCGCGACAAGTTCGAGCGCTACATCGCCAAAGACCGTCACAACACCCATTTGCGCCGAAAGGCGTACACCGCAATCGCAGCGAAGATGGCCCGAACCGTTCATGGGATCATCAAGCACGGCGAACCATATCGCCCCTTCTTTGAGGGGTGATCGACAGCAGTAGGACCTTTCTCTGTAAGGGCCGTGGAGGCAGACAACTGACCTCGTAGATAATGTTTAGGCCTTCTGCTCAACGACCCAAAGATCTCGTCTTAAGGACGGTGAGAGCCGCAAAAGCGTACTCTGTGTTTGTTATGGGAGAGACAGTTCGTTGACCAAAATGCCAAACTGAGCAATGCTTCTAACGTGTCGAGACGCCTCGATGCGACAATAACCTGACGCCAATTCAGCTAATCATTCCGCGCATAGGACGTTATCGACACGTATGGTTTGGGGTTTGCCGCGCCACTCGATGATCTGGTTCAGGCTCCGGACGACGCGTTCTGCGGGCAGCGAGAAGTCCACGTCAATGCACAAGCCTTCACGATTGAAGTCATCCAAGACGTTAAGAGTTCGGATTGATCTGCCGTCTGCAAGCTGATCCGCCATGAAATCCCCTCTCATTGATTGCACAGCAATCAACTGCCGGGCAGCGATAGACCAGGTCTCGTTTGGTGCATCAGGCACCGCTAACGGCTCGGGTTTGTCACGTTTGAGGCGATTTTTTGGCTTGATCCGCAGGTTCAGCTCCAGTTCACAGTAGATCCGCCTGACGGCCAGTGGGATACACGCGTTTGTGGTTCCAGCCGTAGCCCTGCACGTTGCGTAAATATAAAAAACACAACCCAAAGCCCCACGTGCGCTTGTTCTTGGTCAGGCGTTCCAGCCAATCTGCTCTCTCCTCATTCTCATCACTCAAGATCGGGCTGTACCGATAGCAGGTCTCGCTAATTTGGAAGGTACGACAGGCAAGTGCGATACTTGTGCCCCGCTGCATGACTGCATTCATGGCCATCCACTGGCCGGCAGGTGAATGGCACATTCACCGAGAGGGAATCGTCGGTGAGACGGCCTTAGCGCTTTATTCCGAGCGCCTCCTTCAGAAGATCGTCTCGGACATACTCATCGCAGCATACATCCTCTTGAGACGGCGGTTTTGCTCGGCCATGTCCTTCATCTCGGTGATCAAGGACGCATCCATGCCGCCGAACTTGGCACGCCACTTGTAAAAACTGGCGCTACTCATCCCATGCTCCCGACACAGCTCAGAGACCGGCGTACCGCCCTCCGCCTGCTTCAAAATGCCCATGACCTGTGCGTCGCTAAATCGCGCTATCTTCATCAAAAATCTCCTCAGATATCTTGCCGAGAAAAATCTGCTTTTAAACACCACTAATTTTAGGGGGGATTACCAAACCTTCCAAGAACAATTGACGCCGCTCTCTGAAAAGAGACACGTTGTGATGGTCCCAAACGCAACTCACGGTTTGTTACATGCAGATATGTTCAACGACCAACTCCCATCTGATTGGCCGTGGCACCTTCAATATATGTTCTTGGGCATGGGGAGAGATGCCCACAGTGAGCAGAATCTCGGCAAGATCGCCGACTGGATATTAACGGTCCAGGCGTACTGAATCCTGCTGAATCATGGCGTTAGCCAGGCGGCAAGATAAGGCATCAGCCGTGCCTGAATGGATTGCGTGTTATGGAGAGCGCAAAAATTTGTCGCCATGGCCTGAACCATGAAAGCCTGAACGCCCTCGGCTTTGAGGGCCGGGGTAATGTCTTGGCGAAACTGTGTCTTGGCTAACCAACGTTCTAAAATCTCTATCTGCCGGGCAAACGTTAGAGCGATATGACCGATTTCTTCCACTGCAGCCGCACCAGAATAACGCAGAATGAGGTCGAAAACATACCTCTCACTGGTCATGAAATCGCTGAGCGGTATGAGCGCCTCTACCAATTCCTCAACAGTGTTAGGCATTGCAAGTGCTTCTAGCTTATCGAGATGCTGATCGATCCGGCCACCTATTATCAGATCCATAAGGGCGTTTTTGTCTTTGAAATGCGCAAAGAAGGTGCCCTTGGCGGTGCCCGCTGATAATACGACGTCCTCAACACGCAGCTCTTCGAACCCACGCTTATCAATAATCTCTTCTGACGCCGCTATAAGGCGGGTTCGTGTCTCAAGTGTTCGCTTCTGTTGTGCTCTTGCCATAGGGGTTTTTCGCACAAAAATTGACTACAGTCAAATATAATCATTGACCGCGGGCAGTAATGTGGGTATTAAATTGACCATAGTCATTTTAGGAAACCCCCATGACATCGAAACGCATATACATCCTCAACGGTCACCCTGCAGAAAATTCGCTGAACCGGACACTTGCGGAAAGCTACGCACAAGCCGCGCAAGAGGCTGGCCATGAGGTCCGACTTACTCACCTACACAACATTTCTTTTGATCCTGATTTTGGATTTGGCGGCTACAAAGTTCAAAAACCGCTAGAAATGGACCTTGAGCAGGTTTTGACTGACATCGAATGGAGCGAGCATATGGTCATCACCACGCCTATGTGGTGGGGCGGCTTACCGGCAAAACTGAAAGGGCTATTTGATCGCACCCTGCTTCCAGGAAGGGCGTTCAACACGCGCGAAACAAATTGGATGGGTATGCCGACCCCCATGCTTTCCGGGCGAACGGGCCGCGTAATCATGACTTCAGATACGCCCAATTTATTCATGCGTTGGGTTTATCACAATGCCATGTTGCGTCAGTTGCGAGATCAGATTTTAGGCTTTATCGGAATAAAACCAGCACGTTTCACGCATTTTTCGGGTGCAAGCCATCCAAAACCGGCCATCCAAAACCGGCCATCGTCACGCGCTGGATCGCTGAGGTAAAGGGATATGGACATGGTGCAGTCTAATAAGTATTCCGGCTTAGATGAATTACAGAAGTTGAAAGATTAGATATGTCTGAATTAATAAAAGTCTCTAAGCTGGCCCGTTTTCTACATGTGGTCACAGTGGTGGCAATGATTGGACTGCCTATAACTATCGTCGGCGGGTTGATTACAACACCGCTGACACCAGCAGCTTTGAACGACACCGTCGATGGCATCACGACTTCTATGGATGCAACACGATGGCAGCTTATTACTGTGGTAGTTCTGAACCTACTCCGCCCCTTGGTCCTGTTTTTGACGCTGAATGAAATGCGAAGGCTCTTTGATCTCTTTGCCAAGGGTGAAATACTGACCGATCATTCTGAGGACCTGATCAAGGACATAGGGCAGGGATTTTTAGCCCTTGCGATTATACCATTCGTGCTGAACCCAGTGCAGTCGGGGCTGCTGACACTGGCGAACGGGCCGGGGGACAGGTCAATTGCCATCAGTTTTAGCAACGAAATGTTTATTTCAGCCCTTGCGGGCGGCGTTATAATTGTAATTGGCGGGGCCATGCGGGAGGCATTACGCGTAATGACCGAAAGTAGTGCCAACTCGCAACCTTAACACACAACTACTGACACCTGATACCAGCAATTTTTGTGGCCCCTCTTTGCACCCGAAAGGACTAACCAAAAACCACATGGTGTGATTGCGGCGGCCGCTTTCCAGTGGCGAACGAGGTCCTGTTATACTGGCCTCATGGAAACAAGCCATGAGGAGAACGACCATGACATATTATGTGGGAAGGCTTATCCCTTTTAGTCCGGTTGCCCCACATGTTGACGCGGCGCAGAACCTCGCCCTTGTGGCTTGAGAGGCGGATCGGATCAGTTTGTAACATCTGGTGGGTTTATGGGGCGTGGCTTTTGCCGTGAACAAGGGCCTTCAGGCGCGCTGTTCAACAAAATCACGATATGTCGCTGGGCCAATACCAACACCGATCCCCAGCAGCGTGTCGAAGGCGCTTCGCATGTGTCGCCGTCGGTTCCAGCGGAACACAAATTCGTCGAGATAGCGTTGCAGATGGCATTTTCTGAGGCCGTGGAAGACGCCTTTTGCCCACGTTTTTAGGTTGGAGAACACGCGGTGGACCCAGTGGAGTATGTCATGTGCCTTCTTGCCGCTGACGACCTTCGCCTCATGCGTGTTTGCAGGGGGATTTTCGTAACCTAGCCAGCCATCCGTGATGACGTGAGCGCCAGGCTCTACAGCCTGACCAATGAACCCGTGTAGCGTCTTTGATGCGCCGTCGGGAATGTGTTTCATCCTGATACGGCGCGGATGTCCGTCTCTTGATAACTCGACGGCGCAGACGACAAACATCTTTCCGACCGGGCTCCGCCCACCCTTTGGCCGGTCCTCGGGATCATGCCGGGACCGGAACGGAATCTCTGTTTCATCGATCTCGACAAGGTCTTTCAGGGGGTTGCGGTCAGGGTTGACCATCGACCGCCGCAGCTTTTGCAAGAGGAGCCACGCCGTCTTGTAGCTGCCAAGGCCAAGTTGCGCCTGAAGTTGCAGCGCTGACATGCCGTTGGAATGGCTGGTGATGATGTGCGCGGCAAGAAACCAAATTCGCAACGGCAAATGGCTGCTGTGCATCACCGTGCCAGCCGTCACGGATGTCTGCCGTGCGCAACCGGCACATTCCCAAGTCGCGCGATTTCGCTTTAACGGCCAGCCCTTGCAGGTGCCACAGGAAGGACACACAAAGCCCTCAGGCCAACGATGTTCCGCCAGATAATGCGAACACGCTTCCTCATCAGAAAACCTGGCGTCGAACGCCGGGCGGGACATGGGTTTGTCGTTTTTCCATCTGGCTGGCATGGGTAGAACAATACAAGAACATTGTAGATTGACAAGCCGCTTCACACCACATCAGGTGCCGCCGGAGCAAAGGGGATAAGCCTTTTATGTGGGATTAGACGTATCACTCAAAGAAGTTTCGATCTGTATTATCGATGATGATGGGGAGGTTGTGGCGCAGGGGACCGCGCCAGCTGATCCAGAAGGGGTGGCAGGTTGGCTCAAGAACCGATCTGGCCCCAAAGCGGATCGTGCATGAAAGTGGGCAGCTTTCGATCTGGTTGCAGCGTGGAATGGTGGAATTGGATTTACCCGCAATCTGCATCGATGCCCGCAAAGCCCATAAGAGTTTGTCTGCACGATTAAACAAGTCAGACAGTGCTGATGCAGAAGGTCTGGCGCAACTTGCACGGATGAACTGGTTCACTCCAGTTCACATCCGCAGCGAAGAGTCGGATCGTTTGCGTGCGTTAGTTGGAGGACGGGAACGTCTGATCCGGTTGCGTAAGGATCTGGAAGGCCACATCCGAGGCGTCCTTAAAACCTTTGGCATCCGTTTGACCGGGATCGGTCAGGCGCAGCAAAGGCAGGGTTTCCGCGATCAACTTGCCGCAGCTGGCGAAACCGATCCAGTGCTGCGCACCATCGCAGACGGGTTCATTGCCGCACACATCACGCTTTGCAATGCGACGGCTGACTTTGACCGCGCGTTGAAGGCAAAGTCAAAAGCAACCCGATCACGCGCCGCCTGATGACCATTCCGGGTGTTGGTCCCATCGTGTCGCTCAGCTTTGTTGCACTTGTCGATGATCCCGATCGGTTCAGCAAAACCGCTGATGTCGGCGCGTTCCTTGGTCTAACACCGAGGCGGCACCAATCGAGTGAAATGGATTGGTCGGGTCGAGTATCAAAGTGCGGAGATGCTGCGATGCGTGGATTGCTGCTTGAAGCGGCGTCCTGCGTCATCAGACAAGTGAAACGCTTCTCTGCTTTGAAATCCTGGGCAGTCCGACTGGCTGGACGGCGCGGGTTCCGCAAAGCCGCAGTCGCCACCGCGCGCAAGATTGCTGTGCTGATGCTGACGCTCTGGAAGTTAGGAACTGACTATCAATGGATACAGGAGGCCACTGCCTGAACTAAATTCTCGCCGGACGGGCGGGAAGCGAAGTCCCGACGGGACGGAGGTTGATTGATCTCGTAAAAACGGTTGGGACGTGGCCATTGCCGCGCAACCCGCAAACGACATTGGAGACAATCTACCACCGAAAACCATCATGAGGCGCGGACAAGTACGACAAGTAAGACGACCGCGACCTCGGAGAGAACCATGACCCGGACGGACAGATCGCAACCCCGCTTGACAAGGCTGCAAACAGAGAACCGTTTTTGGAACACTTTGGGGCTTGGCATCCAGTGTTTTGGAATTTCGTTTTCTGTCTATAGTCACCTCGCTCCGCTTGAATACCTCTGGCCATCGGTTGCGCTTGCGCGACTCCACGAAGAAACTGATTTTTGTAACAACGCGCTCTTCCTATCACTGGGATAAACAGAGGTGTCCTTGATGCCATTGGCCGCGCAAAGAACAGATTATATTATTCGATGAGACGCAGGCCGCCAACCGGTGAGCACTTTGGCAGACGAACAGCGCGTCCAATATGTTTAGCTGCGCTATCCGCGCCACCGTGTTTTTAACCCAAAAACGGCGAGCCTTGGGCCGTTGAGCACCTAACAATGTCTGCAGCTTCCGCAAACGGGCAATGTGAATAAATCGTCACGGCAATTGTGCGCGCACTTCATCCGCGGGGTCATCAAAACTGGGCGAAAGTGTCTAAAACTTGTCGGCCGAACGAAAGTCTTGTGCCATGTCATTGTTTATTGTGAAAAAGCGCTATCTAAATGCAATTCGGGGAGAAAAAATTGCGTATGTTTAAATCTATTTTAATTGTGTCCATGGCACTTTTTTCGCATGACGTTGGGGCCCAAGGCCGGGCGGCTGCAGTCGGCGTACAATCGGTAGAACAACAGGTTTTTGCGGAAACAGTTCCGGTCTTTGCACAAGTTGTGACCGGGCGGGATGGCGCAGTGGCCGGGCGTATCTCAGGCAACGTTGACACAGTCTATGTATTGGCTGGTGACCGCGTTGAGGCAGGTGATCTGCTGATTGAGGCGAACGGCGAGTTGTTGTCAATCCGTTTGGATCAATCCCAAGCGCAAATTGCAGAATCACAGGCAGCGACAAGAACCGCAGCCGCACGTCTGATGCGGGCGCAGATTAGCTTTGATCGCATCGAAGCGCTCAGTGATACGGCGTCTTTCAGTCAAGGACGTTTTGAAGATTTGGAAGCAGAACTGCTAGAAGCCCGCTCGCTACTCGCTGAGGCAGATGCGCGTGAAAAAACCGCACAAACGCGCCTTGCGGAAGCGCGATATCAGCTGGATCGCAGTATTATCACCGCGCCGTTTTCAGGCGTAATCCTTGAGGTTTTGACCATTCCAGGCGCGTTCATTCAAGCGGGCACACCGGTCGTGCGCATGCTGGATACAAGTGCGTTTGAAGTGCGTGCCAATGTTCCCGCACGCTATGCGGACGGCCTGCGCCCCGGCTTAATCGTGACGGCTGAGACGGATAGTGGGCTCAAAGTCGCGCTTGAGCTGCGGGCAACACTCCCGATTGAAGATCCTTCAACACGTACCCGCGCAGTGCTGTTCACGACCGTGCTTGCCGCGAACGATGCACTCGTTGCCGTTGGGCAATCCTTGACGGTTGATATCCCCTTAGGTGAAGCGCGCGCGATGGTGACTGTGCCAAAGGATGCGCTCGTTCAAGCCAGTGGTGGTTGGACTGTGTTTGTGGCCGTCGACGGTCAGGCCCAGCCGCGCACCGTCACAGTGGGCGTGCCCGTGGGAAACCGTTATGAAGTGTTGGACGGGTTGCAGATTGGCGATCTTGTGGTTGTGCGCGGAAACGAAAGATTACGTCCGGGCCAAGACATCGCGCCGTCCGTCGTGGAGGTCAGCCAGTGAACCTGATCCGTTATTCCATTGCTCGACCAGTAGCGGTCGTCGCGGCGGTTCTGATCGCAGTTCTTTTTGGAATGCTGGCGCTGTCGCGCATACCGATCCAATTGGCCCCCGATGTGCGCAAACCGATTGTCGTCGTGCAAACCAGCTGGCCCGGCGCCGCCCCGTCTGAAGTCGAGCGCGAGATTGTAAACCTGCAAGAAGAAACACTGCGCGGCCTTGAAGGGCTTGAAATCATGACGTCGCGGTCGCGCACGGGCGAAGCATCCGTGACGCTAGAATTTGCCGTTGGCACAGACATGAGCCAGTCGTTGTTGCTGGTGTCAAACCGTCTAGACCGTGTTGGAGGTTATCCTGCCGAGGCGAGCCAACCAACACTCAATACCTCGGGCGCAGATGACAGCCCGATCGCGTGGGTTTTGATGACCGCAAAAGAGGGCAACACACGGGCCATGCCCACCTATGGCGACTTTCTGGAAGACGTCATCAAAGACCGCGTCGAACGCATCGAAGGCGTGTCAGCCGTTAATGTCTTCGGCGGGACACAGCGTGAATTGCAGGTCATCGTTGACCCCCAACGACTGTCACGCTACGGCCTGACAGTGCCCGAGGTCGTGCGGGTTTTACGGTCTGAAAACATATCAACCTCAGCTGGGGACGTGGACGAGGGCAAACGCCGTTATGTCGTGCGCACCGAAAGCAGCCTGAACACCGAAGACGCGATCCGCAATGTTGTGCTGCGGTCAGATGTGGCGAACGGCGGTGTTGGCCGTGTCCGCGTTATGGACGTTGCCGAGGTGTCATTCGCCTACCAAGAGGCGACAAGCCGGCTGCGTTTCGAAGGAGAACCGGGCCTCGCGTTTAATGTGGTGCGTGAATCTGGCGCCAACGTGATCAGTGTTATGGAAGAATTCCGCGTGGTATTGGAGGAATTGCGTGTCGGTCCTCTGAACGACGTCGGGTTGAACGCGGAACAGGTTTACGACGAAACGATATATATTCAGGGCGCCATTGATCTTGTGATCCAGAATATTTGGATCGGCGCGGCGCTTGCTGCGTTTATCCTTATGTTGTTCTTGCGCAGTACACGCGCCACGATCATTGTATCTCTCGCCATCCCAGTGTCGATTGTCGCCACATTCGTGGTTATGGCGCTGACCGGGCGCACGCTGAACGTGATTTCATTGGCAGGGATCGCGTTTGCCATCGGCATGATCGTGGATGCGGCCATTGTCGTGTTGGAAAACATTTTTCGCCTGCGCGAGGCAGGGTATAGCAGACGCGAAGCCGCCTATCTGGGCGCAAAGCAGGTGTGGGGTGCGATCCTTGTGTCAGCCTTGACAACCGTGTTGGTATTTATTCCAATTTTGATCATGCAGCTTGAGGCGGGACAGTTGTTTCGCGACATCGCGGTGGCGATTTCCGTGTCCGTGATTTTATCCCTTTTGGTTGCCGTGACGGTCATTCCAGCGCTCTCCAGCAGGTTGCTTCGTGCGGATGATCAACTGCCCATGCGGATTTGGGGCGTTGATCATATTGCGTCAGGGTTTCGGCGCGCGGTGATGGCCTACGTGCGGATCACTGTGCGGTACCGTTCAATCGGGATTGCGATGGTTGCCGTAATTGCGGGCGGTGCAGCGATCGCCAGTTGGACGTTCCTGCCCCGTCTTGAATACCTGCCCGAAGGCAACCGCAACTTGGTCTTTGGTCTGATAATCCCACCACCGGGGTATAATCTGGAAACCACGGAAACAATTGCCCAACGCATCGAAAACGTCGCACGACCGCTTTGGGAGGCTGCGCCAGACACGCAGACGGAAGATGGTATTCCCTCCATCGACAGCTTCTTTTTCGTAGCCACACCTGGCAATTCGTTTGTGGGTGCTGGCGCTGTTGATCCTAGCCGCGCAGCTGAACTTATCCCTGTTCTGAGTAGCCCGATATTTGCAGAGCCAGGCACATTCGGGTTCATGACCCAGCCGTCGTTGTTCGGGCGCGGTGTTGGCGGCGGGCGTACGATTGAATTGAATGTATCTGGCCAAGACCTTGACGTTATTTTGGGTGTTGCGGGGCGGGCGGCCGGCATCGTATCACAAATTTTGCCCCGCTCGGAAGGGCATCAGTTCCGCCCCATTCCGGGGCTGGAACTTGGCGCACCCGAAGTGCGTCTGATCCCAGATCGTTTGCGGTTGGCGGATGCGGGGCTAGATAGTTCTGCACTGGCCGCCACTGTTGATGCGTTCAACGATGGGTTGCGCGTTGCGCAGGTCACGATTGGGTCAGACCGCGTCAATCTGGTACTGAAGGGCGATCCATCCGTCACTGACGCCGTGCGCACGCAAGACATCGGCAATTACCCCGTAGTGACTCCCGGGGGTCAGATTGTGCCAGTGTCTGCGCTGGCGGATGTCGTCCTAACAGCCGGCCCGACTGAAATTCGACACCGCGAACGATTGCGCACCGTCACGCTTGAGGTCCGGCCCTCAAACGATCTGCCTCTCGAACAAGCTGTTGAGATGTTGGAAACCCAAGTGGTTGCCGTGCTGGAACAGCAAGGGTTACCCAATGACATTCAGCTCAGTGTATCAGGCACGGCAGATCAGCTGAGCCAGACATGGGCTGCCATTCAGATTAATTTGATCGTCGCGATGATCATCGTATTCCTTGTTATGGCGATCTTATTTGAGAGCTTTCTGTTGCCACTTGTCATCATGATCTCGGTGCCTGTTGCTGCAGCAGGTGGCGTAGGCGGTTTGGCGCTTTTGAACACCTATCAAACCCAACCGTTGGATATGCTGACGCTTTTAGGATTCGTCATTCTAGTTGGAATTGTTGTTAATAACGCGATCCTTATCGTGCACCAAACGCTGTTTCACCTTCGCGACGAAGGGATGGAGCCTGTGGACGCCATAGAAGAAGCAACGCGCAACCGGATTCGACCAATATTCATGTCCACCTTAACCAGTGTAATGGGGATGCTGCCCCTGATTATCTTCTCCGGCGAAGGATCTGAACTCTATCGTGGGCTCGGCGCAGTTGTGGTCGGTGGCTTGTCACTGTCAGCCTTCCTCACGTTGCTGACGGTGCCGCCGCTGCTGCGACTTTGCATTCGTAAAAACGTTGAGGTGTCTGACTTAGAAACCATCGCACGGCCTGCTTAAAGGCCCTGACTGACGCATTCGATCAGGTCCTGTTTGGACAAATATCGGCCTTTGCAAAGCTACTCCACTGGCGACATGCGTGATCTTGATCACTGACCGCGCTGGAATGTTCAACTGATTATCATAACGCCACAATCGAGGCGGTAGAGAGCGATTTCGTCCTCTGCCGCTAAGCGGACATTGATCTTTACCAAAACAATAGCAGGCTTGCCGCCATCATTTGTTTCAGGCGCGTCGTTGACAACTTAGGGCTTGTGTTATGTTTTCCCCATCGATCTGCAAAGATTGAGCCATTGCCCGCTAAGCCAATTTCGGGGAGAACTGGTGGCGGCTGGATCGATATGGGCTTGGTCGTAAGGGACCGTTTCTGAGTATGGTCAGCCGCCGTCTTCGCATGAGGCCTGAACCACTGACCAACAGGCGATTGCGCAGCAATCTGCCGAAAGATGGGTACGCAAGCCACGGGCTTGCACGACAAGCATATCTTCGAGTGCATTGAAGTATTCTACAACCTAAAGCGCCGTCGCTCCGGCATCGGCTACCAAAAACCGCAAAAGGCATTTGACGATATCGCTAGGAAAGCGGCTGAATAGGATCAATAATAAAACTGTCCGTAATCTGGGGCGAACTTCATCTTATAAAATACGCCTTTTTGTACCTGTCATTTTTGCTGCCACCGCAGCCACTATGCTTGATGCTTGCTGAAATCCTTGACGACACAATTTTTCTGGCCAATGATGTAAGCAAGAAAAGAATACTGCTAGGTACATCCCGCCTGAATTTATTTCATCGGCCCTAGCGTATCTTGATGATGTGCGGGATTCAGATGCCCCATTATGAAAAAAGATGGCGCAAAGGTTAACTATCTTTAGCCGTGCGCCCGTCAATCTGAACTGGCGGCCGATTTCAGGCCAAGCATATCAACATTGTTGAACGACTGCAGGTGTACATAGCACAATTCCAACTCATCATTGTTGAACATCATGGTCAGTGTTTCCGGTGCGATGGCTTTTAGTTTCTCACGGTTGATCCGGAAGAAACCAGACAGACGGCGTGGTTGGCTTGCGTCGCCCATAAAGTTGGCAACGGCTGGTTCCAGCAGGCCAAGTTCGAGCAGCCGGGCGCAAAAGATTTTGGTTTGCAGGTGTTGATTTTGATACTGAGCAGAAAACTGAAGTTTATTCTCCAAATACTGCGTGCGTTCCCCGTCTGAATCGAAAAGGCGTTCGCCCACACCGTCGCTGTTGACACCTTCAAATTCTTCGTCGATGCACAGCACCAATTGGTCTTCTTCAGGGCTTTGTGCAAAAACAAAAGGATAACGGCGCAAGAAAGCAGGCACATATTTACCCGTCCATAAGCCGTCTTCGTCGATAAATTCGTTCTGATCACTTTCGACGCCTAGCAAAACTGATGGAAATATAGCGCCTTCAGAGCCAGTAAATACAATTACCAAATCAGCAGAAGATGCCGTAAACTCTGCTGCCACAATAGGTACCGTGTTGACGTGTTTTGCAAATGCGTATGTGTCGGTTATTTCGACAGATACGTCCTTATGTGCTTGGGTATTCACAGGTACGGCCCGGCCGTAAATTATGTTTTGCTTTGCCATTTTTTGCCTCTCAATCAGCCTCAATTTTTTCTAACGCGCGTTATCTTTTTAGGAAAAGGTGTTCAGATAAATAGATCTTAGTGAAAATGTGCCATATGTATCGTTAGGGGCAAGTATATGATTTCTTGTGTTTTTCGAGGTTACCTTAGAATGTAATTGTCCCATGTTTGGGTCGGTCGTTTGAGCCCAAGCAAGGGTAAGGGAGAACGCACCTTTAACAAAGCCATCTGCATAACGGGCGAGATAGGGACCTTTAGGCTGGCTTGTTGAATTATCGCCGAGAGGTCCCTACTAGCTTTGGCTGCCTTCGCACTTGAGATTAGCCATACGCCCTTTGGTCATCCAAGAGATGCTTGTCATTATTTTGATGACGCAGGGCCAGTTTTCGGGCCCGCTTGCCTTGAATGATCGGACGGCAAGACGTGGCAACAAAGGTCGGTGAAGCCGTTTCTGGGAACAAGGCATGGATTTCTTCCCGACCCGCAGCGCTAAGGCTTTTTTGCGCCTCTTTGCCGAGGTAAAGGCTCTCGGAGGGGACCCCATCAGCATAGACAATTTCGTGCTGATCAAAGAGGATGTGGAAATAAGTTACGTCTTCGACATCAACGGCGATATCGACCCCGTCAATCGCCAAAAGCTGTTTGGCCGAGATCAAGACTTCTGTGTTGCCGAACATCCGCTGAGCCACTTTAGAGGTGATCAAGACACGGTGTTGCGGTGATACGACCAAGTCGCCAACACCACATCCAGCGCTGATGACATCCTTACGAATGCGGATTGGCCGCAAATTTTCGTTTTCGGAAAGTTCGCTGGCGTCAACATCGCGGCGACCAGTCCAGCGCAAAGGTTGCAATCCGCGATCGCGGGTTTGAACAAGGTCACCAACTTTTAGGTGTTCTACTGGAATTTCGCCGCCCGCAGTCGCGATCAGGGTACCCAATACAAAGCAGACGACTGTTGCGGAGTCGGTACCTGTTCCAGAGGTGCCTACTATACTGGTGACCGCTGCAGAGACAGTAATAGTTTCATCCACGGCTGGGGGTTCAAAATCGACAAGGATTTTACCAGCAATAATATCATCGACGGTCAGAGTCACATCGGTGGTGGTTCCGTCGGGATTGGTGATCGTGAGCGTATCGCCTGCAAAGGCCCCCCCTGGCAATGCAATCTGAACATTGACCCGACCAATCAATTCAGCTTCATTTATGTCGCCGTCATTGTTCGCATCTTCCGTGATAGTTACGGTCGGTGCTTCACCCGTGAGACAATGAGGGGTCATCTCGTCCATGGCTGTAACTTCAATGAACAGAGACGCGGTCACATTCGCACTGTCTGTGTAGCTTATGACCGGAGCCGGCCCGTTATAATTCGGAGCTGGCGCAAAGGTGTAGCTGCCGTCAACATTGATCGTCAGTTCGCCCTCAGTGCGGACTACTGTCTGACCAGCGCTATAGGTATTGTTGCCCACTTGAAACGTGGACACTGTCACGCCGAGGTCGCCCACTAAGGTTGTATCCTCAGGCGTCGTGATCATGTCGGCGTTGAACACAATACTCTCGATACCAGTGAAACTTATCGAACCGCCACCGGCATTTAAGGTGAACGTGCCGTTTTCATTATTGCCTACATCATATTCAAGGGTGCCGTCACCAAGGCCATTTAGAACCAGAACGTCATTGTCACCGCCACCAGCATCTTCGCCACCCGCAATAACATCGCCAACGGTGCCATAGATAACGTCAGACCCGCCGCCAGCAGTCAGAGTGTCGGCCCCATGCCCGCCGTCCAAAACGTCAGCACCAGCACCGGTTGTGATGATGTCGCCACCGCCGCTGCCGGTGATGTGGAATTCCTCAATACCCGTGTAGGACGTTCCGCCCACTAGGCCAGAATAAGTTCCCGCGACATTTACAGCCGTGGTAGTGACCCCCCCTGATGAAGCGGAAAAGTCCATGATGATTCGGTCATGTCCGGCAGCGCCAGTTAAAGTGCCTCCACCACCAAGATCCTTAATAATATCGTTACCTGCACCCGTGGTGATGATGTCAGCAGCGTTACCAGTTTCAACGACGTCGTTGCCAATGCCGGTGGTAACAGTATTGATTCCGCCGGTCCCCGCTTCGATAACGTTATCGCCGCCCATCGCGGTAATCGTGTCTATGCCGTTGTCGGCTGTGATGAAACTATCGCCCGTACCGGTCGTGATCGTATTGTCCCCGCCGCCAGCGGCAATGTAGCTGTCCCCGTTACCAAGAGTGATTGTATCGATGCCTTCGCCGCCAAGAATGCTATTGGTGCCCGTTCCCGTCGCGCTGGACGTGATCGTGTTGGCCCCAGCAGTGCCCCACCCAGCATCAATGCAGTTGTTACCTCCACCAACCGTGATCGTATCGATACCGCTGCCACCAATAATAACATTGTTGCCATTGAAGGTTCCGCCGATCGAGAGCGTGTTAGCGCCGTCTCCAACCTCGATCCGGTTGTTGCCGCCACCCAGGGTCACTGTATCGATGCCGTCGCTGCCAAGAATGGTATTGTTGCCCGATCCGCCCGTGAGCGTGTTTGCCCCATTCGTGCCGTAACCAAGATTGATGGAGTTGTCGCCGTTACCAAAGGTGAGCGTATCAATGCCGGAGCCTCCAACAAAGACATTATCACCGCTTCCGACCGTGACCGTGCTGGCACCTTCTCCGGTGTCAAAATAATTATCACCGTCAGCGGTGGTAAGCGTAATAGTGTCGGTGCCGCCACCAGTTAACACCAAGAAATGCTCAATCGAATTTGGAGCGATTGTAACCGTGCCTGGCGAGCCGGCAAAGGAGATTGAGGTTGTGGTTGCGGAGACGGTAACTGCTGACCCACTGTAGTCCAACACCAACCAGTCATCGCCAGCACCACCGTCAACAACATCGGCGCCACCCGTCACAGTGATTATATTATCGCCGCTATTGCCGGTAATTATGTCGTCTGTACCTGAGTCCGTAACGTTGATCGGAGCCTCACCATCAAGAGTCAAACCAGTAACGCCAGCTCCAATGGTCAGATCTATGCCGGTCGCAGAAGCTGGCCCAGTGATAGTGATGTTATCTAAAGTGACTATTACAACTTCGGGGCCGTAGCCAGCCGCCAGACTAATAGTGTCGCCAGTGCTTGCAGCAGCCATGGCGTCTGCCACGGTCGCATATGGACTAGGTACAGAAAGAATTGACATTTTGTTCTCCATTGGGACATCCAGCAAGAAACTGAATAATTTAACTAACGGGATCACTAAATTTAGAAAAGCCTAGAAACGTTGATAGAACAGCTGCCGAAAAGAAGGCTTTACGGACGAGATCATGCCCTCAAGAAAGCTTCGCCGAAAACTGCTCAGTTAGAAAATTTTTATAGCGAGGTAAAAATTTTGTCAACAATTCGCGATAAAAGGGTTAAAAAATCCGGCAACTTCAAGTATTTGGAAACAGTATGATCCAGATGATCTGATTGGTGTGTCGGCGACGCGTAATCCGCTGCTTTTTTGCTGTAACTTGTTTGAGGGAACAGAATTATTAGTGGCGAATTATACCCGATCTTCCCGAATCAGAAACAAATATTGAAAATGGCTTACTTTGGCGCTGTCGGACTAGGCTTACTTCTATTCAGGACCTTTCTTTTGACTATACCAGTCTTAACTCTAAATTGAGTGGTCCTGCTTTTTAGGATAGGTTTAAGGCGTTTTTTGGACGGGTTTATGGCTGGGTTAAGATGCATCTGGTTTTTATTCATGCCGTTTTTCGTGTTTACACCTTACCAACGTATACGACGTCCGGCGTTCGCTTATCAAGGGCGGCGTGAGGGCGCTCTGAGTTGTGAAACTCAATCCAGTTATCTATGATACATTTTGACTGGAAGCACTCGCTGATTTCAAGTAGATAACTGTCCTCCTGTTTCAGGGTACCCCAGAGGCGTTCGATGAAGAGGTTCATCCAAATAGCGGCCGCGACCGCCCATTGAAACTTTGATGTCCGCTTTGGTCAAAGTCGTGACCGCCCCCCGCCGGCGTATTGACTGCTCTGATCCGTATTCATGAGCTATGGCTTTCCATATTTGGCAATAGCTTCCTCCAACGCCTCAACACAGAAGCTGGCATCTGGCGCATTTGAGAGCCGCTAGGACAGCGCCTTGCGGTTCGCCCAATCAATGATCGCCACCAAGTATAGAAAACCGTTTTTGACGGGATGTAGGAGATGTGAAGTGGTCCGGCAAAACTGGACAGCGTGCTAAGATGTATCCAACACGAACGAATGGATACGAGGATGACAAAGCGACGGAACTTTTCAGACAACTTTAAAGCTACTGTGGCGCTTGAGGCGCTGCGCGGTGACAAGACGGTTCAGGAGATTGCGGCCAAGCGGCAGCTCCACCCAACGCAGGTGAGCACATGGAAACGACAGGCGATCGAAGGCATGGCCGGGGTTTTTACCGACAAGGTCAAAAAGGCTCAGAACAAGGCCGGTGAGATTAAAGAGCTGCACGCCAAGATTGGTCAGTTAGCGGTGGAGAACGATTTTTTGTCACAAGGGCTGAAGACAGGTTATTTCGCTAAAGCGAATTCACCGGGGTGAGCCCATCAAAACGCCGCGAGATGGTCCGCAAAGAGAACACAAAACTGAGCCTGACGCGCCAGTGTAAGCTGCTCAAGATCAGCCGTTCGTCGATCTATTACACACCAGTTGGGGTGAATGCTGAGACGCTTAAGCTGATGCATGAGATTGATCGGATATTTACGAAATATCCATTCTTTGGCAGCCGACAGATAGCAGCCTATTTGCCCCAGTCAGGGTTCTCTGCGGGTCGGCATCGTGTTCGTCGCCTGATGAACATCATGCCTTGCCCGGCAGGCGATGCAAAGCATCGCTGAGAGGGGGTTGTAGGCCATCTACAAGGGGCCGAACACCAGCAAGAAGCACCCACAGCACCGCATTTATCCATACCTGCTGAGAAAGTTGGCAATCACCCGACCCAATCAGGTCTGGTGCAGCGACATCACCTACATACCCGTCAAGAATGGTTTTTTGTATCTGGTGGCGATCATGGACTGGGCAACGCGAAAAGTGCTGACTTGGCGGCTCTCAAATACGCTGGATGCTAGCTTCTGTGTTGAGGCGCTGGAGGAGGCTATCGCCCGATACGGCAAGCCAGAGATCATGAACACGGATAGTCATATAATGGTCACCAGTTCTCGGGTGGTTTGACTCAAACACTGATCGACCGTTTGTTGGGTTGGTGCCGCTAGGCGTCTCGGTGTGGTCTGACCCACATTCTGATCGACCTGACATGTGTCTTTCCCTGGACCTGTCGACCATCCGGGAACGCCTTGCGGTGAGGCTTTGTCTCGAAGATGCCGCGTGACCCAAGAAGGGCCTGACCACTTGATCTCATGACTGTCCTGTCCGTGCATTCTTTCCGATGAAGTTAGTTCAATCGAAAGCTGGAAAGGATGACAGCATGGCCAAACTCTCAAAGACTTCACCCGTCGTCGGTGGCGTCGATACTCACAAAGATCTGCACGTCGCTGCTGTTGTTGATCAAAACGATCAGGTGCTTGGTACGCAAAGCTTTGCCACCACGCGGCAGGGATACAAGCTGATGCTGGCTTGGATGCTATCCTTCGGAAACCTACAACGTATCGGGGTTGAATGCACTGGCAGCTATGGCGCAGGACTTTTGCGATATATGCAGGCTGCTGGTGTGGACGTCCTAGAGGTAAGCGCACCTGACAAGCTGGACCGAAGACGGCGCGGCAAGAACGATGACTTCGATGCGGAAAGTGCGGCTCACGCAGCCTACGAAAAACGGCGCACAGTAACCCCGCGCAGTCGAGATGGGATGGTGGAATCCCTGCGTGTGCTGAAGGTTTGTCGCAAAACCGCCGTCCAAGCGCGGCGGATTGCACTGCAAATTATCCAGACGACAATCGTTTGCGCGCCTGACCGATTGCGCGACACCCTGCGCAAGATGACCCGCATGCAACTGATCAGGACTTTAGCAGCCTGGCGTCCTGACCTGACTGCGTTTCGAGATATTGAAGAAGCTTATCGGATAGCTCTCAAATCACTGGCCCGCCGGTATCTTGAACTGCATGATGAAGTCGCCGAGCTGGACATTATGATCCAAGCAATTGTCACAGATTTGGCCCCAGAGCTGATCGCACGCAACTCAATCGGGTTGAACAGCGCAGCCCAATTGTTGCTGACCGCAGGCGACAATCCTCAACGCCTCCGATCCGAAGCCAGCTTTGCTGCATTGTGTGGTGTCAGCCCAGTTCCTGCCTCATCGGGCAAAACCACACGACACCGCTTGAACCGAGGTGGCGACCGTGCCGCGAACAGTGCGTTACACATCATTGCAATCGGACGGTTGCGGTTGGATACGAAGACCCAAGAATACGTCGCACGTAGAGTAGCCCCAGGCCATTCAAAGCTAGAAGCGATCCGCTGCCTCAAACGATACATTGCGCGCGAAGTCTTCAACATCATCGCGCGTCGCCACAAACAAATAAATCAGGCTCAGATCGCGGCTTGACACTTAGAAGGGCGTCCAGGGCAGCCAATACACTGGCGCAGGCTGGATCACAACTTTGACCGAAGCCAACATCAAAATATCAATGGACGGACGCGGCCGCTATCTCGACAATATCTTCATCGAACGCCAGTGGCGATCCCTCAAGCAGGAGGCCGTTTACTTGCATGAAATCACCGGCGGGTTCCACGCAAAACGGATCATCGATACATGGATTGGGTTCTACAACTCAGAACGCCCTCACACGGCCCTTGATAAGCGAACACCGGACATCGCATACTTTGGCCACGCGGAGATACGAAAATCGGCATGAACATAAATTAGATGCATCTTAGCCAAGCCACATACCTGTCCTGAAAAGCAGGACCACTTCAATGCTGCTGCACCAAACCTGATTGGGCAGCGTGATTGCAAGCTTTCTAAGTAGGTATGCGTAAATACGATGCTGATGGTGTTTGAGCTCTTATAGATGGCCTGCAATCCCATGAGGTTCATCAGGCGGCGGACACGATGCCGCCCTGTGGAGAACCCCTGTTGGGGAAGGTAGGCTGCAATCTAGCGGCTTCCGAAGAACGGGTATTTCGTGAACACCCTGCCAGTCTCATGCATAAGTTTAATTGGAGCAGTTCGGCGCCACCCTTATGGGGTGACGCCGAAGTTGGCACAAGGATCGACAAGTTCGAACGACTGCCCCGGCGCGTCGCTTGTCAAAAAACAGCGATGCACCAAACAGCATATCCAAGTGCCGGGATTGTTGGCAGGATCGACAATTCGAATCCATAAGACCAGTAGAAAGGATGCCGAAGGTATGCGCCCCAGAGAGGCCGAATATGACCGCTACATTGCGATGGTTCAGTTTGGCGTAAAGGTCGTCGGGTGGGATCAGACGCGGATCGTGGCTGACGGCCCGTTCCTGATGGCCGATCCTGGGATCACATTCGTACTGTTGCGCGCACATGAAGACTTGGCGGTATTGGGCAGGGCCTTGGGCGAAGACGTCACCGAAATTGAAAGCTGGGCCGCGGCGTTGCGCAATGCGCTGCCTCTGATCTGGAACCCGGAACTCGGCGCCTATGATGCGAAAGATTTGCGAACAAGACTGTTTGCAGGCGTGCTCGGCTCTGGTGCGTTTCTGGCATATTTGGCAGGTGCCTCAAATCCGGAACTGGATGCCCAGCTGATACGCGTCTGGGATGCCGTACGCTATGGCATTGCATCAGCAGACCCAGAGGCGGCCATTTTCGATCCACGCCGCTATTGGCGCGGGCCAACATGGCCAGTGATCGACGCACTTATGGCGATTGGGTTGCGCGACTCTGGACGCCACGACCTTGAAGCGAGGCTGCGCGCTGAGACAGCAGAACTTATCGAGAAACACGGGTTCTTTGAATACTTTGATCCAACCGACGCGACGCCGTGCGGTGGCGACAATTTCACTTGGACAGCCGCAATCTGGCTAACATGGGCCGGGCGCGATTTGGACCAAGCCAAAGGGGCCGCCTGATGTCATCAATCGAGTTGAAAGCTGTTGAGAAATGGTTCGGTGACGTTCAGGTCATCAAAGGGGTTGATCTCGCAATTGAGGAGGGCGAATTTGTTATCTTTGTCGGACCATCCGGCTGCGGAAAATCGACACTGTTGCGCATGATCGCCGGACTAGAGGAAACGACGCGCGGGCAAATCCTGATCGGTGAACGCGACGCGACTGCTGAGCCGCCAAGCAAGCGTGGGCTGGCGATGGTTTTTCAATCCTACGCGCTTTACCCGCATATGTCGGTTCGCGAAAACGTAGGCTTCCCGCTTAAATCTGCGGGACTTCCCAAGGCAGAGATAGATGCAAAAGTCGACGAAGCCGCACGCGTTCTTAAACTTGATGGTTATATGGATCGACGCCCCAAAGACCTGTCTGGCGGACAGCGCCAGCGGGTGGCCATTGGCCGCTCAATTGTGCGCGACCCCACCGCGTTCTTGTTCGACGAACCACTGTCCAATCTTGACGCAGCACTGCGGGTAGAAATGCGCTATAAAATTGCGAAACTACACCAAACGCTGAAATCTACGATGATCTACGTTACCCACGACCAAGTAGAAGCAATGACTCTGGCCGACCGGATCGTGGTGCTGGAGTTCGGAAAAATCGCTCAAGTGGGTAGCCCGCGAGAGCTTTACGAAAAACCCGCCAATCTGTTTGTTGCACAGTTTATCGGTTCGCCAAGGATGAACGTTATGCCGGCCAAAGCTGTCCCAAAGGTGCAACTGCCCACCAAGGCTGTTTCGCTTGGAATTAGGCCAGAGCATATTTCGGTTGTCGACGAGGGCGATGGACATCTTCAAGGAACGGTCGACGTATTGGAATATCTAGGTGCCGATACGTTTGTTATCATGGCGTGCGGCGAGGCAGGACAAGTCACCGTCCGGATCAAAGCCGATACGACGTTGAAACCCGGGACCAAGGTGGGACTATTGTTCCCATCAGAGAGCTTTCATTGCTTTGACGACATTGGGCTTGCCATCGACTAAGTCCGGCGGCAGTTGCAGCCAAGATGTAAAACTATGCGTATGTGGGCGGCGATCCGGCGCGCCCTTCAACGAGAAAAATTCACTGACGTTCGACAATCTCGGCAGCGTGACTGCACTTTGCGGTGATCTGTCGCGCGCTGAGCCAAAACGGTCCTAAGCAACGCTCGCAAGTTTTGGTCATGATGCGAGGTTTTCAAACAAGCGTGCAACAGCCTCAGCGCCCGGATCAACATGCCCGTCAAGCTGTTCGGCATTGATATACGTTGCGCGGCCCGCCTTGGCGGACGTCAATGTGGCGGTGTAATCGGCCCCTTTGCGCGCGGCAGTCGCCGCATGCGCAAGCCCGTCGTCAAGCGCCTCAAGTGCTGGAATCAACGCATCCACCATCGTGCGATCACCTGGGTTCGCCCCGCCGACGTGGCGCATCCGCTCGAGACCAGATTGCAAAGCAGACCGCATCGATTGTCCGGACGCAGACGCATCCCCCGCCGCGGCAAAGAAGATCGCCAACAACACACCGGATGAGCCACCCATGGTCTGGCTCAACTCCAACCCGATGGCGCGGTAAAGCTGTGTGTGATCAGCCAACGGTAGGGTGTCCATCGCCCCCATCAAAGCACGTGCTGCCGATGCCAATGTGGACCCGGTATCACCATCGCCAGACTTAGCGTCCAGCACGTTGAGATGATCCTCCGATGCGATCAAGACCTCACAGCACATTGTCAGGAACGCTGCGGTGGCAGGATGGGGCGACGCGGGCGCACGGATCGGCGACAAGCCATCAGGCAAAGGCAAGACTGTTAAAGGCGCGCGCGGGTGGCATCCGGGCCAGCCCGCGACATCAACAGCCTGTGAAAGCAGTCCCGCATCATCCGATGTCATTTCAACAACCGAAACGGAAAACCCATGCATGTCCAACGCAGTCATCATGGCACTTGGACCGATAACAAGCGCAATCCTGCCCCCGATGCTGGACGCCAAAAGGTCATTCGTCAGGATCGACATTTCCAATACGGACGCCGCGCCCAGATTGTTGATCAACACCGCATGGGGCGCGTCCGCCATGGTCGCCGCCAACTTTTGGACAACCTTCGCGATAGCGTCCTTGGCCCCAGAAGACGTCACTTGTTCAACACCTGCTTCGCCATGAATACCCAAACCAAGTTCAACCATCCCTTCGGGGATACGGTCCTCTTTCGGCGACCCGGGAACAGTGCAGGTGTCCAAGGACATACCAATGCTGCGGCTGTTCTTGATGACCCGTTCCGCAGCCAGCGTGCAATCTTCCAGCATTGCACCGTTTTCGGCCATTGCACCTGCAATCTTGTGGACAAACAACGTTCCAGCCAAACCTCGCGCCTGCGGCAGGTCCGGCAAGGCCACATCGTCATCAACGATCACCATGGAAACCTTGTGACCGAAGGCGCGCGCCCGTTCAGCGGCCAGACCAAAGTTCAGCCTGTCTCCCGTGTAATTCTTGACGATCAATAAACAGCCGGCTGGGCCAGTCACGGCCAAAATTCCTGCCAGCACCGCATCAACAGACGGGGATGCGAAAACATCGCCGCACACCGCTGCTGTCAACATACCCGCGCCGACGAAACCCGCATGTGCAGGCTCATGGCCAGACCCACCACCCGAAACTAAGGCGACTTTTGATTTGTCCCAATCACTGCGCACGACCACCTTGATGTGCGGGTAGCCGTCAAGACGAGTCAGTTTGCCGCCTGATGCAGCGATCGTGCCGTCGATGGCCTCTGTTACCATGTCTTCTTTTTGGTTGATAAACTGCTTCATGGTCATTTCCCCCGTTAGGCCACGCGCGCGCCATCAGCGCCGAAATAAAGTGCTTTGTCAGGGCGAATTTTGACAACGTCGCCCGCTTTTAGATTGGTGTACGCATCCGTGACCGTAATCAGATCATGGGATTTGAACGATAAGTGAAGGCGCGTCTGGTCGCCTAGATGTTCAACGCGATTGACTATGCTGTCTTCACCGTCACCTTGCACAATCTGCTCGGGGCGCAGTCCGATATGTGTGGCAGACGCAGGCCCGCCACCAAACACATCCGCCGGCAGAACATTGATCCGCGGTTGGCCAAGCCGACTGGCCGCGTAGATACTGACAGGGCTTTCATACACCTCGCGCGGGCTGCCGAATTGCACCAGCTTTCCGTGGTCCAAAACCCCAACATGGGTTGCCATTGTCATGGCTTCGATCTGATCATGCGTCACATACAGGAATGTTGCACCGGAATTGGCCTGAATACTCTTCAGCTCAATCCGCAGGTCCGAGCGCAATTTAGCGTCAAGCGAGCTAAGTGGTTCGTCCATCAGATAAACCGACGGCTGGCGCACCAACGCACGGCCAATCGACACGCGTTGCATCTCACCACCTGACAAAGCTGTGGCCTTATTATCAAGTTTGTGACTGATCTGCAGAACCTCTGCGACCTCGCCAACCTTGCGGTCAATCTCATCCTGCGGTGTCCTGAGGATTGGGGATTTGAGTGGAAACTCGAGGTTCTGGCGGACTGTAAGGTGCGGATAGAGCGAGTATTGTTGGAACACCATCGTCACATCGCGCTGCGCGGGCGTATAGCTTGCCATGTCGCGACCACCAATGGTTATGCGTCCGCTGTCCGGCTTGTCGAGGCCAGAGACCATGCGCAATGTCGTTGTCTTTCCCGCGCCTGTCGGCCCCAATAAAACAACGAACGACCCGTCTGGAATGGTCATGGACACGTCGTCCAAACCAATCTGGTCGCCAAAGGACTTGGAAATATTTGTAAGGGTGACTTCAGCCATCTTAGATCACTCCTTGGTTGGCATGGCTGCGCAATGCGTGGCCAGTGGATGCATCGAAAAGGGTGACAGTGCGCGGATCAAACCGCAGACCGGTTTGTTGCCCAACGGAAATCTTATCCGACGACGCAACCCGCGCTTTGATCTGCCCGTTGGGTGTATCCAGCGTGACGATCTGTGTCGTGCCAAGGTATTCTGTGGCCACGACACGCCCGCGGTAGCCTGCACTGTCATCAAGAAAGATATGCTCTGGGCGGATACCGAACGTCAAATCACCGTTGACGCCATCAATGGATTTGGGGATCTCCAGCGAGACGTTCTCAAGCTGAACGCTGTCAGTATCCTTTGAAACACTTCCCTTAAAGTCGAGGAAATTCATACAAGGCGACCCAATAAATTGCGCTACAAATTTTGTCGCGGGCCAGTCATAAATTTCTTGTGGTACGCCAAACTGTTCAACAACACCGTGGTTCATCACGACGATCTTGTCGCCCATCTGCATCGCCTCAAGCTGGTCATGGGTCACATAAACCGTCGTGGCATTCATACGATCATGCAGCGCGCGCAATTCTTCAGACATATGCTCGCGGAATTCTGCGTCCAATGCACCCAGAGGTTCGTCCATAAAGAACGCTTTGGGGTCGCGTACAATCGCTCGGCCAAGGGCGACGCGCTGACGGTCACCACCAGACAGACCGCCGACAGACTTATTAAGGATGTCCGTGATGCCAAGGATCTCGGCAATCTCATGTACCTTTTTCTTTACTTGCGCCTTTGGCATGCCTTGGCTGCGCAACGGGTAGCTGATGTTCTTGCCCACATTCATATGCGGATACAGTGCGAACATCTGAAACACGAAGGCGATATCGCGCTTGCTGGCGGGTTTTTGGCCCACTTCCTCACCGTCGATGTAAATCTCGCCTGATGTCGGCAGTTCAAGCCCCGCCATCATCCGCAGTGTCGTGGTCTTGCCGCAGCCTGATGGGCCAAGCAGCATAAAAAACTCGCCATCCTCAATCGTGAAGGTTGAAGATTTTACCGCATTGAACGACCCAAAATCCTTACGCACGTTTTCAATTCTTATCTGTGCCATTTGTTACTCCGGAAAATGGCTGACGATGATGAACATCACCGTGCCGACAAGGGTTACAATAAATGAGTAGCTATAAAGAATGAGCAGGAACGGTTGCATCAGCATGATGACCCCTAATGCGATGAGGATGGTCGCCAGCGTTTCCCATGAGCCACGGCGAAACCGCACGAGACCACTGAGGAAGGTGTTGATAAAGACGATCATTTGCGAACCGCTCCGAATGTGATCCCACGCAGCAGGTGCTTGCGCAACAAAATGGTAAAGACCATAACAGGGATGAGAAAGATCGTCGCACCTGCCGCAACTGCAGGCCAATCTTTGCCGCTCGTGCCAATGATTGTCGGGATGAACGGCGGCGCAGTTTGTGCCGTGCCAGACGTCAGAAGAACGGCAAAGGCATATTCGTTCCACGCAAAGATCAGGCAAAAGATTGCTGTCGATGCGATGCCAGTGGCTGCCTGTGGCAAGACCACTTTGTAGAAGGCTTGGAACCGCGTGTAACCGTCGATCAGTGCAGCTTCTTCATATTCAATCGGGATCTCGTCGATGAACCCTTTCAGCAACCAGACCGACAATGACAAGTTCACTGCGGTATACAGCAGGATCATACCAAGGTGCGTGTCGTTAAGCCCCAAATTTCGGAACATCAGGAAGATCGGAATGGCAACAGCAATCGGCGGCATCATCCGGGTGGACAGAATGAAGAACAACAAATCATCCTTAAGCGGCACCTTAAAGCGGCTGAACGCATAGGCCGCCATCGTCCCGAGGACCATACACAGTGCCGTCGACCCAAACCCGATGATGACCGAGTTTAAGAAACGTTCACCGTAGCGCGATGGTCCGGAAATGACCGTACCGCGTTCGCGGGCGATTTCGTCGTACCACGTGGTTGGCGGCCCAGCGGCCTCAAGCATATCGTCCGTCGCGCGGGTCCGATCCGTGAACAGGTTCACATAGCCTTCAAGCGTGGGTTCAAAAACGACAACAGGTGGATAGGCGATTGAATCAACAGGCGATTTGAAGCCCGTGGCAACGATCCAAAGCAGCGGGATCAGCGTGATAACAGCATAGGCCACCACTAAGATACCAGCGAACCATTTGGCGCCCTTGGACGGGTCTGTGACTGAAAAGCTCATCGTTCTTTTACCTTGTTCAGGGCTTTGACGTAGATCGACGCAAGGCCGAAGACGGTCACAAAGAGGATCACAGCGTAGGCGCTTGAATAGCCCGTGCGCCATTTTTCAAACGCTTCGCGCTTCAGATCGATTGAAGTCAGCGTGGTCGTGTTGCCCGGCCCACCGCCAGTGAGTTGCACGACCAGATCGAACATCTTGAAATTCTCAATCCCGCGAAACAGCACGGCCAACATCAAAAACGGCAACGCCATCGGAATCGTTATGGTCCAAAATTGCCGCCATTTGCTGGCACGGTCACATTCGGCGGCCTCATAGATACTGTCTGGGATTGACCTAAGCCCCGCCAGACAGATCAGCATCACAAACGGTGTCCACATCCATGTGTCGGCGATGACAATCGCCCAAGGGGCCAGATGCACATCCCCAATCATCGAGAAACTGGCCGGATCGCCACCTGTGAAAAACGTAACCGCATAGTTGAACAAGCCGATTTGTGGCTGATACAGGAACGTCCAGAAGTTACCGACCACGGCGGGCGACAGCATCATCGGGAAAACGATAATCGTCGTCCACAAATCGTTGCCCTTGAATTTCTTATTGATCAGGTAGGCCAATGTGAAGCCAATCAGCACCTGCAATACAATCGTCCAGATCAAGAAATGTGCGGTGGCCTGCATCGTGGCCCAGACGTCGGGATCGTTCAAAATGCGTTGGTAATTTCGCAAGCCCACCCACTCAACATCGTTGTTGGGACGGTTAACGCGGAAGTTGGTAAAGCTTAGGCGGATCGTCCAGATCAGCGGGAAGATATTCACAGCCAGCAGCAAAAACAAAGTGGGGGCCACGAATATCCACGCGATGGTGCGATCCGAAAGCCCGCGAATGCGCTTTGCTACCCCGTCGGGCGTTTTGGCCGCCGCCCTGTCCATGGGGGAGTGTATCATATCAGTATTCCTTCAGGCGCGGGGTGCAGCCCGTGAAGATGAATGTATCAGGAGAATGAACCGCCAGCCGATAAAAACCGGCTGGCGTTCAAGGTGTTAGTCGCCAAACCAAAGGATGGCGTCCGACAAGGAAGAACCTTTAGATCTTGCCTTCGTCCTCGAAGACTTCGATCCAATCACGAACCAAACCATCCAAGGCTTCTTGCGCAGTACCTTCACCGGCGATCACAAAATTATGCATGCGTTCCTGCATCGGGATCAGCAGGTCCGCATAGGCAGGCTCTGCCCAGAAGTCTTTCACGATCGCCATAGAGTCGAGGAACGTCTGCGCATATGGTTGGCTGGTTGCGAAATCGGGTTGTTCGACCACGGCGCGCAATGCAGATGCACCGCCCAGATCCCACCAACGCTGTTGAACCTCAGGTTGGGCAAACCACTGGATGTATTCCAGAGCAGCATCCTGTTTTTCAGAGTAAGCAACAACCGAGATACCCTGCCCGCCCAATTGCGCAAACTGGCCGGCTGGGCCTGGTGGATTCGCGAAGTAACCGGAATTGCCGCCACCGACATTTTCGTCCGCTTCAACACCTGGCCAGATGAACGCAAAGTTCATTTGCATCGCAACCTGACCGGATCGGTAGGCATCGATGTTCTCGCCCATATACCAGTTTGACGAACCGGGAGGCGTGCCAACATCATATAAGTCTTTGTAAAACTGGAGCCCTTCAACAGCTCCGGCAGAGTTTACAAAACCCTCGATGTCATAGGGCTGATCTGGGTTTTGGTATTGAAATCCATAATTATACAAAGCGTTCGTTACGCCCATAGTGATGCCTTCGGACCCTCTCTCTGTGTAGATCGCGGCACCATAGACCATGGTACCATCAATATCGCGACCCTGAAAGAACTCGGCGATGTCCTTAAGCTCGGCAAGCGATGCAGGAACGTCCAGCACACGCCCGAATGTGTCCATGAATTCTGCCTGAAGCTCAGGGCGCTCGAACCAGTCTTTGCGGTACGTCCAGCCAACAACATCGGCGTAGGCGGGCAATGCGTAATAGTTCGGCGTGTTCTTTGGCCATTCAGCATAACCAGTTACTGTTGCTGGCAGGAAATCATCCATGCTGATACCGTTGGCATCAAAGAAATCGTTCAATTTCACATAGTGGCCGTTTTCAGCACCGCCACCGATCCATTGACTATCACCGATCATAAGATCGCATAACTGCCCACGTGAATTAAGCTCGTTCAACATGCGATCAGCGAAGCTGGTCCATGGCACGAATTCGAAATTCATCGTGTGGCCTGATTGCTCTTCGAAATCTTTACTCAGCTCAATCAGCGAGTTTGCTGGGTCCCAAGCAGCCCAGCACAATGTTAAGTCTGTCGCGTGGCCGTCGGCCACCACAGCAGTGGTCATGCCCGTCGCCAGAATTGCGCCCGCGGCCGCTGTCATCATTAAATTGGATCTCATTTGATCTCTCCTCCCAAGGATTGTTGCAAGCCCAGCCCCCTCGCCGTGCTTTCTTAGTCGGACAAACACTAATGACGCACGTGCCTCAAAACAAGCATTTTCTGAGACACGTGCGTCATTAAGTGCTATGTCACGCAAGCGATCCGTGATTATTCAAAGTGATTTAGAGTTTTAAAGCACTGATATAAATAATGAAAATATGATTTTCCAATGCATAAACTCATAGTTCGGCCAACAACAAAAGATCTTGCAAAGGCTGCCGGCGTCAGTCGCGCAACAGTTGATCGTGTTCTAAATGGGCGCGAAGGCGTGAAGCAAAAGACCGTCGACAGGGTCCAGCAAGCGATCAAGGATTTAGGATTCGTTCGTAATTTGCAGGCCGCAAATCTTGCGAAATCTCAAAGCTATCGCTTTATTTTTGCCCTGCCCAAGTCCGGAGATCAATTTCTGGAACAAATCGTCCAGCACATCGCAGAAGCTGAAAAAATATTCTCGTCCGACAACGTCTCTTGTGATGTCCGCCATATCGACGAAAACGACCCGCATAGTATCTCGGATTTCCTCGATACCCTCGTACCAAGCGATGTCACTGGTGTCGCGATCATGTCGCCCGAAACACCGCAAGTGCGTGACGCGATTGCACGTCTCCAAGACGGAGGCATCGCAGCACTGCCTTTCATCTCCAACCAAACGATGATGGACGCAGATTGGGTCGGTATCGACAACCGCGCGGCGGGTGCGACCGCAGCCCTCTTGCTCGGGCAATTTGTCGGGCAACGGTCTGGTTCAATCATGGTTATCTCTGAAAGCATGCAGTCACGCGATAGCCTAGAAAGGCGCTTGGGGTTTGATGACGAACTGAATCTCAATTTCGCCCACCTACGCGCCCTGCCGTCGCTCGAAACTTATGGCAATGAAGCCCGCGCCAAAGAAATCATTGCGGTATCGCTAACCAGCAACCCCGACACGGTCGGAATTTACGTTGTCACGACAGAGGCCCGCACGCCATTGTCGATTGTTGAGGCGTTGGAAATTGACCCCTCGATCATCAAAATCGCCCATGAACGGACTCCATTTACAGTAAACGCATTGCGCACCAATGCTGTAAACGGGATCATTGCCCAAGACGCGGGACACCTTGTGCGTAGCGCCATCAGGCGCCTCAAAGGGAAAGTGGACAAACAGCAAACCCTTGGGTCGCAAGAAAAGATCCGGATCGATATCCTACTTCGCACGAACGTTTGAAAGCTGGGCACGGCGTCGGTGACTTTTCCGCGTGACGGCATGACTGAGGTCGCTTTCGCATCGTGAGCGACAGACAGCGCAATAGCCTTCACTCATTTTCGGCATTATGGAGCAAGCTCACCAAATAAGGTTATTTATCAGCTTACCTCTAATGATGGGTTCTATATTCGTCCCAATGTCAATCGCAGCGTAACAAGGGGCCGTGTCGCGGCTTAAAATGGGTCCACTGAGTTGTCGTTTATCGTGCGCTTTGGCGCGCGTGTTTGTCACTTAGCCGAAGCGTGTCAAAGCGCATGTTGGCCGTTAGGCCGACATTCTTCTGGTCTTGTTTCAGCTTTGATTATTGCTGTTTGTTACGGCTGTGTTTGAGGCGGTAACTTTCGCCGTTCGTCTCGAGGATGTGGACATGGTGGGTCAAACGATCCAGCAAAGCACCTGTGAGGCGTTCGGAACCAAAGACTTCCATCCACTCATCGAAAGGCAAGTTTGAGGTTATGATGATGGACCCGCGTTCATAGCACTGAGATATGACCTCAAAGAGCAATTCAGCGCCAGATTTACTCAGAGGAACGAAGCCTTACTCATCAATGATCAATAGGTTCTGGCTTGTCAGCTGCTTTTGTAGTCGCTGCAATTTCCGCTCATCCTGGGCTTCAATCAAATCGTGGACCAATGCCGCCGCTGTCGAGAAGCGCACTTTCAGCCCTCTTTGGCACGCGGCCAATCCCAGCCCCAAAGCGATGTGCGTTTTACCTGTCCCAGAAGGTCCAAGGGCGATGACGTCCTCCCTGCGATCCACGTAGTCGCAACCCGCCAGGTCCATCGTCAGGGGCTTGTTCAGACTGGGCATGATCTTGAAGTCAAAGCTATCCAAGCTCTTCGTGCTGGGGAACTTCGCGGCCTTGATCCGCCGTTCAATCATCCGGCGTTCGCAGTCGATCAATTCCATCTCACACAGCCGCGCCAGATAGTGGATGTGATCCCTCGCCCGACAGGGTATCGCGCAGCAATGTCCCGGCTTTACCGGAGGGTGATTTATTCAATGACTAGGCGAGCATATCGAGTTTGTTCAGGTTTGCATAGAACGCCTCCTCTGCTTCTGCGGGTGTGATGTATCCGATGGGGCCGAGCAGGCGGCGGTTGTTATACCAATCGACCCATTTCAGCGTTTCCCACTCAACCTCACGCATCGATTTCCATGGACCGATTTGGTTGATGACTTCGGTTTTGAAGAGGCCGATGACGCACTCGGCCAGCGCATTGTCGTAGGCATCACCGACGGTTCCGACCGAGAGATCGATTTCGGCCTCGGCCAGGCGCTCGGTATACTTGATCGACAGGTATTGTGATCCGCGGTCCGAGTGGTGGACCAAAGCCTTGTTATCTGGTGTTTTTCTTTGCCAGATTGCTTGCTCCAACGCGTCGAGCACGAATTGGGTCTTCATTGATGTCGATGTGCGCCAGCCTACGATCCGCCTTGCAAAGACATCAATCACGAACGCGACGTAGACTGTCCCTGACCATGTGGGCACGTAAGTGAAGTCTGAAACCCACAGCTTGTTTGGCCGATCCGCCTTGAACAGGCGGTTCACCTTGTCGTCCATTGCCTGGCAGGCGATTTGCAAAGCAAATCTGCCGAGAGGGGGGCATGGCAAAGACGTGTCCGGGTTCGTGGTAATGACCTTCTTGCCACGAACGACGCCTTTGATGCCCAAGGCGCGCATCAACCGCTCCACAGTGCAGCGGGCAACATCCTCACCCTCCCGTCGCAGAACATGCCAAATCTTTCGGGCTCCGTAGAGTTTGCAGTTGTCCGCCCAGGCCCCGTCGATCTTGACGCTCAGAGCGGCATCAGACTTGGCACGAGCTGACGCCCGCTCAGGATCACGCGCGATGGCGCGCCGGTCATAATAAGTGGAAGGGGCAAACTGCAGCGCCCTGCAGATTGGCTCGACCCCAAGTGTCTCTCGGCTTTCCGCAATGAAATCCATCATTTGCGAAACGGGCGGTCGAGCTCCGCCTGTGCAAAATACGCCGACGCCTTACGCAAAATCTCATTGGCTTGACGCAGTTCGCGGTTCTCACGCTCAAGTTCCTTGATCCGCGCCTTCTCAGCGCTGGTAGGCTCTGGCCGTTCGCCGCCATCGCGCTGGACCTGACGGGCCCAAACGCGAAGGCTGTCCGGCGAACAACCCAATTTACCCGCGATCGCCGTCAGCGCCGCAGCTTCGCTCTGATATTCATCGCGGTGTTCCATAAGCAGCCGAACCGCACGCTCGCGGAACTCAGGTGAATACGGCTTCGAGGTCTTCTTCTTTTGTGTCTGTTCCATAACGGGCAATTCTCCGAGAGTTTTGCCCTCCGGTAAAGCCGGGCCGGTTCAATCTGGTCCTCAGTGAGTATGCGATCTTTGATCCTTCGTAATATTTCCGAAGTTCGCTTGGTACCCTACGCTCGAAGTAATAAATCCCATCCTTCGTAAAAGAAAAGGGAACCGATTTGTCATACGCCATGTCCTACACCCATTGAGTCTCTTCAAGAAACCGATGGTATTCAATGGGTTAAATTCGGAAGTGGTGCACCCGAGAGGATTCGAACCTCTGACCCCCTGATTCGTAGTCAGGTACTCTATCCAGCTGAGCTACGGGTGCATCACGGGCGATCTAGCGATCCTGTCGAGCCTTTGCAAGTGACAAATCTAAACGATCGTGGGCGAAAGGGTCAGGTCGGATTTCGGCAAGCTGATCACAAAGCGCGTGCCCGTCTCATCCGTGCGCTCAAGATCGAGCCTGCCACCGTGCCCGCGCACCAGTTCTGCAGCAATTGCCAATCCCAAGCCGGATCCACCACGGGTTGTGCCGCCTTGAAAGGCCTTAAATAAATGCTCTTGCGCAGTCTTGGGCAGGCCTGGGCCAGTATCAGTGACCGCGATCTGCCAACAGCTGTCATTCTCTGATCCGACGACGCATATCTCACCTGATTTACCACTCGCTATAATTGCTTGGCGGGCATTGCGCACAAGGTTGCCGATGACACGATAAAGCTGCTCCGTGTCGGCGCGCACGTTCATACCCATCGGAATGTCTTCGGAAAACGACATATCGTGATCCCCGACAGCCAGCCGTTCGCCCGCGATCACATCATCCACGGTTTCTGCCAGCGATACCCGCGTCAGTCGCGGAGCGGGTTCTTCTGCGCGTCCAAAGGTCAGCGTGCTTTCGCACAGGTTCACCGCGCGGGTGATTGAATTCACCAGCTTCGGGGCCAGCCTGCGCACCGTCGGATCATTGGATGCGTCAATGCGGTCAGTGAATAGCACAGCTGACGTAAGGATATTGCGCAGATCGTGGCTGATTTTGCTGACGGCACCACCCAATTGCGCGAGCCGTTCTTTCTGTTTTAGCGCGCCTGTCAGTTGGGTTTGCAAGCTCGCAAGGGCTTCTTCCGCCTCGCGCAGTTCAGTGACGCCAGCGTTCGGCATAATAATCAGCCGCGCGTCTTCAGGGGCTTTGGCGTAGGCCTGCATGTGATCGATGACGCCCTTGATGGGCTTCACGATAAAGCGGCGGACGGCCAAAAATAGCAGTCCGGCAGTCACAATTGAAATCACCGCCGATAGGATGAGGATGCGGATGCCATAGTCTATCAGCGCCACCCGTAACGGTGACGATGGCAAAGTAATTTCTATTAGCATGCCACCGTCTTGCACCGGATTGCCAATCACGCGGAACACCCGCTCTTCCGTGTCCCAGAGCCCGATCAGCGCATCACGGATCAGCATCCATGCAGGCGGATCGCGCATATCGAATGTCTTATGGATCGGCGCCGGGATCGGTGATGACAGGATCAACTGGCGGACCTCGTCGCGGCGCAGCACCACATTGAAGACGCCTGCGTTCTCAAGCAGTTCAGCCTCAAGCTCGGGCATGATCATATCATCAGCCAGCAGGGTCAGCGACGCAATCTGCGCCCGTTCCAACCGGTTAAGAAAATAATTTTCTCTAAACCGCGCAACGGACGGCACAAAGATCAACAGCTCAGCAATCAGCACGAACACCGTCGTGAGGATCAAAAATCGCCCTGAAAGGGAATTGAGCATTCTGCCGTCCGTTTCTGTTCAGATCTTATGGCAGCCAGCGCTGCACCAAACCTACCACACGTTTGATCATAGGGCTTTCAAACAACCTAGGGGTAAAATAGGCCCCCGCAGCGCGCTTGTTAATCTCAGATACGGTGGGATAGGGCAAAACAGTTTCAGCAATTGCTGACATTTTCATCTTATTGGCAATTGCCATAGCCCACATGCCAATCAATTCGCCCGCCATAGCGCCCACAATTGATGCGCCAATTGGCTTACCTTTGACGACCATCACTTTGATCAGGCCCGTTGTTTTGCCCTCAGCGATGGCGCGGTCGTTTTCATGGTAGGGGAACCGCACAACTTCGACGTTGCCCCCAAATTTTTCTTTTGCTTGGGCTTCGGTCAATCCGACTTGTGCCAGTTCGGGGTCCGTATAGGTCGCCCACGGAATATGGTCTGTGCGCTGCTTGCTTGGCAAGCCGAACAACATCGACCGAATCACAACGCCCGCGTGATAACCAGCAACGTGGGTGAATTGCAGCCCACCCGCCGCGTCGCCAACGGCATAAACTTTCTTATTGCTGACGGACCGTAGGTCGGCCCCGACTTCGACACCGCCACGGCCCCATTTTACGTCCGCCCTATCCAGATCAAGATTTTCGACATTAACTTTGCGACCCACGGCCATCAACAGGTGCGATCCGGTGAAATCGCCCTTTGGGGTGTGCACAGTCACTTTGCCTTTGGCGCCTTTGGAGCCGCTGATTTTGGTGGCCTGCGCTTCTTCGATGATTTCGACACCTTCCGCGCGCAGTTTATCCAGCACAATTGCAGCCATTTCCGGGTCATCCTTGCCCATCGCCTTGGCGCCCTCAATGACTGTCACTTTGGACCCAAGCCGCAAATGCGCCTGCGCCATTTCCATGCCGATGGGTCCGCCACCAACGATGATCAAATGCTTGGGCCGGTCACGCAGATCAAAGATGTTTTCATTGGTGTAAACATCAACATCTTCCAAGCCCAGAATTGGTGGTACGAACGGACCAGACCCCGTGGCGACGATAAAACGCCGCGCTTGGATGATTGTGTCACCTGCTTGAACTTCGGTTTGACTGATAAACTTGCCAAATTCTCGGATCACGTTGACGCCGAAACCCTCAAACCGTTCTTGGCTGTCCACGGGTTCAATTGTTTCAATTACTTTACGCACGTGGTCCTTGGCGGCAGCAAAATCCACGTCGGCCTTCACAGCTTTCACGCCCAGATCGCCAGTGTGGCTCATCGCATAGGCCAGCTTGCCAGCTGCGATCAGCGCCTTGGACGGCACACAGCCATAGTTCAGGCAATCACCACCCATTTTGTGACCCTCAAGCAGCACCACTGATGCCCCCATCTGGGACGCCCCCGCCGCGATCGACAATCCACCGGAACCAGCACCAATAATACAAACGTCAGTTTTGATACGCTCCATGATTATAGGCCCTTCTTACCGCGCACGGCCTTGATGATAATGGGAAGAACGGCCAGCACACTTAGGCCAAGGATCGGCAACAGGATGTGGGGTTCAAATATAACTCCAAGGTTTGGGGTCTCACCATTGGCAAATACTTCGCCAAGCCCAGCGCCAACAGACGTGTAAACAACTGCTCCGGGGATGATGCCAAAGAAGGTAGAAATTACAAAGCGACGCAATGGCACTTCGAGGAACGCAGGGATCAAATTGGCGAGGAAGAAGGGCACCGCTGGCACCAGACGGATCAGAAACAACATCGACCATTGGTTTTCGTCGATCCCGTCTTTGATCTTCTTGACGATGCCTTCGGACCCTTCAAGCTTCGCGCCCAGCTGTTTGCCAAACCCCCATCGCGCGGCCATGAAAATGCCCGTTGCGCCCATCGTGGCCGCGATCACGTTGAACAAAAACCCTGGGAACGTCGCGAACAGGAAGCCGCCCGCCAACGTCATGATCGTCGCCCCCGGCAGACTGAACGCCACCACCACAGTATAAATGGCGATGAACACCAACACGGTCAGCAGGTAATTCGCATCGCGAAACGCAATCAGGCTTTCGCGGTTTTCCGCCAACCCGTCGAACGTTAGGTAATCACGCAAGAAATATGCACCTAACACTGCAACCACACCGATCACGATGATCGGCAAACGTTTCATCAGGGCGCTGGATTGGGTGGCATCAGTTTCAGCGGTGGGTCCGGGGGCGTCAGTCATTTTTGTCACGTCTCTTGTTGCAAAGGGTGTATCGAATTACACCTTAGATGGACGAGCGCGCGCAGACTGCATACCCCTATCACGGCGCGTTGATGCAGGGTGTTCATTTGACTGGGTTTTGTTGCAATTGTCGTGAAGACTGTAACATTTCGCTTGCGCGCTTCGTGCATTGTTGCAGACTTTCGCAGCTTCGCGCGTTGACACACGCCCCGCGCCCCCCTACAGAACGGGCTTCGATATACGACGATAAATTCTTGAGGCTCGAATCCTAATTTGGGGTTCGCCCAAATACCGGAGAGACGCAATGAAGCGTACATTTCAGCCTTCCAACCGCGTTCGTAAGAATCGTCACGGTTTTCGCGCACGTATGGCCACCAAAGCTGGCCGTAATATCCTCAATGCACGTCGTGCAAAGGGTCGCAAGGAACTGAGCGCTTAATTGCGCTTGGCGATGTCGCGCCAAAGGTGCGCGACAGATCTGATATGACGTCGCCTGAGGAAACTTTAGAAACCGCCGAGGTATCGCCCACGGCGGTTTTATCTGGCGTTTCTGCATGTATTGTTGTGATGAAGACCCGCGCAAATTTTGTTGCTGCGTCCAAGGCCCGTTATCAGACCGCCGCAAGCCTAACTGTGCAGATGCGGGATCGTCGTGATGGCGACAACGCGGTGCGCGTGGGCTTTACCTGTTCCAAAAAAGTCGGAAATGCCGTTGCGCGAAACCGTGCTAAACGCCGCCTGCGCGAAATTGCGCGCCTTGATTTGCCTACGCTGGCTAAGGCCGGCCACGATTACGTGCTGATTGGCAAAAAGGATGTAACCGAAAATCGCGACTTCGAAGCGCTGCGTGCTGATTTCGCCAAAGCGCTTGGCAAGCTCGTATGAGTCGCCGCATGTCGCCTTTGGCCCTCATCGCATCACTGCCAATCCGATTCTATCGTCTGGTTTTTTCGCCTTGGGTCGGCCACGGCTGTCGTTTCCACCCGACGTGTAGCGCCTACGCGATGGAGGCCCTGCGAAAGCACGGTGGCATCAAGGGAACCGCGCTGACAATCCGCCGTGTGATCAGATGCAATCCATGGGGCGGGTCCGGCGTCGACAACGTACCGGACTAAACGACTTCGAATCAGGAGTCTTAGGCGATAGGCAGGCTGCTATTGCTTCTCGAATGAAATCACGACTTGCCCGATGTTGAACCCAAACCGTTTCACATAGGCAATGTTCAGCAAACGGTCATGTGTCTGCTGCCACATCCAATCATCGAACGTCACGCGCAATGTCTCTGTTGGGCCGCCAGCGACGGGCACAGTCGGATCGATCTGATATTGCCAGTTCAAACGATCACCTTGCTCTTGTCCGACTGCTTTGCCAATCACCCCCGGCGCAGTCCCCTCCCATGTCTGATCCGAAGTTACGGAACCAGTCTTGACCAATGTACAGATGCGCTGTTCGACTGATCCGTCTTCGTAGACAAAATCTTCAACCAGTCGCAGGCGCTCTCCGTCCCAATCGCCGCCAATGGTCACAACGAAGGATCTCCGGACTGTTCCCAGAACGTCCTGAAATTGACCGTCGGCCAAGAGATCTCCGTCAAAAAACGATTCAAGATCGAATTGGACGTCCGAAAGGCTGGCGTCATTAAATGATGGCTTTCCGGTGCAGGCGGCAAACGTGGCGAAGGCGGCTAGGGTAATATGTTTCATGGCTTTGTAGGCAGCCCCCGCGCTGACGGATGACCGGAACGTCGCCGTACATATTTCAAGTGGCCTATTTCGTCCCCTTGTTCGACCCAATGCCTCGCTGTATTCCAACGTCATGCTTGATTATCCAGACAATATTCATCCGCCATTTTATGGCACGCCTAAAACGACGGCGTTCAAAAAAACTTCGCAAGCGGCTAATCCAAAATACGCGTGAAGCGATTGAAAACTACGGGATGATTGATGACAGTGCTGAGCGGCCGAAATGGCTGATCTGTCTGTCGGGCGGCAAAGACAGCTACACTTTGCTGGCCGTGTTACATGAATTGCAGTGGCGCGAGTTGTTGCCCGTTGATTTGTTGGCCTGCAACCTGGACCAAGGTCAGCCCAATTTTCCCGCCACGGTCCTGCCAAAATTCCTGAAGGACATGCGGGTGCCACACCGAATCGAATACCAAGATACGTACTCAATTGTGGTCGATAAAATTCCCATGGACCGAACAATGTGCGCACTATGTTCTAGATTTCGGCGTGGAAACCTTTGTCGAATTGCCCGCGAAGAAGGCTGTAGCGCAGTTGTCTTGGGCCATCACCGCGACGACATTCTTGAGACGTTTTCATGATCATGTTCCATGGTTCGCGGCTTACGGCTTGCGGCGATGCCGCCGAAACTGCTCAATGAAAAGGGCGATTTACTCGTCTTTCGCCCACTGGCACATGTTGCTGAAGCAGATTGTGAAAAATTTAGCAGTTCAATGGGTTATCCTATAATTCCATGTGACTTATGTGGATCGCAGGACGGACTGCAGCGCCAGCAGATCAAATCCATGCTGGACCAATGAGAATCCAAAGCGCCCGGGCGGCGGCAACAGATGTTTGGTGCCTTAAGCAACACGCGCCCATCGCACCTGCTGGACCCCGCGATTTTTGACTTCAAAGGACTGAGCCGCGTCGTTAACGAATTGGTCCCCAACGAAACTTACAGATCGGGCAATTAACCTTCCGATAAGAACGCTGCCGTATTGAAGACTGCAATCCTGTCTGTTCTGGCGACAGGTTTTGGAAAGGTCCATCAATGCTCAATCGGTCGGGTGCGCCCCTCAATTTGCGATACAAGGCTTACTCAGCAACCGGCATCGCAGCGAGTTGCGGAGTGGCGATTGCGATCCTTGGTCTGCCAGGTATTTTGGCGAGCCTGATTTTCATGCCACTCGTGATTTTGTTGATCATTTTACCTTCAGGGCAGCAGCCGGACGTTCCAGCTATCATGACAAAGGACAAACGAGGTCTCATCGTTGGGTGCCTGTCGCGTTTCATCGATGAAATCCGCCACCCAACGGTCGCCATGATTGTCGAAATCGATGACTACCAACAACTTGAGGAGGTTTATGGCCGCGAGTCACTAGAAAGTGCACTGACTTTCACGCAATGCGTGATCCAAGAACATCTGACGGAAGCAGACGTGACAATTCATCTGGACGGTTCGCGGTTTATGTCCGCCCTCGCGCCGCAGGCGCCCCATGAACACGAAGCTATGCTGAATACCTGCACCCGTATCCAACAAGCGCTGTCCAATGTGCCATTCATGACCGAACTACCTGTGCAATTAACCGCATCGATAGGATTCGCTGCGTCAAATATGCTGGAACGTCCTACTGCAGAAGGGCTCATGCGAGCATCGTTCTCAGCGCTGTCTGAGGCCCGTCGCAAAGCACCCAACGCCGTGCGCGCCTTTTCGGAGGCTATGTTGTCACGCCAGGCTTCACTGCAAAAAATCACAAAAGATGCGAAACGTGCGTTTGAGCAGGGCGAAATATTTGCCTATTTCCAACCACAACTGAACCTCGACGATGGAACTTTGTCAGGGTTTGAAGCGCTGACACGCTGGCACCATCCCGAACGTGGGATCATTTCACCTGCAGATTTCTTGCCTGCCTTGGAACAGGCGGGGTTGATGCAAAAACTCGGCGATACGATGATCAAGCAGGCACTCCAGGCACTTACGTTTTGGGATAAATCTGGACTGAATGTCCCACAGATTGGTGTGAATTTTTCGACCATCGAACTTCGGAACCCACACCTAGTTGATCGCATCGCAATGCACTTGGACGTGAGCAATATCGCACCCCACCGTTTGGTTATTGAGGTTTTGGAAACTGTCATCGCCGATGACGCTGGCGATGACATTATCGGAAATCTTGCGGCGTTGGCCGAGCTGGGCTGCGGGATTGATCTGGATGACTTTGGGACCGGTTATGCGTCGATCACCAACATTCGACGGTTCAGTGTCGGTCGCATCAAGATTGATCGCTCCTTCGTGGCGGGTGTCGATACGGATTCCGAGCAACGCAATATGGTCGCGGCAATTCTGACGATGGCTGACAGACTAGGTGTACAAACTTTGGCAGAAGGCGTTGAAACACGTGGCGAAAAGGATGCGCTGCACGCCTTGGGTTGTCACGATGTACAAGGTTTTCAGATCGCACGACCAATGCCGGTGCAAGAAACTGTCGAATGGGCGACGGCATATTTCCAACGATCCCATGCGCCCGCCCACTTCCCTAAACGCGCAGGCTAAGACACTCCATGTGACAAAGCCGCCCAGAGTCCGCAGAAATAAGGCAAAAGCGCTTGACCTTTGTGGCCCTGACCTGTTGAACCTGCTGGATATTTCAATGGCAGTTTCAGGCGGCTTAAATGGACGACCAGAACAAAAATCTCATCCTCGCAACAGCGCTCAGCTTCATCGTGATTCTGATCTGGTTTGTGTTGTTCCCTCCTCCGGACGTGACTGAACCCGCGCCCACGGCAGAGGTCACGTCGACTGATGGCACAACGCTCGGTGTAGACGCGCAAGTTCCAACGCAAGTCGCCGTACTCCCGCCTCTATCCGCGGAAGATGCGATTGCAGACGCACCGCGCATCATGATCGATAGCGAAAATCTGACCGGATCGTTGTCCCTGACAGGTGGTCGAATTGATGACCTATCCCTTAAGGACTACCGCGTAACGCTGGATTCCGATGCCGACCTCGTGCGGCTTTTGTCGCCCATCGGTACCGAAGCGCCCTATTACGCTTTGAACGGTTGGGTTGCTGCCGTAGGTGCGACTGCAGACCAAGTCCCCGGCGCTTCGACGCAATGGCAACTAGAATCAGGCGATACGCTGGAACCCGGTAGCGATATAACTCTCATTTGGGACAACGGTGCTGGACTGACTTTCCGCAAGACATTCGCTGTGGATGAAAATTTCCTGTTTACCGTCACTCAAACCGTTGAAAATTCCACCGGTGCTGAAATTGCTCTGCGCCCTTACGGTTTGGTGGCACGTCACGGCGAACCTGACCAGATTGGTTTCTTCATTCAGCACGAGGGCGTTGTGCGAATGTCGGACGGGTCGATGGAAGAAATTAATTACGGCGATATGCCAGATCTCACATCAGACGAAGGCCGCATCGAAGTAGAAGAAAACGGTTGGATCGGGTTTTCAGACCAGTACTGGATGACCGCGTTGATCCCCACGCCAGGTCGCGATTTCCGGTCTACGGCCAAGTTTGCCAATAATATCTATCAAATCGAAACTGTTTACCCGTTGACCACAGTCGCCTCTGGCGCCACAGCTTCAGCAGAAACCCAGTTTTTTGCAGGTGCCCAAGAATGGGTCGTCATTCGTAGTTATCAAGACGATCTCGGTATCGATCGGTTCCTTGATAGTATCGACTGGGGCTGGTTCTTCTTTTTGACTAAACCAATCTTTGCTGTTCTGCATTGGCTCAACGGGCTGATCGGCAACATGGGTTGGTCGATCATTTGTCTTACTTTTGTGATAAAGGCACTTCTGCTCCCGCTGGCCTACAAATCCTATGTTTCAATGGCTAAGATGCGGGAACTACAGCCCGAGATGGCGAAGCTCAAAGAAGCAGCGGGCGACGACCGTGAGAAGCTCCAGAAGGGCATGATGTCTCTTTATAAAGAGAACAAGGTGAACCCTGCATCTGGCTGTCTGCCAATCTTGATGCAAATCCCGATCTTCTTCTCTCTGTATAAGGTGATCTTCGTCACAATCGAGCTGCGACATGCGCCGTGGATCGGCTGGATCAATGACCTAAGCGCGCCGGATACATCGACGCTTTATAACCTGTTTGGCCTGCTGCCATGGGGTGCCCCAGCTCCAGATTCGATCCTCGCGCTGGTCTTTATTGGCGTCATGCCGATCGTTTTGGGTATTTCCATGTGGTTGCAGCAAAAGCTAAACCCAGCACCCACGGACCCAACGCAGAAGATGATTTTTGCATGGATGCCTTGGGTCTTTATGTTCATGCTTGGCAGCTTCGCAAGTGGCCTCGTGCTGTATTGGATCGCGAACAACACGATCACGTTCATGCAGCAATATGCCATTATGCGCAGCCAAGGGTTCAAGCCTGACTTGTTCGGGAACATCACCGGGCGCAAAGATTCGGATCCTGAGTGATGGGAACGGTTGCTGAACTTTGGCGACACCCGATAAAAAGTCACGGTCGCGAACCCCTTGCGGCTGTGGATCTGAGCGCTGGAAAATGCGTACCGTGGGACCGTCATTGGGCCGTCACCCATAAAGATAGTAAGTTTGATGGCGGCGCGTGGGCGCGATGCCGAAACTTCATGATCGGGTCGCGCACCCCAGGGTTGGCGGGAATTTGGGCAGAATTTGATGCCGCAACTCAGACGATTACGCTGCGCCATCAAGACCTTGGAGAGATTACTTTCAACCCTGACGATACGGACACAGGGTTTTTGGATTGGGTTGCTCCCTTGTGCCCACCCGATCGCGCAGCACCCAAAGCCATCGTTAAGGCGACGGATCGTGGGATGACAGATAGCGAACTTCCGTCTGTCTCAATTATGAACCGAGCCAGCCATATGGCCGTTGAAGCGGTGATTGGTCACCCGTTGGAAATGGAACGCTGGCGGGGTAATATCTGGCTCGACGGAGTTGATGCGTGGACCGAACTTGAGTGGATGGGTCAAACGATCCGCATTGGCGAGGCTGAACTTGAAATTCGTGAACCGTGCGTGCGATGTATGTTAACGGCGGCCAATCCGGTGACGGGCGTGCGCGACGCGGACACACTTGGCGCTTTGAAAAACACATTCGGCCACCAGCATTTCGGCGTTTATGCCGTGGTGACAAAAGATGGCCATGTCGCCCTCGGCGACCAAACACAGGTGCTTTAGATGCAACTCCCGTTTCTTGCGGCAGAAGACCCCGATGACATTACCCGCGAGGCGGGCCGCAAGATGTTTGCGGGCGAAAACGATTTCGTCAAAGGCGTTGTCGCGATGGATGGCTTGCCCGATCCGGACAGGCCCGAGGTGTGTTTTGCGGGGCGGTCCAATGTTGGCAAGTCCAGCCTTATCAATGCACTGACCGGCCGAAAAGGCCTTGCGCGGGCCTCAAACACCCCTGGCCGCACGCAAGAAATCAACTACTTCACCGCTGGCGACAGCCACTACCTTGTCGACCTGCCCGGATACGGTTACGCGAACGCGCCCGTTCCTGTCGTTGAAAAATGGCAACGTTTGTTGAAAAACTATTTGCGCGGCCGTGTGACTCTGCGCCGTGCATTCGTGCTGGTTGATGCACGCCATGGTATCAAAGCCGTAGATGAAGAAATTATGGCTCTGCTTAGCAGTGCAGCGGTGACGTTCCAATGCGTGATGACAAAAACCGACAAGCTGAAAAAGGGTGATCTGGACGCAGTTTTGGTACAAGTTCGCGCAAAACTGTCCAAATTTGCCTCTGCATATCCTGAAATGGTGATCACATCGTCCGAAAAGGGCGACGGCATTGAAACATTGCGCGCAATCATTGCAGGGATAGACTGACCCGCAAAGGACGCCTTGATGAGAAAGCAAGACATGAACCGCGATTGGATCGCCACCGCCGCCACACTCAGCGCGGCGCTGCCCTATCTGCAACGCTACAATGATGCGATTGTCGTCATTAAACTGGGCGGCCATGCAATGTCATCGGACGAAGAGATGGACAATTTTGCCCGCGATGTGGTGCTGATGCAGCAGGTTGGCGTGAACCCTGTCATTGTCCACGGTGGCGGGCCGATGATCAACGAACTGCTTGGCAAGCTCGATATTAAGTCGGAATTTCTGGACGGCAAACGTGTGACCGACAAAGCGACTGTTGAGGTCGTGGAAATGGTGCTGTCGGGTCGGGTGAACAAGTGGATCGTCAACGCGATCAACCGTCAAGGTGGCCGCGCCGTCGGGCTGTCGGGCAAAGACGCGAACCTGATGATCTGCGATCAAGATGCGCCAGAACTGGGGCTGGTCGGAACACCAGCCGAGATTGATACACAAATTCTGAAAACATTGTTTGACGCCAATACCATACCAGTAATCGCGCCGCTTGGTGCTGGGCGGAACGGGGAAACATTGAACGTGAACGGCGACACAGTAGCGGGCGCGATTGCGTCGGCATTGACGGCGGATCGTTTGTTATTGTTGACGGATGTGTCTGGTGTGAAAGATGGGGATGGCAATGTTCTGACCGAATTGACCCCAGAACAAATCGCTGACCTTACAGCGTCCGGTGTGATCGCAGGTGGAATGATCCCGAAAACGCAAACCTGTCTGGCCGCACTTGCAGGCGGTGTGCGGGCGGCTGTAATCTTGGACGGACGCGCGCCAAACGCTTGCCTGTTAGAACTTTTCACCGAACATGGTGCTGGTTCAATCATCCGGGTTGCAAAGTGACGCTAGACGACATTGCAGCGGCGGCTAAACTGTTGCATTTGACCCCGCTTGGGGGATTTCATGAAGCTGAAACAACCACAATCCTGTTCGGCCCATTGGAGCCGGGGTTTTGGGCCTATGTGACCCAGCGACCCGAATTCGGCGGCACTGATCCATTGGACAACTGGTCCCATGCAACCATTACGTCACTTGCTGAATCCACCAGATCGCAAGCGCTTTTCCCGTTCGGTGGGCGGCCATATCATCCCTTTATTGCCTGGGCACTGCGCAGCGGTGAAACTTGGCAAAGCCCTGTCGGATTGCTCGTTCATAGGGATGCGGGCCTGCTCGTGTCATATCGCGGCGCTTTGCGGTTTGACCATCGTATTGACTTGCCAACACCATCCTCAAAGCCTTGTGACACTTGCGCAGATCAGCCCTGCCTAACCGCCTGCCCCGTATCGGCGCTTTCCTCCACGGGCTATGATGTGCCAAGCTGCAAGGCCCATAACGAAACCGATGCAGTATGTCGTGCGGGTTGCCGCGTGCGTATGGCATGTCCCGTGAGCCAATCCTACGGGCGCGTCCCAGCGCAAACTGCATTTCATATGAAAGCCTTTATCATCGAATGACCAAGCGTTTGATCCTGATCCGCCACGCAAAATCGAGCTGGGACGCCCCGTTTGATGACCATTCTCGCACGCTTAACGACCGGGGACGATCATCAGCGACGGCGTTGGGCAACTACCTGAAGATGCGCGGCGATTGCCCTGATACAGTCTATTGCAGTGATGCGGCGCGCACGATTGAGACTACAGAGCGTATCGTCGCAGCGATGGGAGCAGCGCCTACGATCCACCGCATAGGTAAGATGTATAATGGGTCCGCCCCCGCGCTATGGAACGTCTTGCGCAAAGCTAAGGGGGACGTGGTCGCGCTTGTCGCGCACAACCCCGGAATCGCGTTCTTTGCGGAAGACTTGGTAAATAAGGCACCCAATCATCCGCGATTTTTAGACTACCCAACCTGCGCGACCTTGGTGTGTGACTTCCCCACAAACGACTGGGCCGAAGCAGTGTCCCGCTCCGGCCAAGTGATAGATTTCGTCGTCCCGAAGGACCTAAATCAATAGACGTATTTAGTGGCCTAGGATCTGGCTGAGGAACAGCTGTGTCCGCTCTGACTTCGGATTGTTGAAGAATTCTTCAGGCTCGTTCTGTTCAACGATCTGACCCGCATCCATAAATATAACGCGGTTCGCGACTTGACGGGCAAAGCCCATTTCGTGGGTCACGCAGATCATCGTCATACCCTCTTCGGCCAGTTCGATCATCGTATCAAGAACTTCTTTGATCATCTCGGGATCGAGAGCTGATGTCGGCTCATCAAACAACATGATGCGCGGCTTCATGCACAGGGACCGCGCAATTGCCACACGCTGCTGTTGACCACCGGACAACTGACCAGGATATTTGTTAGCTTGCTCAGGGATTTTCACCTTTTCGAGGAAATGCATCGCCGTTTCTTCGGCTTCGCGTTTGGGCGTTTTACGCACCCAAATCGGGGCCAGCGTACAGTTTTCGAGGATCGTCAGATGGGGGAACAAGTTGAAGTGCTGAAAGCACATGCCAACCTCTGAGCGGATTTTATCGATGTTTTTTAGGTCCGATGACAGCTCAGTTCCATCGACAAGAATAGTGCCCGCTTGGTGTTCTTCCAGACGGTTGATGCAGCGGATCAGCGTGGATTTGCCAGAACCAGAAGGTCCACAGACCACGATGCGTTCGCCACGGTTCACCGTGAGATTGATGTCGCGAAGAACGTGGAACGTACCGAACCACTTATTCATGTCCGTGATCGAAATGGCGACCTCGTCAGAGACCTTCATCGCTTCACGATTGACTTCGCGTCCTGTTGTTGTGTCAGACATTGATGGTCTCCTTAACGGTGCTCACGTTGAAGCTTTTTCTCGAGGTATAGGGAATATCGGCCCATGCTGAAGCAGAAGAGGAAGAACAGCGCGCCAATGAAGACGAAGAGCTCCCAGTAGATGCCGTTCCAATCCGTGTCGGCACGGATCAAGTTCGAAAATCCAATGGGGTCAGACAGGCCAATAAATACCACCAGTACAGTGTCTTTGAAGAGGCCGATAAATGTGTTTACAATGCCCGGAATGGAGATTTTCATCGCCTGCGGCAGCACGATCAACTGCATGGACTGCCAATAGGACAGACCCAATGAATCGGCACCTTCGTACTGGCCGGTTGCCAACGCTGCGAGACCACCACGGATAACTTCCGCGATGTAGGCGGCCGCAAACAACGTCACCATGATGATAACGCGCAGCAACAAGTCGAAGTTCGTGCCAGGAGGCAGGAAGTAGTTCAACAACAGTGAACCGGTGAAAAGCCAAACAATCAGTGGAACCCCACGGATCACTTCGATGAATGTCACACAGATTTTTTTAACAATGAACAGGTTCGACTGACGACCAAGCGCCAGCAGGATACCCAATGGCAGCGACAAAACGATGCCCGCGATACCGATGATAAGCGCCAACATGAAACCACCAATCTGGCGGCTGTCGACAGGACGTAAACCCACACGGCCGAGCTCGGCGTAGGTGCCCGAGATCGTAGCCTGAATGTTCAATTCGTCACTTTTCGCATCAAGGTAGCTGTTCAATGCTGCCCGTTTTTCGTTGCTCGCATCGTCGGGCAATTGACTGACAGCGATCATGCCGCGCTGGTTGCGTGGAAGTGCATCCAGCAGAGCGGCGGTCTGTTCGCGCAATTCAGGAAGCGACACTTCTTGGTCAAGCAACGAAGTCAACGATGATAAGAAACGACGACCACTGGATTGGGTGGAAGACACGCGGAACGTGTCCTGCGCGACCACTGTCGCGTCATCGCGCAGCCCTGCAAGGACTTTCATTTGGCTGAGCAGTGCCGCCTGCGGTGAAACAAGATCTTCCACATTCGACGCGATAATTTTGCCCTGAATGTCTTTGAGCGTTGTGATGTCAGCGTCGAAGCTGGCGATTACGGTCATAATGTCCGCGCGCAACACACCAATTTCGTCCATTGACGATTGCGTCGTAATACCAGTCGCGCGTTCTTGCAGCGTCACCAATGGTTCAATCAACGTGGACTTCGTCACCAAGGCATCAACATCCGCCAGGATCGACGGATCCTCAGCAGCAGCGGTCGCGACCAAGTCAGTGACGACAACACTTGGATCCACTGTGTCATTTTCGATGTCACCAATCGCATCACCTATAAGATCTGACACGTCCTGAATAAGACCAGAGGCCCGATCTGTGGCGTCTTGCGCCTTGGATACGTCGGCCTCGGATGCATCACTTGCAGCGGTTGGACTGCCGTCCCAATCGTTCAGGATCGCTGCTAAATCATCGAGGCTTTCTTCCGCACCAACAAGCTGACGTAGGGCGACTTCTTTTGTTTCGATTTGCGCCTCAATGGCAAATTCTTCGATGCGGATTTCATCCATGGACTGAAGCAGGCCATTTTTGACTTCCACTGCTTCAGCGATTCCAGACGCTTGTTCTTCAGAAATTGCTTCCATTGCCGCAACTTCTGCCGGAAGGCGAACTGCAGCTTCTTGCAACGTCGCGATCGCACTTTCGAGTCGGCCAGAGCCGATCATTTTATTCAATCCGTCGTTGATCGGGCCCATGATAGCAGCCCACCACAACAATGCAGCGACAACAGCACCAAGGTTCGCAACGATGGGACCCGTGATTTTGCCCAATGCTTTGTGTGCGAGAACACCGACTATAAAGCCCATCGCGGCCAGGAATGGTGCCCAGAACGACCCACCCCAAATCAACCAGGTGGCAATGAACGGGTAGGCAAACGAGAACCAGATCATTTGGCCAGGCACTTTTTCAGCGAACAAAACCGGTGCGAGCGCGACAAAGAACAGCGCAAACGCGAGAACCGGACGCCAGTACAGTTCGGGCGGATAGAAACCGAACATGATCTGCAACCAACGGTCTTCGATGACCGCCCAGCATGCGCCCCCGTGACTGCTTTTGTAGAACGAAAACAGCACTTCGCGACATTCAGTAAGAGAGCCTGCATTCCACACACCGCCAAAGGCCCATGGCAGGACCAGTGACAGCGCAAGATAGACGACAAATAGCGATAGCACGGTGAGAAGGATGTTGAGCCAGCCAGAAAACAGGTTTTCACGGACCCATTTGATGACGCCAGTTTCAGCGATTGGCGGCGCCTGCTCGTCAATCATTTTGTCGCGAACATAGCTTACGGTTTGCGCGTGAGTTTCGCTCATTTCAACGCTCCTGCAACTGAGTGCGGTTGTTGTAGACGTTCATAGCCCCAGAAATCGCAAGACTGACCAGGAGGTAGAAAGCGCCAAGCAGCAGCATGCCCTCCAGCTCTCTTCCGGTCTGGTTGATCGTGATGCCACCCAGCGTGGAACGTACGTCCATGTATCCCACAGCAATCGCGAGCGAGGAGTTCTTGGTAAGGTTGAGATATTGCGAAATCAGTGGCGGGATGATTACCCGCATCGCCTGCGGTAAAATCACAAGGTTTGTTGTACGATTGGGGCGCAGACCCAACGCGAACGCCGCTTCTGATTGGCCCTTTGAAATCGCAAGGATACCAGCACGCACGATCTCTGCGATGAAGGCGCCAGTATAAAGCGACAGAGCCAGCCAAAGCGCGATCAACGAGTTCCGCAAGTGGATGCCGTCTGAAAAATTGAAGCCCCTCAGTTCAGGATACTGAAGTTCTGCCCCCATCAAAACCATAACCAATCCGACCGGAATGATCAGAATGGCAAGTTGTTGATACCATGTGTTTGGGCGCACGCCGGTGTCTTCTTGCACAGCATCCGAACGCTTACGAACCCCGCGAATAACGATCAGGCTGACCACTAAGATCACCAGTAAAATAAGCCAGTTCATCGCTGACGAGGCCAAAAAGCCGTTTTCTAATATGATACCAGGAATGTAGACGCCACGGTTAGTGACGGCAACGCTGTCATTGAGGATCATACTGGCGTCACCACCGACCCTGAACTCTCGGATGCGCGACATGCCTTCGGTCATCAGCGCCATGATTGCAATGATCCACAGCAGCAACGGCACGTTGCGGAAGCCTTCAACATAAACTGCCATCAGGCGGCTCACGACCCAGTTATTTGACAGGCGCAGCACACCGGCTGTAACGCCAAGGACCGTGGCCAAAACGCACCCGAGAAAGGCCACAAGGAGAGTGTTCAAAATGCCAACAAATGCAGCACGTCCGTGGGTGGACTGGGAGGAATACTCGACCAGCCGTTGGTTGATGTCGTAGCCCGCAGGCTGCGTCAGAAACCCGAAGTCAAAATCCTTGCCCAATGCCGCGAGGTTCTGGATCGTGTTGTTCACAAGCCAATAAATGCCCGCGATCAACAGGATAGTCGCAATCACCTGAATAGTAATCGAACGATATCGGGTGTCATAGATAAGCTGGCTAAGCTGAAAACCGACTTTCGGTGGATCGGTGAGCGTTGTCATCCGTGAACTCCCTAGCCCTGGTCATCTGAGCGCCGGTTGGTCCGGCTGCACGTGTCATCAGGCTTCTTATAATTCGATCTTATCGTCTTGGTCGTATGCGAAAGGGCGCGATCCAAAGATCGCGCCCTTTGCTAAGTTGTATTTAGCGGAATGGTGGGGAGTAGATCAGACCACCTTCGGTCCACATGGCGTTCAGGCCACGTGCAAGACCGATCGGTGTGTTCTCACCGATGTTCTTCTCAAACAACTCACCGTAGTTGCCGCCTGCCATGATAGCGTTCTTCGCCCAGTCAGCCTCAAGGCCGAGCATCGCGCCGAGTTCACCTTCGGTACCCAAGAGACGGTTGATCTCTGGGTTGTCGGTGCCATTGGCCAGTTCTGCGATGTTTGCAGATGTCACGCCAAGCTCTTCAGCAGCGATCAGTGCATTCAACGTCCAACGTGCAACGTCAGCCCATTCGTTGTCGCCGTGGCGAACAAGTGGACCAAGTGGCTCTTTGGAGATGATTTCCGGCAGCAGAACGTGGTCGCCAGGATTTTCGAACGTTGCACGTGTAGCAGCCAAACCGGATGCATCTGTCGTGTACGTGTCACATGCACCAGCAAGGTACTGCTGCTGGCCTTCGGCGTTGGTTTCGATCGGCACTGGCTCATAAGAGATGTTGTTTGAACGGAAGTAGTCCGCCAAGTTCAACTCTGTTGTTGTACCAGTCTGAATGCAGACAGTCGCGCCATCGAGATCTTTGGCGGATGACACACCCAATTCACGTGGAACCATAAAGCCTTGGCCGTCGTAGTAGTTGATGCCAGTGAATTCGAACTTGAGGTCGACGTCGCGTGAGAAAGTCCACGTTGTGTTCCGTGCGAGGAAATCGATCTCGCCGGATGCAAGTGCAGTGAAACGTGTCTGGCCAGTTGTTGGAACGAATTCCACAGCCATCGGGTCACCAAGCACAGCCGCAGCAAGTGCGCGGCAAACGCCAACGTCAAAGCCTTCCCAAACGCCATTGGCGTCGGGTGCAGCAAAACCAACAAGACCAGTGGTCACGCCGCAGTTCAATGTGCCACGCGCTTTGACGTCGTCAAGCGTGCCAGCAGCAGCAGCGCCAGCAGCGAGACCAGCAATGGTCAGAGCGCCGAGGAGTACTGAATTTTTCATATTATACCTTCCTGAGTTTCCCTGCGTGAGTCACAGGGTTTTAGTTCTGTCCAGTCAGACAGGGGCGTTAATTAGCAGGTAGACCTGCGCAACTTAGTGAGAGTGCGAGGATTCACTCACAGAGGTCAAGGGGCCCCACACCTGAAACCAAGAAAATCGTAGGGAACTTCGAGCAATGCAATGCGATTTTGCGGTCGATTCACCTGTGAGCGCTACCAGTTGCCATTTGGTAGAAATCAGCCGCATGCACAAATGCTGTACGTTTTATTTCAGCAACTCGCGCCGCGTCATCGTCCGCACCCCATCTTTCCGCCTGCCACGTTTCATCAATACGCGACAACGCCCAAGCCTCCTTTGGTGCAAGCCGACCTCGTGTCACCCCAAGTGCGATCACTAAAGATCCAGACATCGCGATTAAGTCGTGAAAAGCCGCCAATTCAAAAGGGGTTGCCGCAAAAATCGGCGCAGTAAGAACATTTAGGTCAGTTTTGTTTTGATCAATTGGCATGATTCCTGCGGTTTGGATCAGCCGCGCTCCAAATGTGTCATGTGCCCAGTCCAGCAACGGATCCCAGCCATCACTCTGACGCTGCACCAGTCCCTCGGGATTTTCGGCGCGGTAACATAGCAGATCGCTGCCACCATAGGCGGCCAGCATTGCCGCGACTTCGCTAAATTGTATTGCGACCTTATCGATCGCGGCATTCGCAGAGCGTGTGACCGGCATTACGTTGGGGTCAATCTTTTCAACCACCAAACGCCATTCACCTGCTACTGCATCCGCCATGGCGCGTGTCGGTAAAACGAGCGCGGCTTTCGCAGGGGTTTTCACTAGGCGGGAGTCGAGCTGAACAGCAAAGCCGCCGTCCGTCTCGATCACTGTTACATCAGTCCAGAATCGTTTTGCGACCCAATTACTCATTATTGGCGCTCATAGCAGTCCCTCAAAAGGATCATCAGGAGCGTGCTTTTCTTCCCAGCCAAAGAAGCTCCATGTCTTTCCCATATGTGGCGGAAGCGATGCCTTGATCCACAGCTCTTTGCCGGTCTCAGGGTGTTCGATACGCAAGGATCGCGCGTGAAGATGCAGCTTTCGGCCGATCTCTTCGCCCATGCCAGCACCCCATCCGTCGCCGGGGTTATCCTGCACCGCCTGTGCGCCATATTTGCCATCGCCAACAATCGGGTGACCGATTTCGGCCATGTGCGCGCGCAGCTGGTGTGTGCGGCCCGTCACAGGGGTCAACGCGACCCACGCGGTGCGATCCGCCAGCGATGTCAGCACAGTGTAGTTTGTTAAAGCGCGTTTTGCGCCGAATGTTTTATCGACATCCTTGGGATGAACGCATTTCATCCGCTCATTGTCGCCTTTTCCACCATGGCCACCCTGCTTAACCAGCCCATATTTCACCGATCCCAATTTCGGGATTGGAACGCCTGCAACCAACGCCCAATAGATTTTTTCGGTGTTGCGGTGGCGGAATGCGTCAGTCAGAGATTTTGCCGCCATGCGGGTGCGCGCAAGGATCAACACGCCTGATGTGTCTTTGTCGAGGCGGTGCACAAGACGGGGCTTTTCATCATAGCCGAACCGCAACGCCTCGGCCATGCCATCAACATGGCGCAGCTGTTTACTCCCGCCCTGCGTTGGCAGACCAGCGGGTTTGTTCAGCGCAATCACGTGATCGTCTTTGTAAATCACACAGCCTTGAATCAATTGGATGTCAGCCTTCGTCATATCGCGCGGACGCTCATCCACTTCGTTCGCATCCGGCAGCGGTGGAATCCGAATTTTTTGGCCTACTTCGACGCGTGTGTTGGTCTTTACCCGCCCCCCATCGACACGGATTTCGCCCTTGCGGCACATCTTTTCGATGCCGCCCTGCTGTAAGTGGGCAAAGCGGCGTTTGATCCAGCGATCAAGGCGTTGGTCGCCCTCATCGAGGCCGACTGTCAAGTTTTGAACGCGGCTCATACCAGCACTCCTCGCATGATGAAAATTCCCAGCACCAGTGCGGTGATGGATAGGATGACGGATAACGCGACATAAGTGGCAGCTTGGCCAACCTCACCGCGTTCAAATAGCAAATACGCCTCAAGCGAGAACGCGGAGAATGTTGTGAAACCACCCAAGATACCGGTCATCAGGAACGGGTTGCAGTGGCTAAGCAATTTTTGCCCCAGATAGACGACGGCTAAGCCCATCAAGAACGAGCCAAGGATATTGACCGCCAGCACGCCTGTCGGAAACCCGCCCTGCGGACGGAACATGGCCACGCCAACGCCGTAGCGGGCTGCGGCGCCGATTGCACCGCCAAGGGCGACTTGGAGGACGGTTGGTATCATCGCTGCGTCATAGGCGCATGGGTGCCAGAGTCAACTGTGCGTCACCTGTTCCGCTTGTCACGAAGCTTGGCGAAATAGTCCAAACGCTTTTTCAATTCGCGTTCAAACCCGCGATCAACAGGTGCGTAATACACCCCGCGTTTCATCCCGTCAGGGAAGTAATCCGCACCGCTGAATGCATCTTCTGCGTCGTGATCGTAGGCGTATCCGTCGCCATATCCGATATCTTTCATCAATGACGTTGGCGCGTTGAGAATGTGTTTGGGGGGCGGTTCGCTGCCAGTTTTTGTCGCTGCCGCCATTGCGTTCTTGTAGGCCGCATAACCCGCATTGGATTTCGGCGCGAGTGCGAGGTACGTGACCGCCTGCGCCAACGCCAGTTCGCCTTCGGGCGATCCCAGCCGTTCATAGGTTTGCCACGCTTGCAGGCAGATGTTTTGTGCCTGCGGGTCGGCGAGCCCGATGTCTTCGACCGACATGCGGGTGATGCGGCGGGCCAGAAAGCGAGGGTCTTCGCCGCCTTTTAGCATCCGTGCGAACCAGTACAGTGCTGCATCAGGATCAGACCCACGCACAGATTTATGCAGCGCAGAGATCAGGTTGTAATGCTCGTCACCCGACTTGTCATACCGCGCGGCGCGTTTCATCAGACGGGTCGACAGGGCGTCAGTGTCGAGTTTGCCGTCCACCTTCCACGCCGCGACCTGTTCGATCAAATTTAGCAACGCACGCCCGTCACCGTCCGCCATTTCCAAAAGGTTTTCACGGGCGGGCCCGTCGAGTGGGAGTTTGCGGACCAGATCTTTTTCGGCACGTTGGGCCATACGTTCAAGATCAGCTAGGGTAAGTCGTTCCAAAACAAGAACTTGCGATCGAGACAATACAGCTGAATTCAGCTCGAAGCTGGGGTTTTCCGTCGTTGCGCCAACCAACAGGATTGTCCCATCTTCCATGTGCGGCAAAAACCCGTCCTGCTGGGCCTTGTTGAAACGGTGGATTTCGTCGACGAACAACAATGTGCCTTTGCCATTTTCCCGACGCATTTTAGCGGCCTCGAACACTTTTCGAAGGTCTGGCATTCCGGTGAAAATTGCGCTGATCTGAATGAAATATAGATCCGTTTCATCGGCCAACAGCCGCGCGATTGTGGTTTTACCAACCCCCGGCGGTCCCCAGAAAATCAGCGATGACAACGACCCTGAAGACAGCATCACACCTAGCGGCGCATCAGGCCCGAGAACTTGTTCTTGGCCGATAACATCGCCCAGCGATTTGGGCCGCAGACGGTCTGCCAGTGGGCGGTGCGCCGTGTCGGGAACAGATGCGCCAGTGTCAAACAAATCAGCCATGATTCAGCCTAAAGCTATAAAACTAGGGGTTCAACGCAAAAGGCCCGCCTGAAACAGACGGGCCTTCGCAAATTCTATTTCGCTCGTTTACGCGTCAGCTTCTTCAGCTGCAACGCGGGCCTTGTCGCCTTTGCCTTTGGCATCAACGTCGCGGTCTACGAATTCAATGATCGCCATTGGCGCCATGTCACCGTAGCGGAAACCGGCGCGTAGAACGCGCACATAACCACCTTGGCGGTCTTTGTAGCGTGGTCCGAGGATGTCGAACAATTTGGCGACATACTGGTCTTGCTTGAGCTGTGCATTGGCTTGACGACGGGCATGCAGGTCGCCGCGTTTCGCCAGTGTGATCATTTTCTCGATGATCGGGCGCAGTTCTTTTGCCTTAGGCAAAGTTGTCTTGATTTGCTCATGTTCGATGAGCGAACCAGCCATGTTAGCCCACAAAGCCTTGCGGTGTTCGTGGGTGCGGTTCAGGCGGCGATAGCCTCGTGCGTGACGCATGTGTCTTCTCCAAATATATGCCCTCTACGGGCCGTTTTACTTTGTCTGGCAACAGATGCGTGTCCGCTGCTCTCATTGGGTCATGTGACCAGATCGTTAGCGGGGGGCCAAAAGCCCCCCAGCCGTATTTAGAAAGAGTCTTCGAATTTCTTCGCAAGATCTTCAATGTTGTCCGGTGGCCAGTCCTCGACGTCCATGCCCAGGTGCAAGCCCATGCCTGACAGCACTTCTTTGATCTCGTTAAGCGACTTGCGACCGAAGTTCGGTGTGCGCAGCATTTCTGCTTCAGTTTTCTGAATGAGATCGCCGATGTACACAATATTGTCGTTCTTCAGGCAGTTTGCGGAACGCACCGAAAGCTCAAGCTCATCAACCTTCTTCAACAAAAGCGGATTGAATTCCAGCCCGTCATCATCAGATGCGGTTTGTGCGGACTCAGGCTCATCGAAGTTCACGAAGATCGACAACTGATCCTGCAGGATACGCGCAGCAAATGCCACGGCGTCGTCCGGCGTGATAGATCCGTCTGTTTCGACTTTCATCGTCAGCTTATCATAGTCGAGCACCTGACCTTCACGGGTCGGCTGTACGTCATAGCTGACTTTTTTGACCGGCGAATAAATCGCGTCGATGGCCATCATACCGATGGGCGCATCTTCGGGCTTGTTCTTGTCTGCAGCCACATAGCCGTTGCCAGTGTTAACCGTCAGTTCCATGTACAATTCAGCGCCTTCATCAAGGTGGCACAACACGTGGTCCTTGTTGAGGATTTCGATGCCAGCAGATTCCGAAATGTCGCCTGCCGTGACAACGCCCGGGCCCTTGGCTTGCACTTGCAAACGCTTCGGGCCTTCGACTTCCATGCGGATCGCGACACCTTTGAGGTTCAAGACCACGTCGGTGACGTCTTCGCGAACACCAGAAATACTGGAGAATTCGTGCAAAACGTTGTCGATCTGAACAGCCGTGATGGCAGCGCCCTGAAGCGAGCTCATCAAGATGCGGCGCAAAGCGTTGCCGAGTGTGAGGCCGAAGCCACGCTCTAGCGGTTCAGCGATAACAGTCGCCTGACGTGACGGGTCATTACCCGGCTGCACGTCCAATTGTGTCGGCTTGATCAGTTCAGCCCAGTTTTTGTGGATCATGTGTCCCTCCATTCCAGTTTGCCTTCATGTCCGAAAGGCAAACGCCCGAGGTTAAAATGACGGATTGGGGCCGCGGTCCAACCACACAGGCAGAACCACGGACCCCAAGACGTTTGGTGTCGCTTAGACGCGGCGGCGCTTTGGTGGACGGCAGCCGTTGTGCGCCATTGGCGTTACGTCGCGGATGGACGTAACGTTCAGCCCAGCAGCCGCCAATGCGCGCAATGCGGATTCACGACCAGACCCTGGACCCTGCACTTCGACTTCCAGCGTCTTAACGCCATGTTCTTGTGCTTTCTTGGCGACATCTTCCGCAGCCATCTGTGCTGCGTAAGGTGTGGATTTGCGCGAACCCTTGAAGCCCATCGTGCCAGCAGACGACCATGCGATCGCATTGCCCTGTACGTCGGAAATCAGGATTGTTGTGTTGTTGAACGAAGAATTCACGTGAGCAACGCCAGCGGCGATGTTCTTGGAGACCTTCTTCTTGGTGCGTTTAGGATCGCGTGCCATTGATTAGGTCCTCCCTTATTTCTTCTTACCGGCAATGGCCTTAGCGGGACCTTTGCGAGTACGTGCGTTTGTGGATGTACGCTGACCGCGAACGGGCAGGTTACGGCGGTGACGCAGGCCACGGTATGAACCAAGGTCCATTGCGCGCTTGATGTTCATCTGAACTTCGCGGCGCAGGTCGCCTTCAACCATGTAGTTTGCGTCAATGTGCTCGCGGATCGCGAGAACTTCGGCGTCGGACAATTCGTTAACACGACGGGTAACGTCGATCTTAACGGCCTCGCAGATAGCTGCTGCTGAGGTGTTACCGATTCCGGTGATATATGTGAGGGCGATTGGAACCCGCTTTGCAGTCGGGATGTTTACGCCGGCAATACGTGCCACGTGTGCAATTCCTTTTCGTTGCGGGTCCGTCATTCCAGACCCTTTTTTCACAACGTAAGCCCGAAGCGTGCGCAGCTGGCCTAAGTCATATCAAGGTGTTCTGCGCATGGTGCGACCACGCGCGATACTCCCTCAGATTCGGTGAGGGAACGGCGCTGTTTAGAAGCGTTAAGGAAGTGCGTCAACCCCTGCTTGCAATGGCCTGCTCAACCGCAGGCGTGAGCCCGCGCAGCATCATCTTGGATATACCGAAGGGAACCGTCGTCCATGCAAAACTCTATTGGCATGTTTGGTTCACCAGCCAAAACACCAGCAAAGCCACCGACCGCCAGACCAATGATTGCTCCGAGGAAAATACCGCCAAAAGACGTAAATATGCGATTCAACGACTTAGCCAAGAACGCCAGCTATTTCAGCCGCAACAACGTCCATTGATCCAAGCCCGTTTACCGAAGAAAGCTGACCTTTGGCGTAATAGTAGCCAATCAGCGGTGATGTCTGCTTGTAATAGGCCAGCAGACGGGTCTTGAGGCTGTGTTCGTTATCGTCCGCGCGGCGCTGGAACTTGGAGGCCCCGCAATTCGTGCATTTCTCGTCCGCGGGGATCGGTTTGGTCGCGTCATTATAGACCTCACCACATTCGCCACAGGTCGAGCGTGCCGTGATGCGCGCAACGAGCGCCTCGTCGTCCACGGCCATTTCGACCACGTTCTGGAGATTTTGGCCCATCTCGGACATCAATTCAGCCAGCGCATCGGCTTGTGCCAAAGTGCGCGGGAAACCGTCAAAAATGAACCCACCGGTGTGTGACGTGTCTTCTAACTGTTCGCGGATCAGGCCGATGACGATCTCGTCCGTGACCAGATTACCCGCGTCCATAACTGCCGCAACCTTTTTGCCCATTGCCGTACCGGATGACCGTGCTGCCCGCAGCATGTCGCCCGTAGATAATTGCACCATATCGCGGCTATCGACTAATTTACGCGCTTGTGTACCTTTTCCAGCGCCGGGTGGTCCAAGAAGGATAATGTTCATTTGCGCGCAGGGCTCCGCTTTTTGCCGCCCCGCTTACCGCGCAGTTGGCTTTTCTCGATCAGACCCTCGTATTGATGGGCGAGTAGATGAGACTGGATTTGTTGGATGGTGTCCATCCCCACGCTAACAATAATCAGAACCGACGTGCCGCCAAAGTAGAACGGAATGGAAAACTGGCTACGCAGAATTTCAGGCAAAAGACACACGAGCGCCAGATAACCGGATCCCAAAACAAGAATGCGTGTCACGACATAATCAAGATATTCCTGCGTGCGCTTTCCGGGACGGATGCCAGGAACAAAGCCATTCTGATTTTTCAGGTTGTCAGCAACTTCGTCTGTCTTGAACGCAACTTCGCGGGTGTAGAAGAACGTGAAGAACACGATCATCGCCGTGAAGAACAACAGGTACAGCGGTTGGCCCGGGCCAAAATATGCAAGCAACGTGGACATCACAGGGCCCGCCGTTTCGCCACCCGAAAACGTCGACAGCGTCGTCGGGAGCAAAAGAAGCGCTGACGCAAAGATCGCCGGGATAACGCCAGCAGGGTTCACCTTGATAGGCAGGTGGCTTGACCCGCCATCAAAGACCTTCATGCCGACTTGACGGCGCGGGTACTGGATATGGATCTTGCGCAAGCTGCGTTCCATGAAGACCACAAATGCAAGGATCACTATGACCATGGCAAAGACGCCCAGCACCAGACCCCAGTTGTTGGTTTCCTGACCTTGGGCCAGAAATCCAGCAAGGGCTGCGGGAACTTCGGCGATGATACCAACGAAAATGATGAGCGAGATACCGTTACCGATGCCACGCGCGGTAATTTGTTCGCCCAACCACATCAGGAACATCGTTCCGCCGACAAGTGTAATGACGCAGGCAATTTTAAAATACAGACCCGGATCGGTGACAAGGCCACCGGCCTCAAGACCCGATGCCATGCCGTAGGCTTGGAACGTTGCCAGCACCACAGTGCCATAGCGTGTGTATTGGTTCAGCTTCTTGCGGCCAGCGTCACCCTCTTTCTTGAGGTTCTTGAGCGGCTCCCACATCGCGCCGAGCAGCTGCACGATAATGGACGCAGAAATATAAGGCATGATGCCCAAAGCAAAGATACCCATGCGCGCCAGAGCGCCACCAGTAAACATCGACAAAATCCCGCCGATACCTGCTGCGGCTTCGTCCATAAACGACCGCAATTGATCTGAATCGATGCCAGGAACGGGAATATATGTGCCGATGCGGTACACGACGAGAAGACCGAGCGTGAACAGGATGCGTTGGCGCAATTCTTTGGCTTGGCCAAAGGCGCTCCAGCTAGTGTTCGCGGCCATTTGCTCTGCTGCTGATGCCATTGGTAGGTGCCTATCTGTTAGCTTGGGTCTGTTATGCAAACGCCGCCAGCCGGTAGATCCGGTTAGCGGCGTCGGGTCTGTTAACGATGTAGGGGGCGCAGTCGCCCCTCACAAGGTATTATTCAGCAGCTGTCTTAGCTGTGACCGTCAGTTTACCGCCAGCCTTTGCGACCGCTTCGATTGCGCCCGCAGATGCACCAGTGACGTCGATCGTGACTGTGGAGGTGATCACGCCCTTTGCGAGAACGCGTATACCGTCAAGTTTGCGACGGATCAGGCCCGATGCGATCAGCGAGTCTTCGGTGATCGTTGTGTCCAGCTTCTTTTCGTCGATAAACTTCTGGATCAGACCAAGGTTCACAACCGAGAATTTTTTGCGGTTCGGCTTGGTAAAGCCGCGCTTTGGCAGACGTTGGTACAAAGGCATCTGACCGCCCTCGAAGCCCTTGATCGCCACACCGGAACGCGATTTCTGACCTTTGATACCGCGGCCACCCATTTTACCCATGCCGGAACCCGGACCACGGCCAACGCGCTTGCGTGGTTTTGTGGCACCTGGGTTGTCGTGAAGTTCGTTAAGTTTAACCATGTCGCTGTCTCCTTGCCGGAAGACCTGACCCAGCGACGGGAAAGGCACGCGGCGTTTGTTTGAATCAGTGGCGGATGTGGTGCCACTGGCGGCGTATAGGACATGGGTGGTGGGGTGGCAAGCGTGAACCTGTTCATCAAACAGGTCCCCACAGGACGGATCAGTGGTTTCCGTCAGAACACCACTGCGCCGCTTTTTCAAGTTGCTCGACGTAGCTGCGGTCGTTCCCGCCGCGGCCGCCCATCGTAAAGTGCGGGATGTCGAAATCCAGACAGTTTTCGACGTCATCACTGATATCGAGTGATCCCGCCGCGACCTGCGAAAGCACAGCGGCGCTGAGCCCGACCAAAGCAGCAGTAAGGACAACCCAATCGACTGTTGTTGCGCCATCTTCATCAGAACGGAATTTCAGAAGGAATTTGTGCAGCATTTTAAATGTCCCCATTAAGCAATATTTGGTAACGGGTATTTCTCTTAAAAGAGTGTCGAAATTAGGTCAATTTGGGGCCTTAGTCTGCCTCGTTCAAAAAAATGATGGGTGGTTGCAGTTTCATACCCCACTATCCGTCCGCACCCTGAACCCCTGCCCGCGCAGCGCCCCCACAATCGTCTTCACATGCCCCATATCCCGCGCCTCAATCACTACGTCCAACTCCGCCTGTTTCAGCGACACCGATTGCATCATGCGTTGGTGGATGACTTCGACGACGTTGGCGCCAGCCTCGCCGATGATGCGTGAAATGGTGGCGAGTTGGCCGGGGGTGTCGTCAATCTCGAATGTCAGGCGGGTGATGCGGCCATCGCGCACGAGGCCGCGTAGGATCAAGGTGGACAGCAGGCGGCTGTCGATGTTGCCGCCGCAGATCACCAGCCCAACTTTCTTGCCGCGATACGCTGCGAGGTTATTTTTGATCACGGCGAGCCCTGCCCCCGGCGCACCTTCGGCAACGAGTTTTTCTGCTGACAGCAGGTCAAACACCGCATCCTCGATCTCTGCCTCGGTTGCAATATCGATGCGGGTGACATGTTGTTTGATGATCTCGACGTTGGCCGGCGCAGGCGCTTTGACGGCGATGCCTTCAGCAAGCGTCGCGCCCGCGAAATGCGTTTCGGTCCCGTCGAACTGGGCCTTAACCGCATCAAAGATCGCGGCCTGTGCGCCAATGATCTGCACGTCCGGCTTGACGGATGTGGCAGCCACAGCCATGCCCGCGATCAAGCCACCACCACCAACGGGCACGACGATAACATCAAGGTCGGGCAGGTCTTCGAGCATTTCAAATGCGACAGTGCCCTGCCCCGCCGCAACGATCGGATCATCAAAGGGATGAATGAATGTCAGCCCGTAACGCGCCGCCAGATCGAGGGTAAATTGGACGCTGTCATCAAAGCCGACCCCATGCTGGATCACCGTTGCGCCAAAATCTTCGGTGCGTTTGACCTTATTGAAGGGCGTGCCTTCGGGCATGACGATTGTGGACGCGATGCCGAGGCGGGTGGCGTGGTAGGCGACGCCTTGGGCGTGATTGCCAGCGCTACAGGCGATGACGCCCGCCTGTTTTTGGGTGTCAGTGAGCGTCAATAATTTGGCCAGTGCGCCGCGGGCCTTGAACGCATTTGTATGCTGCAGGTTTTCGAGCTTTAGATGCAGGTCAATACCCAGCTGCAGCGACAACCGCGCCGCTTGAATCGTGGGCGTGCGGATTGTGGCGTCGCGGATCGCGGCGTAGGTTTGATGGATTAGGGTGGGGGTCAGCGTCACGGGCGCATCCTTTCGTGGGCAATCCGTGGGACTGTCCGTCGACGTGCAACCTGTTGTCAACGCATGTCACGCGCGCCGCTGATCAGGATGCCAAGACCGAGAAAGGATGTGATCGGATTGATGCAGAACGTGACTGGCCTGACCAAAGATATTGCTGTCCGGTGCCCCGACGATTGAGGTGTCCTTTTCCGGGTACTCCAAGCGGGACTGGAAATGGCACATATTCGGAAGAATTTAGATGTGGCATGGTGGAGGCGCCGCTGTCTTAGATCAATCTGAGACATCTCCAACAACAAAAAACGCCCCACTCGTGAGAGCAGGGCGTTCAATTCCGGAAATCGAACGGGCTTCTAGCCCTTTTCTTCGATGATCTCCACCATGTGAGAGATCTTGTTGACCATGCCACGAACAGAAGGTGTGTCTTCCAACTCGCGGGTTTTGTGCATCTTGTTCAGACCCAGACCGATCAGCGTTTGCTTTTGGTCTTTTGGGCGACGGATCGGCGAACCGATCTGTTTTACGACGATTGTTTTAGCCATGGCTTAGGCCTCCTCAGCTTCAGCTGCGACATCGGCTGCTGGCGCATCGTCGCGCTTTGGCAGAATATCAGCAACTTTTTTACCGCGACGTTGGGCGACGGAACGAGGCGATGCCTCCTTCTTGAGGCCGTCCATGGTGGCGCGGATCATGTTGTATGGGTTGGACGAGCCAATGGATTTCGCAACGATGTCCTGGATTCCGAGCATTTCGAACACGGCACGCATTGGACCACCAGCGATGATACCGGAACCTTGTGGTGCGGAACGCATCACAACTTTACCGGCGCCGTGGCGACCTTCCATGTCGTGGTGCAGCGTGCGACCTTCGCGCAGCTGAACGCGGATCATCTGGCGTTTGGCTTGCTCGGTTGCTTTGCGGATCGCCTCAGGGACTTCCTTGGCTTTACCTTTTCCGAACCCGACGCGGCCTTTTTGATCGCCTACAACCACGAGAGCTGCGAAGCCGAAACGCTTACCACCCTTAACAGTCTTGGACACACGGTTGATCGCAACAAGGCGATCTTGGAATTCTGGGTTTTCGTCACGACGGTTACCGCCGCGTTGATTTTGATCACGAGCCATGTGGCCCTCCTAGATTTGGGTGGCGCATTGGCGCGCCGTTTATGTCGATCGTAGTGACTTGCGTCCTAGATCATCGGAGGGGCCACATCGCGGCCCCCCGCATATTTCGTAGGGTGGGTGAAACCCACCGCTTTTAGATTTTCAAGCCACCTTCACGTGCAGCTTCGGCCAAGGCCTTCACTTTGCCGTGGAACAAGAAACCGCCACGGTCGAAGTAGGCTTCGGACACGCCGGCCTTCTTTGCACGTTCTGCGATTGCTGCGCCAACTTTGGCCGCTGCTTCGACGTTGTTCTGACCAACAACGCCCAGATCCTTCTCGAGAGAAGACGCTGACGCAAGTGTTACGCCGTTCACATCGTCGATCAACTGCACGCTGATGTTCTTGTTGGAGCGGTGAACGGACAGACGCGGGCGTCCTGCGTTCACTTTGCGAAGCTTGTTCCGAACGCGCATACGGCGTTTGATGAACAACTGTCGTTTTGTGTTTGCCATCTGTTCGGTCCTTACCTTTTGCCTTCTTTGCGGAAGACGTATTCGCCCGCATACCGGATGCCTTTGCCCTTATAGGGCTCGGGCTTGCGCCATTCGCGGATGTTTGCCGCTACCTGACCGACCTGTTGTTCGTCGATACCTTCGACGACAATCTGGGTCAGCTTGGGTGCCGTAACTGTGACACCATCAGGGACGATGAAATCCACATCGTGGCTGTAGCCTAGGTTCAGTTTCAAAACGTTGCCTTGGATCTGAGCGCGGTAACCAACGCCCTGAATCTCAAGCTCTTTTTTGAAGCCTTCGGTGACGCCCTTCACGAGGTTCTGAATCCGCGTACGCGACATACCCCACTGCTGACGTGCGCGCTTGGACTTGCCACGCGGCACGACTGACACAGACCCGTCTTCAACGGACAACGTCACGTCGTCTGTCGCTTTGAAGCTCCGGGTCCCCTTGGGGCCTTTTACTTCGATAGATTGGCCGGATACCAAGGCAGTTACGCCATCAGGAAGACCAACCGGTTTTTTACCAATACGAGACATCTTGCGCTCCTTAGAATACGGTGCAAAGCACTTCGCCGCCAACATTGGCCGCCCGTGCTGACGCGTCCGACATCACACCCCGTGGGGTGGAGACAATCGACACGCCGAGGCCCTGACGGACCGTTGGAATGTCATTGACGCCCATGTAAACGCGACGACCGGGAGTAGAAACCCGTTTCACTTCGCGAATGACAGGAGTGCCTTCGTAATATTTTAGGCTAATGTCGAAAGCCGGATGGCCGTCGGCACCAGTCGTGGCTTCGTAGCCGCGAATGTAGCCTTCGTCTGCCAGCACATCGAGTACCCAGCCGCGCAGTTTAGACGCAGGTGTTGCCACCATGGACTTACCACGCATTTGGCCGTTCCGGATGCGTGTCAGCATATCTGCGATAGGATCGTTCATACTATGTGCTCCTTACCAGCTAGACTTGACCATACCGGGAATTTCGCCATTGGAACCAAGGTTCCGCAGGGCGATCCGGCTGATCTTAAGCTTACGGTAGTACGCGTGTGGGCGACCTGTAAGCTGGCAACGGTTATGCAAGCGGACCGGCGCAGAGTTGCGCGGCAGCTTGGCAAGTTTCAGACGAGCGGTAAAACGCTCGGCTTGGGTCTTGCTGTCATCGAGTGCGATTGCTTTGAGTTCGGCGCGCTTGGCTGCGTACTTTTTAACGAGCTTTTCACGCTTAACTTCGCGGGCGATCATGGATTTTTTAGCCATATTATCTGTCCCCTTTAGCTGTTGAACGGCATGTTGAAATGCTTCAACAGCGATTTTGCTTCTGCATCGTTGTCTGCAGTTGTGCAGATGACGATATCCATGCCCCAATTCACATCAACTTTGTCGAAGTTGATTTCGGGGAAGACGATATGTTCCTTGAGGCCCATGGCGTAGTTGCCACCACCATCGAACGATTTTCCGGGTACGCCGCGAAAGTCACGGATACGGGGCATTGCGATCGTGGTCAGACGGTCAATGAATTCATACATGCGATTGCCACGAAGTGTGACTTTCGCGCCAAGCGGCATGTCTTCACGAACACGGAAACCAGCGATTGATTTCTTTGCTTTAGTGATGACGGCCAGCTGGCCTGCAATTGCGGACAAGTCATCTTGCGCCGATTTGGCTTTCTTGGTGTCGTTCACGGCTTCGGATCCGCAACCAATGTTCAAGACGATTTTTTCCAGACGGGGCGTCTGCATCGCGTTCTTGTATGAAAACTCTTCCATCATGGCAGCACGAATGCTGTCATTATACATGGCCTTCAGACGCGGGGTGTATGTTGTAGCATCAAGCATCAGATTACATCCCCTGTTGTCTTGGCGAAGCGCACTTTCTTATCGCCGTCCATTTTGAAACCGACGCGCGTTGCTTTGCCGTTCGCATCCACAACCGCGAGGTTGGAAAGCTGGATCGGCATCGCCTTGGGTGTGCGACCACCCTGCGTTGTCTGGCTTTGTTTGACGTGGCGGATGGCGACATTGACGCCATCAACGATTGCTTTGCCGGACTTGGGGTCAACAGACGAAATTTCGCCTGTCATGCCTTTGTCTTTGCCGGCCAGCACGATGACATTGTCACCTTTACGGAGCTTAGCAGCCATTTTAGAGCACCTCCGGAGCGAGCGAGATGATCTTCATGAAGTTCTTCGCGCGAAGCTCACGAACCACTGGCCCGAAGATACGGGTGCCAACAGGCTCGTTTGCGTTGTTGAGGATGACAGCCGCGTTGGTGTCAAACTTGATTGCAGTGCCGTCATCGCGACGAACCTGCTTTTTGGTGCGAACGACGACGGCCTTGCGGACGTCACCCTTCTTAACACGGCCACGTGGAATGGCCTCTTTTACCGATACGACGATAATATCGCCGACCGATGCGTACCGACGGTGTGAACCGCCGAGAACCTTAATGCACTGAACACGGCGAGCGCCGCTGTTGTCAGCCACTTCAAGGTTGGTCTGCATCTGGATCATTTAGATTACTCCCGACCTATAGGGTAAATCCCGATTACTGACCGGGCCCCTAGGGTTTCGTTAAACTGGAAAAGTGCTCGCTTACGCGATCACTTCCCAGCGCTTGGTTTTAGACCGTGGCGCACATTCTTGGATGCGAACTTGGGCACCGACTTGGATTGTGTTGGCTTCATCGTGGGCCCGGTATTTTTTGGACTTACGAATGGTCTTTTTCAGGACTGGGTGCGTAAAGCGGCGCTCTACAGACACAGTGACGGTTTGTTCGTTCTGGTTGCTTGTGACAACGCCGGTCAGGATACGCTTGGGCATCTATTAAGCCTCCGCTTTATCGTTAGCGGACTTTTCGTCCGACGCAGCCGCAGCTGCCATTTCGTTCAGGATGGTTTTCACACGCGCAGCAGAGCGTTTGACAACGCGCATACGGGCTGTGTTTTCCATTGTGCCAGTCGCCTGCTGAAAACGCAGGTTGAAGGCTTCTTTCTTGAGGTTGGACAACTCTTCACGGAGTTGATCCGGCGTTTTACCGCGCAGTTCAGTTGCATCCATTGGACTATTCCTTTGTCAACATCACCGGAGGGCCGCAAAAGCGTGACCCGATTCCCGATGGAGTGGGTAGAAGTGGGGTCTATAGGGGAGGTGTGTGGGTGTGGCAAGGGGTGTGTTTCCTAGCTCGGCACACATCTCCCAAAATGTTGTGCTGCGACGATTTCTCCAAAGATAACTGAGTTGCGGGAATGGACTGCAAGTCCTCGTCCTGTGACAGTTGTCGACTGAACGATACCGCTAGCTGGTTTTTCCAGGAAACTGAAAGCTGAGTCACCTACATGAACATCTACATCCACCAGACCGAGATTGCCCTCCATGAACGCTCGTCCTGTTATCGTGTCGATGCCGAAAACCAAGAGCATTCGTTCCGCAGTTCGTCTTTCTTCATCAATCCTATATTCGAATTGGCAGTCCCAACTGCGGACCTTCGCATTAGCTGGTGCAATGCCAATTACTGTACAGATTGATGCAATTACGACAGGTAAATTTTTCAAACACTGGTCCTTTCAATTTGGTCAGGTGTTTTGGACCTAACTTTTTAGTTCGAAAGATTTTGTCACACCGTCTCAGGGATTCAGGAGGGACGCACCCACTCCGCAAACTCTTCTTCACTCACCACATCCCTTGCCAAGTCTTCCATCATGCGCACGCCGTCAATGGGATCAGGTCGAAACGTATAACCGTTCAACCGCAAAAACGTGAACGCCGTCACGAACGCCGTGCGTTTGTTGCCATCCACAAACGCATGTGCTTTGGCGATGCCGTATGCATAGGCGCCGGTGAGGGTGGGCAGGTCTGTTTCCCCGTATTCGAATTTATTGACGGGTCTTGCGCAGGCGGCTTCGAGCAGGCCGCGATCTCGCATACCCGCTGCCCCGCCATGCCGCGCGATTTGTCGGTCGTGGATTATGATTGTGACGGGGAGCGGGACCCAGATGGGTGCGGTCATGCCAAAGCTTGAAGGGTGTCGCGGTTTTCGTCCATGACGATTTCGGCGGCGGCGAGGGCTTCGGCAATCGCAGGGTCCTGCGCCATGATCCGTAGGCTGCCGTCATCGCCGCGCACCACAAACAGGCTGTCACCCTCTTTGGCGTCCAGAAGCGTCAGCATTTCGGTCGTGAGGGTCATAACTGCTGAGTTGCCGACCTTGCGGATACGTGTTTCGATCATAGCGTTGCCTTTCGTATATTCATCTGTATACACGACTTACGTTATTTCGCAAGTTAGGACCTATCTGTGACCACCATCCGCTCCCTCTTCGCAACCCGCCTCTACCAAGCCACGCTTGGCCCCATTGACGCCGATGAGCTTCGTGCGTCGTGTTATTCCGTCGCCGAGGATGATGACGCCGGAAACGATTGGTGTGAGGCGAATGATTTCCCCGGCTACACATCCTATGCGTCGCTCACTGATCTGCCGTGGCGGTTTCCGATCTTTGAGGATGTGGTCAAAGCGCTCGATAAGCATGTCGCAGAATTTGCGGTGGATTTGGAGTTCGATCTGGACGGCCGCAAGTTGGTGATGGAAGACATCTGGATCAACATCCTGCCTGAGGGCGGTATCCACACGTCCCACATTCACCCACATTCGGTGATTTCCGGCACGACCTACGTGAAGATGCCCGAAGGCGCGTCTGCGCTGAAACTCGAAGACCCGCGCAGCCAGATGATGATGGCCGCCCCTGCCCGCAAACCCGATGCGCGCGAGGAGATGAAGCAGTTCGTTTATGTCCGCCCAGTCGTCGGGGATGTGCTGATGTGGGAAAGCTGGCTGCGCCATGAGGTGCCGATGAACATGTCCGAGGACGACCGCATTTCCGTGAGTTTCAATTACCGCTGGGAATAAGCCACGGTAAGGATTTAGAGACCTTTTAGGAACCAAACCTAAACCTCTTGCTGCCAAAAGCGTCACAATCTCAGAAGGGGTGCGACGCGATGGTGCGAATTTTATGGCCGGCTTTGGTATTAACGGTTGGCGCGGGGATGGCCCGTGCTGAATTAAACTCCCTATTCCCCCGCGCGGATGCATCGCCAGAAACCGCAACACGGGCGAGCCTGTTTGCGCCAGACGCACGAATGGGGTTCTTTGCCCCACTGCCTGACCGCATTGCGCCGACCAGCGTCGCGCCAATCATCGTCGCACCGATCATCGGGACAGGTACCGCTGCCGTGGATCGACTGCTGAGCCTGATCGCGCGCGCCGAAGCGGGGTCGGCTGGCTATGACGCCGTGCAACACGGCGCCCGCGTGCGCCCCGTTCGTTTGCCGACCCAGATGACATTGGGCGAAATCTATCAGTGGATCGACGACACCCCTGGTCAGCCGCATGCGATTGGGCGGTATCAGTTTATTCCCCCGACGCTGCGGCGCGTGGCAAATGTGCGTGGGTTCGGGCCTGACACGCCATTTACGGCAGGGGTGCAGGACGCCTTGGCATTGGTATTATTGGAAGACGCGGGGCTATCGCAGTTTAAAGCCAGTGCGCTGGGGCGGCGGCAATTCATGCACAACCTCGCACGGATATGGGCGGGGCTGCCGTTGCCCAACGGTCGGTCGTATTACGAAGGCTACGCAGGGAATTCGGCGACTATGTCATGGGTCGCGTTTAGCGGCGGGATGGAGAGGATTTGGCCAGTTGGTGGATAGGCCGGTTTCTTTGACAACTGGTTGAATGCTTGGCGTGCCGCACGAAGCCGCCCCACCCGCATAGAAAACCAAGCAGGGGGATCTATGAAACTATTTGCAGCACCCGTTTCGAAAAATTGGCCATGAGGTATATATACCTTCCTCTCAGCCACATTTGTTCAAGGACGTTACCAGCAAACCCAATGAAAGGTGGTTCCCAAAGAGATCATAGCTTCTCTTTAAATCAGCCTTATTGAGCCAATTGCCCGAGCGCGAAACCAATTATCTAATCCCAAGTTCCCACTTTCAAAATGCGAAATAATGTGAGTCCCGTACTCAGTTGGTAATCCCCCGAAAAATGGTTGTGTTGAAAACTAGAATTTTCGCAGCAAGGTATGCCAAGGAGATTCAATGTGAAGGGCACCTCTAAAAATTGCCCTGCCCTTGGCCCTGGTATATGATTGGGAAGTAGACCGGCCAAGAGAGTGTGGTGATTTCCGACGACCAGATTGAGTATCAGGTTCGCGATAGGCTATCCTTCATGTATGTCTGGCAGGCGATTGCAAAGCAATCTGCCGAGACGGGTCACCCTAATTGGCAGGGATACATCGCCCGCGGCGGTCAGATCCTTGACGCTTCCATCGTGCCGGTTCCGCGCAACGAGAACGTAGCGATCAAGACGGGCAAGGTGCCTGAGGATTGGGCAGGTAAGCCCGCGAAATGAGTGCAGAAGGACATGGCCGCGCGCTGGACTAAAAAGCACGGCAAGAGCCACTACGGCTACAAAAACCATGTGAATGTGGACCGAAAGCACAAGCTGGTGCGGCGCTATTACGTCAGCCCCTCTCGGGACATTGCTGCGCAATGCCCTGCCGGTTGATAGGCAAGCCGCCGACCAAGCAGGCTGAGGGTAGCAACCGGACCAAGTCCGCCGTGCGGGTTCGGGATGAAGAACTTCGCTTAGTGGACCGCCGGAATATGGGCATCGGCGGCTTCACACCCGCAAAGAAACTGTACCAGCACCAAATGGCTGCGTAATTCTAGGTTGAAACACCTCCATAAGTGGGGGGATTGCTCACTATAAAATGCAATTTTGTCAAACTCGGCCGCGTTGGATAGTCACAATGGGCGGTGGCCTCGACAGGTGGACGCTCAGCAAAAAAATACCCCCGCCGATTTCTCGGCGGGGGTATTACTTTCAATAATGTGGTGGGCAATTTGCCCGCCTACATTACCAGTCCTCGCGAACAATAGTTCGTGTCTTGACGGGAAGTTTCATAGCGGCAAGGCGCAGGGCCTCACGCGCGATATCTTCGTTCACGCCGTCGATTTCAAACATGATGCGGCCGGGTTTAACCTTACAGGCCCAATAATCCACGGAACCTTTACCCTTACCCATACGAACTTCGGTGGGCTTGGACGTCACAGGTACGTCCGGGAAAATACGGATCCAGACACGGCCCTGACGTTTCATGTGGCGTGTCATCGCGCGGCGTGCTGCCTCGATCTGACGTGCAGTCACACGCTCCGGCTGAGTCGCTTTAAGGCCATAAGTACCGAATGTCAGGTCAGAGCCGCCTTTGGCTTCTCCCTTAATGCGGCCTTTATGTTGCTTGCGGAATTTAGTGCGTTTTGGCTGAAGCATTGATCAATCCCCCTAGCGATCACGGCCACCAGGACGTGCGCCGCGCGGGGGCGGGCCATCCTGTAGCTCTTGCAGCTTACGATCATGTGCAGACGGGTCGTGCTCCATGATTTCACCTTTGAAGATCCAAGTCTTGATCCCGATGATACCATAGGCAGTCTGCGCTTCCACATGCGCGTAATCGATGTCGGCACGAAGTGTATGCAAAGGCACGCGGCCCTCACGATACCATTCGGTCCGCGCGATCTCGGCGCCGCCAAGACGGCCCGCGAGGTTCACACGAATACCAAGGGCACCCATACGCATTGCGTTCTGCACGGCACGCTTCATAGCGCGGCGAAAGGACACACGGCGCTCAAGCTGCTGCGATATACTCTCACCGACAAGTTGGGCATCAAGCTCGGGCTTGCGGACCTCAAGGATATTGAGGTGCAGTTCGCTGGCGGTCAATGCTGCAAGCTTCTTGCGGAGAGTCTCGATGTCCGCGCCCTTCTTGCCAATGATGACGCCAGGGCGTGCAGTGTGAATGGTCACGCGGCACTTCTTGTGCGGACGTTCGATGATGACACGGCTAATACCAGCCTGCGCGCATTCTTTCTTGATGAAGGCCTTGATCTTAAGGTCTTCGAGAAGAAGATTACCGTAGTCTTTGGTATCTGCGTACCAGCGGCTGTCCCAGGTCCGGTTGACCTGAAGACGCATGCCGATCGGGTTTACTTTATTACCCATTATGCTTGCTCCTCAACTTGGCGCACTAGGATTGTCAGCTCAGAGAACGGCTTGACGATTTTACCGAAGCGGCCACGGGCACGTGGACGTCCGCGTTTCATCGTCAAGTTTTTACCCACGTAGGCTTCGGCGATGACCAATTCATCAACGTCGAGGTTGTGGTTGTTTTCTGCATTCGCAATTGCTGACTGAAGACATTTCTTCACATCTGCTGCGATCCGCTTTTTGGAGAATGTTAAGTCCGTGAGGGCCTTGTCCACCTTTTTGCCGCGGATCATTTGTGCGACGAGGTTCAGTTTCTGCGGCGATGTCCGAAGCATGCGCAGTTTTGCCCGCGCTTCGTTGTCAGCCACGCGGCGGGGATTTTTATCCTTGCTCATGGCTTATTTCCGCTTCGCTTTTTTATCAGCCGAGTGGCCATAATAGGTACGGGTCGGGCTGTATTCGCCAAACTTCTGACCGATCATGTCTTCGGTGATGTTCACTGGGATGTGCTTGCGGCCATTGTAGACGCCAAACGTCAAGCCAACAAACTGTGGCAGGATCGTTGAGCGACGGGACCAGATTTTGATTACGTCATTGCGGCCAGATTCCTTGGCAACTTCGGCTTTCTTAAGCACGTAGCTGTCAACGAACGGACCTTTCCATACGGAACGAGCCATTCTTAACGACCCTTCTTTTTGGCGTGCCGTGACCGGACAATAAGCCGGTTGGACGCTTTGTTCTTGTTGCGGGTTTTTGCACCCTTCGTGGGCTTACCCCATGGCGTCACTGGGTGACGACCACCAGACGTACGACCTTCACCACCACCATGCGGGTGGTCGACAGGGTTCATTACGACACCACGGACCGACGGACGCTTACCATAATGGCGCATACGACCGGCTTTACCCATGTTCTGGTTGGAGTTGTCAGGGTTGGACACGGCACCTACGGTGGCCATGCATTCCTGACGCACGAGGCGAAGTTCACCCGAGCTCAGACGGATCTGCGCGTAACCGCCATCCCGACCAACGAACTGAGCATATGTTCCAGCGGCGCGCGCAATTTGCCCGCCTTTGCCTGGCTTCATCTCAATGTTGTGGATGATGGTACCGATGGGCATACCGGAAAACGGCATCGCGTTGCCCGGCTTGATGTCTGCCTTGGCAGACGCGATGACCTTGTCACCAATCGCAAGACGCTGCGGTGCGATGATATAGGTCTGTTCGCCATCAGTATATTGAACCAGCGCGATAAACGCGGTGCGGTTCGGGTCATATTCAATACGCACTACGACAGCTTGAATGTCGAGTTTGTTGCGCCTGAAATCTACGATGCGGTAAAGGCGTTTTGCCCCACCACCACGACGACGTGATGTGATCCGTCCGGTGTTGTTCCGTCCGCCCGATTTGCTAATACCCTCAGTGAGGGCCTTAACTGGGCGGCCTTTCCAAAGCTCCGAACGGTCAATCAGCACCAACCCACGTTGGCCAGGCGTCGTCGGTTTATACGACTTGAGTGCCATGTTTGCTACTTCCGTTTGCTTGGCGGACCGCTCGCGCGGCCCTGATGTTATAGGCCCCCGTAGGTGCCCGACTTAGTTGTCGATAAAGACAAAAAACATAGCCCCAGACGAATCTGGGGCTGTGTTGATGAGGTCGTTTAGGGGGGATGGGGGGGCGGGTCAATAGCTCCATCAATTGCATACAACTTGAACACTAACTATACTGCGCGTCATTGAGGACCCGAAGAACTTGTTGATGTTTGCACGGGAATAGATTCTTCTTCGCCTATGATCCGTCCCAACTTTCTTTCCTGCGAAGACCGCCGCGAGCTTTTGAGCTGTGTAAAACGCCAACGCGAGGATCATGGCGTTGCGCGCCGCGCGAATGCGCTTTTGCTACTGGATGACGGGAAGTCCTGTGTCGAGATTGCGCAGGTGCTTTACCTTGATGACGACACGGTGCGTGGCTGGCACAAACAATATCTGTCCGAGGGCTGGGATGCGGTAGCATATGACGGTTGGAAAGGCGGGCAATCGCGGCTGTCTGTCGCGCAGGAAGCCGCTCTTTGCGTTTGGCTTGAGGAACATTTCTGCCGATCTACAGTGGAAATCCGCACCTATGTCGCGGCGCAGTTCGATCTGGAATATTCTCATTCAGGCTATGTTAAGCTTTTAGCGCGACTAGGCTTTGAATATCGCAAGCCCAAGGCGCTGCCGCGCGTGGCCGATGTAGCCAAACAGGCCGAATTCATCGCAATGTATGAAAACATGCTGAATTCTCTGGCCGATGATGAGGCGGTTTACTTTGCAGATGCCGTGCACCCAGAATATCAAAGCAAGCCTGCCTTTGGTTGGGTGAAGAAGGGCACAAACCCCACGCTCAAAACGACTTCAGGCCGGGCGCGCGTCAACATTCACGGCGCGTTGAACCTTTAAACCTTCGATACCCCTTTCGTAGCGCCGATCACAGTGGACGGCGTGAGTGCCGTGCAATTGCTGGCCAAAATCGAGGCACGCAACCAAGATAAACGCATCATCCACGTGATCTGGGACAACGCCGCCTACCACAAAGGGCCTGATGTGAGGGGCTTCCTGGCGCGCAAAAACTGCCGCATCCACTTGATCCAGCTGCCGCCCTATTGCCCGCACCTAAATCCGATTGAAAGGCTTTGGGCCGTGATGCACCAGCACGTCACCCACAACCGCGCATATCCCACACAGAAGCAATTTACCGGAGCCATATTGAAGTTCTTCCGAGAAACCATCCCAGAACAATGGCGCGACTTCCGAAATCAGGTCACTGATAATTTCCGCATCATATCACTCCAAAAACTTCGGGTTTTAGAGTGAAGTGAGTATAACGCATTCCGTTAGCCAAGCCCGCCGGCTCAAAACGTCGAGGAACGTTATATAACGCCAATGAGTTATGTTTCTGTAACCTTGCTGCCAGCGCCAGCTAAGCTAACCCAATTGAGACAGGTAGTTGACTTGCTTGGTTATCAAGTATCGCGCGATAGCATGAAAATTCCTAATCGCGTAGGAAATTACTTTTGGTATGAGCGTTCCGACTACAAGTCTTGGACGGGCGTCGAACTAGATATTTATAAGTCAAACGGGGCAATTATGGTGAACACCCGCTCTAGATCGGGGCGAAGCTACTGGGATTTGGTTAAGCAAAACGAAACAATTAAGTTGATACGAGACCTTTTTGGAGGAACTTTTGAGACCGATGCGGGTAACGGCCGATACTTTCGTCCATACAATGATCCTCCGTCGCACGTTTCATCTGGCTGTTATCTTGCTCGATGGAGGTGTCACAATGCTTTAACGAAGGTTGATTTTTACCTTCAGAGCAGAAAACTTGAAGGACAAATCGCGCGCGACAGGCCGTCTGGCTTCCCATTTATCGACGAAATGAACCCACGACTGCTTTCAAACAATCTTCTCGTCCCTTACGTTTTGGCAGTTTGGGAAGAATACTTCAGAGCAACATTCGCTGTAATATTTCAGCATTCGGATGCTCGGCAATCTGTGCTCAAGAAAGCTAGATTAAGCCACTCTCAATTGGAGAGCATCGCGGCGCAGTCCTATCAAATTGAGAGGGTCATCGCAGATTGCTTTTCGTTTCAACGACCGAGCGCAATTGGCAAAAATTTCAAACTCATTGACTCCCAGCTCGATCTTGCTGGCGCAATACGCAAACCGTATCGAAATCGCAAGCGAACTCTGTTCGACTCAATAGATAAAGTTGTCGAAATGCGGAACATCATTGTTCACGAAGGCGATTTCGATCACACTCTTTTTGATAAGGAACTCAAGACAGTAGTTGATGATGTAAGGGTGGCGATCGACAGGATTTACGATGCACTGGGCACACGCTTTGATTTTGAGCCGATACGAGACTATTAAAATCGCCTTCGAAAAAGCGCCTAAAAAAGGCCCCCGCATCACTGCTGACGCATTCCGGCTTTTGGGACACATAGAGGCTTTCGCGATTTATTTCGCGGGGGCCTCTTGATTGAGAAAGCCATTACCGTGTCTCGAACTTTCTCCAAAGCGGTGTGCCGTGGAACAACCAAGGTCGATAAAAGATCCTGCGTGGATCAGGTGCCTTGTTCTTTGGATTGTCGGCACCCAGCCGCATCGCCGGGGTCCGCATTACCGGCGCGGCGGTTCGCCGCTTCGGGACTTTCAGGGATTTGGACGATCCAGGAACCCGCACTGTAGAGACACCTTGGGCCACCTCGGTTGTGCCCTGCCCCGACGACCCAGACGCTACATACTGCCGTGTCTCGAACCAGTTGTAATACACGCGATAGATATTGAGCAGGGCGACCAAGCTAGCAGGATTAAATACTGCGCCGTTTATGTAGCTGGGACCGTTTCGACTGCCGCGCCCACCTGCCCGCGCGGTTGGACTGATCCGGCTCCGCACAGAGTTCATAAAAGCGGTTCATACAGGCTGGATTGTGGTGTTCAACACACGACGAGCGAGCGCCTCCCTTAGATCGTCATCAGCTATCTTTTGATCGAAGCCTACCGACTTCAAACGCTTTCGCTATTTTGACCGGAGCACTGGAAAGCCCACCGTCTTTTCGGTCTCACCGTAATGCTGGACAGGCGAGCTGGCCCAGAACTGTGGGAACTGGGCAGATTGAAAGTTGGCGATCGGAAAAGGATGCACCGCGTCCTGGCTATCAGTCTTCACTGCTGGCATTAGCCCTGCTGCGCAGAACCGTCTCAATAGCTCCCATCTCGGAAGCTCTTCGCCTACAATCCGCGTCTGAATCTCACCAAACTCCTCGAACGCCTTTTCGAATTTTTTGATACGGCTTTGGTTCGTTGGCGTAGAAGCTTCCTTGTCGAAGGACATCACAAACCATTCGAACTTGTCCTCCCTAATCAAGTCTCGGAAAATGTGAGGGACAACTCGCACCATCGCAGCTTCTTGTTCGCCAACCAGGGTAATCTTGCCATCTGGCAGCATCTTTCGCAGGCACGCAAGGTGCGCAGCCTTTGTATAGGTCTGTTTAACGACTACCCCCTTGAAACTGCCGCGGTGATCGCGGTTGGTATCTACAAGGCCGAAGTATCCGTTGCGGATCTCATTGAGAACCCGGCGTCGCGCACCTGATTCCCAAAGACCTTGCTGAACATCATCGGGCAGATCAATGCCGCAAGAAATGTCTTCCTCATAGGCCTTCTTCAACTTTTCCTCAAAAACCCGCCAGCTACTCTCGGCGCTGGCAAAGAACGCGGCCTCATCAAACCTACCGCTCGGCCTTTGGAAGTGAAGCAATGGGGCGCTCACGACCTTGCCAGACTTCTGGGTGTATTGTTTACGGATATTGCGGGGCTGGCCGGCAACATCGAGGTAGTGCTCTTCGAAGAAAGCAGCAGGATCGACACGCGGGTCGAAGTTGGCATCAATCCGGAAGACATATCCACTGCGGATGTCTGCGCTGACCGAGCAGTGAAGAGGCGTCAGGCGGCGATCAAACCGACTTTCCCAGTTTACTGAAATGACCACATCATCGTGCGCGATGCGCATATGGCTGAACCGGTCGGATGCGTCTTCCTTAGCTTTCCAATCTTGCAGTTTCGCGCGCTCAAACGCGAGCAGGATCTTTTCCAAAAAGAAAATACGACTGTAAATACGGCTCACACCGCATTTCTTGCCCGTATCGGGGTCCGACAAAAGGCGTTGGAGGTCGTTGATACTTGCGCCATTGACCAACTCCCTGAGCAGGCGCACCATTATCGCTCTTCTTCTTTTGTGCCTGATGGTCCAGGGAAACGGAGATACGCGCACCGGGCTGCCCTTTACAGGGTTTATGAATGATCCGGAATCCAGAAGGCTTCGGCCGCTTCCCTCTACGCGCGGGCGCGAGTTTGCCGTGCGTTCCATTGAAGATAAACTCGTCCGGTGCATCCAGATACCGAGCGCCACAACACCCACAGACTGGCCCTTCAAGTAGTCCATTCTGTGTCATCAGCCTGTCGATTTCGTCGAGGAGATGTTCATTCGAGAAAATATTAAACGATACCTCGCAGGTTCGGTTTCCCTTTTGATGATGGCAAATGAGATTTCTCCCGTCATCCCAAGCGTGCGGATCGCCCTGATACTCGAAAACCTGGGATACCCTCGACGCCTTATCATCACCGTCGAGCGTGTATATGCCTTTGCCAGTCGCAAGGGCTGGCAGCTTTATTGATGCGAGAAGTTTGCGTTGAGTAGCATTGCGGCCCTTGAAGGTGGGTAGCGAAAAATCCGGAGCAACACCGTCGTTGTCGTGACCTGCGCCCCTAAAACTCCTCCAGATTTGTGTAGAGTCCGCCCAACAAAAGGACGGACAAATGAAGGCACGATTTACAGACGAACAGATCATAGCAATTATCAAAGAACAGGAATCTGGGGAGAAGACTGCTGATGTATGTCGGCGGCACGGGATCAGTTCAGCGACGTTCTATAAATACACATCGAAGTATGGAGGCATGGAGCCGTCTGACGCGAAGCGGTTGCGGGCCTTGGAAGACGAGAACGGGAAGCTAAAGAAGCTGCTAGCGGAACAGATGCTCTCTTCTCGGGACATTGCTGCGCAATACCCTGTCAGGCGAGGGACAATGCAATGTTGCGAGACATCAATTCAAAAAAATGGTGACGCCCGTTGGGAAGCTTAAAGCTGTGGTTCACTTGATGGAAACTCATCAGGTTAGCCAGCGACCATTGCCCGGCAGGCGATTGCAAAGCAATCTGCCGAGAGGGGGCGTGCGATGTCTTGCAAGTTGATCGATCAACGGTGCGGTATCCGTCTCGCCGTGGCGATGACGCTGAGTTGCGTGATGCCATCAAGCGGGTTTCGAGGGAGCGGCGACGGTTTGGTTGCCGTCGTGTTCATGTGATGATCGCGCGCGAAGGCTTTGCGGTGAACCACAAAAAGGTGAGACGCATTTACACTGAAGAGAAGCTCCAAGTGCGTCGTAGGGGCGGTAGAAAGCGCGCTTTGGGCACGCGGAAGCCGATGGTGCTGCCTGTGATGGTCCTAACCAGAGATGGTCATTAGATTTTGTGTCTGACGCGCTGACTGACGGTCGCCGGTTTCGTATTCTGACGGTTGTCGATGACTTCAGCCGCGAGAACCTGGTACTTGTCGCGGACACATCATGCTGAGCGCGGCAAACCCCAAACCATACGTGTCGATAACGTCCTATGCGCGGAATGATTAGCTGAATTGGCGTCAGGTTATTGTCGCATCGAGGCGTCTCGACACGTTAGAAGCATTGCTCAGTTTGGCATTTTGGTCAACGAACTGTCTCTCCCATAACAAACACAGAGTACGCTTTTGCGGCTCTCACCGTCCTTAAGACGAGATCTTTGGGTCGTTGAGCAGAAGGCCTAAACATTATCTACGAGGTCAGTTGTCTGCCTCCACGGCCCTTACAGAGAAAGGTCCTACTGCTGTCGATCACCCCTCAAAGAAGGGGCGATATGGTTCGCCGTGCTTGATGATCCCATGAACGGTTCGGGCCATCTTCGCTGCGATTGCGGTGTACGCCTTTCGGCGCAAATGGGTGTTGTGACGGTCTTTGGCGATGTAGCGCTCGAACTTGTCGCGGAAGCTGTTGGTGCGCTGCAGAATAGCAACCTGTCCAGCCATCCAAAGCGTTCAACGAAGCCGAGCATTGCCATATTTTGACAGTTTGGTTTGCCCTCTGAATGTACCTGATTGCATAGTCGCAAGGTCCATTCCACAGAACTTCAAAAACTGCCGGTGATGACGAAAGCGCCGTACATCCCCAGCTTCTGCCAAAATTGTCAAAGCATTGCGTATTCCGGGGCAATCCGGCCACCCATACCGATTTGATCCGGCCGGGGGTTCCGGGGCATCCGGCCACCCCCCTTTGACCTGATTTAGTGTGCTGCGAGGCGATCTGTAGCAGGGCTACTCTGACGTTCCTTTTGAACATGCTTATCGCGTCGGAATCTGCGGCAACCGGCAGTCCGACTGATACTTTGGCAGTCTCGTAGATATCTGAAAGTAAACGCTCTTTTGCAACCTTGAGGCCCACCACATCCCAAGCGTCAGCGATGAATGCCTCCTTGCTCATGGCTGAGATCAAGTGTGGTGACGGATAACGTTCAAGGAAAGCAAAGAACCAGTCACTGCGAGAACTGCGAGAACTGCGATGGAAACGATCAGCTTCAGGAAAATACAGCGGCAGATAATGGGTTAAAACTCGGTGCCACAACTCGGTGCCACAACTCGGTCTTCGACTTGGATACGATGTCATGCGTTTTGGAAAGCTCTTGGATGTCGTTAGTGCCACGCACGAGGGGGGCATGATAAAACTGCTCGTTCCCGATCTCCATCATGTGAAGAATGACCTGGGCATCCTTAGGGTCGTTTTTGTCCCAACTGTTGTGCAAGGCCTCTCGCGTTCTGGCCAGGGCCACAGATGACACCAACTTCAACTCAAAACCTGCTGCGGCAAGATGATAAGCCAAGGCACGGTGATAATTACCCGTTGCTTCAAAAGCTACACGGACAGGGCGGCCGTAGCAGGCAAGCGATGTGATTAGACGATTGAAGTCGTCTAGCTGGTTCAGAACAGTCAAACGACGGCAGCGCTTCTTGTCCGCAATAGCAATGAGAACTTCGTCGCGGGCCTTCGAGATATCGATGGCCACCAAAACGGGCGCAGTTTGTGTAATAATGATATCGGTCATAGTTGGTCTCCTTTGCGGTGTGGTTTGTACAAAACCACCGTAGGGACCTGAGGCACGGCTATGACCACCTGCTGCGTTATTTGGGGCTGCGCAGGCAGTCATAGCCTTAAATTAGCGATATTCCGAAGGTGTTACGGCACAGAATTCACCAGCATGGCGATCCTCAAATGGGTTCAAAATACGGGTATCGATTGGCATTATATCGCGTCCCGCCGCCCGGCAGTGGTTTGCTTGCAAACCATGAGAGGGGGCAAGCCCCAGCAGAACGGGTTCATCGAAAGCTTCAACGGTAAACTAAGAGATGAATGCCTCAATGAAACGCTGTTTGCTACATTGGGCGACGCCCGCAAAACGCTTGAAGAATGGCAGGACGACTACAACTGGCGCAGACCACATTCAGCTCTGGGGAACCTGACGCCAATGGAATTTTTAGAGAGAAGGATCATCGACAAGATGGCCGCTTAAGGTCAAAGATTTAGCACCAAGGACTCCGCGCAAAGCTGGAGGGAAATTGGGGCACAGGTCAGTCGCAATCGACATCACCACAAGTATTGTGGTTGATTTCTTCGGACACTGCGGGATAAACTTCACGCAAGTTTAGTTTTGGAACACTCTTGACCATCAGATTTCCTATCTGTCGTTTCGTCAAGATGGCCTCCAAAGCCGAAAGAGATGTTGGTCGTTTCGGATGAAACGGAAACCTTTCGGACATTTTTTGCAATGTGTGGTCGCGGGACACTTCTCCCCCAACTCTTAGTATCTCCTATCTCTAAATGATCTGTAAAATCAAACGCCTACCAAGCAAAAACTTGGTAGGCGTCAGTTCTGTGTCCCAAAAGCCGGAATGCGTCACATCACTGCGAGGGCCTTCTTTATTCTCAAACGTTCCTAACCCTTACAGGCCAGATCAAATTAAAGACCTGTGGATACGTCGATTGTGTTGCCTTCAACGAGCGTCACGTAGGCTTTCTTGACGTCTTTGCGACGGCCGAGTTGGCCGCGGAACCGCTTGGACTTACCTTTGGTGATCATCGTGTTGACCGCTTTGACCTTGACCCCAAAGAGCGTTTCAACCGCCTCTTTGATCATTGGCTTGTTCGCGTCGATATGCACTTCGAAAACCACGGCGTTGTGTTCGGACGCCATTGTTGCCTTCTCGGTGATGATCGGCTTGCGGATCACGTCGTAGTGTTCTGCTTTGGTGGTTGTTTCAGACTTACTCATTTGAGACGCGCCTCCAGAGCTTCGACACCTGCTTTGGTCAACACAAGTGTGTCGGAGCGCAGGATGTCATAAACGTTCGCGCCCATGACAGGCAGAGCGTTGATGGACGTGATGTTGCGCGCGGCAACGGCGAAATCTTCGTTCACAGTCGCATCGATGATCAGGCAACGCTTCCAACCGAGTGCACCAACCGTTTTGGCCAATGCAGAGGTTTTAGCGTCTTTGATGTCGATGTTGTCCACGATGACCAACTCACCAGCTGCGACTTTTGCAGACAATGCGTGGCGAAGACCCAATTTGCGGAACTTCTTGGTCAGTTCGTGGCCGTGGCTACGCGGGGTTGGACCCTTGTAGATACCACCACCGCGAAAGATCGGTGCAGAACGTGCGCCATGGCGTGCGCCACCCGTACCCTTCTGGCGATAGATCTTCTTGGTGGAATATTTGACTTCAGACCGTGTCTTTACCTTGTGGGTGCCGGCCTGCGCGTTGTTACGCTGCCAACGGACCACACGGTGCAGAATGTCGATACGTGGCTCAAGACCGAAGATGGCCTCGTCCAGTTCAACAGACCCAGCGGCTTTGCCGTCCAGTTTGATTGCATCAGCTTTCATTGGAAGAATCTCCTTCCGGTGTCGCTGTTTCGGCTGCATCCTGTGCGGCCTGTTCAGCTTCTGCGGCGGCTGCGGCTGCGGCGGCTTCTACTGCTGCGGCTTCTGCGGCGGCGGCTTCGGCCATCTTAGCGGCTTCTCTCGCAGCGGATGCGAGACCAGCAGGGTAGATCACGTTTTCAGACGCTGGCTTCTTAACCGCATCTTTAACCGTAACCCAACCACCTTTGGATCCAGGCACTGCGCCCTTAACCATGATGAGGCCACGATCTGGGTCAGTCTTAATAACCACCAGATTCTGCGTGGTGATCTTGGCGGCACCCATGTGACCAGCCATTTTTTTGCCTTTGAAAACCTTACCGGGATCCTGACACTGGCCAGTGGAACCGTGTGAACGGTGCGAAATCGACACACCGTGTGTCGCGCGCAAACCACTAAAGTTGTGCCGCTTCATGGCACCAGCGAAACCTTTACCGATCGACGTGCCAGACACGTCAACGAATTGGCCTTCGAAGTAATGCGAAGCAATAATCTCTTCCCCGACAGGGATGAGGTTTTCCTCCGAAACGCGAAATTCGCAAACCTTCCGCTTAGGCTCAACTTTTGCAGCTGCAAAGTGCCCACGCATAGGTGCGGATGTCCGCTTGGCTTTGGCCGTACCGGCGCCGAGTTGAACAGCTGTATAGCCATCCTTTTCAGCAGTCCGCTGGGCCACAACCTGCAGCTTGTCGAGTTGAAGAACAGTGACAGGTATCTGCCGTCCGTCTTCTTGAAAAAGGCGGGTCATGCCAACCTTTTTTGCGATAATACCAGAGCGCAACATATTCATCTGCCCCCTTATACCTTAATCTCGACGTCAACACCGGCAGCAAGGTCGAGCTTCATCAGCGCGTCCACAGTTTGCGGTGTCGGGTCGACGATATCCAGCAGACGCTTATGCGTGCGGATTTCGAACTGATCGCGGGATTTTTTGTCGATGTGAGGTCCACGCAGAACGGTGAACTTTTCAATCTTGTTCGGGAGCGGGATTGGACCCCGAACCGAAGCACCCGTACGTTTGGCCGTTTGAACGATTTCCTGTGTGGACGCATCCAACACACGGTAGTCAAACGCCTTGAGACGGATGCGAATATTTTGGCTGGCTGCCATTTTATACGCCCTCTTAGGCTAAGAATTGAGAGGTGGAAAAAGCGGAATTACTCCCCCACGTCGAACTCTGGAATTAGAGTGGCGGGCCTACGAGAGGCCCGCCAGATCGTCAACCGTTAAAACGATTAAGCGAGTATCTTTGACACGACACCAGCACCAACAGTGCGGCCCCCTTCGCGGATGGCGAAGCGAAGGCCGTCTTCCATCGCGATCGGTGCGATCAGTTCGACTTCGAACTTCAGGTTATCGCCAGGCATCACCATTTCTGTGCCCTCGGGCAGGTTCACGGTGCCCGTCACGTCCGTCGTGCGGAAGTAAAACTGCGGGCGGTAGTTCGCGAAGAATGGCGTGTGACGGCCACCCTCGTCCTTGGTGAGGATATACGCCTCGGCCTCGAACTTCGTGTGCGGCATCACCGACTTAGGCTTACACAAAATCTGGCCGCGCTCGACGCCTTCGCGATCAACACCGCGCAGCAATGCGCCGATGTTGTCGCCAGCTTCACCACGATCCAACAGCTTGCGGAACATTTCAACGCCCGTACAGGTCGTCTTTGACGTGTCGCGGATACCGACGATTTCAATCTCGTCGCCCACGTTAATCACGCCACGTTCGATGCGACCCGTCACAACGGTACCACGACCCGAAATCGAGAACACGTCCTCAACCGGCATCAGGAACGGCTGGTCAATCGCACCCTCGGGCGTTGGAATGAACGTATCGACAGCTTCCATCAACTTGCGGATGGAATCTTCGCCGATTTCAGGCATCGTGCCGTTCATCGCGTGCAGAGCGGAACCGGGGATCACTGGAATGTCGTCGCCATTATAGTCATACTTTGACAACAGCTCGCGGATTTCCATCTCGACCAGCTCAAGCAGCTCATCGTCGTCAACCTGATCAACCTTGTTCATGTAGACGACCATCTCAGGGATGCCGACCTGACGACCGAGCAGGATGTGCTCACGGGTCTGTGGCATTGGGCCATCAGCCGCGTTCACAACCAAGATCGCGCCGTCCATTTGCGCAGCACCGGTGATCATGTTTTTGACGTAGTCGGCGTGGCCGGGGCAGTCGACGTGGGCGTAGTGACGCGCTTCAGTCTCATATTCCACGTGGGCCGTGGAGATTGTAATGCCACGGGCCTTTTCTTCTGGCGCACCATCAATCTGGTCATACGCTTTGAATTCACCAAAATACTTGGTGATCGCTGCTGTCAACGTCGTCTTGCCGTGGTCAACGTGACCGATCGTGCCGATGTTAACGTGTGGTTTATTACGTTCAAACTTTGCCTTAGCCATGATGGCCTCCTTTTAAGATATGCGCTGCGGGAGCTGAGACTGCCGCATGAATAGGTGGGCCGCGGCGGCCGAAGCCGCCACGGGATTTATGCGAATTTTTCCTGAATCTCTTGCGAGATGTTGCTCGGAACCGGATCATAGTGATCGAACTGCATCGAGAAGTTCGCGCGGCCCGAAGACATGGACCGCAGGGTGTTGATGTAGCCGAACATATTCGCCAGTGGCACCATTGCTTCGATAGAAATGGCGTTGCCGCGTGTGTCCTGACCCTGAACCTGACCCCGACGCGATGTCAGGTCACCAATGATACCACCGGTGTATTCGTCTGGCGTGATCACTTCGACCTTCATGATAGGCTCGAGCAATTTTGCCCCAGCTTTGCGCATGCCTTCGCGCATACACATACGTGCAGCGATTTCGAATGCCATGATGGACGAGTCCACGTCGTGGAATTTACCGTCAAGCAAGATCACTTTGAAGTCGATCACAGGGAAGCCAGCCAAAGGACCGTTGTCCATAACGGACAGGATGCCTTTTTCGACGCCCGGGATGTATTCCTTTGGAACCGACCCACCAACGATCTTCGATTCGAACGAATAGCCTTCGCCTGGCTCCGTCGGAATGATCGCCATCTTCACTTCGCCAAACTGACCGGACCCACCGGACTGCTTTTTGTGGGTGTAGGTGTGCTCAACCTCGTGGCCAATCGTTTCACGATAAGCAACTTGTGGTGCACCGATGTTCGCCTCGACTTTGAATTCGCGACGCATACGGTCAACGAGGATGTCGAGGTGAAGTTCGCCCATACCCTTCATGATGGTCTGACCACTTTCGATGTCAGTTTCCACGCGGAAGGATGGATCCTCGGCTGAGAGACGCTGCAACGCGACGCCCATTTTCTCTTGGTCGCCTTTTGTCTTCGGCTCAATCGCGATCTCGATCACTGGATCGGGGAACGTCATTGTTTCGAGGACAACTGGGTCTTGTGGCGAACTCAGGGTGTCACCTGTTGTGGTATTCTTCAAGCCACCCAGCGCGATGATGTCACCAGCGAATGCTTCGCTGATTTCTTCACGGTCGTTAGAGTGCATCATCATCATACGGCCAACACGCTCTTTGTTGCCTTTGGTCGTGTTGATTAGGTTGTCACCCTTTACCAGCGTACCGGAATAGATCCGTGTAAACGTCAGGGTCCCAACAAAGGGGTCGTTCATGATTTTGAACGCAAGGCCAGAAAACGCCATGTCGTCATCAGCGCGGCGCGCGATGTTACGTGTTTCTGTCTCATCGCCCGGCTTAAAGCCCATGTAGTCAATCACGTCGAGCGGGCTCGGCAAATAATCGACAACAGCATTAAGCAGCGGCTGAACGCCTTTGTTTTTGAAAGCCGAACCACCAAGAACAGGGACGAACGACAGCGACAGGCAAGATTTACGGATCAGTGCGCGCAGAGTTTTAACGTCGGGCTCGGTGCCTTCAAGATAGGCCTCCATCGCGGCGTCGTCCATCTCAACTGCAGCTTCGATCAGCAATTCACGGCCTACGGCAGCCTGTGCCGCAAGGCTTTCGCGGATCGGTGCTTTAACCCAAGAGGCGCCAAGGTCTTCGCCCTGCCACAACCATTCTTCCATGGTCACAAGGTCAACGAGGCCTTCAAGTTCAGTTTCTGCACCGATCGGGAAGGAAACAGGAATAGCGCGCGCACCGGTCCGGTCCTTAACCATATCAACACATTTCTGAAAGTCAGCGCCGATCTTGTCCATCTTGTTAACAAAAACCATACGTGGGACTTTGTAGCGGTCAGCCTGACGCCACACAGTTTCAGTCTGTGGTTCAACGCCAGCGTTGGCGTCAAGAACAACAATCGCACCGTCGAGAACAGCCAAAGACCGTTCCACTTCGATCGTGAAGTCAACGTGGCCTGGTGTGTCGATGATGTTCATACGGTGCTTCAGACCATCAGGTTCAACGCCGTTTTCGGTGCGTTCCCAGAATGTCGTCGTCGCAGCGGAAGTAATTGTAATACCCCGTTCCTGCTCCTGTTCCATCCAGTCCATTGTCGCAGCGCCATCGTGCACTTCGCCCAAGTTGTGGGACTTGCCTGTGTAAAACAGGATGCGCTCAGAACATGTGGTTTTACCTGCGTCGATGTGCGCAATAATACCAAAGTTGCGGTAGCGGTCGAGAGGATAGTCGCGTGCCATATCGAGTGCTTCCTATTACCAGCGGTAGTGGCTGAACGCTTTGTTCGCGTCGGCCATCTTGTGCGTATCTTCGCGCTTTTTGACGGCTGTGCCACGGCCTTGAACCGCATCCACAAGCTCGCCTGCGAGACGCTCTTCCATGGTTTTTTCGTTACGCTTTTTCGCAGCTGCGATCAGCCAACGAATTGCCAATGCCTCACGGCGCTCGGGGCGAACCTCGACGGGCACCTGATAGGTGGCACCACCGACGCGGCGCGAGCGCACTTCGAGGTTTGGTTTGATGTTGTCGAGGCTCTCGTGGAACACTTCGAGCGGGGACTTCTTCAACTTGTCCTCAACGCGGTCAAATGCGTTGTAAACAATCCGCTCAGCGACGGATTTTTTACCGTCAACCATCAGGTTGTTCATAAACTTGGACAGAACCCGATCGCCAAATTTGGCATCGGGCAGGATTTCGCGTTTTTCAGCGGCGTGACGACGTGACATGCTATCTCTTCCTTACTTCGGCTTTTTCGCGCCATACTTCGAACGACGTTGCTTACGATCCTTGACGCCTTGCGTATCGAGAACGCCGCGCAGGATGTGATAGCGAACGCCGGGAAGGTCTTTGACACGACCGCCACGGATCAGAACCACAGAGTGTTCCTGAAGGTTGTGACTTTCACCACCGATGTAGCTGATGACCTCAAAACCATTTGTTAGGCGCACTTTGGCGACCTTACGCATAGCGGAGTTCGGCTTCTTTGGTGTCGTCGTATACACTCGCGTACAAACGCCGCGTTTCTGCGGGTTGCCTTCGAGGTGAAGCGACTTCGAGATTTTTCTTTTGGGCTGCCGGGGTTTCCGGATCAGCTGCTGGATCGTTGGCATTGGGCTTGTGTCCCCACTTCTTACACATGTGTCGCGAACCGTTATGGTTCGCAGTTTTCAATTCTCAGCGCCTCTTGCGTCCAAAAAGCACAACAAACCCGCTGTCGTTGCCTTACCGGAGCAACGGAGCGGTGGGTCTACAGAGGATCGGACCAGTAGTAGGTCGGATCTTGACCACGACGATAATGATGCCTGACCGAAGGCGAACCTATGGCAGGTCCGCGCTCTATAGGTCGACTCGAATTTAGTGTCAACAGCGTCTAGCGGATGCGCAGTCCTGTTTGGGTTTTCGACGCAGTTGCACGTTCACGGTAGAGCGTGAAAAGACCCGTTGCTACGACGATTCCCGCCCCGAACAATGTCCAACCATCTGGCCATTCATCCAGTAACACATACCCCAAAAACAGCGCCACCAGCAGCGAGGTATAGCGGAACGGCGCGACGAAGCCGATCTCGCCAAGGCGCATGGACCCGACTGCGGCGGTATAACCCACCATCAAACACAGCGACGCGCCACCGATCAGCAGCCATTCACGCAACGACAGTATGGCCCATTGTTCGCGCATCACGAGCGACCCAATGCCAGCCATGACTGTCACGCCAAGGGCGGCCGAAAGTGCGACGCGGCTTGACGGAATGGTTTTGGAAAGTTTGCGCGACGCGAGATCGCGAAAGGTCACGCCGATCACCGCAGCCACACCATACAACGAATAGACGCTAAAGCCGTCCATACCGGGACGGATGATGATGGTGACGCCAATGAATCCGACCCCGATGGCCAAAAGGCGGCGCCAGCCGACGGGTTCGCCCAAAAAGATTGCGGCCGCTAAAGTCACGGTCAGCGGCAAGGCTTGCAGAATCGCAGATAGGTTCGCTAACGGGATGCTGAACAACGCCGTCAGGAGGAAGATCGTGCTGAACATTTCAGCAAATGTCCGTAATGCAGTTAAGGCGCGATCTTTGCTGCTGGGCTTGTAGCCCAGATGCCCCCAAAGGGCCGCCAAGATGAACAGGCCAAACGTAATCATCACGCCACGGATCACAATCTGTTGAAAGAACGGCAGGTTCGGCGCGGCGAGTTTCATCAGCGCGTCGTTGATCGTGAACGCCGCCATGGACAGCGCCATCATAAGCGCCGCGCGCATATTATCAGATAGGATCATGAAACGGATGTGTCACAGCTAAACGGGCGTTACTACAACAAAGACCCGACCTGTCTTGCAGGGGCTTGACTCAAAAAAATATGTCTTCTCACTGCGTTGGCTATGCTTGAACAACACACAGACATTGTAAAAGACAAAATCGTCAACAAACCTGTCGTATGTGCCGAAAGGTTTTAAGGGACGAGATAAATGCCGAACATAGCCCCCTGTTGGTCCGATTGGCGTAACCAATTCGATCTCACAACGAAAAAGGCCGCTGGAGATTCCAACGGCCTTTCTCAATTCTTCAAGCCAAGCGATCTTACTCGTCACGACTTTCCGGTGTGTCCACGATGATCGTGTCGAATACGTCGCCACCGATTACGTCCTCGGAAACAGGCTCAGGAGCTGCCAAAGCGGCGGCTGCCTCTGCCTCTATGCGACGGGCCTGAATAACCACGTTGTCACGTTCGCCCGCGATGCGGGTGACGCGCTGCGTGGCCCCACCAGTACCGGCCGGGATCAAGCGACCTACGATGACATTCTCTTTGAGACCGACCAGTTTGTCCCGCTTGCCCTGCACGGATGCTTCCGTAAGAACGCGCGTGGTTTCCTGAAATGACGCCGCAGAGATGAACGAACGCGTTTGCAACGACGCCTTGGTGATACCAAGCAAGATCGGCTCACCCTGCGCAGGGCGACCCTTACGGGCGATTGATTTGGCGTTCGCCTCGTCAAACTCGGCCTTGTCGACATTTTCACCCTTGAGCAATGTCGTGTCACCGCTGTCGGAGATTTCCCATTTCTGGAGCATCTGACGCACGATTACTTCGATGTGCTTGTCGTTGATCTTCACACCTTGCAAACGATAGACGTCCTGAACTTCGTCGATCATGTAATCCGCAAGCGCTTCGACACCCATGATGGCGAGGATATCATGCGGCGCTGGATTGCCGTCCATGATGTAGTCGCCCTTTTGCACGAAGTCGCCCTCCTGCACGGGGATGTGTTTGCCCTTTGGCACCATGTATTCAACTTTGATATCCGCATCTTCCGAGGACTCAATCGCGATACGGCGCTTGTTTTTGTAGTCCTTGCCGAAACGAACATAGCCGTCGATTTCCGCGATGATGGCGTGATCTTTGGGGCGTCGTGCCTCAAACAATTCAGCCACACGTGGAAGACCACCTGTAATGTCCTTGGTCTTGGCGCCTTCACGCGGAATACGCGCAACAACGTCACCGGCTTGGATGTCCTGACCGTCTTCGATGGACAGAACCGCGTCGACGGACATCGGGTAGGTTACAGGATTGCCCGCATCGTTACGAACAGGTTCGCCATTCGAGTCTAGGATCATAATTTCAGGCTTCAGCTCGTTGCCTTTTGGCGCGGAACGCCAATCGGTTACGATACGCTGGGTCATACCTGTCGCATCATCCGTGTCTTCGCGAATTGCGATACCGTTGATGAGGTCGACAAACTTAACCATACCCGCCTTCTCTGCGATGATCGGCAGAGTGTAGGGATCCCATTCGAACATCTTGTCACCACGGGTAATCGTGGATCCGGCTTTGACAAACACCTTGGAACCGTAACCAACCTTGTGGTTTGCACGTTCTTCACCGTTCTCGTCCATAATCGCGAGGACCATTTTCCGCCCCATAACGACCTGCTCACCCATCTCGTTTTCGAGGATCTGCTCATTGCGCAGCTCCACGATACCGCTCACGGATGCTTCAAGGAACGACTGCTGACCACCTTGGGCAACGCCGCCGATGTGAAACGTCCGCATCGTCAGCTGTGTACCAGGTTCACCGATAGACTGCGCAGCAATGATGCCGACAGCTTCGCCTATGTTCACACGGGTACCGCGCGACAGGTCACGACCGTAACACATGGCGCAGACGCCGTCTTCGGCCTCACACGTCAACGGGCTACGGATGCGCATCTTGGCGACACCAGACGTTTCGATGATATCGGCAGAGCGTTCGTCGATCAGCTCTCCTGCTTTCACCAGAACTTCTTCTGTACCTGGCTTGAGAACGTCATCAGCAGAGACACGACCAAGCACGCGATCGGACAACGACGATACAACTTCACCGTCGTTCACTGCGGCTTCTGCTGTGATCGCACGTTCGGTTCCGCAATCAACTTCGCGGACGATACAGTCTTGGGCAACGTCAACCAGACGACGTGTCAGGTAACCGGAGTTCGCAGTCTTCAACGCAGTGTCCGACAGACCCTTACGGGCACCGTGGGTCGAGTTGAAGTATTCCAGAACCGTCAGGCCTTCTTTGAAGTTCGAGATGATCGGCGTTTCGATGATTTCGCCATTTGGCTTGGCCATCAGACCGCGCATGCCGCCCAGCTGTTTCATCTGCGTCACAGAACCACGCGCACCGGAGTGGGCCATCATATAAACTGAATTTGGCTCGGATTCGGACCCGTCAGCGTTGCGCGCCGTGGTCGAAATCGTTGTCATCATCGCCTCTGTGACCTTGTCGTTGGCCTTGGACCACGCATCCACAACTTTGTTGTACTTTTCACCCTGAGTGATCAGGCCGTCCATGTATTGTTGTTCAAAATCCTTCACCAAGGAACGGGTTTCTTCAACCAGTGGCCATTTGGTGTCAGGGATGACCATGTCGTCTTTACCAAACGAAATGCCAGCTTTGAACGCTTCGCGAAAGCCCATCGTCATGATCTGGTCACAAAAGATAACGGACTCTTTTTGTCCGCAATACCGATAGACCGTGTCGATGATCTGCTGAACTTCCTTCTTACGCAAAAGACGGTTCACAAGGCTGTACGGTGCCTTGTTGTTCGTTGGCAAAAGCGCGCCAAGACGGACACGACCCGGAGTGGTTTCAAAGCGTTCAAACACTTCGTTGCCTTCGGTATCGATCTGGGGAAGTCGCGCTTGAATTTTGGCGTGCAGGTGAACTTCACCAGCCTGCAGAGCATGCTCGACTTCTTCGATGTTGGAGAAGACCATGCCTTCGCCCTTCATACCTTCGCGTTCAATCGTCGTGTAATACAGACCAAGGATCATATCTTGGGACGGCACGATGATTGGCGCGCCGTTGGCAGGCGACAGCACGTTGTTGGTGGACATCATCAGAACGCGACATTCCAACTGCGCCTCAAGCGAAAGTGGCACGTGGACAGCCATTTGGTCACCGTCGAAGTCGGCGTTAAACGCAGAACACACGAGTGGGTGCAGCTGGATGGCTTTTCCTTCAATCAAGACAGGTTCGAACGCCTGAATGCCAAGACGGTGCAGCGTTGGCGCACGGTTCAGCATGACAGGGTGTTCGCGGATAACCTCATCCAAGATGTCCCAGACTTCCGGACGCTCTTTTTCGACCAGCTTTTTGGCTTGTTTGACCGTTGAAGACAGTCCTTTGGCTTCAAGACGCGAATAGATGAACGGTTTGAACAATTCCAAGGCCATCTTTTTTGGCAAACCACACTGGTGCAGTTTCAATTCTGGGCCCGTCACAATGACCGAACGACCGGAAAAGTCGACGCGCTTACCCAAAAGGTTTTGACGGAAGCGACCCTGCTTGCCTTTCAGCATGTCCGACAGCGATTTGAGCGGCCGCTTGTTGGCACCCGTGATCACGCGGCCACGACGGCCGTTGTCGAACAATGCGTCGACAGATTCCTGCAACATGCGCTTTTCGTTACGCACGATGATGTCAGGTGCGCGCAATTCGATCAAACGCTTCAAACGGTTGTTACGATTGATCACGCGGCGATACAGATCGTTGAGGTCGGACGTCGCAAAACGGCCACCATCTAGCGGCACCAGCGGCCGCAGTTCAGGTGGAATTACGGGAACGACCGTCAGGATCATCCATTCCGGACGGTTGCCAGATTCGATGAAGCTTTCGACGATCTTCAAACGCTTGATGATCTTTTTCGGCTTCAATTCACCGGTGGCGACCTTAAGGTCTTCACGCAGTGTGTCGGCTTCACCTTCGAGATCGATCGCGGCCAGCATTTCGCGGATCGCTTCAGCGCCGATGTTGGCGGTGAACGCGTCCATGCCGTAAGCGTCCTGCGCGTCGAGGAATTCTTCCTCGGTCATTAGGGCACCGTATTGCAGGTCCGTCAGGCCGGGTTCGATCACGACGTAGTTTTCGAAATACAGGATGCGTTCGAGGTCACGCAAAGTCATGTCCAGCATCAGGCCGATGCGGCTTGGCAGCGACTTGAGGAACCAGATGTGCGCAACAGGCGCGGCCAGTTCAATGTGGCCCATGCGTTCGCGGCGCACCTTTTGCAGCGTGACTTCCACACCACATTTCTCGCAGACAACGCCGCGATACTTCATGCGCTTATATTTGCCGCACAGACATTCGTAGTCTTTGATCGGGCCAAAAATACGCGCGCAGAAAAGGCCGTCGCGTTCTGGTTTGAACGTCCGGTAGTTGATGGTTTCCGGCTTTTTGATCTCACCAAAAGACCACGACAGGATCCGTTCTGGCGATGCCAAAGACACCTTGATTTCGTCGAACGTTTTAGCCGGTGTGAGCGGGTTAAACGGGTTGTTTGTAAGTTCCTGGTTCATATCGATACCTTTTCAGTATGGCGGGAGTTGGGAGTGGGCCGGCGTTGTGCGCCGGCCCGAACGAATTGGGCGGGTGCCCTTATTCGTCGTCCTCCTCCGCATCCAGGAGTTCCATGTTGAGACCAAGGCCCCGTACTTCTTTGACAAGAACGTTGAACGATTCTGGAATACCAGCTTCGTAGTTGTCTTCGCCTTTGACGATGCTTTCATAGACTTTCGTCCGGCCAGCCACGTCGTCCGATTTCACCGTCAGCATTTCCTGCAAGGTGTAAGCGGCGCCGTAAGCTTCGAGCGCCCAGACTTCCATCTCACCAAATCGCTGACCACCGAACTGTGCCTTGCCACCCAGCGGCTGCTGTGTGACGAGGGAGTACGGGCCCGTGGAACGGGCGTGGATCTTGTCATCGACAAGGTGGTGCAGTTTGAGCAAGTACTTCACACCGACCGTGACCTTACGGCTGAACTGTTCACCCGTACGGCCATCAAACAAGATGGACTGACCGGATGTGTCGAACCCAGCACGCGTCAGACTGTCGTTCACGTCGGCTTCTTTTGCGCCGTCAAAAACAGGTGTCGCGATTGGAACGCCGTGGGTGACGTTACCAGCTGCTTCGACCAGCTCATCTTCGGTCATGTCAGCGATGCCTTCGTCGTACACATCGTCACCGTAGGCAATTTTCATTGCTTCGCGGACCGGCGTCAAATCGCCGGAACGGCGGTATGCACCCAAGGCTTCGTCAATTTCGATGCCCAGACCACGTGCGGCCCAGCCCATGTGGGTTTCAAGGATCTGACCGACGTTCATACGCGATGGCACGCCCAGCGGGTTCAGACAGAAGTCCACCGGAGTACCGTCTGCGAGGAACGGCATGTCTTCCATTGGAACAACCTTGGAAATGACGCCTTTGTTGCCGTGACGACCAGCCATTTTATCACCGGGCTGCAGCTTACGCTTCACCGCGACAAACACTTTGACCATCTTCATAACACCGGGGGGCAGATCATCGCCGCGGCGTACTTTCTCGACTTTGTCCTCAAAGCGGGCATCCAGAAGCTTTTTCGCTGCCTCATACTGCTCGTTCAGGGCTTCAACGATTTGCGCGTCGCCTTCTTCCTTGAGGGCAATCTGCCACCAATGGCTGCGGGGCATATCATCAAGCATGGCGGCATCGATAATTGCGCCAGTTTTGATGCCCTTGGGGCCTTTAGCGACAGTTTTGCCCTCGATCATTGACCGAAGACGCGCGTAGATGTTGCGATCAAGGATCGTCATCTCGTCATCACGGTCACGGGCCAAACGTTCAACTTCTTCACGTTCGATCTGCAGCGCACGTTCATCTTTTTCCACGCCGTGGCGGTTGAACACACGAACTTCGACGACCGTACCAAAATCACCAGGCTTTACGCGCAGCGATGTGTCACGGACGTCAGACGCTTTTTCACCAAAGATGGCGCGCAGAAGCTTTTCTTCTGGTGTCATCGGGCTTTCGCCCTTTGGCGTGATCTTACCCACAAGGATATCACCCGGCTCAACTTCGGCGCCGATGTACACGATGCCCGCTTCGTCGAGGTTGCGCAGCGCTTCTTCACCGACGTTGGGGATGTCGCGTGTGATTTCTTCTGGGCCGAGCTTTGTGTCACGTGCTGCGACTTCGAATTCATCAATGTGGATTGATGTAAACACGTCATCACGCGTGATCCGTTCTGAGATCAGGATCGAGTCTTCATAGTTATAGCCATTCCACGGCATGAACGCGACGATGACGTTCTTACCAAGGGCCAATTCACCGATGTCCGTAGATGGACCGTCGGCGATGACTTCGCCCTTCAAAACCGTATCACCAACTTTGACCAGCGGACGCTGGTTGATGCAGGTGTTTTGGTTGGACCGCTGGAACTTACGCATGCGGTAGATGTCGACGCCAGGATCGCCAATCTCAAGATCAGATGTTGCACGCACAACGATACGGGTCGCATCGACTTGGTCGATGATACCAGCACGTTTCGCCATGATCGCAGCACCAGAATCCCGTGCCACGACTTCTTCAATACCAGTACCAACCAGCGGGGCCTCTGCCTGAAGCAGTGGAACCGCCTGACGCATCATGTTCGAGCCCATCAGGGCCCGGTTTGCGTCATCGTTTTCAAGGAACGGGATCAAGGATGCCGCAACCGAGACCAGCTGTTTTGGTGAGACGTCAATCAGGTTCACATTCTCGCTTGGCGCGAGTGTGTATTCGCCGTTCTGACGTGTCGACACGAGGTCGTTCACGAAACGCATGTTTTCGTCAAGGTTCGCGTTGGCCTGCGCCACTGTGTGACGCATTTCTTCGGTCGCGGACATGTAGTGCACTTCGTCCGTAACAACGCCATCGGTGACGACGCGGTACGGTGTTTCGATGAAGCCATACTTGTTCACGCGCGCGAACGTTGCCAGCGAGTTGATAAGACCAATGTTCGGCCCTTCTGGTGTCTCAATCGGACACATGCGACCGTAGTGCGTTGGGTGAACGTCACGGACTTCGAAACCGGCACGTTCGCGTGTCAGACCCCCTGGCCCAAGCGCGGAAAGGCGACGCTTGTGCGTGACTTCCGAAAGCGGGTTCGTTTGGTCCATAAACTGCGACAACTGCGAAGAGCCGAAGAATTCACGCACGGCAGCCGCCGCAGGTTTCGCATTGATGAGATCTTGCGGCATAACCGTGTCGATCTCAACGGATGACATGCGTTCCTTGATGGCACGCTCCATACGGAGTAGACCAACGCGGTACTGGTTTTCCATCAGCTCACCAACGGACCGAACACGACGGTTGCCGAGGTGGTCGATGTCGTCAATGTCGCCCTTACCGTCGCGTAGCATAACCAGCGCTTTGATACAGGACACGATGTCTTCTTTGCGCAGGGTGCGAATAGTGTCTTCGGCATCCAGTGCAAGACGCATGTTCATCTTCACACGACCAACAGCAGACAGGTCGTAACGTTCGGAGTCAAAGAACAGGCTGTCAAACAAATTGGAGGCCGCGTCGACGGTGGGCGGTTCACCCGGACGCATGACGCGGTAAATGTCCATAAGCGCCGTTTCGCGGCCCATGTTTTTATCTGCCGCCATCGTGTTGCGCATGTAGGGACCGACATTGATGTTGTCGATGTCTAGAACGGGGATGGTTTTGATGCCCGCGTCAACGAGTTCTTTCAGCGTACCGCCGATAACGTCGCCCGCTTTGTCCATTTCCAACGTCAACTCGTCACCGGCTTCGACGTAGATCGCACCAGTTTCTTCGTTGATGATGTCGTTGGCTGCGAATTTACCAAGGATCTGTTCGTATGGGACGAGCAGATCTTTGACATTGCCTTCATCGATCAGGGCCTTGACGGCACGTGGCGTGACTTTCTTGCCCGCTTCGGCAATAACTTCGCCAGTTTTAGCGTCAACCAGATCGAACACAGGGCGGGTGCCGCGCACGCGCTCCGGGAAGAATTTCGTCTTCCAACCGTTCGCCTTCTTGTCGAAGGTGTAATCCACGTGGTCGTAATACGCGTTCATGATCGTTTCTTGATCAAGGCCCAGCGCATACAGCAGTGTGGTGACTGGCAATTTACGACGACGGTCAATGCGGCAGAACACAAGATCCTTGGCGTCGAATTCAAAGTCGAGCCATGAGCCGCGGTATGGAATGATGCGGCAAGCGAACAGCAATTTGCCCGAGCTGTGCGATTTACCTTTGTCGTGGTCAAAGAAAACGCCGGGGGAGCGGTGCATCTGGGAAACGATCACACGCTCGGTGCCGTTCACAACGAACGTGCCGTTTGGCGTCATCAAGGGCATGTCGCCCATGAACACATCTTGTTCTTTAATGTCTTTCACCGATTTCGTGCCGGTGTCATCATCCATATCAAACACGATCAGACGGAGAGTCACCTTGAGCGGCGCGGCATATGTCATGTCACGTTGCTGGCATTCTTCGACGTCATATTTCGGCTTCTCGAGCTCGTACTTAACGAACTCTAGAACGGACGTTTCATTGAAGTCCTTGATCGGGAAGACCGACTGAAAGACGCCCTTGATGCCTTCGCCGTCAAGCGGCGTGTCGCTGTCGCCGGAGCGCAGGAACAGATCATAGGACGATTTTTGAACCTCAATGAGGTTCGGCATCTCGAGAACTTCGCGAATTTTACCGTAGTATTTGCGCAAGCGTTTCTGGCCGAGGAAGGATTGAGCCATGTGCGTTGTCACCTTTCAAAATCTCTATGGGTGCTACACCGTTGGGCGACGGTGCAGAGCCCTGAGAACAGATCGTTTCGGCCAATTCTTGGCACCCATCCCACTGGGTGCCTCCCGACCATTGAACCGATCTAAAACAGGGCATTTCAACAAGTGCCCTGATTAAGACGGGTTAGGCTGGACCCGCCTTTTCAGCGGATCCAGCCAGATTTGGATAATAGCAAGCTAGGCACATAGGTGTCCTGCCCCGCCATTTAAAGACCGGCTTAAGCCAGCTCGACTTCGGCGCCAGCTGCTTCCAGCTTGCCCTTAACGTCTTCGGCTTCTTCTTTCGAAACGCCTTCTTTGATTTTGCCACCGGCTTCAACCAAGTCTTTGGCTTCTTTGAGGCCAAGACCAGTGATGCCGCGGACTTCTTTGATCACGTTGATCTTGGAAGCGCCTGGGCTCTTGAGAATGACGTCAAATTCAGTCTTCTCTTCTTCAGCAGCGCCGCCATCAGCAGGGCCAGCCATCATAACAGCGCCACCAGCGGCTGGTTCGATGCCATACTCGTCTTTGAGGATGGTTTTCAGTTCTTGTGCTTCGAGCAGTGTCAGACCGACAATGTCTTCAGCCATTTTTTTCAGATCAGCCATTTGCTTTTCCATTTCTAAGGTTGTGTTCCAACGACAGGAGTATTCCCTACGTCAGCCAATCAAGTTGCTTTAGGCAGCAGCCTTCTCTTCGATAGTCGAAAGAATGCTCGCGATGTTAGATGCAGGCGCGCCAATGGCCCCAGCGATGTTGCTAGCAGGTGCCGCAATGCAGCCAACGATGGAAGCAATAAGCTCCTCACGCGACGGCAATTCGGACACAGCTTTGACACCAGCAGGGTCAAGATCGATATCACCCATAGCACCGCCAAGAATAACGAGCTTTTCGTTATCTTTGGCGTACCCCTGTGTCACCTTGGCCGCAGCCACAGGATCCTCAGAGAAGGTCATAACGGTCATACCGTCGAGGTGCTTGGCAATGCTTGCGCATGCCTTACCCTCAAGGGCGATTTTGGCGAGCTTGTTCTTGGCAACGCGTACAGAACCACCCGCTTCACGCATGCGTGCGCGCAGGTCCTGCATCTCTGCAACTGTCAGGCCTTCGTAGTGGGATACCACAACGACGCCAGAGCTTTCAAAGATTTGGCCGAGATCCTCGACCAATTGTTCTTTTTGTGCTCTATCCACAGTTTCACTCCAATATCGGGACCAGACCTAAATCTGGTATCCCGGCTCAGTCTTAACCGGATTACTCCGGCGGTTGGGTCCATCTAACGGGACGCCCGAACCGCCAAGAGCTTTCGCCCAAAGGTCAATTTGGCTTACCCGCCTCAGGCAGGAATTAACGGAGGCAAAGCCCCCAACCCACCGTCTTGGACGAATGCAAAAAGCGCGTGACGAATCGCGCGCTATTAAGCTGAAGACCATGTAGTCGGGTTGGGAGCATTTGTGAAGGGGCAGTGTTTGCATGAGTTGCGAAAGTCGGCCTCGAGCCTATTCTGTTGAAAAAATCTTTCATGATCTGGGTTCCTCCTGCTGATTCAACTTCCTTATTTGCACGGGAGATTGATCGCGTTGATGGGACCACGTCAGGAAGTACAGACGGCTCTGTTCTATGATTTTTCGATGGCAGATCATATTCCAAGTGGTTTTGTATTGCGGGCGATTGATGGCGTCATCGATCTATCTAGCATTCATACGCATCTGACCGAGTTCTATAGTTCCGCGGGTCGTCGTTCGGTTGACTCGGAGCTTATGATGCGCATGCTGCTCGTCGGTTATATCACGGGAATTTGATCCGAGCGGCAGCTCTGCGAAGAGGTTCACCTGAGCCTTGCATACGCGCCGAAAAGTGAGCGCCTACCGGATGCCGGTAGACGGTGATGTAACGAAGTTCGTCCCAGATCGGCATTCCATCCAAGGACGTATGTGTTTTGACATGCCTGCGCCCGAATTTTGCCTCAAGATGCCCGACGATCTGGTTCATATCGTCAAATTTGGTGTCGAACCACGGCGCGTTTATGGATGGGTTCGCTGCAACCAATGGATAGCCAGAAAAGAGAAGCGCAAGGATTGCTTGCATCCAAGTTGTGCCGGGCTTTGGAGGCGTAGCGACGACTGCGTCGCCAAATCTGGGAGTGTAGTACGTCATTGCTTCGACTCCGTCAGCATGCCGCTATATGAGGATTGAGGAGCTAATGGGTCTGAAATTCGGTTGATCATGTGAGTTCCCTTTCAAACAACTGAACCCAAACTATCACCAAAAGTCTTGTGTTGATGGCTCCTGCATAGCAAGACATTTTTGATCAGATTTGTGCATTTGTCAGAAGCAGTCGTGTGTTCCCGCTGCCCGGCAGTTGATCGCAAGGCAATCAATGAGAGGGGCCTGTTGGCGCGGCTTACTCGACCGCTGGCCCTGATGGTTTCTACTAACCGAGTCCAATTCTGCACATCGAACAGCGAGCGTTCAGGACAAAGCACGGTGTGTCTTGGTTCTAGGACTGACAAGTTTTCCATCACTTCATTGGTATTGCTATCTCCGTGTTTCAGTTTGGGTCAGATTGTTCTGATGCGGTAAGGTTCGTTACGGGTTAGGATGGCCCAGACCATGCGAGCAGTTTTAGTCGCCATCGCGACGGCGGCCACTTTGCCTCGTTTTTGGGCCATGATGTCCGCGAACCATGGGTCCTTTGGTAATCCCCCCATTTCTAACGGGGTGGTGCGGTAGAACTTACGCGGCCATCTTTAGTTTCTGGGCGGGTGTTGTGCCGCCCATGCCCATATTGGGGCGGTCCACTGCCCGGCAGGGCATACGAAGTATGCTCCCGAGAGGGATTGTTGTAAGTCCATAGCCATTGTGTGGCGAAGTCTTGCGCCTCCGGTATGTTTTCAATGATATGTTGGTCCAGCCATTCATGCCTAACCGCGCGGTTATAGCGCTCGATGCAAGTGGTCTGTTGCGGCTTTCCCATTGCGCGGCAATGCATGTTTACATGCATGAGAGTGCGGTTGGATATACTGGATGGTAATACCTTGTTTTTCAGCCCATTCCTGCAGCTTGCCACTGATGTATTCCGGCCCATAACACCTTCGGAATATCGCTAATTTAAGGCTATGACTGCCTGCGCAGCCCCAAATAACGCAGCAGGTGGTCATAGCCGTGCCTCAGGTCCCTACGGTGGTTTTGTACAAACCACACCGCAAAGGAGACCAACTATGACCGATATCATTATTACACAAACTGCGCCCGTTTTGGTGGCCATCGATATCTCGAAGGCCCGCGACGAAGGTCTCATTGCTATTGCGGACAAGAAGCGCCGCCGTCGTTTGACTGTTCTGAACCAGCTAGACGACTTCAATCGTCTAATCACATCGCTTGCCTGCTACGGCCGCCCTGTCCGTGTAGCTTTTGAAGCAACGGGTAATTATCACCGTGCCTTGGCTTATCATCTTGCCGCAGCAGGTTTTGAGTTGAAGTTGGTGTCATCTGTGGCCCTGGCCAGAACGCGAGAGGCCTTGCACAACAGTTGGGACAAAAACGACCCTAAGGATGCCCAGGTCATTCTTCACATGATGGAGATCGGGAACGAGCAGTTTTATCATGACCCCCTCGTGCGTGGCACTAACGACATCCAAGAGCTTTCCAAAACGCATGACATCGTATCCAAGTCGAAGACCGAGTTGTGGCACCGAGTTGTGGCACCGAGTTTTAACCCATTATCTGCCGCTGTATTTTCCTGAAGCTGATCGTTTCCATCGCAGTTCTCGCAGTTCTCGCAGTGACTGGTTCTTTGCTTTCCTTGAACGTTATCCGTCACCACACTTGATCTCAGCCATGAGCAAGGAGGCATTCATCGCTGACGCTTGGGATGTGGTGGGCCTCAAGGTTGCAAAAGAGCGTTTACTTTCAGATATCTACGAGACTGCCAAAGTATCAGTCGGACTGCCGGTTGCCGCAGATTCCGACGCGATAAGCATGTTCAAAAGGAACGTCAGAGTAGCCCTGCTACAGATCGCCTCGCAGCACACTAAATCAGGTCAAAGGGGGGTGGCCGGATGCCCCGGAACCCCCGGCCGGATCAAATCGGTATGGGTGGCCGGATTGCCCCGGAATACGCAATGCTTTGACAATTTTGGCAGAAGCTGGGGATGTACGGCGCTTTCGTCATCACCGGCAGTTTTTGAAGTTCTGTGGAATGGACCTTGCGACTATGCAATCAGGTACATTCAGAGGGCAAACCAAACTGTCAAAATATGGCAATGCTCGGCTTCGTCGAACGCTTTGGATGGCTGGACAGGTTGCTATTCTGCAGCGCACCAACAGCTTCCGCGACAAGTTCGAGCGCTACATCGCCAAAGACCGTCACAACACCCATTTGCGCCGAAAGGCGTACACCGCAATCGCAGCGAAGATGGCCCGAACCGTTCATGGGATCATCAAGCACGGCGAACCATATCGCCCCTTCTTTGAGGGGTGATCGACAGCAGTAGGACCTTTCTCTGTAAGGGCCGTGGAGGCAGACAACTGACCTCGTAGATAATGTTTAGGCCTTCTGCTCAACGACCCAAAGATCTCGTCTTAAGGACGGTGAGAGCCGCAAAAGCGTACTCTGTGTTTGTTATGGGAGAGACAGTTCGTTGACCAAAATGCCAAACTGAGCAATGCTTCTAACGTGTCGAGACGCCTCGATGCGACAATAACCTGACGCCAATTCAGCTAATCATTCCGCGCATAGGACGTTATCGACACGTATGGTTTGGGGTTTGCCGCGCTCAGCATGATGTGTCCGCGACAAGTACCAGGTTCTCGCGGCTGAAGTCATCGACAACCGTCAGAATACGAAACCGGCGACCGTCAGTCAGCGCGTCAGACACAAAATCTAATGACCATCTCTGGTTAGGACCATCACAGGCAGCACCATCGGCTTCCGCGTGCCCAAAGCGCGCTTTCTACCGCCCCTACGACGCACTTGGAGCTTCTCTTCAGTGTAAATGCGTCTCACCTTTTTGTGGTTCACCGCAAAGCCTTCGCGCGCGATCATCACATGAACACGACGGCAACCAAACCGTCGCCGCTCCCTCGAAACCCGCTTGATGGCATCACGCAACTCAGCGTCATCGCCACGGCGAGACGGATACCGCACCGTTGATCGATCAACTTGCAAGACATCGCACGCCCCCTCTCGGCAGATTGCTTTGCAATCGCCTGCCGGGCAATGGTCGCTGGCTAACCTGATGAGTTTCCATCAAGTGAACCACAGCTTTAAGCTTCCCAACGGGCGTCACCATTTTTTTGAATTGATGTCTCGCAACATTGCATTGTCCCTCGCCTGACAGGGTATTGCGCAGCAATGTCCCGAGAAGAGAGCATCTGTTCCGCTAGCAGCTTCTTTAGCTTCCCGTTCTCGTCTTCCAAGGCCCGCAACCGCTTCGCGTCAGACGGCTCCATGCCTCCATACTTCGATGTGTATTTATAGAACGTCGCTGAACTGATCCCGTGCCGCCGAAATACATCAGCAGTCTTCTCCCCAGATTCCTGTTCTTTGATAATTGCTATGATCTGTTCGTCTGTAAATCGTGCCTTCATTTGTCCGTCCTTTTGTTGGGCGGACTCTACACAAATCTGGAGGAGTTTTAGGGGCGCAGGTCACAATCAAGAAGCTTGCTGAGATCATCCTTGAAAAACTGGTTATGAGAAGGTCGATTTGAAGCTGCGCTCAGCGGATGCTTGGGAAATTGCGCGGTACCGATTTGGGCTCGTTGGGATAAAAATGGTCGTGATCGATGAATGCCATCACTTCCTTCGAAGCGGGCCTGGGCGCGATGTGCTCGCTGCCATTCAGTCTTTAAAGCATATCATGCAGTCAGATCCAGGCGTCGCTTTGGTTATTGCAGGTGTACCCACACTACGAGACGCGATCATGTTGGAGCCTTCTGGTGAGACTTATCGCCGTTTCATGGAATACCACCTGTCAAAGATTTGTCTTGGTACTAACTCGGCCAAGCTCTTCGGTGCGAACTTTTCAAAATCTGCCGACAAACTGGGGTTGCAGGTTCACTCGGAAGACGCATTCGCCGAACGCATCCTTTTTGCGGAATGTGGTCAGGTTGGCCGCTGCGTGAAATTGGGAAAGGAAATCCTGCGCGATGCTAGCGGCAATTCGTGCCACTTATGCGGCATCATGCGTCTTGGTGTTGCGGGCGTAGGGCTTCAGGTGAGCCAGGGGCCAGTGTTCTATTCCGCAGATCGATTTCGGCCTCGGCCAGGCGCTCGGTATACTTGATCGACAGGTATTGTGATCCGCGGTCCGAGTGGTGGACCAAAGCCTTGTTATCTGGTGTTTTTCTTTGCCAGATTGCTTGCTCCAACGCGTCGAGCACGAATTGGGTCTTCATTGATGTCGATGTGCGCCAGCCTACGATCCGCCTTGCAAAGACATCAATCACGAACGCGACGTAGACTGTCCCTGACCATGTGGGCACGTAAGTGAAGTCTGAAACCCACAGCTTGTTTGGCCGATCCGCCTTGAACAGGCGGTTCACCTTGTCGTCCATTGCCTGGCAGGCGATTTGCAAAGCAAATCTGCCGAGAGGGGGGGGCATGGCAAAGACGTGTCCGGGTTCGTGGTAATGACCTTCTTGCCACGAACGACGCCTTTGATGCCCAAGGCGCGCATCAACCGCTCCACAGTGCAGCGGGCAACATCCTCACCCTCCCGTCGCAGAACATGCCAAATCTTTCGGGCCCCGTAGAGTTTGCAGTTGTCCGCCCAGGCCCCGTCGATCTTGACGCTCAGAGCGGCATCAGACTTGGCACGAGCTGACGCCCGCTCAGGATCACGCGCGATGGCGCGCCGGTCATAATAAGTGGAAGGGGCAAACTGCAGCGCCCTGCAGATTGGTTCGACCCCAAGTGTCTCTCGGCTTTCCGCAATGAAATCCATCATTTGCGAAACGGGCGGTCGAGCTCCGCCTGTGCAAAATACGCCGACGCCTTACGCAAAATCTCATTGGCTTGACGCAGTTCGCGGTTCTCACGCTCAAGTTCCTTGATCCGCGCCTTCTCAGCGCTGGTAGGCTCTGGCCGTTCGCCGCCATCGCGCTGGACCTGACGGGCCCAAACGCGAAGGCTGTCCGGTGAACAACCCAATTTACCCGCGATCGCCGTCAGCGCCGCAGCTTCGCTCTGATATTCATCGCGGTGTTCCATAAGCAGCCGAACCGCACGCTCGCGGAACTCAGGTGAATACGGCTTCGAGGTCTTCTTCTTTTGTGTCTGTTCCATAACGGGCAATTCTCCGAGAGTTTTGCCCTCCGGTAAAGCCGGGCCGGTTCACTTCGCAGAGGCGACGCTCAGAGCGGATGCCGAGGCAATAGCCGACCAGCAACATGCGAATAAGCAGTTCCGGATCAACCGAAGGACGGCCTGTATGGCTGTAGAAATCGGTGAGATGTTGGCGAATGCCGGACAGGTCGACAAACCGCTCAATGGATCGCAGCAGATGATCTTGAGGAACGTGATCGTCTATCGAGAACTCATAAAACAACGCGCCTTGTGCTTCTTGCTTTGGCCCCAACATCGAAAATACCCCCAGTTGTTAGGAACAATTGAATCAGGGGCCAAGCCTCAAATCAACAAGAGTTTTTCAACAAAATAGGCTCTTTGCTGCCATTCCCTGAGCACCCACGAAGGTCGTCTCAGGGCCGCTATCGTCGAAAGCCTTGAGGCCGGTGTTCGGCCCTGGCTGAAACCTTGGAACGCCGAGCATGCCGCAGGCAAGATTACCGGGCCCCTGCGGCACAATGGCCAGCCCTATTCCGGCATCAACGTGTTCATGCTGTGGATGATTCCCTACCAAGACCGGTGCCGATGTGTCCCTTGGCTGCAATAAGGCGCTCTGCACGCTCTCTCATGGCGGACCAGCCCCGGAAGCGCTCCGGAGCCAGTCGGCCGGAGCGGTCAGCCCTCGTCGTCGCTTTCGATTGAGAAGTTCGAGCCGTCTTCGTGGACCTCGGCTTCGGTCATCTCGCCGTTGAATTGACCCTCGAACTCATAGACGACCAGCGTGCCATCCTCTCGGGTGTTCTTCTCGATGATCTCGGGCAGGAATCCAGGCAAATCGGCGTTGAACGCAGCCACCACTATCTCCGGCACTTGCTCCATGGTGATCTCCTCCGCGGTCTCCCAGAGGGTACCGTCGGCAAACACTTCGACGGCGAAGCCCAGACCGTCAACCTTGGTGCCTATGAATTCGTACATCAGAACGCCTTGCTCGATTTGCCGCAGGACGCCGTCGAATTCGCGCCCTTGGGAGTTCGCCTGCGCGGTGGCGACCGCAGCATCAGGCGCCTCATTCATCATGATTTCTTCTTCTTTTGCGAGCGCCGGGATGGCGATCGTAAGAGCAGCGACTGTTGTCAAGAACGTCTTCATTATATGCTTCCTGTTTTTCTGGACTGACGCGCGATGCGCAATTAGAATTTTTAACGGGAGAGTTCAGTTACGTCCCGAGTTTGTCTTGTACTGGGAGCTGGCGATTGCTGGCAAAAACAACGGTATTGGGAGCACCTCAAAACTGCAACAGGGGTAACCTGCAGAACACGACAAATTGAGTCAGGTTAATAATCCGCCCCTCGTCCGGCAGCGTTGCCGGGGCTGAACACCTGCTCGCTGAAAGTCCAATGACCAACAGGTTGGCATCCAACTTGTTGCTCGGTCGCCAGTTCTCTTCGCTTGTGCGGATAAAGCGACTTTTGGTAGCAGTATGGCCAATGGCTTGCATGGGGTGGCTCCTCTCATATGCAGATATCGACACCTGCATTATAGCGCATTGCGACGCTGGTTGGAGCAGGAGGCATCCACCCCATCAGCTTTCGAAAAAAGTGGGCACAGGCCCGATGGGATTCTATTCGTTCAACAAACGGTGGTTTTTGGAAGGGTGTTTGAAAGGAGCAGTTTCACTGCGAGCTACAACTGTACACGTGTAAGCGTCGAGTAATGTTCAGCGTTATGAACTAAATTCAAAGTGGTATTTTCCCCAAATACATCCTTCAGTTTTGTGGACATCGCCGGAGGCGACCAAGTGTCTTTAATGCCATGCCAAAGATCGACAGGGTACTGCACACCTTAGTTGTTCGGTCCCGGCATCTGTTGGATCGGATTAACGATGAATCTTTCTGGTTCTGAAGTCCCTATCTTGCAGATGTATTCGTACGGCGTCAGGCCGTTGAGCGTCTTCAGCCTTCGAGCGAAATTGTAGGCCGCTATGAAGTCTGCGAGATGGGTGTGCAGCTGATCATTCTTGTCGTAGTGATGCCGCCTGACTGTTGCGTCCTTGATCGTGCGGTTCATCCGCTCAACCTGGCCATTGGTCCATGGATGGTTGGGCTTGGTCAGCCGGTGCTCAATCCTGTTGGCATCGCAGATCATGTCGAACCGCATAGGCCGTGAATATGGTGTGTTCCGGTTACGTGGTTGCTCACAAAATTGAATGCCATTGTCCGTCAGAATTGTGTGGATCTTGTATGGCACCGCTTCCAGCACAGCCTCCAGGAACTCCCAGGCCGTCTTGCGATTTGCTTTTTCTACAAGCCGTGCCACGGCAAACTTGCTGGTTCGGTCCCTCTCGTGACATCGCTTTGCGATTCACTGCCGGGCAATGAATGGCAACAAAGAGATAAAGTTTTCCTTCGTTGGTGCGCAACTCTGCAATGTCGATAGGCTTTGTTGCACAAATCGCCCTTATGGCGTGCTTCCCCTGACCCCTGACGGATTCAGCCTACAGTAACGGTGTTTGGGATGCCAAGGGCGGTGAAGCCGTTGAGTATCGCGGCACGGATTTGGACTTCCGCAACTTGCCGGTCAAAGTCTCGTGCGGCCAGGCGCTGCCCGAGTAGTTTCAAACAATGCATCTTTGTCTCAACACGACTCCTGCGGTGGTATCCGCTCAAGCGACGCCATTGAGCGCGGCCGAGATCCTTTGAGGACTGTACCGCTTCGTTTCGGGCTCTGGCCCCCAGCGTATCCGGCTTCCATAGCTTGGCATTCTTGCGTGGCGGGATGACAGCACGGGCATTGCGGGCCGCAATCGCATCATGGCATTTGCGGGTGTCATATGCCCCATCTGCTGTGACACTGCCAATCTTCTGATCTGGTGTGATCTGACCGAGAAGGTTGGGCAACATGGGTGGGTCTCCAATGCTGCTACTCGTCACTTCGACCGCGCGTATCTCCAACGTTTCTTCATCAATCCCTATATGTATCTTGCGCCACACCCGACGTTTCGGCCCGCCATGCTTGCGAGCGTTCCACTCACCTTCGCCCTCAACTTTGATGCCGGTACTGTCGATAAGGAGGTTTAGCGGGCCCTTTGAGCCCTGATACGGGATGGTAACCGATAGCCTTTTCTGACGCCGACATAACGTGCTGAAGTCTGGGACCTCCCAGTCAAGGTCGATCAATTTCAACAGGCTTTCCACAAAGCCCGTCGCCTGCCTCAAAGGCATTCCGAACAGCACTTTCAACGTGAGACAGGCTTGGATCGCCGCATCGCTATAGCGTGGCTGGCGGCCCCGTTTGCCCCCCTCTCATGGTTTGCAAACAAACCACTGCCGGGCAACGGTAGGCGCAGCTTTCCAAGTGACCTCTGGGTTAAACCAAATGGTCAGTGACCCGCGTCGCTTCAGGGCCTTGTTATACTCAGGCCAGTTCCTCGTGCGGTAAATCGGGGCGATAGGTTTACTCATGACGCCAGCTACCATGCTGGATTTACAACATGAATCCCTGATACGAGACTATTTGTGCAACAAAGCCCCCTTCTTGTCGAAATGTGTGCAACGCAGCATTTGTCACAAACGCCCTAGCTCGTCACCGACACTTCCGTCCCACAGCTGACCTTCGAGGATGACGCAGCGAATGGCGGCAGTGAGCCCAGTGTGTGAATTCGAATTTCACGCTGCGTGCGCTCGCAGCGAGAAAATTGCTGCACCTGCTAAGATTCTAGTGTCGCACTGCGGCGTGAAAACCAGTCATTCATGCCCACCGCAGCGTGAGCGCAAGGCTGAAGGATCAAGTTGCGGACGAAGTTAGCTTTCGCTGCGTGTGCGCCAATGGCTGGTGTTGTTCAACCGCTTAAAAAAGGCCATTATCTTTGGCACTGTCCAATGGGCTAAAATAGATAGGGGCAGACCCTTCGGTTGGATTTCACTGATTGGATACATCGATGAAGAACTTTACGTACAAGACAGTTACTTGTGACTATGCTTCAGACTGGAGAAATCTAAGGCTTGAAGGAGCACGGGATTTTCCATTGGGATTTTTAGTAACGCTGGACGAGATGGCTGCAGCGGACATAGCCCGTTGCAGTGATATCTTGAGAGGAGGCCACATCCGAGGTGTCTATGATGTTGAAAAGCTAGTTGGGTTTTGCGGATATCGCCCTCAACCGCTCGAACGGACCAAGCATCGAGGCGAGATTGGTCCGTTCTTTGTGACTCGAAGATACCACGGTAGTCCCGCAGCTACAGTGATGATGACTGGGGTGATCGGGGAAGCCAAAGAAAATGGTTTGGAACAACTCGAACTCTTCGTCGATACTGAAAACTCAAGAGCAATAGCATTTTACGAGCGATTTGGTTTTGAACGAATTGCGACCCATATAGATGGTGTGCGGATCGAAGGACGGTCCAGGGACGACTTTTTCTATACGCTTCGGATGTGACGTCGAAGTAGCATAGCCGTCATTCATAGATTTTGCAGCATCGGTGAGTCGGGCTCGAAGCCGCCTAATGCTAGTGCAGCACCGTGATCTGTTGAGTGCCCCTTGAACCCGCCGTTCGTCAAAATTGGAAATCTGTTGCTTTCCAGCCTGTTGTCGGCTTTCGCTGGCATTGGCGTTTTGGGTGCAGTCGTTGCAATTTGTAGGCGTAACGTCGGCAAGGAGCCCAGTCTGTGAATTCAATTTTCTCGCTGCACGCGCTCGCAGCACAGAAAATGCCGCAACTACGAAAAAATGCTGCGTGAGCAATAGCCGTGAGTGCATCAGGCCGGTTTGTCCGCAGCTTGACCCTTGGAGCTTATACGCTGAGTGTGGTGCGCAGGATTTCAGTCTGATATGGCTGCAAATTTGTTTAGAGAAGTGAACAATGAATCAAATTGCATCCATCCTTTATTCTGTTTGTTCCCTGGGTATCATCTTGTTCCAGTTGTGCCTGATAGCAGGTGCGCCTTGGGGGAGACTGACACAAGGAGGTAAGGTTGATGGCTCTCTGCCGACGTCTGGTCGAATTGCTGCTGCCATCAATATTCTCCTTTTTGCAGCGATGAGCTTGGCAATCCTGTCGGCGGCAGGCTATTGGCCGAATTGGCCGATTTGGACAGGCTGGACGACACTGACTATTCAAGCCGTTTCAGCGATTCTCAATTGGATCACACCATCTGTTCAAGAGAGAAAGCTTTGGGGGCCCATTACCTTAGTAATGCTATTATTTGTTTTGTTGGTTATGTTGTCCGTATAGATTTGGCTGAAAGCAGATTTTGTTAAATTACCTCCGAACAGCGGCTTCGCCCGCGATGTTTGAGCTCGAATATGACGCGGCGAAAAGTCGGTTTGGAATCCGCCAAGACCAGTAGCGTTGAACGGCCGCTTTGACGACACAGGCTGCACTGCAGCTACAAACTGGCCGCATCTGCAAAGTAATGCTGCGTCAGCGAAGGCGAAAAATCCAAGGTCGGTTTTGTCCGCGTAGCAGACCTCGGTGCAACGCGCAGCGAAGGTCTGCTATCCGCCCTTGGTGTCGAAATGTGCGCACCGCAGCATTCGTCACAAACGGCCCAAGCGCTAAACCGCTCCGCGATATGGGCGCTCGTGGCGGGTGTAAGCCATACGCAAAAAGCCTCACTTTTTCTGGAGGACTCGTCAAACGTTGAGGTGGCGTTGATGTGTTTTGGACGCACGAAAGCCCGACTGATTAGGTCGGGCTTTAAGCGTTTGATATTGTTTATTATATTGGTTGCGGGAGCACGCAACCGCCGCAACCTACCCACTTTATGCTGTATTGTTTGATTTTAGCACAAGCCCAACTAATACGGGGCTTCTGCCAGTGTGCTTTTGGCGCTTTTTGTGCGCCGCTTGTCATGGCCAGCGGCTTGAAATGGACGCTTGGAATGCGCCGTCTATCACGCGCTGCCAAGGCCCGTCGCGCGTGTGTTCAAGACCCAGAACCGAGATCACCATCTCGTGTCCAGCAGACTTGGCTTGTGCCTCCGTCAGACCAACGCTTACCACTTGCGGATCGGAGAAGATCCACAGCAGGCATGACGCTATGACCATAGGATAACGTGTTTCCGTTCATTGCATTTTTGGCGACGAGCTTCGCACCGAATGCCGCCATATAGATAAGCTGACCCATCCCAGTCACATCGCCAGTCGCATACATGATCAGCTCTAAAGTGGACACGCTGGCCGGCTCAGGCAGAACCGGTCAGCGATTAACGCAACCTATTCGACTGGCAGCCATTGAACTGCACACCTCCAAAGCTTTTGGTGAGCCCAGCACCCGGCGTGTTCACCTTGCGTTCCCAACTTAAGAGTGTAACAAAGTGGAGATTTAATCATGACAAATACTGTTAAGGCCAAGGGGCATCTGAGGCCGAATGATTACTATGTCGTACCTGTGACGGCAATGCAGCTGAGCTACATGACATCCTTTTGACGACGTGTTGTTGATCAAGCAGATGTTGATTGGTTGGCGCATGCTCGAAGCCCAAATCTATATCTGTCGTACCAGCGGGTTGACACAAATCGCGCGCCGAACAATGGCATATGTACGATCTATCCGCAGGACCAAAATTTGTCGCTCAAAGTGCAGCTTCTCTTGGATCTACTGAACGAGGAATTAAGTTAAACCTGCGTGGTCTATCCATGTCATTGAAAAGGAATATCATGTGATCGTCAGGGACCATCCGTCATCGTTTCGGCTATTTTTTGTCATGCAGGGATCTGTTGTGCCCAAAATTCTGGGCAAAATCATCGGCATTGCGCTGTTATCAGTCGTTGTCCTGTTGGTTAATCACTACGTTGTCACGCTACCTAAAATTTCGATCGGGGCGATGGGAATATTTGGCGTCGCACTTTCGCTTTTCCTCGGGTTTCGGAACAACGCAGCATATGACCGATGGTGGGAAGCCCGCAAACTATGGGGGTCAATGATCGCCGATGTCCGTAATCTGGGGCGACATATGTACGTCTTTGTCGGTAAGGGGGAGGAACGCGAAGTCATCCTGGCTTATGCGGTCGCCTTTGCACATTTGCACCGTGGTTTCTTGCGAGGGGTCGATGTGCAGCCTGAGGTTACCGGCTGGGTCGGCGAAGAAAGCGCCGCGTCGATGATCGGGAAACAGAACCCGGCAGATGCGGCATTGCGAGCGATAGCCCACAGGATTGGGGCGCTGATCAAAAAGGACGCGATCAGCGGATTTGGTCAGATGACCATTTCGCAAACGCTGTCTTCGCTGGCTTTCGCGCAAGCCGGATGTGAACGCATTTTGACGACACCCTTGCCGTTCGTGTATTCTCTACTGGTCCGCCGCACGACCTATCTCTATTGCTGGTTGCTACCCTTCGCGTTGATTGACTCCACAGGCTGGTTTGCCCCAATATTTGCGGCAGTCGTGGCCTATGTGTTCTTTGGCCTACAGGCCGTCACGAACGAGCTGGAACTGCCGTTTCGTAATGTTCAGAACGGACTACCCGTCGATTCGATGTGTCGCACGATTGAGATTTCGGTGGCCGAAGCGCTGGATCGCACCCCGCCAGACAGCTTGTCCCCGACAAATCATGTGTTGAGTTAAGGTATTGGGCTTGGGCAAGGCAGCCGTTCAACGCGCCTATGTGGAACTGGCTGACATAGGTTAGCCAGCCACATTGGTTTTTTGTATAGGAGAAAGAGTTAGACGCCCGCCAGACGCACCAAGACGATTGCGGATGTGCCGATATGGACCAACGTCAGCACAACTGACGCACTATGCAGTACTTTAGACTGCCGCTTATGCCCTGCATCCGTTGCGGCATTGATCATTGGCATCAATATTTGGCGCGCAAAAACGGTGGATATGGCTATAAATAGCAACGCAGCACCTGACGTTAGATCGCCTGCAAACGCTGCCAATGCCGCTACAGTTGCTGTCACAAAGACAAAGGTGTAGAAATGAGGAAAGGCTTTTCGGATCAGTGGACTGGCGGTCTCTGCGGGTAGTGCAGTAAACAGGAACGCAGCAAAACCGAATGCGTATAACGTCATGCCACCAAACAAAAGTGCGGTGATGAGAAGAGCGAAAATCGTCATTTTGAGAACTCCGGTAGGCTGGCAAGGCCCATATAAATAATCGTTTTGAACGGCAACGGACCAAAAGTAAAATCACCACGACGATTGATGCCGCGTGGTCCCAACCCAGTTTGTGGACCAGAAACAAAGCCTGCCTTTGCAAGCGCATCACGCAGTTCTCTGGGCTTAATGAACATCTTGGGATCGTGCGTCCCCTGCGGCAAAAGACCAAGCACATCCTCGGCGACTGTGATGGTTGCCAACCGAGCGATGGGATTGCGGTTGATCGTATCGTACAAAAATAGCCCACCGGGTTTGAGCACCCGCGCAACTTCAGCCAAAACTTTGGTCAGATCAACGACATGTTCCAAAACATCAACGCAAACGACTGCATCGAAATGATCGTCCGGATAAGGCAGGTTCTCACCCACACCGATATCATATCGGATCACTTGATCCATCTGCTTTGCTCGTTTGGTCGCGACAGAAATGGCTTGCGCGGCGGGGTCAACCCCGGTGACATTTGCGCCTTTATCTGTCAGCGCCTCGGCCATGAACCCCCCGGCGCAGCCCAAATCAAGCACTGCTTTTGCCTCCCAATCGATGTGACGGCTGAACCACGCAAGCCTTGCAGGCACGAGATTTTTCAACGTTCGGACCCAGCGGATATCGTCTGACCACCAATCAGCAGCAACGTCATCGTAGATATCAAGGTTATTGCGCTGCTTATTCGTCATGATGCTTTACTCTGCGTAGGGTTGGGAATGCGTAAGGGACGCGGTGTTTGTAGGCCGCAAAACGATCGCCATAGCGTCGCGCGAACCGGCGTTCTTTCAATGTCGGTGCGACAAGACAGTAAAGTGTCAATCCCAATGCCAAGCCCAGTTGGTCGGGGGTCCACACCGGTACAGTCCATGTGGTCAACGCGAAGGCCACATAGATTGGCTGGCGGATTACGCGGAACAGACCACGGGTAGGCATATCGGGGAACACAGGCCGGATCTTTTGCATCAATGACATCCACCCTAACGCCCCCGATTGCACCTCGGCACCCGCATCGAAGCTGGCCCAGATCAGCAGGAGCCATGACAGAGTATAAATCGCACAGATCAGCACCAAACCGGTTCCCTCTGCGCGCCACCAAATGATCCCGCTTGGTGTCCAAAAAGCGAAAATCGCCAATAGTTGGATCGATGCAATGATAGCGTAAGTCGTGGTCAACAGTGTTTTCCCGTGCCCCATCGGTGCCAGCTTTGCAAGAAACCTGCTGCCATGAGATGATAGCAGCAACGAATGAACGGCAGGAAACTGCACGATCAACGCAATATTGGCGAGGACTGACCATGGCGCGGGGACACGGCCAAAGCTCTCACTCATCCCAAAGAACATCGCAGACATCATGGCCAGCACGGCAAGGCCGAACACGATATGACACAGTAGACCGTAGGCAAGCGCCAAAGCGATACGCGCGGCCCCCGGCGGTGGGCGCAGTGTCCCAAGGGCAAGTGTCCAAAGGCGGTTGGGAGGCGATTCCGGAGTTACGTTCATGAAGTCAAAAGTAGCGTTGAAAGGACTGTCGTCCAGCGTTCTCGACGATACGTCGCTGTTAAGATCCAAATGGGTTTGGCCGTTTAGACACTTCAGAAACTGAAATCAGCTGCGCCAGAAAACCCGTTTTTAAAATAGTACCTCTTATCTGTTAGAAGAGTCGTCTAACGAGGTCGCTTGCCGCGCCAGATGAGTGACAGCTTGTTAAGATCGTGCAGATTAATCCGATTGACCACAATGTCTTCACACAACTGTACAGCACGGGCAGCTTGATCGTGGGTGAGATGTTTGTAAGCGGGTCGCGCGAGATGTTGATACCAAACCCCGTCACAGACAGCATCAAGAACTATGCGCTGGAAACAGTGATCATTTCTTACGGGCCATCTGTTTGAGGGATCACGCGCCATTTGAGGCATCACCTCTTTAGTAAGGACCAGATAACGGCTGACGAGGTCTGCGGTGCAGTTTATAGAAGGATTCATTTTGTATCCATGCTCATCGGTAGAAGAGCTTCAATAGCGAAGCCTGCTTCTTACTTACTTAACAACATGTTTCTAAATTTACATTATACATGCTGACCTGCCCCCCGAGGCTCCCTCATTCATAACGAGAGTTTGCGGGTTTGGATTTTGTAATCTGTGGTTTCGTTTTGGGCAAGCGCGTCGTGCGTGGAGGCCTCAAATTGCTCAAGCGTACGACGCGCTTCTGCAGGTGTTTGGTTTCCGAGTGATGAGTGCGGCCTGACGTTGTTGTAGTCGTAGCGCCAGCTTGCGACGGGCGTCATCTAACGTATCGAAGATCTCCTCATTCAACAGCTCGTCACGCAAACTGCCGTTGAAGGACTCGATGAAGCCGTTCTGCTGCGGTTTGCCAGGGTCGATGTAATGCCCATCTACGTTGTTGTCGCCGGCCCACTTCAAGATCACCCGGCTTGTGAACTCAGTTCCATTGTCTGAGACAATGCAGACAGGTTTTCCGTAGACGCGCACAAGCGCGTCAAGTTCCCGCGCAACACGAGCGCCCGAGATGCTGGTGTCGGCCATTAGGCAGAGGTTCTCACGGCAGCAATCGTCATTCACACCCAACATACGGAACTTGCGTCCCTCTCATGATTTGCAAGCAAACCACTGCCGGGCAATGGACGCGCCAAACGTATCGGACACAAAATTCAGCGACCAACGCTCGCCAAGCTGCAAAGCCACTGGCATAGGTGTCCGTGATCCGCGTGCACGTTTATGGCCTCTTCGCCGCCTGACGCCCAGCATTTCCTCAATATAGAGCCGATACAGCTTCTTGTGGTTCATGATCATTCCCTTGCGCTCCAACAGCACGCCGATCCGGCGATAACCGAACCGACGCCGCTTGCTGGCAATTGTTTTCATCTCTTTGAACTTTGGGATTATCCGGCAGCTGATCGCGCCGGACGGTCTTGGGATCGACACCGACAAGCCTGCACGCCCGGCGTTGCGAGATATCATGTTCCGGCATTGCCTTGCGTGCTGCAGCCCGTCGCACATTCGGTGCCGTCAGTTCTTTCCCAGCAAATCCTTCAACACAACATTGTCCAACATCGTGTCAGCCAGCAGGCGCTTCAATCTGCCGTTCTCATCTTACAGCGATTTAAGGCGGTGGGTATCAGACACGCTCATGCCCCCATATTTGGCTTTGAACTTGTAGAACGTCGCTGGGCTCAAACCATGCCTGCGGCACACCTCCGCTGTCGGCATCCCAGCTTCTTGTTCTTTGATCATCCCGATAATCTGGGCTTCAGTAAAACGACTCTGTCGCATTTATTTGCTCCTTAGAAAGTTGAGCAAACTCTAAATTAAAGTGAGGGAAGTTTCGGGGGGGCTGAACCGCCACTGCGTTCTCGAGACCATCAGAACAGGCATTGTTTAGGACGTCTGCGCCATACTGTCGCCATACCACGATCTAGCGGTGAAGTTGTCATGATCGATCCTATTTGTTGGGCAAGACAGAATAATTTGGAGTCGCAAAATGCGCAAACTACTTATGACAACAGCATTGCTTATTGCATCCGCTGTTCCAGCCCTTGCTGAAACTATCGAAGTCCAGATGCTAAACGAGAACGCGGCCGGTGATCGCATGGTCTTCAGCCCAGAGCTGATCCACGCCGAAGTCGGCGATGTGATTAAGTTTATAGCAACTGACAGGTCTCACAATGCGCAATCAGTAAGAAATGCGCTCCCCGAAGGACAAGAAGCCTTCAAGGGAAGAATGAGTCAGGACGTTGAGTATGTCGTCACTGAGACAGGTTTGACGGCAGTCGTCTGTCAACCTCACCAAACCATGGGCATGGTGGCTTTGATTGTCGTTGGTGATGATTTCAGCAATGCCCAAGATATTCTCGATGCGCGTATTCGCGGGGCGGGCAAAGACAAGATCGAGGCGCTCATCGAAGAGGCCCAAGCCGCTCAATCTTAACGCCAAACAACAAAGACCTAATAGGGCCGGATGGCATATGCCTTTTCTGCCTTGTCTTGTTATAAGGGCCTGAAGGCCAATTATCCTTTTCAGGTCATTGGAGAAAAGGAGGCCAACTTCACTCCTCCACGGTCCAGCACGACCTACAGGAAACGATCCGCCCCTCGCCGCTGCCTTGCGCTGCACGCGATTGCAGTGAAAGGCAACGGCTCCTGTATCGTTCAAAAGCCACATTCTGGATAAGGCAAACAAGACACGAGCGCCCTTGGAGCGTCAATCAATTGTTCTGGCGTCTGTGACTGGAGGGTTAAAGTGGGACGTGTGTAGTAGGCGACCCAAGGAAGTGGAGATCAAGGTTCAGATGTTGGGGCCATTTATGGAAGCCACAAATGTATAATTCAATGCAAGTTGTATAATTTGGGAACAAGGCTGTGCATGAAGTTAATGCTGCGAAGACGTTTTTTTGATTGCTACAGCGCTGTAGTGCTTGGGAGAAGTGATCATACACGATCCGCGAGCCAATTGGCCGAAAAGAATGGAGTTCGACTCATTGATGTTTCTGAGCTTACAAACCTATCAAATGCTCTGGGGCTACCAAACGTTGCGTAAACCGTCAGAGTTGCAAAAGTGGTTGGAGACGTCGGAACAGTCGGAGCAACATGAAAAACTTCAAGATATCAGCCATTGTTCAGACCGTTCCGATCCCGCTGCGGCCTACCTTCGTTGACTTGCCTCGTTGATGGAGTAGTAACGCCGGTGATTTGCCCGTGATATTATTGGGCAGCTAAATCGACAGGAGGCATTCGTCATGAAGGTCAGAGCAATCCTTTTTGGATCGATCGGCACACTTGTTGAAACTTCAGACATTCAGCGCCGTGCATTCAATCGCGCTTTTGCAGAAGCTGGACTCGACTGGAATTGGTCTATCGACACCTACAAACTTTTGCTTAAAAAGTCAGGTGGACGTAACAGGATCCAGGACTACGCTATCCAACAAGGCATCAACGTGGATGCCAATATCCTACATCAGCGTAAGACTGAGATTTTCGATGCCTTTATGGCCGACGGCAACGTTCCACTGCGTCTTGGCATCGACAACGTCATTCAGTTTGCTAAAAAAAACAACATACAGTTGGCGTTCGTTACATCCACTTCAAAGGCAAATATTGATGCTGTGTTTTCTGCACTCAGCAGTCAGGTAACGCGCGATGACTTTGCGTTCATCGGTAATGATGCGATGGTGACCAAACCAAAGCCAAGCTCAGATATTTACACAAAAGCGTTGTCTGATCTTGGCCTAAAAACGCAAAGTTGCATTGCGGTGGAAGATACAGAAACCAGCATGCAAGCCGCACTGGCTGCAGGTATCAGATGCATCGCATTTCCTGGCGCTTACGCCGCCACTCAAGACTTTAGTGGTGCGCTACTGACCACAAGTTGCTTATCACTAGATCATTTCAGGGCCCCAAAACATTGAAAAATGTGTATTTTCAATTGATGCAGCCCGCGCTTACACTTCAACCTTAGGTATGCGTGATGATCTTCTCGACGAACGGCGGCCTATGATGCAAGATTTGGCCGATTACGTAACGGGCGGCACTATGCCTCCTCACCTACGAGATCAGCTCTGAAGTGGACACGCTGGCCGGCTCGGGCAGAACCGGTCAGCGCTTACCACCACACGGAATGCGTCATGAGCCTAAAGTGGGTCAAATTTTATAACTTCACAGTTTTTGGGTTGGATTCCGGTCAGCGCGCGAATGAAGTTACCGTGAGAGACAATAGCTGTGGAGTGGATCCGTTCGCGCTCTAGAAGTTCGGCAAACGCATTCGCTCTTTCTTTCAAGGTCTCATCGGGTTCAACTGAGATTCCTCTGTGGTCTTTTTCTCCGTCATGCCACCAGCACTCATCTAGATGACCAAAATCGAGATGAGGGTAATCTCTAGCAAGTTCGTGGGGTGGACTTCCAACATCGCAGCTGTTGCAGAGTTGCTCTCGCACCGTGGCATTGATCTGAAACGGCAGCCTGTTTCCAAAAATTAAATGGGCTGTTTGCAGTGTTCGGGTGAACGGCGAAACAATGACGTTCATAATAACAAGTTGATTGATTTCGGTCCGAGTCTGCTGAGCCTGAGATTCTCCCAGCTTTGTGATAGGTGCATCGAATATCATGGGATCCGGTTTGTTTTGATCATAAACAGCATTAAAAGCTGATTGAGCGTGTCGAATAAGGTAAATTGTCACTTTGAATATTTCCTGATTCTGAGAATAACTGAGTTGCCGTTCAAGCATTTGGCTTTGTAAGCCGTTTGAAGCACCTACTCCATGGAGAGGGATTGGTGAGTATCTTACGTCCTACAGATAGTGCATCCATCCCAAAATCGTACCACCTGTGCGGCGTTTTTATTTCATCGACACATGGATGGCGCTTAATACAAATTTACCTCAACGAACCACCGGCAAATCAGCAAGCCGCGTTGTATACTTCGGACTTCGGTGATCGGACCAAAGCTGCCAAGGTCGCTTCGTCCCCTCACTCTCCAATACCAACGTTTTCTTCCCGAACCGGTTATTGACTTGATCAAGTGCACTCATGAGAGCAGCAGACTTCGGCTTCTCAACATCAAAAAGGGTCAGGGGCCGATCCTCGAAGCGAATGAGGTCGGCAAGCATTATCCCGGCTTTCGTAAAGCCATACATCTGCCCCTCGCCTTTCGGCCAAGCCGCTTGCGCGCACCGTCGTGCTGCTTCGACCAGACCAAACGTATCTGACGACATTGGCGTGATGCGCGTTGAGCGTGAGCCTGAATACTGCGGTCGGTCTAAGCGGTGCCGGTTCGTGTGGAAGAACACAGTCAGTGTTCCAGCCACCAAGCCATGTTGGCGTAGCTTTTCAGCTGCACGGGTCGCATGCGCAGTCACCGCCTGAAACACTGTGTCAAAATCCATCATAGGCGTTCCGGCAGACCGCGTGACCGCCATACCCTTGCGCTGCGGCTCTATGTCATCAAATGCGAGACAGGCTTCACCTTGCAGCTCAAGCACCGTCCGTTCCAAAACGACTGAACCAACAGCCCGCGCTTGCTTTGTCGGCATATCGCGCAGGTCAGCAGCAGTATAAATGCCAAGCTTTTGTAATTTGGCATCTGTTTTGCGCCCTATCCCCCAAATGTCGCCAACGGGTACTTTCGGCAAAAGCCAAGCCGACAACGCGTCATCCATCACATCCAACACTCCACCAAAAATTGGGTTCTTCTTCGCTATGTCATTGGCGCACTTTGCCAGCGTTTTGGTGGGAGCAATCCCGATCCGCACGGGCACACCAATCCGGCGTAGCACCTCGCGCCGCATGGCCCGCGCATGTGTGTCCCGATCTTTAAAACCACCAAAATCCAAGAAGCATTCATCTATCGAGTAGATCTCAACGTTGGGTGTGAAATCCTCGTACACCTCAACAACGCGTCGGCTTATGTCGCCGTAGAGCGTGTAATTGGAGCTGAACACTCGGACACCATGCGCTTTGATCTTGTCTTGCAACAGGTGCAGCGGTTCGCCCATTTTAATGCCAAGGGCCTTTGCTTCGTCACTGCGCGCCACGGCACAGCCGTCATTGTTCGACAGCACGATCACTGGCACATTCTTCAAGGTTGGATCAAATATCCGCTCCGCTGAAACATAGAAGTTGGCGCTGTCCGAGATCGCAATGGGCCGCTTCATTCAAGATCATACCGTCGCACCACACCTGCAATAACGCCCCATATCTCGCTGTCTTCCGTCAACTCGATATCTGGAAAGCTCTCTGTGCTGTTGGCTGGAGCCAGAAAATACCGCCCGTCCCGCTTGCGCAACATCTTCGCGGTCACAGCACCTTCAACAACAGCTAAAACGGCGCGCCCAACTCTCCGCCTACCAGCACGGTCTACAGCGATGATATCCCCATCTCGAATGCCTGCATCCCACAAACAATCGCCCTCAACGCGCCACCAAAACGTTGATGACGGGTGCCGAACAACCCACGAAATGGGATCAATCTCGTCCTCAAGGTCATCTCCAGCAGGCGACGGGAACCCTGCGCTGACGGCGTTAGCAACCAGACGAACAGGGATACCATTTGCAATAACTGGCGTCTCAACTGGAAAAACAGGCACATAATTCTCCCTTGGTGTTCTGGTAATGTTCCTCCATCTCTCTCAATTTGATATCAGGTGTCAATGACCAACGATGGGCAACGTGGCCTATTCGGCTGGCAGCCTTTGGACAGCACGCATCCAAAGCTATTGGCGAACCCAACGCTTGGCGTGTTCTCTTTATGTTCCTATCTTTAGAGACTAACCAAGTGGAGCTTTAATCATGACAAATACCGTTAAGACCGAAGAGCATCTGCAGTCGAACGATTATTATATCGTACCTGCGACGGCAAAGCAGCTGAGCTATGCGCGTCAAATCGCGAGCTCGTACAAGAAGTCTTTGCCCGAGGAAATTGAGCAGAACAGGTATGCCTTGTCGCGCTGGATTAATGATAACAAACCTGAGCCACTAACAGGGCGATTTGCAAACTACCCATCCTCAAAACAGGTTGGATTTGCCGAACGTATTGCGCGTGTGAAACGTAATGTGGTGCCACACGAGTGCTTCAGAGATAAAACTGCGATGTCGCGCTGGATTGACACAAACCGTTAAGGTGGTGCCACAGCGTTATGCACATCACATATGAATTTGACAGAAGCGTGACTTTGAGTTCTCATTTAGCGCCCTGTCCGCGACGGCATGCTTCACAGATTGTGCCTTAAATCATTGTAGACCTTCGACTCAAACAAATCCGGATACGTCTTATCTGTGCGAACGCAATGATCAGCCCGCTGGGAACAGGCAGAAAAACTGCCTGAGTGGCTCAAGCATTATGATATATGGCCGTTTACTCGACCCACTCACCAATTTCGTAGCCTTCTGCAGTCAGCCGTCCCTTTAGGATACGCCTGATCATCTCAGGTCGAGACCAGTCTTCACCAGCCTTCGCTATCATATCGTCTAGGCCCACAATGGTGTTTGCGTGCAGCCTTACCAAAATTCCGGTGGTGTCCCTTTTAGGGGGTGCCATTTGTCAGATTCCTATCTGCATTTCAATATTGATATGAGTAGCACCTGATAACCGATGCTGCATTCAAATTAATATGCAGCTCCAAGTAAAATTATGCATTGCAATATCAATATTGATATAAAACAGATGAGGCAGAGCTCGAACTCTGGCCTCATCCTATCACTGGACCTTAATGGAGAAGACCCGATGACTACTTTACCAACTAGCATTCCCACCCCGAGCAACGTAACCCCTTTCCTATTCGTCAGTCCTCGTCCGTCGGGGAAATTCGACATCGCACTCGGCCTGACGCTAAAAGCGCTGGAGGCAGAAGTTGCGGTTGATGTGTGCAGGAATCCAAATCAGCTTTCTAGGCTCAAACATGCAAGCCATTCAGCATGGTTGGCCGCAAATACTGTGCTTGGTGAATGCTTGCGTGTACCAACATATGGTAATGTTGCCGCGGGCATGATCGAGCTTTTCCAAGACCGTGCGAAGTTTTTCTCACTGCACGGACCGACAACTTGCAACAAAGTCATTGCTTTTATCAGCGATGAGCTGCGGGGTCCTCGCTTTCAATACCGCCGCAAGCAGTTCATCAATGCTGTCGTTTTGATGCAGGTCTACATGTCACAGAACGAGTTCGAGTTCAGCGACATCCCGGACAAGATTCCCGCGACTGTATAGCCTGACTGCCTCGTAGCTGCGCACCTCACAGACGCCCGCTTGTCCAGAGTTGATCTGGGCAAGCACCAGGTATCAGGCGCGCGAACGACAGCTCATATACAGCCACCAGCCCAGCTCCACTTTTGAAAGATGATGACATGTGTTCATCCCCCCGCAATCGCGGGCAGCGCTCGGCTGCTTCTCACCCATCCAAAGCCAAACGTTGCACGACGCCAATCCCAAAGGCATGGCATCCCATCGCGGAGGCCAAAGGATTTACCATTTTGGGGCGCGGTGCCACGAGTGCACATCTGCAGGTTAAGTGTGGCGTCTGCTGACGTTGCTCTACAATTCGGCGCAGCGTTGTGATCGAGCATAACCCGCACTGCCATCATTGTATTCAGGATCGGAGAACTGCTGCGGCAGCCAAGCTCAACACGGTTCTTTTGCGGCCCGATCCAGCCTCTAAGAAACACGGGATTTTCCGGCTGCCCTGCGGACATGTGGTCCAGCGTAAATTCATTCGCGTTGAAAAAGCCGCCATGCCAGGTGGCCACGCACTTGGCTGTGACACCTGCCGTGAGCAAAGTTACGCAAATGCTGCAACCGATATTGGGTGGACCCTTGTCGGTCGGACGCAAGATGCTCACCAAGGATATCGCAGTTACAAGCACGACTGCGGTCATCGACAGGACATCGCGATCGCCAACGTCGCAGTGGGGCAATGCAACTGTGCAGGGTGTGGACAAATTTGGTCGTCAAAGCCGTCGTTCTTGTACCTCTTTGAGATCAACTTGCCCAACCTGCCCGTCTTAAAATTTGGCTATAGCTCCAATCCCAGCCGTAGACTGAATAACCAGCTGGGGATCGCCAAAGGGGTCCAAAAACAGATCCTGCGCGTCATCCCGATGCCGTCCGGCAAACTTGCCGTGAAGGAGGAAACCGTCGTGCACAAGTTCGTTGCTGAACGCCACCACGATTTAGCCGTTCCGAAGCAGGTTTTTGGCGATCAGATCAATACATCCGGGGAAATCTATTATTCCAAAGCAGAGGCTATCCTGAACCAACAGATGAATGACATTGCGGCACGGTACACGGGTCAAGCTGGCTCCTTAAAGCAGGAGGGGACAAAATGAAGATAACACCCGAGCTTCGCGACACTCGTCTGTCAGTAGACATGCAACAGCTTGCGCTGACGTTTACCAGCCGCATCATTGATGATCACGCCTGCAATTTTATCGAGGATGCCGGCGACTTGGAGGAGCTGCCAGTCTTTGGAGATGATACGACAGCGGTATCCACGCAAACCCATGACGCCATGGGAATGACCCCGGTTCAAATTGAAGCAGCGCTTCAGTCGGGACAGGATCCATTCGCCAGATTTGGCGCAGCTACGGCGCAACGCGACATGTCAGACATTCCGTTGAGCAAATTGTTTATCACTGTTCTAGCCGTACAGATGTTTCAGACAAAGGACGCCCTAAACAAACTCTTCAGACCAACAAATATCACTGTGTTGTTTGTAAAAGACGACAAAGATCGTGCTGACATTGCTCGCCAGCTTAAGGAAATGTTTGATCGCCCGCTTCCCAATGGTTTTAACGTATCTACGCTGGATCAGTCACGTTTCAAAATCACAGCATTGGGGGATATGACATCCGATCCGTCTGCCCCGCGGCAAGCGCGACTGATGAAAGATTTTCATCGCGGCCTGGATTTTCAAATTGGGCTTAGGCGTGCTGTTCTCGCACTTGCCCGTGACCCTATGGATCTCTCAAGTTCGGCTCAGGCGTTATGCTCGCAGACATTGCTCTGGCCAGAGGTTAACCGCGAAACGATTGTAGAAATGTTGCGCGCAACCCACTCGGTAACTGGCCACCTTGCTGAGGACACGGTGCGCACAATTTTGCCAGATGACAGCTGCCTCAGACGCTTACCAATCGCGTTGCTGCATAACAGCCTTTACCATGCGACGACGATTGATGTGGCGAGGTGTCTTACGCGATTGGCAACTCTGCATGCAGCGACCGCCACAACGATCAATCGGCCTCCTGCGCTGACCCTTTCACATGTTCATGGCGTGCCAGACGTTATTGAAATCCTCGACGGTATTATTGCTGATCTCGCTCTCTGGAAATCAGGGCAGCTGAATTGGAAAGATGTGACATCAAGCCTGATCCTTTACGGCAACCCTGGTAATGGAAAAACCATGATTGCCGGTGCATTCGCCAGTTCCGCAAACTGTCACCTGGTCTCGACATCGTACAGTGAGTGCCAAGCGGCGGGACATCTCGGTGACTATCTGAGGACGATGAAAGAAAAGGTCGATGAGGCGATTGCCCGAGCACCGTCGATCTTTTTCCTCGATGAGCTGGATTCCTTTGCAGTGCGCGCGCACTCGGCTGGCAAAAACAACACTTACAACATTCAGGTCGTGAACGGCATGTTGCAGCATCTGAGCACGCTGAACAACACTGAAGGTGTCATTGTTCTTGCTGCTACCAACTTCTTAGATGCCGTAGATCCTGCAATTCAGCGATCTGGACGTTTTGATCTGAAGCTGAAAGTCGGCAATCCAAACCGACACGGCATTCAAGAAATTCTGGCCTCCCAAACAAAGATTCCAGAGGATCAGCTTCAGAACACAGCAAACCGGTTGATTGGTCGATCATCAGCTGATGTCGTTGCAATTGTTCGGTCGGCCCGAACGACAGCACGACGTCACGACAGCAATTTGACAATTCGTCATTTGGAGGTCGCCGCTGATCAATTTGCGCCTCGGCTTGATGAGGAAACATTGAAACGCATCGCGGTACATGAGGCGGGTCACCTGCTGGTCGCGTACACTCTTGGTTTTGAGATGCCCAGCTTTGCCGCTTTGGGGCACAGCGGTGGACGCGTCACATGGCAGGGCGCACAAACTTACACGCGCGAAACTACACACAAGGAACTGACAGTCCTCTTGGCCGGCATGGCGGCGGAAATCGCCATCTATGGCCAAGCCAGCTCTGGTGCCGGAAGTGATGCCAACTGTGATCTGGACACAGCGACAGGCTTGGCGCTACGGCTGGAAACTGAATGGGGCATTGGTCGCAGCGGTCTGGCATATTGTCCTGTGCAGCAAAATGATCGCCAGAATATGAATCCGACTCTCAAGACCGTGATCAAAGACCACCTTAATCGGGCAGCAAAAGGCGCTCAGCAAATTATCGAAGATGATCTGGAACGGCTCAAACTGATCTCGCGCGCACTACTTTTGCATCGTGAACTGGATCAACAGATGATCTGCGATCTGTTGAGATCTGGTGGATTGCAAAACAGAACCTAGACGACTTGATGAACGGAGAGCGGAAAACAACATGACCATTGAGTGTCAGGCCCTACATTCTGCCTTGAACCCAAAAGCGAGGAAGAGAGTACAAGACATCACCAAGTGCGTCGAAGGAACAGAACGCTGAGCGCGAATAGCCTATCAACATCGCTTATCCTCAAGTCGGAAAGATAGTTCTTGAGAGTTTTAAAAGTACACGGCCGGTCGTTCATCCGAAGTTCCAAATCGCCCAAGAAATGATGTGCCATGAATGGTCAGGATCGCACGGGTGTTGAAACGTGCAACGATCACAAACGGTGCCAAGCAAATTGCAAGCTACAAAAGTTGATGATTTTTCGAAACGAAGGCTATTTCAGATCATAAGATAAAATTTGCAACATCCTCCATATATGCCTGATAGAAACTATCGGATTGACATATCTGACAAATTCACTCAGGATTAAATTCAGTCAAGCCACCCGATTTCAAAACAAGGGAAGCCCGACACGTGACCATGTGAGGACTTCCAATATGCAGCCAAACGCCCAAACGAAAAATTGCCGTAATAGTGTTGAACATCACCGTGCCGAGCCCCCTCTGAACGCTCTCGAAGTGTTGCGATCTGCATCTACAGCAGAAGGTATGCCAGTTGAGTGGACGTTAGATCGCGCAAATCTATCACGCGACAATACTGCGGGCAGCTTCTCATCATGACATTCCATGCAGCCCCGCCCAAACACACACCAACCGACACACTGCCGACTTATCAGGCCAAAGACCTGACCGAAGGTGGTGATTTGGCACAAATCGTCCTCGAAGATCAGACGTATACGTTGCGGGTCACGCGCGCGGGTAAGTTAATTTTGACGAAGTAGTGATTGCGGAGCAGAGGCGGCCAACAAGCATCTATCCTGGTATGATTTTAACCAAGTGGTTATCCCACGTTAGATCATGCATCGCGTTGGGGGGGCCGCTGTTCGCCAGGTCAAAGATAGCGCCTTGCCCGCTGGTGAATATCATTTCACTGCGCCATGCCGCCACTCCACAAATGTCAACTTCGTGCACAAGTTGAGCCACAGAACCTGTTGTGATGTCAAAGACCTGAGCGACTCCTGCCCGTGGTGACGTGATCGCCAACTGAGATCCCTCCCCTGAAAATGCAATGCTACCCACATAGCCGTTCAGCCCGGACCCATCGCCCATGGCGCGCATATCTTCACCGCGCAAGTGTGTCGCAGCGAGCGCCGGTGCCTCAGCGACCTCGCCCTGCCATTGCATTGCAATACCCACCAGACCATCTGTGCGAACACTCAAGTGGCGGATACTGGCATGATAGTGAGATGGCTCCAACTGATCCAGCACCTGTCCGTCGATGTCCAGATAAGTCAGGTTCGGGCGCATTGTCGGGATGTTCAATTTTTCTCGACCGGATGCGGGGTGTGTGTCTATTCCACCATTTGCCACCACTAAAGTACCATCCGGCATCAAGCGGAGATCGTGCGGACCAACGCCGTGGGACGCAATTTCACCGATGCGTACATAGCCACGCCGCGCATCCCAAATCCCGATCCGCCCCTGCCCTGCACGGTAATCATTTTCAGTAGTGAAGAGCAGATCACCCAATCCATCAAACGTGCCGTGCCCGTAGAAATGGCGTCCCTGAGGGCAATTCAATTGGGCCAGAACATCGCCGTTGCGGCAATCAAGAACGACGGCAAATGTGCCTGGCCTGCGGGCAAAAGCGACCGCTTCAGGGCGCGTCGGATGGGCGGCAGCGGCGTGTCCGCGCGCAGGTAATGGAATGCGGAATCGTTCCGCGCCCGCATCGTCCAGACCAACCAACACATAATCACCGCCCGGTGTGCGCGCCGCCGACAGAAACGATGGATCACCCGCGTCAGCCCATGTCGGCAGCGGGGCAAGGCCTGTCGCCAACAGCCCCGCCAGAAATCTGCGACGCGACGCCATCAATCGCCATCCAATGAATTAAAACCTTCGATAACGCCCAATTCAGGGCCGAGTTTTTCGCTCAGGAATACTCGGATCTCTGCGATGCGTTGCTGCAAGGTTTCGACTTTGAAGCGGCTGGCGGGTACAGTGACGACGCTTAGATCGCTACTTTCTTCAAGGGACGCGACACCGTCCCATGCCGTCAATGCCGCATCGAATTCTTTGCCAATCGCATCATCGGGATCACGACCTGACAACAGATGGGCCAACTCATCAAGGCTTTCCAATGACACAGCGATATTGTCCAACGACTGCGCGGATCGGCGCATTTCAGCCCGTAAGGGGCGTGGCCGATCGAACGTCCCAAGCGGGCGACCCAGACGCATGGACGTGGTGAAATCGAGGCCCGTCGTCAGTGATTTATACAGTTCTTGCAGCGCTTCAGTGTCGTCGCGGTAGGTGTCGTTTCCTGTATCGCGCATCAGTTCAGCGTAGCGATTCTGCCAATCATCCTCAATTGCTTGGGCCGTGGTGTGGGCGTCGCTTGCGAGCGCGGCGACAAGATCACAGCGGCCATTTGCACCCGCAAATGCCGGATCGAACAATAGGAATTCCATTGCATAAATTCCACGCCCCGCGACGGATGCATCCGCGATAACGGGGGCATCATCGGCCAACAGATCAGCCAGGGCTTTGGGCGTTGATCCACGCGGATCAGGCCAGAACGCCAGTGCGAAGGCACGGTTTTCAGCCTCGCTTGGCCCGAACCGCAGGTGTGACACGGCAATCCATGCGGCGGCGGCTGTGTTCCATTCCTCCGCCATGTCGCAGGTTTGCGCGGCCGCCAGCGCGCCAGTGGCAGCACTCAGCGCTGCAAATCGGGGTAGGATATGATCATCTAACACTGCGTCCACGCGTGAATCTGCGGTGACGACGACAGGCGCGAGGATAAGTGCGATTGCTAATTTCATTCAAAGACTCTCCAGGAATTTTAGCAGTGCCGCGCGGTCATCCGGCGACATTTCAACCACACGGTCGCGCGTGGCTTGGGCTTCGCCGCCATGCCACAACACCGCTTCTAACAAGGATCGTGCGCGCCCGTCGTGCAAGAATTGTGTATGTCCAGAAACCTGTTCAGTCAGCCCGATGCCCCAAAGTGGCGGCGTGCGCCATTCGCGCCCGTTTGCCACGGCTTCGGGGCGATTGTCGGCCAACCCGTCGCCCATGTCATGCAGCAACATATCTGTGTAGGGCCAGATCAGTTGGAAGCTTTGCGCAGGTTGACCCGCAAGTCGATTGGTCACGAACGATGGCTGATGGCACGCGACGCAGCCTGCATTGTAAAACAAATCCTTGCCGCGCAGCACATCCGGATCGTCCATATTGCGCCGCGCAGGAACGCCCAAATTACGGCTATAGAATGTCACAAGATCAAGGATTTCTTGGTCGATTTCAAACCCGCGCGCATCGCCGTCTCCGTGGGGCGCGTTGACACAATCAGTCTGGGCGGGCATGCATTCGCCTGCGCCATTGGGATGCAAGGGATTGGAGATGCCGATGTCGCCTGCGAATGCGCTGGCGGACTGTTCCACTATGCTCGGCGATCCAGCCTTTAGGCCAAAACGGCCCAACATGGGGCGATCAAACTCCAGCGACCAGACAATATTCGGGCGTCCTGAAATGCCGTCATTGTCCAGATCATTAGGGTCGGCCAGCGCAAGGATATCCACCGCTGGAATAGCCTCGAGCAGGCCCAAACCGATCATCTGTGGCGCGATGCGCGGCGACAACATTGCGCCACTCGCCAATGGGCCGTAACCGAGGTTGGCAGCCGTGTAGGTCGGCGCGCGCAACGTCGCAACCTCGCCGCCTGCCATTTGCACTTCGATGTCTTCATATGTAATGTGCAGGCTGTATTCAGGTGCAATCCCGGGCAGTGAGAAGTCTTGCAATTGTTCGCCGTAATTTGGATCAGGTGCTGTACCGTGATAGCCATCAATGGCATGCAAAGTGGCCGCAACGTCCGGAACAGACACGCGCAAGAACATCGAAATCGCGGTGTCGTTTGGTCCTTCTGGCACATGACCACGGCCATCTTTGATGTGGCATCTCTGGCAGGATCGCGCGTTGAACAATGGCCCCAAACCGTCAGACGCCAAAGTTGATGACGGCGATGACACCCAAATTTTGCGGAACAATCCGTTGCCGACCCTGAAATTCAGCTCGTCATCAAAGGACAGGTTTTCGGATGGCTGACTGAACGCGTTTGCATCGGGCGTAACACGAACAGTCGCGGCCCCCGCTGGGCGTCCCTCGAACCGTTGCGATGCTGTAAATTGGGTTGGAAATGCGACAATGTCCACGACCCGAATCTGTTCCGCGTCGGTGCGTGGCACGACGTTTAAGTGTGGATCGCCCGCAATAGTGGCGTAACGATCCACTTCGGCCGCCACAAAAGGTGCCGCAAGCAGGACAATCATAAAAGCAAATAAGGATCGAGTTTTCATGTCTTATCCGTCGCAACAGTAATAACGGCATGCGCTGCGATGTGTTGCCGCGCATGCCGAAATTTTCAGACGTTAGGACCGTTTACTGGAACACAGCGTCCGGATCATCAAGGCTGTCGGACCCTTCAATCCCAACGGCATCAACGCCCAGAACCGCAACCACACGTTCGATAGACCGCGTCTGATCGATGAAGGCGTTCACACCTCCCATGATCAGGTCTTCGCCGGCTGCATTACCCGCTTCGAGCATCATGTCGTAGGCAAAACCCGCCTCAGCGGCATGCTTGATATCACCCAATTCGCGGATCGTGGCGGACAGTTTGGTGCGCATTTCAGTGTCCAGATCACCGTCAGATCCTGCGACCAGATCAGCGAGGGACGCGCCTGACACAACCGTGCCATCAATACGTGTGTAGCTGCCCAGATAGACGTTCTGTACGCCCACACCATTGTAGTAATGGTCGTTATGGGTGTTGTCGGCAAAGCAGGAATGCTCTTCTTCGGGGTCGTTCAGCATCACGCCAAGGCGCATGCGTTCGCCCGCCGCTTCGCCGTATGACAACGATCCCATGCCGGTCAAGATTGTCGCAATGCCCGCATCCTCATCCGCCATGACGGACGCGCGTGCGTCGCCGCCTTCCGTCCATTGTTCAGCCATCCATTCAAGGTCAGCCACCAGCAAATCTGTGGCCGCCTGCAGGTAATCACCGCGACGGTCGCAATTGCCGTTCGTGCAATCGTCGCCCATGGCGTAATCCGTCGCCGGGCGCATGCCAGCCCCTGTACCGTGGCCATTCAGGTCTTGGCCCCACAAAAGGAACTCAACAGCGTGGTAGCCAGTCGCAACGTTGGATTCGACGCCGTCGGCCTCATGCAATTGACCTTCAAGGAAATCTGGCGTGATCGCAGACGCATCAATATTAGCACCAGACAACGTGAATGTCGGATTTGCGATGACATTCAGCGCTGCAAATTCGTTTTCATCAGATGGGCCGCCGTAGGACGCATCCACATAGTCGATCAGCCCCTCGTCCAGCGGCCACGCATTCACTTTGCCTTCCCAGTCATCCACAATTGCATTGCCAAAACGGTATACTTCGGTCTGTTGGTACGGCACGCGCGCGGCGGACCATGCGGCCTTGGCGGCTTGTAGGTTGATTTCGGTCGGGTCCACGATCAGCGCATTGACGGCCGTCTGCAACGTCTGTGCTGTCGTCAGACTGTCCTGATAGTTCGCCTCGGCAATGTTGGAATATGTCGTCAACACGTCTTGCGCATGGCCAGCGGCAAACGCTATTGGTGCGACAAATGTCAGCGCTGTTGAAAGTAGAATATTTTTCATATCGGTTCCTTAATGAATAGTTTTTGAGGTGGTATTGATATCGTTCAAAGTAAACTTCAGATCGGCCGGCAGCGGTGCGAGCGTCATGCGGCGCAATGCCAATCCAAACGTCTGCGCCAAGGCCGCCATCGGTATGCACAGGTTCGGATCAACCATTAGCGACGCAATCAAGGCCGCGTCTTCGCGTTTGCATTCAGACGCGTAGCCGATGAAGTTCGCGAAACAGCTTTCGTCAGCGCCGATGCATTTACATGCCAATCCATGCCGCATCAGTGGACGACGGCAATGGCGGGCGCACATATCGAAAATCTGGGCCAAAGCGTGAACCGCCTCAAAACCAACGGTTTCACCTAGAACACTGCGGAAATCGGATTGAACACGACGTTGCCCGTCCGTCCCCTCGGCCCAGAGTCGCCAATAAATGATGGCGCTGGCTTCAATCGGGCCAAGTTCGCCAAGATGACCAACAGGCGCTCCGCCACGGGAGATGGTTTTATGCTTCATACACAATACATGAGTAATTTAGTCAGGCATGTCAATCCTGATTAAAACAGTCAACATATCTAATTTCGGTTTAATGGAAGGGCCAGCACCCCAGAAAGCAAAAAAGGGCGCCATTTGCATGGCACCCCTTCTCTCAATCGTTAATGAAAGAGCTTATTCCCAACCAACTTGGTTAAAAATCATCTGCGCCTCTGGCACATTCTTTGCAACTTCGGTCAGATCAACCGCATCGGGGCGGAATAGACCCAATGCAGCAACAGATGGTGACAACCCAACGCCAGGCACTGCAGGATATTCGTCGTTACCAGCGCTGAAATACTGCTGCGCCTGATCGGACGCGAGGTATTCCATGAACGTCACAGCATTATCGCGGTTTGGCGAATGAGCAGCCACACCACCACCAGACAGGTTCATGTGCGCGCCTTCTGCGTTTTGCGCAGGAAAGACCCAACCAATATTGGCAATTGCATCACCACTCAGGCCGTCCACGTCTTTGCGAAGGGCACGTGCAAAGTAATATGTGTTCGCGATCGAAATATCACATTCGCCCGAGACCAAACCGCGCAACTGGTCTGTATCGCCACCTTGCGGATCACGCGCGAAGTTATTCACGACACCCTGAGCCCACTCTGTTGCAGCTTCTGACCCAAAGTTCTCAATTACAGCAGCCAGCAGCGTTTGTGAATAGACATTGGTGGACGAACGGTGACAAACCATTCCTTCAAATGCCGGATCCGCGAGCGAGACATAGTCCATCGGCGGGTTTGGCACATCAGTTTTGTCATAAAAGATAATCCGAGCACGTTGACTAAAGCCAAACCATTGGTTGTCAGCGTCCTGAAGAGCAGATGGCACGCGCGCTTCCAAGATATCGCTGTCGATGGACTGAAGAACACCGGCGTCTTTTGCACGTTCAAGACGCGAAGTATCGACCGTCAGCAGAACGTCAGCAGGAGAGTTCACCCCTTCAGCTTCCATACGTGTGATCAACTCGTCAGCTTTACCATCGATGCGGTTGATAGTGATACCAGTCAGATCCGTAAAATCAGAGTAAAGCCGTTCATCAGTGTCATAGTGACGTGATGAATAAAGGTTCAATTCACCCTCAGCCATGGCTGCGGAGGCAAAAGCAGATGCGGTCGTGGCGCAGATCAAAAGCGCAGTCGTTGTCTTTTTCAAGATCTAATTCCTTATATGAGTGTTTTACTCAGGAATGCATCTACCATTTTTTTCAGAACTGTCCAGCTTTCCGACTAAATTAGTCATCTATTATGCAAGTTTCTACATATTGTGCATCTTATGATTACGAAGCCACCTTTTAATACGCCAAGAATATCCTAACTGTAGACACAAATCTTCTCCGTGAAGATGCCCCATCACGTTGGAGACGTAATGCCTAGAACCCCCAGCCCCTGTATTGATGTTTGCAAATTCAAACGCAAAGGCCATTGCATCGGTTGCTCTATGACCGAGGATCAAAAGTCCATGTTCAAGTCATTCAAGAAGGAATCGCACCGCACGGGATTTCTAACGATGCTAATGGCGCAGCAGGCGCACTTGGGAAAATTCGACGGCTGGCGGATTGCCTATGCAAAGAAATGCCGAAAGAAAGGGGCAAAAGATGCCGTTTGAGGATGCCTCCAACAGCTAGAGTTGCGAACACTGAACCCAAAAAGGGAGCCACCAGTGGCCCCCCTTCGTCAAAACCTGCAGCAAAAGTAGCGCAGTGTCAGGCCAGGTGCGACCGCAGGAACCACGCAAACTTTTCGTGGACCTGACCTCGCGCAATGCACAAATCTTCGGTCAATGTGTCACCGTACTTGGCCGCCAGCTCGCCGCAGCCAGCAATAGTCGCGGCAAGCGTTTCTTGTGCATCCTGCATCATCTTGATCATGTTTTTATCGGACGCGTGACCGTCATGCTCCGCGACTTTAGACCGCTTAATCATGCTAGCGAGTGTGCCCTCTGCATGGGCGTCAATAGCTCGAATGCGTTCAGCCAGATCGTCCTGCCCGATAAAATGATCTTCATAAATTTTCTGGAACAAATCGTGCAGTGGACCAAATGCCATGCCTTTTACATTCCAGTGAAAATTCTGCGCCAGCATTGTGGTCACAGCTGTTTCAGCCACCGACTGGTTAAGCGCCTCCGCGATGGCGGTTTGTGCGTCGGTGCTCAGTGCGGTTGCTGTCTGTGTCATTGTCTTTCTCCAGGTGATTAAAAATTTTGGCTTGCAAAAAGGCTGGCTAAAAGATTATTTAATCCACCAGCCTCAGGATGCAAGAAATTTTTAGAACCATTCTAATTCTGAGAAAATTGGTCAGAAATTCCATTTATCAAAAACGCGATGTTGCGTTGATACATTTTGGGCACCCGCGATCGGATCAGAAACGTTAAACTATGGCCGTCCCCACCACGCGACGCAATCACCGCCCGCATCAACCAAGCCTCATCAAATGATAAGGCGACCGTACCCGGTTGATAGAAAATTGGCTTGGTCCTGATCGCCTCACGCAAACATTTCAGCAGCGCCTGAGAAAACGCATCGCGCGCAACGTCTTCTTTGTTGGACAACACCGCACAGGCCTTGAACAAATCGGTCTGTGCTGCAACACGGCAGTCTAATGCCGTCATCCTCAACACATTTAAAACGCCCCGCCATTCAGCTGACAGCAGGGCCGCTGGTTGGGGCAAAGCATCTGATTCTTGACGTGGGCGTAATAACTGCATGTCGACAGCTCTTTCGTGGCATAGGCAAGCGGCGGCTTACCGATATACATTCCTGACAATAATCATAAGGTATAAATTAACGAGGTACAAACCCATCAGCGTAAAAATTATGTTCTTACGATTTTCATACAAAAATACTGCCGTTTAACCACTCAGGCCCCATCCACGATCTCGAACAATGCGGGAACTGCCGGACAGGGTGCCAACCCGTTTTCAACCACGTCTGACAATCGGGCCTGATGCAAGAACACATATACATTTGCGCTCAACCCCTCCCATAAACGGTTGGTCATCGATTGCGCTTTCGACCCAGACGCCCCACCAGAAACACCAGCCCCCGTGTGCATCGCAGAGACTGATTCATCCACCGCCTTTAAAACATCAACGATACGAATATCTGACGGTGGGCGCGCCAAACTATATCCTCCACCCGGCCCACGAACGGACGTCACCAGCCCCGCGCCGCGCAACTTGACGAAAAGCTGTTCCAAGTATGTTACCGAAATATCCTGCCGCTTTGCCAAAGCTCTGATACTTACGGGGTGTTCTGTCGCTTCAAGCGCCAAATCTGTCAAAGCTACCATCGCGTAACGGCCTTTTGTGGTCAGCTTCATGAAACAACTCCTTTCTAATATTGAAGTTATAATCTGCACTTCCAGCCAGAAAAGGACAGAGCACGCAGCCTGCGTTTACCTGATGCCAGCCCATTTAACGGACACCATGTGTGGCAGCAAGAACGGAACGCCATAACCCACGGGTGGTGCTGCATTGACCCGAACATCACACTTATACGCTGTCGATAGATGACTGTCTGTCAGAACGCTGGTGGGGTTATCTTGAACGACCATCCGACCAGCTGCCAATAGTGCAACGCTGTCTGCAAACATAGCCGTCAGATTCAAGTCATGCATGACCGCAATCACACTGCCTCCCGCGTCCGCAAAAGCCCTTGTAATCTGCATCACCTCAAGCTGATGCCCAATATCGAGGGCAGACACAGGTTCGTCCAAAAACAACCATGACGGTTTATTGTCGCGCACCGGCTGCCACACCTGCACCATTACGCGGGCCAACTGGCAGCGCTGCTGTTCCCCCCCTGACAGCGCGTGGTAAAAACGCCCCTCAAACCCCTCCAGCCCGACATGGGCCAACGCCCGTGCAGGAAGATTGTCGTCATTGGCATAAAGACCCGCCAGAAGGCCCAGTCGGATGACCTCAAGCACCGTAAACGGAAATGCCAGCACAGTGGCTTGCGGCAGCACTGCGCGGCGCACGGCAAGGGCAGCCGTCGAATATGATCGCACATCCGCCCCATCGAGACTGATTGCGCCAGTGTAGGGCAACTCACCCGTCATCGCTTTAAGGAGCGTCGTTTTACCCGACCCGTTCGGGCCTACAATAACAGTCACAGCACCCGCTTGCGCCGTGAACCAAACGTCTTTCAGAATGGTGGTGCCCGATATGGCGACTGATATATTTTGAACGTCCAGCATTTTACATGTCCAGAATGCCGCGATTGCGCAGCAGGATATAGAGGAAAAACGGCCCACCAATGGTCGCAGTTACAATACCGATTGGTAGTTCTGCAGGGGCGATTATGGTACGAGAAATCATATCAGCGACCAACAATAACGATGCCCCCAATAGCGCCGAGGCTGGCAACAGATACCGATGATCCGGTCCGATTATCAGACGCAAAAGATGCGGTACAACAATACCGACAAACCCAATACCACCAGACACGGCCACCGCTGCCCCAGTTGCACCAGCCACGGTTAGGATCGCCACATACTTCATGCGTTGCACGCGTATCCCCAAATGCTCGGCCGCAGCCTCACCTAATGTCAAGCCGTTCAATCCCTTTGCCAGAAAAGGCGTGGTGGCCAATGCCAAAATGATCAACGGAGCAGCAACAGCAAACTTTGCCCAGGTCGCCCCCGCCAATGATCCAAGGCCCCAAAACGTCAAATCGCGCAGTTGTGCGTCATCGGCCATGTAAACCAGAACACCCGACAGCGCGCCGGACAACGCCCCCACTGCAATGCCAGCCAACAACATAACAGCGACGGAAGTGCGCCCGCCATTGGTCGATACCTTGTAGAGCAACATAGTCGTCAGCCAGCCACCTAGAAATGCGGCAATCGGCACGGTATAAATTCTTGTCAGCGCGGCAATGGCAGGCGGCAACACCCCACCCAAAACGATTGCCAAAATCGCCCCAAGTCCTGCACCCGCACTGACACCAACCAAACCGGGATCGGCCAAAGGGTTGCGAAACAACCCCTGCATGACTGCACCAGATACGGCCAATGATGCGCCAACCAGAACCCCCATCAACATGCGGGGTGCACGGATATCAAACAGGATCACGCTTTCGCGCAACCCGATTTCTTCACCCGCGCCCCATGCCATCAACGCCTCAAACAGGGATGTTCCTGAAGCCCCGACCGTCAGACTCGCGATTGCGACGAAGACAAGCAAAACCGCACTGAACGCAATGACACGGACAGCGAGGCGGCGGCGGTCTCCAGGTGCGGTCCGCCGCGCCTGTTTCACGATTTTGGACGGTTCAAACACAACCATGGGTCATTCATCGCCATACAGGGCTGTGTGCAATTGCAATGCAGCCTTGGGCGTACGTGGACCGAACCCCAGCAGCAATAGACCATCAATGCGCACGACTCTTTGTGTCTGTGCCGCAGCAGTCGTGGAGATCGCAGGGTTCGCCCACAGGTCAGTATTCGCCACCGAATGATCACCCCCACGGTCCATCATAACAATGACGTCAGGATTGGCCGCAGTTATCGCCTCGTCCGTCAGAGGTTTGTATCCCTCGAATTCAGTGATGGCGTTGATGCCGCCAGCCAGATCGATAATGCCGTCTGCAGCGGTATTATCACCCGATGCCATGATCCGCCCACCCTGCGTAGACAGGATGAACATCACCCGTGCAGGTGTATCCATAGACGTATTAAGGGAGGCCAGTTGTGCGTCTACCTCAGCGGCCAACGCGTCACCTTTTTCGGGCACCCCAAGCGCATCTGCAACGGCCCGGATTTTTGCACCGACTGCACTGCGATCATACCCGTCAGGCACGGTGATAAACGGGATATTTGCAGCACGCATCACGGCGATAGTTTCAGGCGGCCCGCTACCGTCTTCGGCGATGATAAGTTGTGGATCAACCGACAGGATGCCTTCGGGCGACAGCGCACGCATGTACCCCACGTCGGGTAAATCTTCAGCCTCGGCGGGATAAGACGACGTGGTATCGCGCGCGATCAAGCGGTCCTGTTCGCCCAACGCGTAGATAATTTCAGTAACCGACCCACCGATTGACAACACACGATCTGCCGATGTTGCGTCGGCTTTAGCGGATGTAACGAGTAACCCGACGGCAATTGCCAATGCAGTAACTGTTGTGGGGATGTTAAATTTAAATGCAGGGATCATGGCTTATGCGTCCTCTGAATGGAGGGTTGGAAGGGTGTCGATCAGGTTGCGAAACGCTGCAGTATGGTCGACCACGTCGTTTTCTTTGCGACGTCCAAACATTTGAAGGATCAGCGCGCCGTGTTGATCAAAAGCCTCGATTGAAATGGCAAATCCGCGTTTGGTTGGCTTTTCAACGGCCCATACCTCGGCCACGTGATCGGTGCGCAGATGCAAGTTGAAATCGGGGTCCATCACGTTTTGCCATGGACCCATCGACTTCACAGCGTTGAGCGGACCGGTGTGAATTTGAATGCAGCCACGGTTGCCGACGAACACCAAGACTTCGGCATCAACCTGCCCCAGTGCAATCAGCGCGTCGTTTAACGCCCAAGGTGCAAGCGCTTTGACGAGCGGCGCACCCGCGATCCGGTACGCACCAAGGCGGTTCATCTTAAGTTTGGATGTCAGCCGCATGAACTGATGCGTGTCCGTCATCCGATTCCATTCTTTGCGCAGGATATCAGCCTTGTTCACATCCGCCTTCGCAGTTTCAACAGCGGCGCGTGCACTCAGTTCTATGCTGTCAGATGTCTCGCCCGTGGCCAGATTGCCAATCATCGCCTCGAAGGCCCCCATGTTCGTACCGTCGCGGCTGAACACCTTGTGAATGGCATCGCCTGCGGCGTCAAACACCTGTAACGAATGACGCGGGCCACTGTCAGTTTCTGTCGTGACAGCAAACCCGTGCACCCAGTGGCTTTGGAATATACGCAGATCAATATCTGCGGTCAGCACCAACGCAGCGTGATCGCCGGGGTGATAATTTTCGTACACACCGACCTTTTCATGCACGACGCTTCTGTTGCGCGTCAGCCCCATCACGGGGCCACATGCGGTCAGTGCAGGCATGATCGCATCAGGTGCTGCTGTGATACGACGCGCACCCTTTGCGGCCACAAGCGCCGCTTCGGCGATACCAAGTTGATCAGCAAGATCGCGCGCACGCATTTTGGAGTTTTCTGCGACGTGATGGCGAATCGCATTCGGTGTAAGCTTGGCGTCCAGTGCCATGTGTCTCGTCCCGTTCTAGCTTTGAAATTGCGGTTTGCAGGTAAGCTGGCAACAGGATTGGCTGGCTGGTGACTACGTCAAATCGGGACGCAATCATATTCTTGACTGTTTTAATAAGGTATCTTAGAGAAGGCAAGGTAAACAGATAATTAACCAGCAAGCCGCCGTACTTTTTCCGGGCCAGCTAGTCACAAAATGACCAGTTTTTGGGAAAAGGAAACGAGATGAAACGCTGTAAAACCGCGCTTCTCAGCGCGACAATTTTAACGTCTGCAACACTTATGACGGCCATTCCTGCGCTCGCACAGGATTTTACCGAAATCGGCACACCGCTTGGGCGCATCGTCCTTGGTGTGGGCGGCGACGGCAACGTTGCAATTGACACGCCGCAAGCCGTGACCGTGATCACCAAAGAAGAAATCGACCGCGAAAACGCCACCACGTTAGGCGAGCTGTTTGACGTTGTGCCAGGCGTTCAAGTGACAGGGTCCGAACGTATCGCTGGAGAATCGTTCAACATTCGCGGCATTGGATCATTTGACCAATCCAGTGAATCCCGCATTATCGTGACCGTCGATGGCGCCACGAAGTTCTATGAACAATACCGTCTTGGATCCTTCTTTGGCGATCCGGCTCTATTTCGCCGTGTCGAGGTGTTACGCGGACCAGCCTCATCTACGTTGTATGGATCGGGCGCATTAGGGGGCGTGGTTGTCGTAGAAACTAAAGACGCCTCTGATTTCTTGATCAACACCGACACCGCCATCCAAACGCGCCTAAGCTATGGCAACAACAATGATGAAATCAAAAGTTCGGTTATTTTTGCGACTCGCCCGTCAGACAACTTCGAAACGCTCGTGTCGTTAAGCTATCGTCAGGCGGGCGATTATACGACGGGCGACGGTAGCGTCGTCGCCTCTGAATTTGACGCCATTTCCGGCTTGTTGAAATCACGTTTGACATTTGGGGATGACAACCCCCAAGCGCTGACATTTTCTTACTCTCGCGGCGAAAGCGATCTGGACGACACGCAACTGTCACAGACCAATTCCAGTGCTTTCTTTGGAACGGTCGACCGGAACTTGGTGGATCAGACTTTGGCCATCCGTTATGAAAATCCAATGTTGGGCAATAACCTGATCGATCTGGATGTCGTGCTCAGCTATTCGGACACGCAAAATGAACAGTCCAATCCATCATTGGGCTTCTTGTGCGCCATAGGAAATTTCGAAGTCTTATGCCCGTCTGAGTATGGCTATGAAACGGCCAGCTTAAAGGTGGAAAACGTATCTGAAATTACTGGCGATAATTATGTGGCGTACATCACTGCAGGCGTTCAACTGTCATATCAGGAACGAAGCGCGCAAAATTCGCTTGGCACGCCATCGTTTCACCCAGAAGGAACAGATGAAAAAGTTGGGATTTACGTTCAGGGTGAATTTATTTTCAATGATAGTCTGACCCTTATTCCAGGCCTCCGGGTTGATCAGGTGAACCTGACACCTGCGGATGGAACAACGCTTGCAGAATCCAGTGAAACGTCCTTTTCACCCAAATTAGCGCTACATTACGAAATCGACGACACATTTTCTGTCTTCGGATCTGTGTCACGTACAGAACGCGCGCCGACTTTGGATGAACTCTTTTCGTCGGATGCGGATGAGCCGAACACTCCAAATCTTGTGTCAGAAACAGCTACATCCGTTGAACTGGGCCTCAGCGCGAGCTACGCAGGTCTTTTGACGTCCGACGATGTTCTCGACTTCAAAGTAACGACGTTTTATTCTGAAATTGACAACCTGATCAGCCGCGACAGTACGGCAGCCACGCCTTTCTACAATCAAGTCGATGCATCAAAAATTTATGGTGCTGAGGTCGAAGTAGCCTATCAATCCGACGCTATGTTTGCGCGAGCGGCCTATTCAGACGTGCGTGGGGAAGATTCAGCTACAGGTGTGATCCTGTCATCAATTCCTGCACGGTCACTGAACTTAACGATCGGCGGGCAGAACCAAGATCTTGGTTTGCGGTATGGTTGGCAAGGTAATTTGGTCGACGGCATCGAATACGCCGCGACTGAGTTTTCCGGCTATGCCGTGCATGATCTGTTCGTCGACTGGTCGCCGCAACAGGGGGCCATGGAGGGTTTCAATGTGGGCTTCCGCGTTAACAACGTGCTTGATCGTCAGTATCAAAATTCGCTGGCCGGTGACGCTGGCAAAGGACGGTCTTACGAGATCAGCCTGACACGCGGGTTCGAGTTTTAAGATGGCACATAGCAAAATAACAAGAACGCAAATAATGGGCTTGGTGGCGGCACTCCTCGTGGTGTTTCCTGCCCCTGTAATTGCGCAACAGGAGGGGGCTGCAGACGTCGCCCCCTCCATCACTGTAGAACTCAACGGCGTGACCCCCCGCGACAGCGCATGCCAGTTAACGTTTTTTTTGACCAACACGTTTGACAGCGACATCACCGGACTTGTGTTGGAAACAGTTCTATTAACCAAAGACGGCGTGGTAGATCGCTTGACCCTGTTCGACATGCGTGACGTCCCCACGGAGCGCCCGCGTGTGCGCCAATTCGACGTCCCGGATCTGGACTGCGAAACCTTAGGACAGGTCCTGATAAATGGCTTATCAACTTGCGAAGGCAGTGGCCTGACACCCAAAGTTTGTTTAAACTCAATGTCTCTTTCGTCCCGTATCGAAGTTGAAGTTCTGGGATGACGTTTCTGATCAGCCTGCAAACACAACTTTGGTCCATTTATGATCTTGGCGGTCCCGTTGTCGCAATCCTAATCGGTCTGTCCGTCGTGTCGTTATCTGTGATCTTGTGGAAACTGTGGCAGTTCATGACACTTGGCGTCGGGCAACATCGTGAAATCAAACGCGCGATCACCAATTGGGACCACGGCCAACGCGATGAGGCAAAGCACACCCTACTGCAAAGCAGAAATGCCGTGGCAATCTCCCTGATACGTGGCGACATTACTGCCCAAAAATCCCGGATCGAAGCCGACATCAGTGCGCATCTTGCGCGGTTGGAGAGTGGGTTTCGCATTCTCGACAGTATTGCGCAGATAGCGCCACTGCTAGGCCTGTTCGGGACGGTTCTGGGCATGATCGATGCATTTCAAGCGCTGCAAGACGCTGGCGCCTCCGTCGATCCATCCTTGTTGGCAGGTGGTATCTGGGTAGCCCTTCTCACGACTGCCGCTGGCCTTGCGGTCGCGATGCCAACGTCACTGGCCCTGACTTATTTTGACTCCCGTGTGGCCGCCGAACGCACCCTCGCCGAAACTGCGATCGAAGCACGATTTACACCCTTATCGCTAAAACCAGAGCAAAATGTCGCTTAGGACGGCTCAAACCCGCCGCAAGGCGATTTCAATGACATCACTTATTGACGTCATTTTTTTGTTGCTCCTGTTCTTCATGCTCAGCTCGACGTTCACGCAGTTTTCAGAAATCCAGCTGTTCGGGGCGCAGGCAGGCTCAAAAAGCCGCAAAAACCAATCAGAAGACGTACCGATATTTTTACAACTGACACAGGATGCTTTGCGGTTGAACGGGCAAGAATTCAACCTTTCACGATTGCCTGCAGGCATAACGAGCTTGCGCGGGCTGGACGTACAAACTGTCCTGGTCTCGGCAACGTCCGACACCGTGACGGCGCAACGTCTGGTTGACACGCTTGTCGTGCTGGCAACACTTACCGACCTCAATGTCATCGTGCTGGAATAGACATGACCCTGCGTACCCCCACCCCACGGTCACGTCCTGAACCCACAATTGCGTTGATCAATATCGTGTTCCTCATGCTGATTTTCTTCATGATTGCAGGGACATTGGCCACGCCGTTGGATGATCAGGTCACACTTGTATCAACCGAAAACCTCGACGGGCGCGCGCCACCAGACGCAACTGTTTTGACGTCGGATGGTACATTGCGCTATCGCGGCACGAGCACATTACCCGAAAGTATCATCGCCCGTGCCACCAAGGACGGGGATCAAATCGAGGTTCGCATTGTCGTGGATCGTGCAGTCCCAGCAACCGTTCTGATGGGGCATGTCGCAGCCCTGCGCGAGGCGGGTGCAACATCCGTTTGGATCATCACCGAGCGAGGGCTTTGAAATGGGCCTGAAACATACCGCAATTATATGCATCGTGGCATCCGCCGCCATGCACACAGCGGCCGTCACCCAAATTGCAGTCCCTGATGCGGGTTTGGCCGCTGCAAGCCCACCGCCTGCACTGGTCAGCTCGGGCAACAGCTTCGCTGACATGGTCATGGGCACACCGGCAACATCGCCACCAGAGCCGGTTGAACCGCGCGAAGCAGAGGACATGCTATCCGGTGAACCCACGCCCACTGCCACGCAAATGCCTGCGCCAACGCAGATTACTCCGACTGCCGCAGGTATTGAGCTAAAGCCTGACGACATCACAGACGGCGTGGCAGATGTTCAGGCGACGATCCTTGCTCCAACTAACTCAGTGGAAATTCAACCTACAGCCATTTCTACCACCGCCTCAGTGCAGCCCCAAACTATTTACTTTTTGCCCGACGTGATCGTCAACGATGTTACATCCGATGCCGTTCGCCCAGCGAACCGCCCAACGAATCTGGGCCAAACACCGCAACCACGGCGCCAGCCCGCACCGCAACGCACAACCGCTGCGCCCTCGGGCGGCGGCGCGCAGCAGGATATCATGCGCGGATCGAACACTCAGACCGCACCAACCAGCCAGCAGACAACCCAAGGTCAGGGCAATCAAGCCGATCAGGCCGCCATTGCAGCCGCACGTCAGGCCGCAGCGAATTACCCGAATCAAATCGTTCGCCGCATTAACCGCGTTAGACGCGAAAGCACCCGCGCTCGCGGCGTGGCTGTCGTCAGCTTTCAGATTTCGGGGTCCGGACAACTGGCCGCTGTTAGCATTGCGCGAAGTTCCGGCAACGTGGACTTTGACCGTGTAGCGCTAAACCATATCCAGCGCGCCTCGCCTTTTCCCGCCCCCCCGTCCGGCGCGCGAACATCGTTTACGTTCGAGTTCCAGGGCCGCTAAATTGCGTGTATCCTAAAAGCGCGTGGCAAAAAATTGATCTACATCGCCCTGTTTATCTGTTCGATCTACGGCTGCTATTTTGGAGCCGATCTGGGGATCATCCTGCTCGCCATCACGCAGACCATGGGCTTCAGCGGGTTTCATATCGCCAACAGTATCATACACCTACTCGCCACCAGTTTTACCATATTCAGCATCATGCCCTTCAGGATTGGCGGCCTGATCGCGCGGCCAAAAGCCCTGACTATGATGGTCGGCAGCACCAGCGGGGGCTACCTTGGTAGACGCCAAGCAAAACAGTTGAACCAAAACATCCTAAGCAGTTATGTCATTAATTTTGGCCTGCTTTTGTCTACCGTCTATTCCATGCGCACCTATTGCTGATACGGCCTACATTTCTCGACAGCACCATCACAACCGCACCACCGCGAGCAGTGGCCGTTTGGGGGGTCTCCGTTTGTTTGTGTCTGGATCAAGTCGAGCCGCCAACGACAGCCCCTGTTCCACAATGCGAGGCGGTATATGACCACCCGTCAGGCTCGCCAAAATCTCACGGGCCTGCGGTGTTCTGTCTGCGCGCATGGCCGCAATGAGCGACAGCACGTCAACCTCGTCAGCAGTCAGATGTTCACTCACATCAATGTCCAACGGGTCACAATAGGTTAGGGGAACAGGACGGCTGCGCAGAATAGTTTCTAAGAACTTCTGCGTGTCATGGGCAATCGACAGGCCGCGCGCTTCACCCCACGTGCCCGACGCAGCTGCGAATGCATAGCGCCACCCTTGCGTGTCCGGACGCAAGAACGCGTTTAGAAAATGCCGTACGACAGGTAGGAGTGCCTTGCTGACGGCATCCAACTGAACGTTCCGCGGAGCCATATCAGCGTGCATAAAAGTCATACCTTGCACCTTTGCACACCGATGCGCCTTGGCAATATTGCCACAACATCAGGCACGTCATCTAAGTGAGTATTGGGATCAAACGTCAGGATGGGCCCCGCCGATTTCCCCGCGAACCGCGCGTTTGCCACTGGTGCCGCGCACAACCCTGGCTGCAGGCTGGAACACGTCAATTGTGCCAGCTTGCCCATCGCCAGATGCGTATTCAAAAGGTCAGACATAGGCAGCCTCCCCGTTTACGCGGGCCAGCTGTGGCAGCACTGATGCCAGCCGCGTTAACGCATCCAATGATGGCTCGGTGTCGTTGCCTTCGCACAACATCATCAACTCGGTGCGAGCCTGTCCCATCCGACCCGTACGCACTGCGTGGACGGCCGACATAAATCTACGTTCATGCTCAGTCACGATAGCGGCACAGTCAGGACATGTCGGCGAGTTAAAACAATACACAGATCGGCGCGCGTGGCGCACGGCCATCAACGCGCACAGCAACCGCGCGCCGATCAGCGGTCCCTCAACGTCCCCGAAAGAGGTTTCTGCCCAACTGAGCCCACCCATCCACGCTTGTGAATTCGGCAGCGCAAAGGATTGAAAGTAGAACCGCGCGATAGTTAGAAGATCTCCCTCAACCTCATCATGACGAGCATCGGTGCGCATTATTTCTTTTGGCTGAAGAACGCGGTTACACTGCATATTGGCATTACTATTCGTCATAATCGGACCTCTGTTTACTTTAGAATGTTCACCTATCTGGCAGTTCTGAAAACAGGGCTCGACGAGGGTGAGAACGTGATACACTAATCCTGAGTATTTCCATCAGGAAAGCAAGGCCTTATTAAATTTAGCTAACTTGGGCCACTTGATAAACGCTGGCGCAATGAACACCACGGCGTTTCCGCTTCAGCGCGACCGAAACGCAGTTGAGAAGATTTATCACTGCCAGTGTGGTTGGTTTTTATCACCGCCTTAAACCAGCCAACCTTGACTTGGCGCAGATAACATCAAGCTTTAGACGGCGCTGCGTTAGCTTGAACTGAAGATGGTTTCCTGGTCCAAATATTTGCGGCGGCAACCGTCCAATGTCGCTGATCTTTATGACCGAGCTACTCAGGCACGGTCTCAAACAACGGCTCGTCGCCGCACATGACTTGGCGTTGCAGACATTTGAAAACACAAATACCTGCTTGAGTTCTTCGCCGCCGCATTGCTGAAAGAGCGGGAACTAGATCAACGGCAGATTGAATTATTTATTTCAGGTGCGAATGTCGTCCCCTTTGCCGCAGCAAAACCAAACGCACTGCCGTTCTAGAGCGCGAACAATCTAGGAGCCCGATCTAAAACTATTTGAGTGAGTTCAGTAGTTTGTGATTCTGTTCGGTTGTGAAGCTGAATGGAGATCACAATGGCTTGGACTAAACTCACCCGCCGTCAACATGACCGAAATGGCGATAAATACGCAAGCGATATGAACGATGCGGAATGGGCGTTGATAGCGCCTTCAACGTCGCCACCGAAGACAACTGGTCGGCCCCGTACGACACGTTTGCGCGACGTGGTTGACGCGCTCCTCTACATTGCAACGACCGGATGCCAATGGCGTATGTTGCCCAACGACTTTCCTCCGGTTTCAACGGTTCGGGGCTATTTCTACGCGTGGCGCGATGACGGCTTGCTTGATGAGATAAATCAGAAGCTGGTCGAAGCTGCGCGTCTGGCCGAGAACCGCAAAGCCCAGCCAACGGCAGGGGTCATAGATAGCCAGAGCGTAAAAACCACTGAAAGCGGTGGTACTAGGGGGTATGATGCGGGCAAACGGATCAAGGGCCACAAGCGCCAAATCGTAACCGATACGGTTGGATTGCTGATAGGCTTGGTGGTCCACAGCGCCTGAATTCAGGACCGCCCCTCTCAGCGATGCAAGCATCGCCTGCCGGGCAATGAATGGCGCACCCGATGTGCTGAAAGTGATCGCCTCGCGCTATCCATCATTGCGACATGTATTTGCGGATGGCGGGTATGCAGGACCCAAACTGCGGGACGCGCTAAAGGCCCTCGGCCGATGGACCGTCCAGATCGTCAAACGCTCTGACACCGCGGAGGGCTTTGAAGTGCTGCCGCGGCGGTGGGTCGTCGAGCGCACCTTCGCCTGGCTGAACCGATGTCGCCGCCTATCGAAAGATTGGGAGAAATCCATCGCAATCGCAGAGGCTTGGATCCTCATCGCGCATATCAGACGCGTCACACGGCATCTCGCAAGTAATTGAGAACGTTCAGTTAGTTTTGAGTCAGACTCTAAGAGTGGTGGATTTCCGCAAATCCCAACCAAGGCAGCACATCTAACTGCAACATTGGGGCCGTTTGTTGGGGCGTGGACGAATTGAAAGCTGAAGCTCAAAATTATCGCACTAGATTATAAATCGGTTGGCTCACCGGACCGCCAGAGAGACAGGGGTGCTCGACGAAATCTGCTCTTAAATGAAAGACGTAAGGATAAAGAATGCCAAAACAGACTGTGGAACGACTAAATAAAAGCAACCATACTAGAAATCGCCAAAAGAAAAATATCCCTAACAGCGTCATCTGTGCAGCTTGTATTATCATAGTCGTGGCTACGATAAGGACGATGTTTGTCGGGCCCTAAGCGATCAGTCCGTCAATGGCTTGTGGGGCTGATCGCACTTTGCGTTTGGCCAGAGACACCGTAAAACTGCCGATTCTGGCAAGCCAGAAACGGCTTGGTGACGGCCCACGACATACCAACGAAAAGTACAGTCGTACGGAACCTATTGGTCCGGCCCATCCAGATAATCGTCCTGCCCTTGGATGCAAAGCGTCTCAGCCTCCGCCCTTGCGTCAACGGTAAGGTCGTCACGTCGCAGAAAATGAACAATTTTGGCGACACACTTGGTCGCCTTTGCCAGTTGGCCTTCCAACCGAGCGCGGAATTGAACGAATTCGTATATCAACGGCCTCAGTTCCTGCCTCATCCATACTGGAGCCTTCCAGATTGCCTCTTGATTGCTCATAATAAGCTTGCCGCTTTCATTCTCCTTAAGAGTTCCTGCGACCATTTCTGCAATGACCGCTTTGAATGCAGCAATCCCGTTTTTAAGTTCACCCTTCTGAGCATCAAATTCTGCTCGATCTGACTTCAAGCGCTCGGCTTGAGTATGCCGCTCTGCTGATAATTCTTTCTCTGTATTGATCGCAGCCAATGTGGCTTCTTCAGCTTTCACTTTCGCAAGAACCGCTGTGTCCTTTTCGGCCTTGGCCTTCGCAACATCAGCTTGTGCCGCATCTTGTAGTCTTTCTATTTCCGCCAGTTTTGCATCCGCATCCTTGGCCAGTTCAACATATTTAGCCGCCCGTTCTTGCGCATGCTGTTCAGCAGTTTGAGCCTGTCCTGCTTGCTGCCTTGCGACCTTGGCAGCATCCTCAGCCACCGCACCTGCAGCAGCTGAAGCCTTGGCTTTACGTTCAACCTCAGCCTCCCGTTCCTTTGCGTTAAGTATCATCAGCTCAGTGATCAACTCATCTAGCTCGATTTCGGATTGCCGATCATCCAACGCCGCTGCCTTAGATGCGGACGCCACGTCGAATGCCACCCTTTGCGCTTCCAGTTGCTCAAGTTCTTCTTGAACGGCAGCACTTCGCGCATCAACAGCCACTTGCTGCGCGCTGACATACTGTAAGTAATTTTGTCTGTCCTCTTCAAGATTTTTACAATCTGCCGCATGCTCAGCGTCTTTCCATGCGGCGCTTTCCATGTGCGCCTGCACGTCAACTTCATGGTCAGTACGCAGTTGTTTTATGTCCGCCCCCTGCGTTTTGGCCTCCCGATACATCGCATCAATCTTGATCTGAGCCTTGGCGCTTTGCACCGTAGTCTGAAGCAGTTTAGCCTCCTTGGTTGCCAACCGTTTCATGTAGACGCGTGCCAGTTTCAGCTGCTTTGCTGACTTATTGCGTTTCGCCACCACCTTACTCAAATGGCCTTGCGTTTTTTCAATCGATCCCTGCAGTTGGACGGACTCAGCGGTCAGGATATCCAGAGAGGTTTCCAGTGCTGCAATCTCTTTCGGCAGGTCTTCATGAAGCCGCTTGACGGATTTATGGATGGTATCGGCGAAATCTGCTCCAGCCTTGATCCGGTCCCATTTTCTATGACCTCGCTCAATGTCCAGGCAATAGTGCTGCATGACCTCTGCCGCGATGTCTTGCAGCTCGGCTGACACTGTATACGTGGCAATTTTGGAGACGGGCAGCCCCTCGTTCGTATATCCGCGCAACGTAAAATGAGCATGGTTTGCGCTTTCATCTAAATGGACAACCAAGCCTTCGAGGCTCGTAGACAGGCGATCAGCAATCCGTTCAGCCAGTTCCAGATACGCTGCGTTTTGCTGCTCGTCCGACAGGCACGCGAACATGACCTGCGCCTCATGTCCAAAGGTCATGATCCCTGCAACCACAACCGCAGCATTAGATTTCATCGCCCGAACACAGCCACGCTGTGAGCGCAGACCTTCATTCTCACGATGGATTTCTGGGAGAGGGCGAAGCACACCTAAAACCCGATTGAGATGGTTACGGTCACCGTCAACGTATTTCGGCTGCGGACCGATCCTCAGATCATGCCGCCTCTGTGTTTTGGCACGCGACATTGATCTTGCCGCGATCCGCGCAGAAGCCGCTCGAGGGTTGCTTTTCGCCTCATCAAGGAGGTGTGTAAGGATATCATTTTGCATCCCAATTTAATCACTGGGACTTGTGAAAGTACAAAACAGTTTTCTGAGTTATTAACGATTTACTTTATATTTTTTGGATGGCTACGGAATAACCTACTAGACATAATCTCGCCCTCAAGGGGCTCTGTTATGTCTTTCCGGTGAAGTGGGATGCTGCGCTCCCCCTTTCAAAACCCCAAAGCTGAAGGGGCAAGCCGCCCCTCTCAACACCCCCTTCTGACGTCTAAATCCAACCAACGCTTGGCTCCAGACGACAGGCCAACAGCCTGTTGGATCCGGCCACCTTCAGCCATCACTGTAAAATTTGGGTTCTCTATTTTTGAGTTTGGGTGATCTATTCTTGCTGTTCCCAAACAACTCAAAGTCAACTTTGGTGTCGTAACAGCATCAGATTTGGCACTTTACGCGGGACTGACGTCGAGAGCTTGTCGGTTGGAAACAACTTGGTTGTGTCAATTGCTGTTTACTATCCGATTTGGTCAGCACTTCAGCCAATCCCATTTATTTTGGGGCGTTCCCCTTGGTTGATCGGAACCACTTATTTCGGAAATAAATTTTCCTAAACTTCGGCTTTGATCCCATTTGACAGCCCAGGCTGCCATCTTCTGTCAAGTCTCACGGCTGCCACAGGCACGTCAAAAGCCCCATTATTCAACTGCTTTATGGCCCGTAAATCATCCTCGGCGTTAAGTTATCAACAGTTTCTAATGACCTGGATACTATAATAACAAGTTTTTCGAAGCGCCCATGTATACGTATTGGCTGACCAACGATCATTAAGGTCAGCACACTGTAAGATTAGATAACGCGCCTGTTTTCATAGACTTGGGGCGGCCGGAGAAGCTTTGTCATGCTCAGTCTAAAGAAGAACAACACACATCAGATTGCAGGTCAGCCCAAGACTGGTGCCACGTCTCGACTGGTTTCTACGCCGTTGTCTCTTGTCAAACAGCCGAGAGCCTCCCACCCTATTATCTCTGCCCTCGTACAACTTCTGGCGCGCCAAGTTGCTCGCGATGCCTTTGAACGACAGGCATCGACCACGTTTGATCCTCTGCAGTAGTAAGGGCCACCATGCTCAATACCAACCGACCAAAACGCGCAGCGATCTACGCACGCTACTCGACAGACATGCAGTCCGCAGCCTCCATCGACGACCAGTTGCGCCTGTGTCGTCGCATTTGTGAAGCACAGGGCTGGTCGGTCGTCGAAGAGTTCCGCGACGAGGCCATCAGCGGTCAGACGGATTGCCGCCCCGGTTTTGAGGCATTGCGCCAAAAGGGCCAAGACGGTCACTTTGACGTGGTTGTTTCAGAATCCATGGACCGCCTATCGAGGGATCAAGAACACATTGCCGGTCTTTATAAACGATTGGCATTCCGTGACTGTGAGCTCTTCACGCAGGCCGAAGGGCTGGTGAATGAGATGCTCGTTGGAATGAAGGGCACAATGAATGCGCTTTTCATCAAAGATCTTGGCGCAAAGACCCGCCGTGGCCAAGAAGGACGTGTTCATACCGGCAAATCAGCGGGTGGCTGTGGCTACGGTTACCGCGTCGACCGGCAGCTTTTGCCTGACGGCACTTGGACGACAGGTGATTTGATGATTGTCCCTGAGGAGGTGCGTGTGGTGCATCGGATTTTTCGAGAATATGATCAAGGACAGTCATCACGTGCAATCGCTGTCGGGTTAAACAGGGATGGCATCCCGGCCCCAAGATCTGGCAAAGGAACCGGCACTTGGTCGTTCTCAACGATTTCAGGGAACAGGAAGCGTGGGACAGGAATTCTCAACAATGAACTTTATCTTGGCGTCCGCGTCTGGAATCGCCAACGATACGTCAAAGACCCGACAACTGGCAAACGCCAAGCACGTGCAAACCCGCCAGAGAAGTGGGTCAGGAATGAAGTCCCTGAGCTTCGCTTGGTGGATGATGATCTGTGGGCGCGGATCAAACATCGTCAGGGCGCTGTCAGGGACGTCATGATCAATGCTGGCGATAACGGCGGCCCAGACGTCAATGTACTCGGCACGGCGCGGCGCGCAAAGTATCTGTTTTCAGGTTTGCTGAAGTGCGGCTGTTGTGGTGGTTCTTATACCTTGATGAACAAGACCAAATACGGCTGCGCCTCTAATCGCAACAAGGGCACCTGTGACAATCGCAAACTGATCAAGCGCGAAGAGGTCGAAGACCGCGTGCTCAACGGCCTGAAGGGCAAGCTATTACATCCGACCATGCTCACCGCGTTCGTTACTGAGTATCACCTTGAGTGGAACAGGCTGCAGAGAAATACAGTTTCTGAGCGAAGCGCTGCAACAGCCGAGCTGAAGGTTGTTACACAAAAAATCGACAAAATCGTGGAAGCCATCACCGAAGGCATGTTTCATATTTCGATGAAAGCCAAGATGGATAACCTCGAAGCCCGAAAGGTGGCGATCGTGGCCAAGCTGGATGCAATGTCATCAGACGAACCTGTTCACCTCCACCCAGCCCTTGCGCAAGTCTACGAAGATAAGATCGGCGCGCTTGCGGCCAGCCTGAATGATGACGCAACACGGCCCGAGGCGATTGAGCTTTTACGCGGGTTGGTTTCAGAGGTTCGGCTGCACCCAGACAAAGACGCTTCCAGTGGTCATACCATTGAATTATTTGGTGAATTAGCCGCCATCTTCGAGTTGTCAGAGCCCAGAAACGACAAAGCCCGCCGTATTAAGGGCGGGGTGTCGGTTACGATGGTTGCGGGAGTAGGATTTGAACCTACGACCTTCAGGTTATGAGCCGTGACACAACGATTTTACCAAATTGAATGATTTCAATTCTTTACGCGTTAAGCCATTGATATCACGAACTGAGTTCACACTCGTCGAACTTGTTTCACCGGTTTTAGACGCTTCCAGAAGTGCTCAAAACCGCGTTCGAGTGTTGACCAGACGTTGACAAGAGCAGTGCCGACGACATCCGGAAAGTAATCGCCCCACGCCACCGCATGATCAAATACGTGCACGCTTGGAGGCGGCCACGGCTGTGTTCTGCAGTTCGCGACGCGTTGCACGCGCGGCAGCCTTGCGCAGAGGCTGTGTGGAAACTCTGCTGATATTGAGTGCGGCTGTAGCTTCTGCCGTTTGTGTTCATTTGGCGTGGGGTTTTTATTTCAACTGTTTCGAGGGTTCGTGGGGTCAACGGTAGCCATTTGTGACAGATCCAGCATTTCAGGCCCCTATTTCAGGGCAAACGAAGCCTCTTACGCCTTCATGGCCGCGATCATCGCCGGAATGCCCATGATCTTCATCACGCGGGTCATGTTGTAGGCCAGCACATGCAGCGCCATCTCGGTGGCCACGTTTTTCAACCGTCTCATCTTGAAGTGTGTGGCCCCCATCCAAGATTTGATGGTGCCGTAGGGATGCTCGACGGTCATGCTGCGAACAGCAAGTTGGGCCGGGTCTGCGTCCAACCTTTCCTGCACGCGCTCAAGCACGTCCTCATGTTCCCACCGACGAACGCGCCGTTCTTTGCCAGTGGTGCATTTTGCTTTGAGAACGCATTCAGCGCAGGCCCCCGACCAATATGATCTGAGAGCTTTGCCGTCTTGTTGGCCAGTAAATCTGTAGGTCAGCTTCTCACCTGCTGGGCAGACATAGACATCATGGTCGCTGTCGTAGGCGAAGTCAGCCTTATCAAACTGACCGCGCGCACCCGCGTTTGATGTCATGGGTTTGGGGACAACAACTGAGATACCAGCCTCTTCGCTAGCGACAATTTCCTCGCCCTTGTAATAGCCCTTGTCGGCGATTGCTGTGAGCTGATCCGTTGTCATGACGTCGTTCGCTGCCGCCGCCATCATCGACAAAGCATCCCGGTCAAACCCAAGCATCGTGACTTCGTGCGCAACGATGAGATGGTTATCAGCCTCGACAGCCGTTTGAACATTATAGCCAACAATACGTGGCATCCGCGCTGTTGTTGCCATTGATCTGGCGTCTGGGTCGCTGAATGAGACCTGCGTTTCTCCAGTCTCATCCATCCGCTGTTCAATCGATCTGTAACGCAAGGCCTCCTTTTGCAGATGTTCCAGCTTTCGCAGGGTGCGTTCCATGCGGGCTTCTGGCAGCACCGTGCCAGTCTGCTCGAAGACCTCATCGGCACGGTCCAACTCGCCCAAATAACGCTCAATTGCTTTGTCGACCTCGCCCAACTTCTGGCGCAACTTGCCGCGCGTGTAATTTTTGGCCTTAGAGTTCACGGCCTTGAAGCGGCTGCCATCGATGGCGACCACGTCCCCATCAAGTAGATCCATGTTGCGACAAAGGGCGACGAACTGCTGGCATACTTTGCGGATCGCGGGCCCGTTATCTTTCCGAAAATCCGCAATCGTCTTGAAGTCTGGCCTCAACCGACCCGTCAGCCAAATGAGCTCCAGATTGCGCCCGCACTCACGTTCCAAACGTCGCGACGACTGCACTTGATTGAGGTATCCGTAGAGATAAATCCGCAGCATCAGCCCCGGATGATAACCAGGCCGACCCGTCGCGGCAGGTTGCGCGCTGAAGCCAAGAACCGCCAAATCAAGCATGTCGGCAAAAGCATCAATGGCGCGGACGTGGCTATTCTCATCAACATAATCGTCGAGGTGTTCAGGAAGCAACATCGTCTGCTGACGGTCTAAACCTTCGATGAAATGCGCCATGAATGACCTCCATACGGTGTACGGAAATTATAGCATAAATCGGAAAAATTGGGAGAGTTTTCACACAGCCTCCGCAGGGAGCTGCCAGTGCAATGCTGCGAACCGAAATCGTCTTTTAAGGCGCGACCGGCCCAAGGCGGCCCTTCATGGAAGAGGATCACTACGGTGCCGCTCCCTAATAGTGGGCATTGATTTTGGGAAGCTTCAAGCGATCAATCTAAAGGGCACCGAGTAGCTGCCGCCTACGGCTTCCAGTTTAAGGCAAAACAGCCACATTTACATGAGATTGCTTTGGCTCCCGCCACAGGGTGCTTGGTACGAACCAGTTGTTGGCAGTCGGAACACACAAAAAGGCTGACCAACTTGTCGATGTCTTCAAGAAGCACATCGATGTCACCACCAACAATTTTCTCTTTATTGTCATGGGAGTCGAGGTTTGCGATTAGCGTAGAACCCGCGAGGTCCGAAAACACTGAGTGGTTTACCATATCAGGCGACTTAACCTTTAGCGTTGAGCGAAGTTGTGACAGCAACTCTTCTGGCATACGTTTTTCGTTTAATTCATTGAACCGAAACGCAACTTTGACTTCCAGAGCATTACAGACATCCTTCAGGATGGCTTCAAGTAGCTTGCGCAAATCGTTTGTAACATCTTCTTTACCCTTTTTTTGCTCGATCAACCCCCGCAGAATGGAAGGGCTATTCTCCAAGAGAATGCCGTTGTCATTGTCTGAACTTACCTCGTGAAACAGCCAACCCGCCGGACCCATTTCGCGCTTGATCAGATCGAACCAGACACTCTCATGAGTCAGGATGATTACCTGCCAATCCGAAAATTCTTCTTTCAGCAGGCGCAGTAACCGTCTGCGGTGATTAATATCGAAGCTAGTAACGATATCGTCCAGAACGAGAAACCGCACTTGCTTGTTGAATATTCGTGCGTTCGCCAAGAAGAGCACGACACCCAAACTATTAAGGTGGCTTTCGCTCAGATATTTGCGCGGCGGCTGCGTCGCATCACCGTGAAACGAGTATTCAAACTCAACCCCTTCTTCGCCCACCATTGCCAGACGGACGTTATCAACACTCTCATTGGGGTGCAGTTTCTGATAAAATTTTCCGACATCCGCGCTGATCATATCCAGAACAGCTTGAAGCGCCTTGTTCTGCACTTTCACGAACTCATCAAAAATAGTTGAGAGCGTCAGGATCTGCGCTTCAAAAGCTGTGATAGTACGGTGGCTGGCCTCGTATAATTTAACGTTACTGCTAAGCGTTTGCAGAGTCGTCAGGACTTCCGCGATCTGCTTCTCGAATTCAGTCAGTTCGAGTTTCTTGGCAGCGGCCTTCGCTGCTGTAGCCGACGCTACGCACTTTTCATTCAAATCAGAGACGGCTTCTTCAAAACCATCGGGTGAGACTAACACTGCCAAGGTTTCATAGGCGGTCTTGACTGCTTTGTAGCCGTTGCGGAGTGACTGATAGCCCGTCTTGGCACTTTTCACCAATGCATCGAATTCCACCATATCAGCATATTCTGTTACAACTGAATTGGTCTTCGTTCCTGCATCCGCGATGGCCAACAGAAGTTCGTCTTTCGCCTGGCCGCACGCATCAAGCCTAGCCTGTAGCTCCCCGAGTGCCGCGATCCGCTGAGCGACTTCGCCTTGAAGGTTTTCGATCTGGTAATGACTTAGGCAAAAGGGACACTCATCCTCGGTGAACGTCTCTTCATCGATAACCGTTTTACCCTTAACGAGAAATTCGCTCAGACGAAGCTTGTTGACGTTCTCGCGTTCTTTTGCCAAAGCATTGTAGTCATCAGAAAAATCTTCCAACTTCTCAGTTACGTTGCCGAGATCGGCTTGAAGGGTTTTGCAAAGTTGTTCCAGCAAATTCAATCGTTGCGCAGCCTTGATCTTGTCGGCACTATTCCCAAGGCCTCGCAGTTCATCGACCGCTTTTGTGTAGCTCGCCTCGTCCACGATTTCCGTGGTAATTTCAAACGGATCTATAAGTCCCTTGGCGATCTCCAAAAAGACAGCGCGATCCGGAACAACCTGACCCACTGACTCGATCATTGCGGATTGCAAGCTTTCCGATTGCTGCTTCGCTCCTGTGTAGTCACCGTCGTTTTGAAGTGCATTGCGCGACTGCTGAATGACCGAGCGAAACTGAATTATTTCTTCAAAGCCGATGATACGCGCAATCGCTTCGCGCTTTCGTCCCTTGGTTTCATCCAGAAATCTAACGATATCCGCATGCCGCAAGATAATCCGATCGCCTTTGAGGTCTTCCAGAAGATTGGCCACATCTGGATGGCCATAGGTCGTACTTGCCTTCAAAGCTGCGGAAAGACTCTTTGAACCGTTTTGATCCACACCGTCAAAGGCAACTTCGACAATGCTAGCGTCGTCATCTTCGCATTTGACATGGCGCAGCGCGTCTAGCTTGCAATCTTCCTTCCACAGATGCTCGATCCGGTCACGGATGAACCATTCCAGCGCATCGGTGATCGTGCTCTTGCCCGCAGCGTTTTCACCGTAGATTGCTACGCTGCGATGTTTTTTGGTGAAGTCGAGCGGTGACTTGAACCGGGCACCACGAAAACCAGTGGCCGTGAGGGAACGCAGCTTAGTCATCTGCACCGCCCTCAACTACCCGAGCGCTGATCGCTGCTTTGCGCAGAGCTTCGAGTTGCCGAAGCAAATTGATCTTGGTTAGCTTGCCCTCATCACGCAGACTGCCGACAGCTTGTACCGTGCCCAACTCAAGGTCTTGGTCTTTCACTTGGTCATCAAGGAAATCGGTGACAACTTCGGTAGCGGTCTTGATTTTTTCGTTGGCCATAAATGTTAATTCCCAATAATGTACCTTGATGCGAATACTGTTTACAAAAGCCTACAACCTGCGCGAGCAAGAAATCAAGTTTGTTCAAGGCGTTGCAGGAATCTATTTTATCTATCTTGTAGATTTGGAAATCTCTTATCCTTTTCAATCCTCTAAGCTAATTTATATTGGTATGAGCGAATCAAAGCATAATAGCCTATCGATGCGGTTGAGAGGACATCTAACAGGGCAGTCGGGCAATACTGGAATCAGCAACTATGCCGCGAACTACAAAGTCAAATTCACATACTATTCCGCCGAGGTCTTAAAGACCTATGGAAACGATAATGTTTATGATCTTGAAAGTTTTTTCCTAACTGATTTCTTGGAGCATCATGGCTCTCATCCAATCTGCAATGGACAAGCTGGGCACCGGTTATCGGACTTATCGAAAAAGATATCCGCGTCCGTCGATTGGACATTTTTTTGCTAAGCCCTCTCACAACTGGAAATTTGAAGTGTCGATCAAGACCGCCAATTGAAGTGGTACTAAAAGCTGTCCTTGGAACTTGTCTGCAGCGAACTTCTGCTTTCCGCCTTTTCTGTTGAAAAACTTGAATTTTGGCCGAAATCAAAAAAACTCAAAGTGCTGTTGCGTCTCTTTGTAGCCTCTCTGGACAGTTTTCACTAAGTATTAGCAAGCACCTGCTTTTGGTGGAAATCCTCAAGATCCGATTCCTCGAGTTTTTCAACAGAATACGCCTTCCTGAATGGTAACGGCATGCTGTTCCTCGACGAGACGATCGTTAAGAAAGGGCTGCATCCACACCTTCACCGCACCCGGTACGAGGATCCGCTCAGGGCCGACCTTGCCTAGTGTGAACTGGACGTCGCAGAAAGCGGCACCCTTTCCGGCCCGCGCTAAGCATCCGTCAACAATTCCGAAGTGGTCAAAGCAGAACTAGCTAAACTTGATCTGTAGGGTCGCTTCGGCCAGTAACTTGATCCTTCAGCGTTTCGCTCTCGCTGCGGTTCGCATGAATTACCGGTCTTTCCGCCAGTACGGTCCGGATCAATCCATAATGAAAAACTCATCGGGCCTGCTTCTGATCTGTTTTTCAACAAAACAGATCAGAAGGACGAGTATTTACCCTTCGCGTTCCAGTTTTTTTCGCGCCAGTTTGCGGGCACGGCGGATTGCTTCACCTTTTTCCCGTGCCTTTTTCTCAGACGGCTTTTCGAAGTGTTGCTTTAGTTTCATTTCTTGGAATACGCCTTCGCTTTGTAGCTTTTTCTTCAAAACCCGAAGAGCTTGATCGACGTTGTTGTCGCGAACACTAACCTGCATTTGGTTTTCACTACCTTTGTGGATTGACCTGAATCAGGTTTGCGAGAACCCGCGCCTTGTCAAGGTAATTTTGGTTTATGAAACTGCGCCTTGTAACAACGGTGTTCCGCAGACCTCGCTGTTTTCAATCGCTCGATAGTATGTTCTGTAACATTTATGCTCAGTCTATATCGGTTGTGGGGGCGTTGAAAAGCAGCTTCCATCGCGAAACAGGTATCCGCAAACGGTCATTTTGGCCAGCTCGCGCCACATATCCCTGTCATAGATAAGTCAGGCCGCAAGGATGGAATCCTTGAGTGAGCCGATTTCACTTATGACACCGAAAATGACCCATATATTCGCTCGGACGGCAAAGAGCTCAAGCAGTATCGCCGCGCGTTCAAAACACCAAGATCGAGACCAAACAAAGACGAAACGATACGGTACCGCGCCCGCAAGTCCGATTGCGATCAATGCGCATTGAAAGATAGATGCTGCCCAAAAGAGCCTAAGCGAAAAGTTACTAGATCAATCTATGAAAGCTCACGCGATGTTGCCCGCCAATTGGCCCAGACAAAGCAATACAGCATCTCATGCAAGTTGCGCAAAAAGGTCGAAATGTCCTTTGCGCATCTCAAACGCATTCATGGCTTTGGCAGGCTCCGATTGCGCGGTCCAAGCGGCGCACATGACGAATTCATCCTAGCCGCAACCGCCCAAAACCTAAAAAAGCTCGCGAAACTGGCTCCAAACCAGAACCGTATCGAAAAAGCAGCGTGACAACGTCACTTGGCAAGATTGTCAGAAAGGTACCTGCTCGAAAACTGTCGAGTTTTTCAACAGAATAGGCCGGAAGTGAAGCCAGCCCACCCCCCCTTGGCATGGTTCCTCCCGGCCCCCAAACGTATGCGGGGGGGCTAAGCGCGGCATTTTGCTAGCAACAGGCACTTTCACCGGGGAATCCAGGCGGAATCCACCCGGTGAAAAATTTTGGAAAAAGAGACTCATTATCAAAGACTTGTGGAAATACGATCTTGGCGCGCTGGATTCTTTTCGGAATCCAGGGAATCCAGTTTGCGGAAGCCACCCAGCCGGAAGCCAGGCACCGGAAGCCACCTGCTGAGAAGCCTCTGAATCCAAATCAGTTTACCATTTGGCAAAGCTGTCCGGCGTCTGGAACAGCCGCTTGGCCCCACCGCATGAGTTCGTTTTCCCTTGCAACTGCGCTCTCCGCAAACCGCATAAGGGGGTTTCGTCCAAGTATGCGGGCAAAACCATTTGCGGCAGTGGTCGATGCCGGGCCGACGGCACCGTCCATGCAAAGACCGGCATTGGCAACGCGATCCAGAGCCGCCGCATTTCGGATTACCCATTCCGCATCATGCGGCAAAAGGGCGGTTTGGGTGCTGCGGGGTTGCACCCAGCGGTCTTCCCTGTGGCGCTGGTCGAGGCGGTGCTGGCAGTGTTCAGCGACCCCAGCAACCTGATTTATGAACCTTTCAATAGCTCTGGTACCCAGCTGGTCGCCGCCGAACGCACTGGGCAGCGCTGCGGTGGAAGACGGCAGCCGGACACCGAGCCGTCTAACTGCAGGGGAGTAGCTTTCATCAGAAAGGAAGATGGCGCGCATCGCCCCAGATGCGAAGGAATGTGAAGCCCGGCCAACCATCCAAGATGATACCAGTATAAATCCCACCATCTTCATCGAAATGAAGGTGAACGTCGGCTCGATCCTGTTTCTTTGGTCGTCTGTAGAACGGGAAGGGCCGGAACCGGGCGGGATCTACAGATGTGAACCGCTTTTGACGCAGGACATCCTAAAGGCGGCGGCCCGCGATCTTCTGTCGTGACAATGAATGATCGCAGGCCGGTCGCAGGCGGCAGCCTAGTTCAACAGTCGAGGACGGCTCAGGCGGGCAACTTGTAGACCATCCCCGTACCCTCAACCTTCTCAGCGACAATCGGCAGGCCAAGCCTCTTCTTCAGCGCGCCCGAGATTGCCCCCCGGACCGTGTGAGCCTGCCACGATGTCGCCTCGACCATCTCGGCGACGCTTGCTCCCCCGGGGCGCTGCAAAAGCGCGATGATCTGCGCCTGCTTGTTCCCGGCGCGCGGGCTTGGCGGTTTGGGTGCGGGAGGTTGGGCCGCGTGGGTGCGGATCGCAGCTATCGTTTGCACCACAACCGGCTCCACGCCAATCGCCAGTAGCCCTGCGTCGGTGACGACCAGCGTGGTCCCGTGCCCATCGCCGGTCTCGCGCCATAGCGGCTCAGCCTTGCGCATATTAGCGTCGACCTCCTCGAGCCAGCCGCGTCCAATCATCATGCTGATGACCTTTTTCGCGGCAGCGCCGTGCAGCCCCTTGGGCAACGGCATCGCCAGATTGCTCGCGCGCTGGGCTGCGGCGCTGAGAATGATGGTCTGGGTTTCAGTGAGTTTGGTCATTGTGGCCTCTGCGTTCACGGCGTGCGGGATGCGGCACGCTTCTATGAGGCCAAGCCCCGCCATCGCGGGGCTGGTCCGGGGCGATGCACCATCACTCGGCGTATTCGCCCTCTTTGAAGGCGCTGTCGGTAACCTGGCGCAGCCGACTGGCGTAGTGGTTGAGGGTACCAACGTCGCCCCAGTTGATCTCCTCCGGGTTGGTTTCAAAATGGTCACCGCTGAGGGCGATCAGGCGCTCCAACATCGTATCGATCTCGGCTTTGGCAGAGATGAAGGCATTCAGGGCTTTGTCATTCGAGGTCGTAGCGCGGCGGGTGGTCATGGCTGCTCTCCTGTTCAGCGGGCTGTGGCTTGGCCAGCCGCAAAGGCCGCTTCCAGTGCGGCGCGGATCGACCAGACCGACACATCGTGAAAGTCGAGGCTGTCGCTGTTCCGGGTCTCCAGCGTCTCAAGATGAAAATGCTTGGCGGCAATCTCCAGCAGCAGGGCTTCGCTGGGGGCTTTGGTCTTTGTGGTCATGGCTTGGTCATCCTTGGGTGAGTTGCATCGTTTTGCTGCACCCAGATTCGCTCTAGTGGCGAGTGTAATCAACTGAATAGCAATTAAAAACATTATCTTAGTAGAGGTCTGCGTAGCTACGCATTTCTTCAGTACACATGAATCTGGCGAACGGGGCCGCAACGCCGCGCGAGGCTATTCACGCTGCGAGCCAGACAGGTTAGCCCGGCCGCATGGGAAGGCACAGCGTCGGGGCCATCGGTTTGACTTCACGGGCGATAAATCTAACTGAGTAGTATGGAAAATAGCACCAAAACATCTGTTCTCTACAACGCCAATTGCCCGGTCTGTAACTTTGAAATCGGGCATTACGCGCACTATGCGGGCAAGGCAGGTCTGCCGATCAGGTTTGATGATCTGAACACGGACGCGCGCAACCAATGGGGTTTGGATGCCGATACAGCGGCGCGCAGGCTCTATGTGCTGCATGACGGGGTGCTGACGTCGGGCATTCCGGCGTTTCTAGTGCTCTGGGCGCAGATGCCACGCTACCGTCTGCTGGGCCGGATCGTTGGCTTGCCGGGGATCAGGCAGATGGCGGGTGCGGCTTACGACTATGCCCTGGCCCCGTTGATTTACCGCTGGCACCTGCGCAGGTTGCCCAAGCAGCGCGTCTCCACCTGATACGGGAGCAGGCATTTGTTCAATGACAGCAATAGAAGTGCGGTGCCGACCGGGCGCGGATCCCGTCTGTGGTCCTTGGGCAGCGTGGCCGGGGGCAGCGTGGCCGGGGGCAGCGTGGCCGGGGGCAGTGTCAGCGGTGTGCCCCATGCCACCCCGTTGTTCCTGCATCGCAAATTCGGGGGCATCTATCTGCTGGCCAACAAACGTCGCGCACGTGTCGCACTGCGCCCGATGAACAAACCCTATTGCCACGATCAACCCTTGGAATGAACCTGATGACAGACTGGACCCCCAACCGCGCCGCCGGCGATGCAATCCTGAAAGCCTTCATCCCCCGCATGGGCCGCCGCTATGCCAATGGCCGCAACACCGACCACGGCGCAGGCGGGCATAAGGCGGTGTCGGTCCTGTCGCCCTATATCCGGCGCAGGCTGGTACTGGAACAGGATGCCGTGGCGGCTGCGCTGGCGGCGCATGGCCCCGTCGATGCCGAGAAATTCGTGCAGGAGGTCATCTGGCGCGGCTATTTCAAAGGCTGGCTGGAACGCCGCCCGCAGGTCTGGGCCAGCTATGTCACGGAGCTGGAGGCTGATCTGTCAGCCCTTGACCGCGACCGCCGCCTGCGCCGGGATGTAGACCGGGCGATGAATGGTCAAACGGGGATTGAATGCTTTGATGCACGGGCGATGGAACTGGTCGATACCGGTTATTTGCACAACCACGCGCGGATGTGGTTTGCGTCGATCTGGATATTCACGCTTGGCCTGCCATGGCGGTTGGGCGCGGATTTCTTTTACCGGCATCTGCTGGACGGCGATGCGGCGTCCAACACGCTGGGCTGGCGTTGGGCGGCGGGCCTGCACACGCGGGGCAAACCCTATCCGGCGGATGCGCAGAACATTGCGACATTTACGGCCGGGCGGTTCACCCCGCGCCGGTCTGATCTGGCAGAAGTGACCCAAGGGCTGGAGGCGACAGAACCCGATGGCCTGCCTTCGGTGCAGCCCTTGCGGGATGTGACAGCCCCGGGCACTGGCCTGCCTACAGCCCTACTGATCACCGATGAGGATTGCCGCCTTGAGGATTTCAACCTCGCGCGCTTTGATATCCGCAGCGTTGCCACGCTGAGTGCCAGCCATCTGCGGTCCCCCCTGCCCGTCTCAGGCTTGGTCACTGAGTTTGAAGCAGGCGCTCTCGCGGATGCCGCCCGACGCATCAGTGCGGAGCCTTTGCACTTGCACGCGGGCGACCCCGAAGCCCTTGCCAAATGGGCCAGCGGCGCGGGTGCCACACAGATTGCCACGCCTTATATTACCCAAGGCCCGCTACATGATTGGCTGGAACAGGCGGCCCCATCGCTTGCGCGCGCAGGCATCACCCTGTGCGAATGGCGGCGTGATTGGGATGCTGCCATCTGGCCCCATGCCACTGCGGGGTTCTTCAAGGTCAGGAAGAACATCCCCCGCATCCTCGAACAGGTGCTGCCCGCATGACGCCGGTTATCATCATTGGCGCGGGCATGGCCGGGCTGGCCTGTGCGCGCAGGTTGGCTGACGCGGGCATGGCACCCATCGTGCTGGACAAAGGGCGTGGCATTGGCGGGCGCGTGGCCACCCGACGGGCGGGGGATTTGCAGTTCGACCATGGCGCGCAATACGTTAATGCGCACGGCGCGGGGTTTGCGAGCGTGCTCGAAGCGCAGGAAACGGCGGGCGCGCTGGCCGGATGGGCGGATGGAACAGGCCGCACGCATATGGTCGGAGTGCCGGGCATGTCGGCCCTTCCCAAGGCGCTCGGGTCCGGGTTGGATATTCGGCAAAATACCCAAGTTCTGCGTCTGACACCGGATGCAGGGGGCTGGCTGCTGCATCTGGCTGACGGCACTTTGCGGGCGGCATCGGTCGTGGTCACGGTGCCCGCGCCGCAGGTCGCGGCGCTTGTGGGGGCGGATCACCCGCTGGTCGCACGCCTTGGCGCGGTGCAGATGGCCCCCTGCCTGACCCTGATGGCGGCGGTTCCGGGCCCTGCCCCTTTTCGCACCCGCAAAGATGCCGACGACCCGCTGTCATGGATCGCGCAAGACAGCGCCAAACCGGGCCGCCCCCAAGGGCACGGCACGCTGTGGGTGGCGCAGGCGGGGCTGGCGTTTAGCACGGCACATCTGGAAGATGATCCAGCCACCCTGACCGCCCGCATGCTGCCCCTACTGTGCGACAGCTTGGGCGCGTCACATGATACCGTAACCCATGCCAGCACCCACCGCTGGCGCTATGCGCGGGTCGTACAACCGCTTGGCCAGCCGTTTTTATGTAGTGACGACGCCAGCCTCTATCTGGGCGGCGACTGGTGCCTTGGCGCGCGAGTCGAAGCGGCATGGGACAGCGGCACCGCCATTGGCGCCGATCTGCTGGCCCAAAATAAGCGGGTGAGATGACCATGTGGACCGATCCGCGCATCGCCCGGCTGATCACGCTGATCCGCGCCGCCCTGCGGCCGCCCGCTGGGGCGGGGCGGATCGCACTGGCGCTGACCTTTGGTGTGCTGTGCCATGCGCTGTTTGCCGCCGCCGTGTTGGCGATGATCGTGGCGATGTTCTTTGGCCTGAGCGAAAGCCTCGGCACCGTGCCTTGGCCGATGGCGGCGCTGGCCAATGCAGCCCTGATCGCGCAGTTTCCGCTGGTTCATTCGGTGCAGCTGACTGGGCGCGGCGGGCGGCTTTTGGCGCGGCTGATCCCCGGCCCGTATGGGCAGACGCTGGCCACCACCACATATGCCATCATCGCTTCGGTCCAACTGCTGGCGCTGTTTGCGCTGTGGACACCGTCGGGCATTGTCTGGTGGCGGGCCGAGGGGGTGACCTTCTGGGCCATGACCACCGCTTACGCGGCCAGCTGGATGATCCTGCTGAAAGCCAGCTTTGACGCAGGGGCCGAGGTGCAATCAGGCGCGCTGGGCTGGATGTCACTTTTGGCGCGTATCCGTCCGGTGTTCCCCGACATGCCGACCAGCGGCCTGTTTCGCCTGATCCGCCAGCCGATCTATGTGGCGTTTGCGCTGACGCTCTGGACCCCACCGATCTGGACGCCGGATCAGTTGGCTCTGGCCGTCAGCCTGACCGCCTATTGCCTGTTGGCCCCGCGACTAAAGGAACGCCGTTTTGCCGCCCGCTACGGCACCCGCTTTGATGGCTACCGCGCAGCCGTGCCCTACATTCTGCCCCGACTGACCAAGCCGAAGGACCAATAAGGTGCGCAATGACCTGACGATCTATGACAAAGTGGCAGACCGCTGGTGGTCGGACGATGTCCGCTGGGTGCGCACGCTGAAAAACCTTGTGCCGGGTCGGCTGAATTGGTTCGACCGCCAGATCGACTGGCAGGGAAAAGCCGTGCTGGACCTTGGTTGCGCAGGCGGCTTTATGGCCGAGGCCTTGGCGGAGCGCGGCGCAGATGTCACCGGGATCGACCCGGCGGCCGACGCGGTTGACGCCGCCCGCGTCCATGCCCGCGCGACAGGTTTGCGCATCGGCTATGATGTGGGCGTGGGCGAGGCGCTGCCCTATGATGACAGCAGTTTTGACGCTGTTGTCTGCGTCGATGTGCTGGAACATGTCGCCGACCTGAACAAGGTTCTGTCCGAAGTCGCCCGCACCCTGCGCCCCGGCGGGCTGTTTTTGTTCGACACAATCAACCGCAACCCGCTGGCCCGGCTTGCCACAATCACCATCGCCGAAGACATCCTGCGCCTGCTGCCGCGCGGCACGCATGACCCCGCCATGTTCATAAAGCCACGCGAGTTGCGCGCCGCCATGCAGGGGGCCGGGTTGGTGCCGGGCGCTGTGACCGGCCTTGGCCCGCGCGGGATAAACCGCCGGTTCGATCTGACCTTTGGCCCGTTGCCGCTAACGGCAATCCTCTATATGGGGGTTGCGCGCAAACCCTTGGCCGGGACGGCATGATGACCGATCTGGTGCGCGAAAACGTCCAATCCTACCCCCGCCCGCCCGCGCTGGAATCCGTGCCGCAGCGGATCATGATCCGGCTAGGCGGGGCGCTAGTCTCAGAAACCGACCGCGCCATGCGGGTGCTGGAAACCCACCATGCCCCCAGCTACTACCTCTTGCCCGAGGACATCCACGCCACCCTGCGCCCGGTTCAAGGCAGCAGCTTTTGCGAGTGGAAGGGCGTCGTGCGCTACTTCGATGTGATCGCCGGGGGCAAGACCGCGTCCCGCGCCGCATGGTGCTATGACAGCCCCACTCCCGGATTTGCCGCCCTTGCAGGATATGTCGCGTTTTATGCCGGGCTTATGGAGGAGGCATGGGTCGGCGATCTGCGCGTCCTCCCGCAGCCGGGCGACTTTTACGGCGGCTGGGTCACGCCCAATCTGGACGGCCAGATCAAAGGCGCGCCGGGCACGCGACATTGGTAAAAGACGTCATGCGGATACTTTTTGCAGCGGTCTTTCTTGCAACGCTCTTTGGTGCGGCCATGCCGCCCGCGCTGGCTGACGGATCTGCAACCGGGCCAACTCTTCTAGAGGATTTTACCGTGCAGCCGGAAACCCGTTGGCGTTTCTTCACCGATCAGGTGATGGGGGGCGTGTCCACCGGGGGTATCGGGTTCGTGCGGGACGACGGGTCGTCCTGCGCGCGGATAACGGGCCGGGTCAGCACCGCCAACCCGGGCGGGTTCATCCAGATGCGGCTTGATCTGGACAACCCGCCGCCCGAGGGCACAACCGGCGTGCGGCTTGTCCCGCGCGTGAACTCCCAGCGTTACTTTGTTCACCTGCGCACAGGGGCACGCTGCTGCCATGGCAATACGATCAGGCAGGGTTCGAGGTTTCGGAAAGCTGGGAAAGGTGCGATTCGGCGCTATATTTCCTTTTGCATAGGGGTCGGACGCGACCAACAAATCTAATGCTATAATTAGCGCAAGGACCGAAGCCATAATCACAGTTATCAAAACCATTGTCGTGACTGTTTGGCGTTTCATTTTTGATCACAGGGTCAGCCCCCTTCGTCATATTCCCGATGTCGCAACTCGGCACCATGTTTTGCAGGTACTGGGCTTTATGTGGGCGGTCAGTTTTTGTGTCGCGATCGGAAGTTACACGTTTCTTGCGGCCAGCATACTTGGTCATGCGGCTTTGATTGCGGCGGCTGCGGTCACGGCAGCCACGTTTACGGTCGCGGCCAAGCGGCCAAAGCTATTCATGCGCGGAGCGGGACGCCGCCGCGATGGAGAGCATGATTGAGGGTGGATTGTCATCGCAGCCGCTGCTTGTCGCTGGGTCAAACCGGCTTCGGCAGGGCGGCAGCAAAGACATGCGTCAACCGTCCTAATACAAAGCTTCGGCAGGTGAATATTCCCGGACATTATTTATCGTCAAAACTGGAGGTTTCGTTGTGAAAATTCTTATCATTGGTGCCAGCAAGGGTATTGGGTTGGCAACGACCACGGCGGCACTGGCCGCTGGCTATGAGGTGCGCGCCTTCGCACGGTCTGCCGCCGACATGACCCTGTCCGATCCGCGACTGGAAAAGATGCCAGGTGATGCGACGCACCAGCAAGATGTCGAAGCTGCGCTTGCAGACGTCGATGCCGTGATCGCGACACTTGGCGTGGGCTTGGGCGACCTTATCAAACCCGTGCATCTGTTTTCCGATGCGACGCGTGTGATTGTCGCGGCGATGACGGAAAAATCAGTCAAGCGTCTTGTCTGCGTCACAGGTTTCGGGGCTGGCGACAGCCGGGCCAGCATCGGCGTGCTACAACGCGTGCCGTTTCAGATCGTGTTTGGCCGTGCCTATGACGACAAGACCCGTCAGGAAGACCTGATCAAGCAAAGCGGCCTGGACTGGACGATTGCGCGGCCCGGCGTGCTGCTGAACGGCCCGAAATCCAGCCACTATAAGGTGCTTCGCGACCCGGCCTCGTGGCGCAACGGGATTATTTCCCGCGCAAGCGTCGCCGATTTCCTTGTGAAACAGATCGAAGATCGCACATATCTGCATGCGGCACCCGTTCTAGTCAATTGACTGCATCCGTTACCGAACGTGTCCGACGCGCATCGTCGCGACGCTTATAGCGGTGGGCGTAAAATCTGCCCCCGAAAAGAGGACCGCTGCCGTCAGCTGTGCCGCGAGGTGCCTTGTCGCCGCTCAAAGGACCACTACAACCTGCCCATGGCAAAACGAACCTCACCTTCCGACGCGCACAAGATTTCGGTTGCCGCCGATCTTGAAGAGCTTGTCCAGGACAAGCGTGAAGACTGGCGCGCCTCTGGTGCGAAAGCGCGTCGGCGCCAGCGTCGTTACAAGGCGCTTTTGACCCAGCAATTGATGAAGGTGGGTCCTTACCCCGTTGACGATGATCTCATGGACGACGACGTTTGATATGCAGCCATCCAAGTGCCGAAATGCGCCGGGCCAAAAGATTTTCTTACATTTACCGGAGCTCTGACCTTGCCTGCATACAGCCAAATCGAATTGAAAGACCTGAAGGTCGCGGCCCGGATCGGAACCTACGGCACGGGCGACGTTGTGCCCGAGGCGCATCTGCTTGACCTGACCCTGACCATCGCGCCGGAGCTCGTGTTGATTGCGCAGGATGGGATGGCGCATGTTTTCGACTATGACCCGCTGATCCGCGAAATCGATGCCTTGGCGCGCGCGTGTCCTTACGAAACGCAAGAGCGGTTGATGACACGCATCGTCCATGCCTGCGCCGCTTACCCCGCAATCAAGGCGCTGGATATCTGCCTGCGCAAGCGGCCCGTTCTGGCCGGATCAGGCAGTCTTGGCGTGCGGCTGACCTTGGATGCCGAAGCGCTGACGGCGCAGCGTCCCGCGGCGGTCTGATTGCACCGGACAGTCCTTGCGTCCGCCGCATCAGGGCGCGAGCCACGTCCCGGCCCAGCGCGCATCGCGATCAAACCGGGCGCGGCGATGGTGGGCCCCAAGATGCACCGCATCAATGGTCTGCACGGTCAGCCGCAGAACGGCGAAGCTTGCCGCGTCTGGCTGCTTTGCATAGTCAAGCGATTGTGAAATCGGTTGCCCCGGTGCGGGCAGGCTGCCGTAGGATTGGCGCGACGCGTCCGGAAACCCAGCCCACGTTGCCGCCACATCCGCGCCAGTCAGGATCGTCACCGTGGCCTCCAACCGCATTTGCAGGTGCGCAGCTTCGTCCAACACATGCAGCGCGGCAAAGGGCGTGGCGCGCAAATCCGCCACTTTGGACGATTGCAGGTCGGTGTGAATGTCCAGTGTCCCTGTGCTTTTGTCCGCCGCGCGAAGAACCACCGTTCTTGCCTGCGGCTTGCCATCTGGCGTGACCGTCGCCAAGGTCGGATGACGGGTCGGGGCGCGCCGGTCGCGCACACCGCGCACAAGCCGCGTCCAGACCTGCGCGTAGAGGCCGGACAGATCAGCAGCCCAAGGGTGCAGATCCGAGGTCATTTATATACCTCGCGCCGGTCAGAGAATGCCCGGACCCGCCTGCGCCATGCGCGGTAGCTGCCAGTTTTCAGATTTTGCCGCATCAGGGTTTTCACCGCATCCGGGCCCAGCCCGTGCAGGTTTTTAATCGCGGCGAAACTGTCGTGATCGCTTAACGCCATCTCGATGATTTCACCAACGCTTGCGGGATCGAGTACGGGGTGTTTCATAACATCCGAACTGCGCCGGTGGTGCGGCAAGTCAAGGTATGGATGCGACGCTGCAAAATTCACATTCTGGTGGCTACGCGCTACATTGCCACTGGGTTGGGTAAGGTTCAGTTTCCGCCGCTGATTGTGGTCGCGGCACCAAGCAGGCGCTACATCTGCGTGACGGCAACGGACGGACAGCTTGTCGGGGCGAGGACCAGATGCAACACGATTTCGACTTCCTACAAACGCCTCCCGACAATCCGGTTGCGCGCTACGTTCATATGACGCGCACGGTCATGCCTAAGCTCGCGCTTGGCGAAAAGCGTCACTGGCCCGTGCAGAACGACCATTGTTTTCAGCGCATTGTGCTGGATACGGTCTGCGAAGGGGTCTGGTATGACCACATCACCCGGCCTGCCTATAAGCACCTGAGTCAAACACAAGCCTTGGCTGCGGTTCATCTTTGCGAACAGATCATCGCAGACCAGGTTGACCTCACGGTGCTGAACCAGAAGTCGCTTGCGTGGCGCGGCAAGCTAAGGCTGCCCCCTTTATGACGCGCTCTGCGACGGCCTGACCCTTGGGCAGCGATCAAGATTCATCGCCGCTTATGGCGCGTTCTTTGTCGCTCGCGGATGCCCGGCATTCGCTTTCGTCGGCCAAACCTCAAGGACCCCGCATAGAATAACCAACCCGCCGCCTATCATCTCGCTGGCAGACAGAGTTTCCCCGGCAAAGATCGCCGCAGTCAGCGCACCGAAAATCACCTCGGGCATCAGAAGGATACCCACCCGAGCCGGGTCAAGCCGAATAGTGGCCCACATCAGGCCGGCAATCGACAGCCCCCACCATAGCCCACCCGTGGCGAGCACCGTGATCCCGACCCAAACCGCATCTTCTCCAGCGATTGTGAGCAGGGGTTCAAGAAACGGGGCAAATGCCAAGGAGGTCAGCGTCGCGCCAGAGGCGAAGATGAACGCCGCAGGCAGCGGGGGCACGCGGGACTTCAGGCGCATTCCTGCGGTGGCAGCCGCCCAGACCAGCCCACCGACGAAGGCCATCCATTCGCCCAGACTGCGCGGAACCGGCACGCTACCCTCACCACCGAGCATGACGAACAATCCGGCAAGCCCCACGCCAATTGCGATCAACCGCAGTGTGGGAACTTGCCATCGCAGAACGAATTTGGCGATCAGCACGCTCCAGACCGGGCTGAAAAACCACAAAAGGACGACAAGCGCCACTTTGCCATAGAGAAAACCGATGGAATACAGCGCGAAGGCGGCACCGCCCAGCGCAATCGACACCACCCCAACCAATCCAGTGTCCCGAAACAGATGCGTCTTTCCCGCAACGAACGGCAGCAGGAAGAGCATCGCCGCCAGGGTGATCGCGCCCGTACCCCAAGCGCCATCCAGCCCAAGTGCTGCGATTGCGCGCACAGGCACCCAGTACACGCCCCAGAAAACACCAACGCAAAGCACAATCACGGAGGCAAGGAAGGCTGTGTTCATGTCTTTTTCCCTTAAGGCAATATCACGTCGCTAAACCCCGTCGAAGCAGCTTGCGCCTCCGGCTCAACCCTTGAACCGGTTTTTCCAACATGCAGCCTCAAAGCCCCGACGTGGCACGACCGAAACCCGACATACCATCCATAACCTGCTTGACGCGGACCTTGAAATCGCATTTTTTGACATTCGCGACAGGGGCGTCCGGGTATCCGGGCTGAGAAGCACCCTTTGAACCTGAACCAGGTAATGCTGGCGTAGGGAGTCTTCGGTAGGTGCCCCCCTTCGGCCTGTGATGGCCATACCGGGCCTGCCAATGGCCCCTTGCATGCAGCGAGGGAGCGATATGGAAGACATCGGAACAATTCTTGCCAAGATGCGGGCGACAGCGCCTCTTGTGCACCAAATCACCAATTATGTGGCCATGAACATCGCCGCCAACGTGGCTCTGGCGGCAGGGGCATCGCCCGCCATGGTGCATGCCCGCGAAGAGGTGGTAGAGTTTGCGGGCCTCGCACAGGCGCTCAGCGTGAACATCGGCACGCTGGATGCGGCTTGGGCCGAGGCGATGGAGATGACCGCGCAGGCGATGGCGGCGAGCGATCGGCCATGGGTGCTGGACCCCGTCGGCGTGGGGGCCACGCGGTTTCGACAAGATGTCTGCGCGCGGCTTATGGCTCTGCAGCCAACGGTCATTCGCGGCAATGCGTCCGAAATTCTCGCGTTGGCAGGGTCTGGAGGCGCCGGACGCGGCGCGGACAGTGCCGACCCGGTGGCCGCAGCCGAGGCCAGCGCGCGCGACCTTGCTACCCGCTGTGGTGCGGTGGTCGCGGTGTCTGGTCCGGTGGACTATGTCACCGATGGAATCCAAGGGTTCCGCGTGGCGAATGGCGATGCGCTGATGCCGCGCGTGACCGCCTTGGGCTGTTCGTTGAACGGGGTGATCGCCGCGTTTCTGGTGGGCCAACCCGCCCTGTCCGCGACTGTGGCCGCTTTGGCCTATTTCGGGCTGGCGGGCGAACGCGCGGCGCAAGCGGCCAATGGTCCCGGCAGTTTTCAGGTGGCGTTTCTGGATGCACTTTACGCCCTGACGCCGCAGGATGTGACCGCAGGCGCAAAGGTCAGCCGCGCATGATGGGGCCGATTTATGTGATCACCGATCCCGGCGCAGACCTTCCCGTGGTCGAACAGGCGCGCGCGGCGGCGCGGGGTGGGGCTGCGTGGGTGCAACTGCGCCACAAGACCGCGTCCAGTAACGATCTGGCGGCGCTTATACGGCAGATCTTGCAGGAAATGACTGCCTTTGGCGCGCGGCTGATCGTGAATGACCGGGTCGAGGTCGCGCTGGAAACCGGCGTGCATGGGCTGCACATCGGTCAGGGCGATGGCGACGCGGCGGCCATTCGCCAACGGATGCCCCCCGGAATGATCCTTGGTCTGTCCATCGAGACTGTGGCGCAAGCCCGCGTAATACCGCCCGGTGTGGATTACATCGGCGCAGGCCCGGTGCGGGCCACGTCGACCAAGCCCGATCATGCCACCCCGATCGGCTTTGAAGGTTTGGCGCAAATTGTGGCGGCTGCGGCGCTACCCACCTATGCCATCGGCGGCCTGAACCCTGGCGATGCCAGGGCGGTGCGCGCCACCGGGGCCATTGGCATGGCCGTGGTCAGCGCTGTGACCCGCGCGCCGGACCCAGAGGCTGCAACCCGTGCCCTGCTGGCAGAATGGGGGACAGCATGATCCCCAACATCCTGTCGATTGCAGGGTCTGACCCGTCGGGTGGCGCGGGAATACAGGCCGATATCAAAACGATCTTGGCCAATGGTGGCTATGCCATGGCCGTGATCACCGCGCTGACGGCGCAGAACACCCAAGGCGTGACTGGCGTGCAGATGATTGCGCCAGATTTCGTGATGGCACAAATTGCGGCAATCCGCGCCGATATTCGGGTGGATGCGGTCAAAATCGGGATTCTGGGTGATGCCGGGATCGTCGGCGCAGTTGTCGCTGGGCTGTCCGGCCTTGACGCACCCATCGTCCTCAATCCGGTGATGGTTGCCAAAAGCGGGGACCGGCTGTTGCAGACCGCAGCGGTTGCCGCCTTGTGCGCAGCGTTGCCGATGGCAACTGTTGTCACCCCGAACCTGCCCGAGGCCGCCGACCTACTGGACCTACCCGAGGCTATGACCCGCACCGACATGGAAGACCAAGCGCACGCGCTGCTGGCGCTTGGTCCACGCGCGGTACTGCTCAAGGGCGGCCATCTGGGAGGGGACGATTGCCCGGATCTTCTGGCCAGTGCGGAAGGACTGGTGTGGCTGCCCGGCGTTCGCGTCGCAACCCGCAAGACCCATGGCACAGGCTGCACACTGTCCTCGGCGCTGGCGACACATCTGGGCCTTGGACTGACCCTGCCTGAGGCCGCAGCGCACGCCAAGGCCTATGTCGCCCGCGCCATCGCGACCGCAGATGCCCTAACGGTCGGGATGGGCCATGGCCCGACCCACCACTTTCACGCTCTATTCAAAGGAAACACTCTATGACGCGCCCAATCTCTGATCTGACTGTTCTTGTCACCGGTGCTGGCCGCGGCCTTGGAGCCGCCATCGCCCGCGCCTTTCACCGCGAAGGCGCACGGGTCGCTATAAACTACCGCAACAGCCAGGCGGCGGCTGAAGCACTTGCCACCGAGCTTGGTCCCCGTGCTGGCGCGTTCAAGGCGGATGTGACAAGCTCGGAACAAGTCGGGGCGATGATGGATCAGATCACCGCACGCTTTGGCGCCCCGGATGTGCTGGTCCACAACGCCTTGGCTGATTTCGCCTTCAACGGTGATGCGCGGGCACATCTGGACCGCATGAGCTGGGCCGATATCGCACGGCAGACCGAAACATCGGTGGGTGGTGCGCTGAACTGCCTCCAGGCAATGCAAACCCACTGCGCGGCACAGGGTTACGGTCGGATCGTCACGATCGGCACCAACCTGATGCAAAATCCAGTCGTGCCCTATCACGACTACACTGCTGCCAAGGGCGCACTTTTGGCCTTTACGCGCACAGCGGCAAAGGAGCTGGGGCCGATGGGGATCACGGTAAACATGGTGTCTGGTGGTCTGTTGCGGACCACAGATGCCAGTGCCGCCACCCCTGATGCGGTGTTCGACATCATCGCCTCTCAAACGCCGCTGGGCCGGGTGACCACACCCGAAGACATGGCCGATGCGGTCCTGTTCTTCGCATCGCCATGGGCGCGGGCCGTGACGGGACAGAATCTGATCGTCGATGGTGGGCTTGTATTCGGGTAAAAAAACTAGCGGGGCTCCAGCGGATAGGCCTTGGGAGTCCCGCGATGCCACATAGCTATGCGACCCACCTGCGTTAGCCTTGCATGCAAAGGTTAAGCGATGGGCTGGGCGCCCCCGGCGGCACCCAACGTGCCAAAGTAGCGGGTGTTGGAACACCACTAGCAGCGGAGGGTTTATAAAATAGGTTGGCATTTTCGGCCGAGGTTTGTTCAGGAATGTGTTTCATGCGCACGGCGCGGGAACCGGCGGCTCTGTGGTATTCCGCCGGAAGTTATCCCGCCCGCAGTAGCTGAGGGTATTGGGTGAGCAACAGTCCTGCATCGCGGCGATGGAAGCCTGCGCCAGCATTTCGCGATCACAGCATCACCGCCTTGATCGGCGGCACCTTAATTCTGCTGGCCGCCATAACACGAAAAGCACTTTCCGACGACGCCACGCTCTTGCGGCTCGACCGCGAGCTTCTGGCTGAGCACACCCGTGTCGACCGCCAGCGCGCCGAAGATCGCGAAACCGAAGCCGACCGCGTGGAACGCATCGAGACCGACATCCGCGCCATGCGGGATCTGATGTTCGAAGCCTTCCAGCGCGGCCGCACCGACTGACCAACGCGCACGCATCTAACAGATCCATCCCGACCCGCCCGGAAGGCGATTTTTTCATGCCCAGCGACGGGCGAAAGGAGCCTTCCCATCAATGCCCACACCAGCGATCCCATCCGGCTGATCCAGAATGGTCTGGACCAGCTGGGCCATTCCCCCGGCGCAATCGACGGCCTCTGGGGCCTGCGCACCGCCCGCGCGATGAAAGCGCTGCTGGCCGCAAATGGACGCGCGGCAGCCGTAGCGCCCCCCGGTCCCTTGCCGTGGATCACCGAAGCGAAGTCCGCGATGGGCCGTCATGAAGCGCGCGACCGCTCTTGGCTGATGGACTGGTTGAAGCGTGATGGTCGCACCCTCGGGGATCCATCGAAGAACCCTTGGTGTGGGGATTTTGTGGAGACTTGTATTCGCGTGGCGCTGCCAGACAAGCCCTTGCTGGGGGCGCTGGGCGTCAATCCGTACTGGGCGCGTAACTGGTTGCTGTTCGGGCAGGAGGTAAAGCCAACATCCGGCGCGGTGCTGGTGTTCTCGCGCGGCACTGGTGGGCACGTCGGTTTTGCGATGGGTCAGGACGACACACATTTCTACGTGCTCGGCGGCAACCAATCCGATGCCGTCACCATCGCCCGCATCGCCAAATCCCGCCTCCTTGGCGCGCGCTGGCCTGCCACCGTACCACCCCGCCAGCAACGCCTACGGACGATGAAGCCCGGCGAATTCCTCGCATCCACCAATGAAATCTGAACAGGAGACAACCATGCTGAAACCTGCAATCCTCGCGCTGATCCGCCAAGTTCTGACTTGTCGCTGGCACCGCGCTGGTGGCCAAGGGCTATGTCCAGGCCTCCGATATTGAACCGGTGATCGGTGCGCTGCTGACCATCGGATCGGTGGTTTGGTCGGTCGCGGACAAGCGGGCGAGGTAGGGCCAGCGGCTGCGGAGCGGTCATTCGAGACGTTCATCTTGAGTGACCGCAGTGCGGACAAGGTGAGCTTTCGCTGCACGTGCACCGATGACCGCTCTTGCGTTGTAGAGGTTTATCCTAAAACCAAGATAACTGTTTATCATTGTCCAGTTTAACCTTTTTTTTGCGGTTTGAGGCTGATTTTCGACTTCCCAATTTAAGGAAAACGGCATTCGCCGCAATCCTAAAGTCCTGTCCATTCCGCATGTCTGAGATCCTTTGTTTTGCGGCCTTTGCTGAAGCAGCTTGTTCAATAATTGGTTCAGGATAGTCCTGCCCAAGCGTAAAATCGCAGTTGTCGATGAGCGTCTTTTTCCACTTCCATGGTTCATGAATGAACTCGTCCGGGACGTTCTTCAGCTCAGGCACCCATTTTCGAATGAAACTGCCAGATGGATCATGCTCCATGGATTGCTTGATCGGATTATATACGCGCATCGTGTTTATGCCAGTTACACCAGATTGCATTTGCAGCTGACTATAGTGAATCCCGGGTTCGTAGTCTGTGAACAGCCGTGCCAGATGATCCCCCGTAACGCGCCAATCAAGCCATAATTGATAGCTGGCAAAGCTGACCAACATAGCCCTCATGCGGAAGGTGATCCAACCTTCTGCGGTCAGATTACGCATACAGGCGTCAACGAAGGGGTAACCAGTCTGACCGCGCGCCCACGCTTGGAAATGCAGGTCATTGTGTTCATCTTCGCGCAACCCTTCAAAGGCGGGATGCATGCAGTGGGTCTCTATTTCAGGCTGATCTTCAATTTTTTGGACGAAGTGACAGCGCCAAGCCAAGCGAGAGCCAAAGGCAGTCAGGTTGCGCCCAAAGCTCTTCTTTTCATCAGGCGATAACTGGGAACGGCGTTTGATAATAGATTGTGCAACCTCACGAACGGATAGCGTGCCCCATGCAAGGTGAGCGGACAAGCGCGAGCAGTGGAATTCTGATAAATCGGGTGCTGAGATATGGTAAAGGTATTCGCGAGATCGGTAATTTAAGAAACTGCGCAGGTCAGCCACGGCCTGCTTTCGACCGCCTTTTTGTACTGTGCCAATAGGTATATCGCAAAAAATGGGGCCATTCTTTGCAGGTAAAACATCTGACCTACACGACGGAAATGAAGGCAACATATTTGGTTTTGGCAGTATCTTTTCGGCCATGCGTGCATTTCGGATTTTGGACCAGTCATCACGACTGCGCAGCCGCCGTACAACCCCGTTTGTGGGCGAAGTATGCAGTGCTATACCGTCGTTCAGGCAGAGTTTCTCAACTGCGATATCTCTTTTGTATGTCCATAGGTTGCCTGTTTCTTCGTGTGCATACACGTCACTTACATGGTGTTCTAAATGAAGCTCTTTTATTACTTCACAAGCATCACCGACCTTCACAATAAGGTTTTGGCCCATTTCGGCCAAAGCACTGTCTAAATCACACAGGCAATCGTGAATAAAATGCCAATGACGACGTGATGCGAAGGGCTGCTTCCAATATTCAGGCTCAACAATATAGAGCGGTATAATGGGCGCGTTTGACTGCGACGCTGTCAACAATGGGCCATGATCATTGATCCGCAGATCACGTTTGAACCAAACGATACGGGGAGTCTGCGCCATCAGGTTTAGATTTCTTTCAAAAGAACAAGCAACTATTAGGAAACCCCATTTATAGGTTTCTCTCTGATCATTAAAGTCGCGCGCTCAAGCGCCCCATAGCCTTTGATATGAAAGGACGGATCGGCAGAAATGCGCGATACCCGATCTCAAGCACCGGCAATACTCCGCGGATCTTGGCCACACGGGCGGCCCACTGCCACCCCGGTAGCGTATCCCAGACCTCGACAAATGCCCGTGCTCCAGAGACCAGTGAGCCATCCGATCGACGAACATGGAACCGACGCATCGCTGTATCTGACGTAAGATCAGCGCCAAGTCGGGCATCGTTGCGGGATACATCGACAAAGCCCAGTTTGTCGCCACCCACGCGAGACGCATAATGATCTATTTCAATCGAACACAGCGGACACGACCCGTCAAAGTAGATGGTCGGCCCTTTTTCAAACGCTTTGTCTGCAATACTATTCTCTGGAATGCTTCGGATTGCGATCACATCATTGTCGTTACGCTGCATCGTTGACGACCTGATGACGGCGCAAAATGCGTTGCAATGTTCGACGGTGCATCTGCAAAAGCCGCGCGGTCTCTGAAACGTTTTCGCCCGCCTCGTGAAAGACCTGTTCGATGTGTTCAAACCGTGCATCGTCGGGTGAAATGGGCGCATCTGGTGCCGGTGGCCGTGTGCCTTTTGGTGCCATGAGCGTATCGACAATCTCGTCCGCTGTGGCGGGCTTAGTCATATAGTCGATGGCCCCAAGACGCGTTGCTGCGACGGCAGTCTGAATATTGCCGTACCCCGTCAGAATGATTGCGCGCGCATCAGGACGAAGTTGTTCTAGCGCCTCAACGACGTCCAACCCGCTTCCATCCTGCAACCTAAGGTCAATGACTGCATATTCCGGTGCATTCATGCGGACCGCACACAGACCCTCGGCAACGCTTGACGCAGACGTGATGTTAAACCCTCTTTTTTGCATCGCGGTTCCTAGACGCGACCGAAATGCATCATCATCCTCGACTAGCAGCAGGGTCTTTGTATTGTTTCCCAAATACATAATTTTCTCCTTTGTTATTAATACGCCCGAGACCGCTACATGGACGTTGATAGCGTCAATCTGCCGCTGATGAATGCGCCGGTCGTTCTTTGTTGGCGTTTGACGTGGTACGAAATAGGGACCTTCGGCCCGTTGGATTAGAAACTTCTCGCCATGGCGCGCGGCAAACCGATGTTCTTTTAGACGCGGCCATTTAGATCCCGCGCAAGCAGGCAGTATCCCGTGTGTATGACAGCCAGCAGCAAGTGATATGCGGATCATCAATTATATCGTGTGCGCCAACAGGTCGGCGGTGATTGCGGCTCCACTAGTCCACGCATCCTCGATCAGCGGCCCGACACGCCAATCACCTCCAAGGTACAGCGTGGCTTCGGGCGTTCGCGCAGTTGAACGCCAGCCCAGCCTGTGACACCCATGCGGAGGCACCATTTCGGGGCCTGTCAGGCTAACTGCTATTGTGTGTGATCAATGCCAGCGGATCGTTTGGTTCGCCAAGACGCACAGTTGGCGCACCCCCCGACACGGCAGCCATCAACGTAAGTCCAGGCGACATTTCAACGTCTGCAATTTGCGCAACCAACGGATGCTGTGCGCCTAAATTGCCAGCCACATGCGACGCGGGCACAGTTTTTACGACATGACGCGCGTCCAATTGGCCATCATCGCACTGCGCACACCAGTCCGACCCGTTTGGCACCACCGCGCGAACCAGTGTTCCGAGCTGCGCGACCAATCCGTCTGCAATGCCTTTGGCAATTGCCAACATGCCGGAAGTTCCCACGCTTCAAACCTCTCCTGCATCGTTGATCCACGGGGTGGCATGATTGTCATCACTTAAGCTGCGAAGTACGTTGGAAAATTGTCCCCTTTCGCACGGGCACGCCGCGTGGCGACACCGATCACGTTCAGGCCCGCATCAGCCATGAGACGCGCTCAGGCCAAGCCTGAGATGTCCGCACCATTGATCCTAGAATTCGTCATGCCAGTCCCGTTTCTTCCAAGATACGCGGGATTTTTTTTCTGACTTTGAAAAAGCCCGCCGTGGCGTGCGGCCAGATCGCGTCATCCCATTTACGACGCTGTTCGCATAATGTGATGCCGTGTTGCGCGAGGATAGGTTCTGCGCGCGTCAGCCAATCGCGCAGTGGCCCGCGTGTCACGTAAGGTGTAAAAATTTGTTCAACGCCGCTGGCAACGGCCCAGTTCGCCAAATCCTGCGGGTCATCGGCCCTTAATTGCGTTGGGCTAACGTCAAGGCGCGCGGCGGCGTCGGCCAGTGCAGCGCGTTCAAACGCTTCGACCATCGCGACCACAGCGCGCGGCGACCGTAGGTGAGTACACGACAAAGTCGCCGTGGCGCAGACATAAAGGCCGGACAAATCAAAATCCTCGATCCGGCAATCCTCGTCTGTTATCAACAACGCGGTCGCAACATCCAGCGCGGGCGCGTTCATTTCGCGCAGTGGCAAAACGATTGGCAACCCATCAGGTTCGGTGGCGTCCAACCCCTGCGTGACTTCGGCCAGATCGCGGTCGCGCGGGTTAAAACGCCCGCCGGTAAAGGTGGCAATATTCTTGGCGCGTGCAGGATAGGGTTTGCCGCGCGTGTGCAGCCCCGCCGCCCACCGCCAATTCAACGTGTTCGCCGCCGCGTCACCGTCTAATAAGTGGCGATAGAAAAAATCCGCTCCCAACCGCCACGGTAGACCAAGGGTGAAAATCCAGATCGACGCGAACCACATACGGGCGTGATTGTGCAGATAACCGGTATCGACCAGTTCCTGTGCCCACGTGTCAAAATAGTCCATTCCGGTTTGCCCCGTTTCGGCGAGCTCAAGATCGCGGCGCAGGCGTCGGTCGCGGTTCAATGACACGAGATCTGCATTCAGCCCAAGGGCATAGCTATCCCAAACCTGTGGCCGCCGTTCAAGCCAGCCTTTGAAATATCCCCGCCAAATCACTTCTTCGATGAATACGCGCGCATCGTCGGGCCCATGGGTAGTAAGTGCCGCAGCGACAACTTCAGCCTCGGTCAATAACCGGCGACGAATGTAGGGCGACAGGACAGATACCGCAGAATGCTGGCCCGGACCATGATCGTAATTGCGCCCGATTTCGTACCGCTTCCCCATAGCAGGTATAAAGGCCTGCATTGCGGCGAGCCCCCCACTGCGGGAAATTGTTCCGTCAGACATATTGCAGTCCCTTTAAATTCTAATCAGGAGGGTGACCCTGAACGCAAAGAGTTCAACCCCATGGCTGGCAACGCCTCATGATTTTTTTAGGCGCACTGACGCGATCTACGGGGTCCAAATGCATGACTGTATACCCTGCGATAAGGGTTTGAGGGACTCTGTCAGAGCAAAATCGGTTGAGGCAGGCAGAGCGACGAATTGGTGTCGCGGGATGGCTTTGTTGCACAAATCATCTGATGGCAGATTTGTGCAACAAAGCCAGTTGGACCCACTTGTCCAGCATCCAAAGCCCAACACCCAAATCCGATGAAACCTGCGGCCGCGTTAAGCCGTTACTAATCGCGATGCGCACCGCATCACGCCGAAACTTGTCTGTGTATCCCGTCGCCATTCCATTTCTCATTCATCGCAAACATTGCTTGAAAGAGACAGGAACTAAAACGGCGCAAAACCACGCTTACGTCAAATCCGAACTTGCGCTCTTTTGTAGCACATGACACTTAAAAATTTATCAAAACACCCAAATATTTTATTTTTATGCAATAATTTGACTCTTGAAGCAAAGCCCTGCGACATTAAATCAATCTAGTATACCATTGAATACACCTGAATCCGTCTATTTTAAAGTTCATGTTGTTAACTGGAGAAAACACATGGAAACTTTATCACTGGGTCAGTATGATCTAATTTTTAACGCATTTTCGTTCGGCTTTGCGACGCTCGCGGCTGCAACGCTATTCTTCTGGCTGGGTATCGGCCAGGTCAAGCAAGAGTACAAACTGGCACTTATTGTGACCGGGCTTGTAACGTTTATCGCAGCCTACCATTATTTCCGCATAGGACAAAGCTGGGTTGACGCATACACGCTCGTTGACGGGGTGCACGTGCCAACCGAAAAAGTCTTTAACTCTGCGTATCGATACGTTGATTGGCTTTTGACTGTACCGCTCCTTCTGGTTGAGCTGATCTTGGTAATGAGCCTCAGCAGGTCTGAGACAGTATCGCGTGCGACCAGCCTTGGTCTTGCGGCACTACTGATGGTTGCTTTGGGATATCCAGGCGAAGTCTCTGACTCACTCGGCGTTCGCTGGGTCTTTGGTCAGCTGTCGATGGTTCCATTCTTGTGGATTATCTACCAACTCTACAAAGGCTTGGGTGACGCAATTGAAAGCCAGCCAGAAAGTGCACGTGGTCTCGTACGTCTTGCGCGCAACGTAACTGTTGGCAGCTGGTGTTTCTACCCGGTTGTCTATTTTGCAGGTGCAATTGGACTCGAAGGTGCGACTGCGACAGTAATCGTCGAAGTCGGTTATACCATCGCTGACATCATTGCGAAGGCTGGCTTTGGTGTCATCATCTTCCTGATTGCTTTGCGCAAAAGCGAAGATCCGCAGAACGACAAAACCTTGACCGTTCCCGCAGGCGAAGGCCCAAAGGACAAAAACACCAAGACGGTCCCCGCCGAGTAAAAGACGTCAACGATCGCCTCCGCGTCTGCGGGGGCGATCATCTTTCGTGAACTGATTGGATGTTCTTGATGTTTGATACACACCGCAATCCTACGATCACACTGCGCGATGTTGACGCCCAGATTGACCGACTTCTTTTGCCCAACTCATCCCGGGTTGCAGACGCGGCAAGGTATCATTTTTCAGCTGGCGGCGCGCGGGTGCGTGCACGGTTGGGTCTTGACGCCGCCGCCGCGCTGAACCTGTCACCACAGGCGTCTCTTGCCTGCGCAATCGCGCCCGAACTGTTGCACAACGCCTCTCTGGTGCACGACGATCTTCAAGACGGAGACGCAATGCGCCGCGGCAAGCCGTCCGTGTGGTCACGGTTCGGTAAAGACATTGCAATCTCGACCGGTGACTTGCTGATATCCGCGGCCTATATGGCCATCGCGGCACATCCTTATCCCGCGCTTGCCCTGCGTGCGATGCACGACGCGGTTTTATACACTATTGATGGACAGACGCAGGATTGCCGCTCGACGCAGCCAACACCTGAAGCATACGTAAACATTGCTGCCAACAAGTCTGGCCCGTTGTTGGCGCTGCCGATCCGCCTCGCGTTAATCGCCGCCCAAGCGCCGGGACAGGAGACCGTTGTCCACGCAGGTCGCGCGCTGGCTGTCGCTTACCAGACGCTTGATGACATCATGGACCGCGCTGATGATCTTGCGAAAGGGTCAACAAATATCTGCTTGTCTCTTGAAGCATTGGGCCACTCCCCCGAGTCTGCACAAATCATCGCCACGGCGCGCGCACGCGCAGCACTGATATCTGCACGAAAGGACGCGAACGCCCTTCCCCACGGAGTAGGCCTACCGTTTATAGCACTCGCTGACCGCCTCGAAACTCAATTAAAGGATGTGTCCAATGCCGCGTGATACCAGTTTCCCCATCACACAAACTGCCATTGTTGCAGGCGCTGGATTTGGCGGAATTGCAGCCGCGCTTCGCTTACGTGCAAAAGGCTATGACGTACACCTGATTGATCGGTGTCCACGTCTTGGTGGACGGGGTCAGGTGTTTGAGAAAGATGGATTCCGCCATGATGCGGGACCAACAGTCTTGACGGCACCGCATCTTTTTGAAGAGTTGTTTGAACTGTTTGGAAAAAAAATGCCGGACTACGTCACATTGGTCGTACCCGACCCATGGTACAGATTTCAATATCACGATGGTGATACATTTGATTATGGTCCGACAGAAGCCGCGACCGAGGCCGAAATCGCACGTATTTCACCTGCGGACGTCGCAGGCTACCGCCGCATGGGCGCGTGGTCCAAGAAGATTTATGATGTGGGTTTTACCAAACTGTCTGCTGTTCCGTTCCATTCTATTATTTTTATGACAAAACAAATCCCTGACCTCTTGCGGCTCCGGTCTTTCGAAAGCGTGTGGTCAATGGTGTCGCGTCACCTCAAACACGACAAGCTGCGCCGTGCGTTTTCGATCCAACCATTACTTTTGGGCGGCAATCCGTTTTCGACAACTGCTATCTACGGCATGATCAACCACCTTGAACGTGAGCACGGCGTTTGGTTTGCCATGGGTGGGACCGGTGCACTGGTGAACGCATTTGAGCGCTTGATGGTTGAGGAAGGCATCAAAATCTCACTCGACACTACAATCGCGCAAATCAAGGTCAGTAATGGGCGTGCATCCGGTGTCGTGCTTGAATCGGGTGAGGACCTTGACGCGGATGTGGTCGTATCGAACATGGACCCAGTCCATGTGTACCGCAACATGCTGCCTCAATCCGAGATTACGAACGTCGCAAAGTTGCGGTCTCGCAAGCCACGTTTATCGATGGGCCTGTACGTCATGTACTTCGGCGCCAAAAAGACATGGCCCGATGTTGCCCACCACACGGTGTGGTTCGGTGAACGCTATAAAAGCCTGCTGCGCGATATATTTGACAAAAAGAAACTTGCTGATGACTTTTCGCTTTACGTGCATCGTCCTACGGCGACTGATCCCAGCTTTGCGCCTGATGGTTGCGACAGTTTTTATGTGCTGTGTCCGGTTCCAAACCTTGCCGGTGGGCAGGATTGGGCTGTGGAAGGCCCCAAACTGCGCGACCGGATTATCGCCGCCCTTGATGCGACCATGTTGCCCGGTCTCACCGAAACGATAACAGCAGAATTCGCCATGACACCGCAAGATTTCAGTCACGACTACCTCTCGGTCGACGGCGCTGGATTTTCGCTATCGCCGTTCTTTACGCAATCGGCGTGGTTCAGGTTTCACAACCGAGCAGAAGGCCTGCGGAATCTGTATTTCGTAGGAGCTGGAACGCATCCTGGTGCTGGATTGCCCGGTGTCGTGTCATCCGCCAAGGTTCTAGAAAAGCTCGTTCCAGTCGCGGAAACCGTCACATGACTCCGCAGGCAATCATGACCCATCACGCACGCAGCTTTGCACCCGCAGCACGTTTGCTGCACCGGCGCGATCGGCTGCGGGTCGCGCGGCTGTATGCCGTTTGTCGCACGGTCGACGATATTGCGGATGAGATTGGTGGGCTGGTTGGGCAGGCACAATTGCAGGCGTTGTTGGATGATCTGAACAAGCCTGACCCGCAGGACTCGATTGCTGTCGAGGCGCTAGATCTATTCAAAGGTCAGCAGCTGGGTTTGGCTGCTTTTAGAGAGCTGGTGTGCACGGTGGCGGCAGACACCGACACGACCTGCATCGCCGACAGTGCAGCCTTGGATATCTATTGCATGGGCGTTGCAGGCACAGTTGGCGTTATGATTTGCGCACTCTTTGACGTGGATGAGGCATACCTCGAAAACGCGACCGACCTTGGCCGCGCCATGCAGTTAACCAATATTTGTCGCGATGTGGCCGAGGATGCCCGCAGAGGGCGACGGTATCTACCGTTTACGCTATGCCCGCATTCCCCCGGAGACATCGCAGCAGAAGACCCACAAGCCATCGCGGCAGCCGAAGCAGCCATGGCCTGCTTGCTAAATGAAGCGGATGAATTGTATCGGTCAGGCCGATCAGCATTTGAGGCACTTCCATGGCGACTTCGACTCGCTGTGGCGTCAGCAGCGGCAATGTATGAGGGCATCGGGACGCAACTGCGGGAACGTAAATTTCAACCTCTCGCAGGTCGTGCGTTCGTCCCAATAAAGCGCAAAGTTTATCTGGCAGCGGGTGCAGTGTTGGCTGAACTCTTTCGTAAACGCAAAACCGAAGACGGGTCGGGGCATGCCCATGCCTGATGTCGACGTTGCAATTCTGGGTGGTGGCTGCGCGGGGCTGAGCCTCGCGGTGAGACTGGCAAAAAGCAATTTATCAGTTCGTGTTATCGAACCCCGCTCGGAATATATTGATGATCGCGCGTGGAGCTTCTGGCGCACCCAGTCCGATCCTTTTGAGGATTGCGTGCGTCAAGAATGGACGTCTTGGACGGTGCAGGGTCCGCAGGGTCAAACGCTGCGCTCGTCCTCAAGCATGCGCTATCAGACCGTTAAGTCTGGCGCCTTTTATAACCGTGCACTTGAATTGATTGAACAGGGTAATGACACTTCGATTTCTATGGGTACGCATGCCCACGGCGTTTCTAGGGTGGGCGATTGTTGGCAGGTTGATACGGATGCTGGGTCTCTCACGGCTACGAATGTCGTTGACACCCGTCCACCCAGCCGCGTTCCAAGCTACGGGCAGTTCTTTTTCGGCCGCGAGATCAAAACTGAACGTCCAGTTTTCAATCCAGATGTCGTGCAACTCATGCACTTTCGCCGCGCCCAAAGTGGCGGTGTTGATTTCGTGTATATCCTGCCATTCGCAATTGATCAGGCATTGGTCGAGGTCACGTCGTTCGCGCCACATAACCCCGGACAAGAGGTATTCAACAATTGGCTAGATGAAGAGATCAATGCGCTCAATCCAGGGCAAACTGAGACTCTTCGTACCGAAGCAGGTGCATTACCAATGCAGGCAGGTTTTGCAGACCACAACCTGGACGGCATCATTCGCATGGGGTTGGGTGGCGGCGCAGCCAGACCTTCAACGGGGTATGCTTTTGCACGAAATCAGATACAGGGTGATCAAGTCGCAGCCGCACTTGTCAGTGGACAGGTTCCCGACACGCGGCTGGACAGCGCAATGACCCGTTTCATGGATCGCGTGTTTTTGCAGGTCCTTGCTGTGAAACCTGAACGTGGTCCCGCCCTATTTGAAACCTTGTTTCGCAATGTCTCGCCTGATCGATTGGAACGCTTTCTCTCGGGCTCAACCCGCGCAGTGGATCTACTATCGGTCATGACAGCGTTACCGCCGCTTCCATTTCTATATGCTGCCGCGTTTCCAAAGTGACGGTTCCACAAATATGGCAAACTTGGCTTTTTGCGGGCGCGGCGATTTTAACAATTGTGGTGAGCTTGGTTGGTCAACCAGACTTAATCACGCAGTTGTTTATACTGGCTCCAGCAGTGGCAATTCTTGGCCTGCCACATGGCGCGTTAGACCTGCCCATCGCCCAAGCTTTATGGCCATTAGACGGCTGGCGCGGCAAACTGCGGTTTGTAGGCCTGTACGTTGGTCTTGCCCTGCTTGTGATCGCTGTCTGGATCGTCCTGCCGGGCACTGCCCTTTTTGCGTTTCTGATATATTCGGCTTTCCACTTCTCAGGTGACTGGGACGGTGCAGGCGCTACCTTGCGCTTTAGTGGTGGCGTCGCGACCGTTGGTGCGCCCGCTCTGTTTCAAACTGGAGAAGTCGCAACACTGTTTGGTTATCTGGCTCCAGAACCAGTAGCCGAATTAGCCGCGCTGCTCCTTGCGGTGGTTGCTGGAATATCTCTGGGCATCTTCGTCGCAACGATATCCTTGCGGCCGCAGTTGCGGAACAGCGCTGCCGGTGAACAGGGTATCATCTGGATCGCTGCGGCCTGCCTGACACCATTGGTCTATTTCGTTGTCTATTTTTGTATGCTTCATTCCGTGCGTCATTTTAGTAATGCATTCGCCTCTCTGGACGATCCACATCAAGGACTGCGTGTTGCCGCGCTTTTGTCAGTAATAACGGTTTTTGTGGGACTTATTGGATTTGTAGTCCTTCAAGGATTAAAGCCCGAATTACTGGAACAAAGTCTTTTAAGGGTTATTTTCATAGGGCTCGCAGCACTTACGGTCCCCCATATGATCCTCGTGGACCGCTTCCAGCGCAAATTAAAGCAGCAGTGACTCCCAGCCGCCTCGACTGTTGGGGAAGTTGAATTGATATTGAACTCAAAATCATGGACTTGGCATGCGCGAGGTTCGCGGGATGAAAGCGGAACTCAATCATCTGCAATTTGGCGAGCAGCGCATCGATTATCGCGTGGTCAGGCGCAAAAGGAAGACCCCTGAGATAGCGGTGAACCCTGATGCTTCAGTTGTCATCACAGCACCAATGGACGCCAGCATTGAGGCAATCAAACAGAAGCTTCGAAAACGAGCGGCCTAGGTTACTCGGTAGCAAAGGTATTTCACACAGTTTCTGCCGCGCACCCCGGAACGCAGTTTCGCATCGGGCGAGGCTTTGTTGCACAAATCGCCCTTATGGCGTGCTTCCCCTGACCCCTGACGGATTCAGCCTACAGTAACGGTGTTTGGGATGCCAAGGGCGGTGAAGCCGTTGAGTATCGCGGCACGGATTTGGACTTCCGCAACTTGCCGGTCAAAGTCTCGTGCGGCCAGGCGCTGCCCGAGTAGTTTCAAACAATGCATCTTTGTCTCAACACGACTCCTGCGGTGGTATCCGCTCAAGCGACGCCATTGAGCGCGGCCGAGATCCTTTGAGGACTGTACCGCTTCGTTTCGGGCTCTGGCCCCCAGCGTATCCGGCTTCCATAGCTTGGCATTCTTGCGTGGCGGGATGACAGCACGGGCATTGCGGGCCGCAATCGCATCATGGCATTTGCGGGTGTCATATGCCCCATCTGCTGTGACACTGCCAATCTTCTGATCTGGTGTGATCTGACCGAGAAGGTTGGGCAACATGGGTGGGTCTCCAATGCTGCTACTCGTCACTTCGACCGCGCGTATCTCCAACGTTTCTTCATCAATCCCTATATGTATCTTGCGCCACACCCGACGTTTCGGCCCGCCATGCTTGCGAGCGTTCCACTCACCTTCGCCCTCAACTTTGATGCCGGTACTGTCGATAAGGAGGTTTAGCGGGCCCTTTGAGCCCTGATACGGGATGGTAACCGATAGCCTTTTCTGACGCCGACATAACGTGCTGAAGTCTGGGACCTCCCAGTCAAGGTCGATCAATTTCAACAGGCTTTCCACAAAGCCCGTCGCCTGCCTCAAAGGCATTCCGAACAGCACTTTCAACGTGAGACAGGCTTGGATCGCCGCGTCGCTATAGCGTGGCTGGCGGCCCCGTTTGCCCCCCTCTCATGGTTTGCAAACAAACCACTGCCGGGCAACGGTAGGCGCAGCTTTCCAAGTGACCTCTGGGTTAAACCAAATGGTCAGTGACCCGCGTCGCTTCAGGGCCTTGTTATACTCAGGCCAGTTCCTCGTGCGGTAAATCGGGGCGATAGGTTTACTCATGACGCCAGCTACCATGCTGGATTTACAACATGAATCCCTGATACGAGACTATTTGTGCAACAAAGCCCCTCCAATGCGTTGAAGCAAAGATTGCAGAGGCTTGGCAGTCCGACAGGTTCAAGCAACTATTGTCATTGCCGCAGACGCCATTGGCCGGTCTGAACGGATTGCTTCAAGTGAAAGTCCATCACTAATGAGTTTTTGAACGGCTTCATCTCGCCATATCAGATCCCCTTCACCAGGGAAGGTTCCCTTCAGCTCGCGTAATACATTAACGGCATGTAAAGCCCATGCGCGAAAGGAACTAAGCTCCCAGTACCCAACATCTTCAAGATGCGGCTCTGCACCTGACTTTGCAGTCTTGCAAGGTGTCGCGAGAATGGGTGAAACTTCCAGTTCATTCGCCCCAGCCACATTTTTCCGGATCCATTTGGGGTGGCCGGCAGCTTGACGGGCCTTGGTAGCGCCGAACACTGTTGTTTCGTTCCCATCGGCGTGGGCTTCGAAAACGACACCAATTTTGTCGCCAAGCCACCAAGGGTCTGGTGCCGCGTCGCTTTCATCATTCCCAGCACTGAAACCGAGCAAGGTTCCAAGTGCGACCTGGCCAGCCTCGAAAGTATTCGCTTGGCTCAATTCTCCTTGGATCTTTGCAGCCCTTTTTTCAAACTTAATATTGTTAATTGTCCCCATCGTCAGGAACTGCTGTTCAAGCGCTTCCACCTGTTTGAGCACTTCGGTATTTTGGTATGGCCCTGCTTCATCTTCGAGACCGCTGACGTCTCTTGAAAGAGCGTTTAACCACGAAATTGAGGGAGCTGCACTTCGGGATTTTGAAAACTGCAACCTAGCGGATACGGCCTGCGCATCGAGATCAGATTCGGACAATCTAAGGGCTATCGAGCCCGCCAAGTAATGCCAAAGTGCACGATATCCACGTAGATCGGAGTGATTTAGGTGCGTAAGGATGGTCTTAGCTTCGGCAAGTGCACCAGTAAAGTTTTTGTTCCAGATAGCTTCCTGATAAGATACCTCATGTGGCGCGACTTTTGCGAGATCATCCATTGCAGGAAAATCGGCTTGAACAAATGTACCTATGGAATTCCTGATCATTCCATCGGCACCAGACCAATCAGAACCGTTCTTCAAAAACATGTCGAAGTTATCAAAAATACTTTCGGCAGTAACATTTTTTGATTGATCCAAGCCAAATGTTAGCTCGGCCTGTAGTTCAGGATGAAAGTGCTTCCATTTCCGATTGTCTGCCAGAAAATCGACAAGCTCGACACCAGTGACTAGTACTGCCGAACGGTCCTGCAATGCTCTTGTGCACCGTCCCACTGCCTGAAGTATTCTTGTCTGTATCCTTTCGTTGAAAAGTGCGGTGGCACCCATTTTGGACATTATGAACCGTTCCTGTGAATTCATTGCTTTGGGAAGGCCGTCCACGCAAAGAAGCCGACACTCGTCACCTGGAAAGTCTATGCCATCGAACCGGTTAGCCAAGATTGCTACCGCTTTTGTGGACGCAACGAACGGCGCTTTGTTTAGTTCGATGTCATCTTTATCGAAGACTTCATAGTCCTCAAGATGCTTTTCAACTAACGCAGTGTGCGCTTTGGCTTGTGCATCAGACGGGGTAAGAATGAGTGACCTGCCAGAGCGCTCTTGCATTGCAAGCCTAAGTCCGTCGGTCTGGTCGCCCGTTAATGATAAGCTTGGGAAAATGAAGAACCTTCGACCAACGCCAGCATTCTGAAAACCATCCGGAGCCTTAAGTCTGTCAATGGCTTTACGGCCGGTCAGTCTCTCGAGATCGCCACCTTTGCCTAATGTGGCTGACATGAAAATTCTTTGGCCAGCGTTGGCGAATGGAGCGTGTGTGGATGTCGGAGGAATTAAGGGGCGAATGAGGATTTCCCGAGACCCTAAATATACATGACATGCGTCAAGGTGTCCGCGAAGGAGGGACCATTTGAAATAAAGTTCGGCATCGGTGTCAATGTCTGCATGACCGTCAACGATCTCGGACAAACCAGCCTCTAGCTTAGTGACCAGTGGAGTGGAGAGTTTTTCAACCCAATTTGCGTCGGCAGATCCAATCCAATCACCAGTAAGCCTTGAGTGATCCTGGGGATCAAGGTGTTGGTGCAGGAACTTCGAGAGCGCCAAGTGCAAAGTTGTTCCGGCTGCAATTCCTAAGGACCACATATTGGCGATGTAATTTTCGGCAGCATGTGCGTCATCGACAATTATTAGATCAGGATCTTCAAAAAACGGATGAGTGTTAAACAAGCCCGAGTAAGTACTAACCGCAACTTTGGCCCCAGTAATAAAATCTGTTTTGTCAGCAGGGGCAAATTTTTTCGTGCTTCCAGAAAGATCGACAACATCGATCCCGTACTGATGAAGCGCTTGATTGACAGTTTGATTGACTAGTTGACGAGTAGGGCAAAGATAAACGGCCCGATCGCCAAATTTCTGCCTTCTCCAGTCAGCAATTAGAAGTCCAACAAGAGTCTTTCCGCTACCCGTGGGAAGCTGCAAAGCAACATCTGATTTGTCTGCAAAATCTGATGCATAAGCTTCAAGGATGTCTTTTTGGTGTGGCATTACATCTGGATATTGACGTTTTGTAAGCGTCTTGAAATGAGCGGCTGGATTTGTAGTCGATGTCGATGCGGAAATATTTGTTTTAAAAGCCATTTTACAGAATCCTACCTAGACGTTTTCGAATATTTCTTTGGTTCTGCTTTACGTTGGATTCGTGGCTAGGGTGAGTCAGATCGCGCAATTCAGGGTAGTGCTGAACACATTTGCTTTGTTGCATTATGAACGTCCGCTTTCTTGAGGTGCCCCAGTTTAGGTTGCGATCACAGCGAATGACCGCCCACCGCCCTCTTCCCTCAGCACGATTTCCGGGGTGGCGGACCCACCCCAAATGACCGCCACCCTGCGCCACCCCGCCACCCCACTTGGCATGCTTCGCTTGCTAGCGGCGCAAATCTACGCGTCATGGGATGACGACTGGAGGGTGAGTTGCATGGTCAACCGATTGCGATTGAATGAGAAATGCGTCCGCGACACCGAACCGGCGGTGGGACGTGACTACCAGATTTTTGACACAGATGTGCGGGGATTTGCCGTTTGTATATACCGCTCGGGAAACCGGGCGTTCACCATCGACTATCGCCATGCAGGGCGGCAACGGCGGATGACTATTGGGCGCTGGCCGGAATGGTCGACGACGTCCGCCCGCGACAGGGCGAAGGAACTGCGGCGTGAGATCGACGCAGGTGGTGATCCATTGGGCCAGAAGGAAAGTGGGCGGGAGGCCCCTAGGTTCAAGGATCTGATCGAGCGCTACATCGAGGTGCATCTGCCGCACCTCTCGCCAACCAACGCCTCGGACCAGAAATCGATGCTGGCGAAACTTGTGGCGCCGGAATGGAGCAATCGGCTTGTGACGGAAATTACGCCCTATGATGTGGAAAAGCTGCTGAACAAGGTCGCTGCTGGCCGGGCCCGCCCCTCAAAAGCCAAACCCAATAACCGGGCGCGGAAGCTGCAGGGGGCCAAGCCGACCCCGGTGCGCGCCAACCGGACCGGCGAGGTCCTGCGCAAGATGTTCACCTATGCCGTTGGTTGGGGTTGGCGCGAGGATAATCCGGCTTCGAGTTTCCGCCGTCGGATCGAAAATGCGCGCGAACGTTTCCTTTCCCATGAAGAAATCCACAAGCTGGCCGAAGCGCTGGAAGCGGCCGAGGATCGCCGCGCGGCCGATATTATCCGGTTGTGCATGCTGACTGGTGCGCGGGTGGGCGAGGTCCGCCAGGCACAGTTTATTCACTTCAATCTCGAACATCTCAGTTGGTCGAAACCGGCCAGCATGACCAAGCAGCGCAAGGTGCACCGCCTGCCAATCTCGGATGAGGCGGCAGCGATCGTGCGTCAGCGCCAGCTGCTGGTGCCGCGCGGATGCCAATTGCTGTTTCCGGGCGATGTACCCGGCCAGCCGGTAAAGGAAATCAGGCGCTTCTGGTCCAATATCCAGAAGCAGATTGGCATCCCGGATGTGCGCATCCACGATCTGCGGCACACCTTTGCGTCCCTGCTGGTCAGCGGTGGCGCGTCACTGGAAATGATCGGCAAACTGCTGGGCCACAGCCAGATGCAGACGACGCAGCGCTATGCCCACCTGATGGACTCGCCGCTGCGCGCAGGCGTAGATGCCGTGGCCAGCGCCTTCAGGCCTCGGCCCAAACTGGTGCATGATGCCAACGAGGCGCAGAAGACAGCCTGACCCTCCACGCCCACCAATACCGCGATCAGCAGGATCCCCGCAGCGCTTTCCAGATCGGCGTCAGTCTGCGGCGGATCGTGCGTTCATCCAGCACCTCGCCGCCATCGCCATTGGCGACGAACCATTCCTGCACCTCGCCTAACCATTCCGCTTGGGTTGCGGGCAGACCCTGATCGTGGATGCGCACCATCAAGGTGATGTACATACCCTCCCAATCATAACGCGCGGTGCCTATGACACCCGTAAATGCCACGAGGCGATTGCCGCCAGGGAGGCCCACGCGGTGATCCCGCCGCGTAAGAATGCAAAGCCCTGGAAACCGACGAGCGCTGGAGCAATTGCCCGCAACGATGCGGTCAATGCGCAACGATATCGGGGCCGCACCGTGTGGCGACGCTGGAGTGGATACCACCGCCGAAGCCGCGTCGAAACGAAGATGCATTCTATGAAACTACTTGGCCAATCGCTGATGGCGAGGGACTTCGAAAGGCAGGTCGCGGAGATCCAGATCCGTGTGGCCATCCTTAACCGTTACACGGCTCTTGGCATACCCATCACTGAGTCAGTAGGCAAAGTACGTCTGGGGAAAGGGGAAGAATACCCTTCATACGATTTGTGCAACAAAGCCACGATGATCGACTGATTGGGACATGTCAGCTGCGCCTGTTTGAAGTGTCCCGTTCGTGATAAAGGACAATTAGACCGGCACTGATGATGAAGGTCGCGCCCAGCAACGCAGGTTGGGTTGGAAGATCCTGCCACACGAGATAGCCAATTGCGATAGCCCAAACAATTGAAGTATATTGAAATGGGGCGACTACGGCAGGCGCCGCTGCTGACACGGATTGGTTCATCAGGAAATGCGCGAAGGTAGCTATAAGTCCAAGCAGGCATATCAAAGACAGATCAATGAAATTTGGTGTCACCCATGCGAATGGTATGGTCACCCCTCCGAAAATGGCAACGCCGATTGTCTGAATCATAATCAATGTCATACCATCGGTGTTTCGAAGCATCCGCGTAAGGGTCAACATCATCGCCAAGGATATACTGCCAGCCAATGCTATCAGGGCAGGGGCAGACAAGGTATCCTCTGAGAAGGGAAACACCAGAACAACGCCGACGAGCCCAACCAACACGGCCAACCATTGGTGCAGACCTACGTACTCCTTGAGAATGGCAACGGAAAAAATTGTCAGAAATAATGGGGATGCCAAATAAAACATGAACACATCGGCGAGCGGTAGATATCGCACCGCCGCAAAGAAGCACCCGACCTCGGCAACAACAAACCCGATACGCAATACCTGTATGATTGGCCGTTCCCTCATAGATAGCCAGAGGGAACCCTGCTTGCGCCACAATATGATTGCCAAGACCACAAGTGCCGCCAGACTGCGAAGACCAATCAACTGACCCACCGGATAAGTCGCGACCATCCACTTGCCAATTGCATCGTTGCTCGTGAACAAAAACATGGCAACCAGCATATATATTATGCCGGCACGGTTGCTTTCGGAGGAACCCTTCTGCATCAATTTAGAGAGGCAGTGTGTAGGCGGTTTTTACAGTCGTATTTGCCAGTATCTCTTCTAGCGATCCGATTTTTGTACCCGTTGCCGCCTTAATGGTGGCAAGTGGATCGGCGCCGTTTAAAAGTTCTGACATAGTCGCGGAAGCGTTGGAGATGTCAAAAACTTCTCCGTTGCGCAATACCACCACCGATGGTCCGTCAACGTCTGGTCGCCATGCCCAACCAATTAGTGTGCCGGAATCTCCGTCTTTTGGGAGTGTGTTTTCAGTCGTAAGTGTCCGAAACATCTATTTTTAGCCTGTTTGATTGTGGCAAGTATATCGCGCATGTCTGCCAATGCCTGAAGTATTTTTAGATATGAAATGTCTTTGGTGGATTTTTAAAAAATAAGGCAATGAAATAATAAAGTAATAACCAGTAAGTGGGTTGTTTGACGCTACGTAATCTATAATTTTTTTGTTAGCACGTGGCAGCCCAATGGTCAAAGCCGCATCACCTTAAGGAGGAACAACATGACAACTAAGTATATGCTTTTCGCGACAGCCTCTGCCGTCGCTGTGCTAGGACTTTCGCCTGCCGTGGCCGCTGCTCAAATAATGCTGAAATGGGCGCACGTTTACTAATCGAGCGAACCATATCACACTTGCGCCGTGGCCGCTAACAACCTCTTAATGGATGCCACAGAAGGTCGGTACGGAATCGAAGTATTCCCTGCTTCGTCGCTGGGCAAAGAGGTGGACATCAACGAAGGATTGGGTTTTGGCACGGTCGATATCATTTACACCGGTCAATTATTTGCAGGCCGGTCATACGGCCCCATCGCCATTGGTGGCGCACCGTTCATGTTCCGCGATTGGGATCACTGGGATAAATTCCGCAATTCTGACCTTTTTAACGAAATGTCCGAAGGTTATACCGATGCCACTGGGCTTTGTTGCACAAATAGTCTCGTATCAGGGATTCATGTTGTAAATCCAGCATGGTAGCTGGCGTCATGAGTAAACCTATCGCCCCGATTTACCGCACGAGGAACTGGCCTGAGTATAACAAGGCCCTGAAGCGACGCGGGTCACTGACCATTTGGTTTAACCCAGAGGTCACTTGGAAAGCTGCGCCTACCGTTGCCCGGCAGTGGTTTGTTTGCAAACCATGAGAGGGGGGCAAACGGGGCCGCCAGCCACGCTATAGCGACGCGGCGATCCAAGCCTGTCTCACGTTGAAAGTGCTGTTCGGAATGCCTTTGAGGCAGGCGACGGGCTTTGTGGAAAGCCTGTTGAAATTGATCGACCTTGACTGGGAGGTCCCAGACTTCAGCACGTTATGTCGGCGTCAGAAAAGGCTATCGGTTACCATCCCGTATCAGGGCTCAAAGGGCCCGCTAAACCTCCTTATCGACAGTACCGGCATCAAAGTTGAGGGCGAAGGTGAGTGGAACGCTCGCAAGCATGGCGGGCCGAAACGTCGGGTGTGGCGCAAGATACATATAGGGATTGATGAAGAAACGTTGGAGATACGCGCGGTCGAAGTGACGAGTAGCAGCATTGGAGACCCACCCATGTTGCCCAACCTTCTCGGTCAGATCACACCAGATCAGAAGATTGGCAGTGTCACAGCAGATGGGGCATATGACACCCGCAAATGCCATGATGCGATTGCGGCCCGCAATGCCCGTGCTGTCATCCCGCCACGCAAGAATGCCAAGCTATGGAAGCCGGATACGCTGGGGGCCAGAGCCCGAAACGAAGCGGTACAGTCCTCAAAGGATCTCGGCCGCGCTCAATGGCGTCGCTTGAGCGGATACCACCGCAGGAGTCGTGTTGAGACAAAGATGCATTGTTTGAAACTACTCGGGCAGCGCCTGGCCGCACGAGACTTTGACCGGCAAGTTGCGGAAGTCCAAATCCGTGCCGCGATACTCAACGGCTTCACCGCCCTTGGCATCCCAAACACCGTTACTGTAGGCTGAATCCGTCAGGGGTCAGGGGAAGCACGCCATAAGGGCGATTTGTGCAACAAAGCCAAAGCCACCGCAAAACCCAGGCTGCACTCTGGTTTACTTTTATGAATGATGGCTTAAAGAGTTAACGATGTAAAATATCAAGCTGAGGTGATTCGTTTTAACTGTTTTTAAAATTTGAATTTTTTGTAAAGATAATAAAAATGTCGAAATTAAGTCAACTTATCTACTTAAGCCACATCCAAGACGATACGACCGCAAATGATATTATTCCCATCCTCGAAATATCAAGGTATAATAATTATCGGGACAACGTATCTGGGCTTCTTATTCACGGTGAACATATTTTTCTTCAAGCTCTTGAGGGGAGCTGCGACGCGGTAACTCGTTGCTATGCTCGCATTTGTAGTGATGCTCGGCATGGATCGCCGTATATTGTGTGGCAAGGTGTATTAGAGAAACGCTTATTCCCAAATTGGAGCATGGGCTACTGTACGTCGTACGATCTTAATGATGATGATAATCAGGCCCTTCTTGCTCTGACTAATTTGATAGCTAATGAAGTTAAAAATGTGGGAAGTGATCTACTCATTTCTGTACTTGCCCGTGTCTTCTTTGAGGGTCCCAAAGAGGGAGTTGAAGTGATATCAAAACGCTAAATCTGACTTTGTCGATCAATCTTCAGCGCCCGCAACAGGTAAGGTTAAAACGTTAGTGGTCTTTTATTCAGTTTTATTGGTGGCAGCGCGATAGCTACAAAAAAACACTTGTCGAGTACTTCTATAGCGGTGATTAGTCTTAACCTAATTATGATAGTTTGGGTGTGGATAACCAGACTGGGACAGTACCATTAATCTGACAGGCCGCTCTGCCGTGCACCGCAGAATATTGCATTGAAAGCATGCCACTGGCATTCCTGCTCTCTATGTCGCTAATACGGTCGATACTGCAATATCTGAGGTCAGGCCCTGGTTAGGAGCCGAGATATCGGTCGCCACCTGCAAACTAATTCGCCCATTGCGGACCACTGATCTTTCAGTCGGCCACAGCAAATCATCATTTGGCGAAGCCGCCATCAAGCACGCCATGGGTGGTCAGGGGCAGTCCAGAGCCGACACGAGAAGAGAAAGCTTCGGCTGTTTGGATTGAAATCAATAATGCCTTCTCCAGACCCGTGATGGCGTCCGATGATCAAGCGGATTATGCTCCTTCTCAAATACTAGCGGAATTATTTCAAAATGCAGGATATGAGGCGATCGCATATAAAAGCCCCTTCGGTGATAATGAGAAAAAAAAGGGGTTATAATATAGTGATTTTTGATATTGAAGCTGTTGAGGTGGTGAGCTGCGCGCCGTATCAGGTTGAATCTATCAAAGTTGAAGTAAAGCAAACTGGAAATCCGTGGTTCAAGCGGAACTCTTAGGAGCAGTTTTGGCATGTTTACCAATATGGAAATGCGAGAAATTGACATTCAGTTTGTCTTTTTTGAATGGCCTGTTTTAGCCGTCGGTTCCAACGGTTGTTACGGGTCCCTTATATGAAGAGGGGTTAGATATCCCCCTTAGGGCTTCTTGTATTGATGTTGTGCTTATTGATGATCCATAACAATTTACCTCCACTAAATACCCCCTTTTAGGACTACCCCAAAGTCACATCAGGGGTGATGCTTGTATGGTCCTCAAAGACCTTCTTCATGACAGCCTTAGCTTTGTCTGAGTTATTATCCCGAACAAAAACAGCATCATGGACAGGCAGAGCAACGATCCCTTCCGACCTGAGAGTTTCCAGGACATCAACTAATATATCGGACTCTTTGCGGAACAACTGCATACCTATCCCTGAGGTCATCTGCGGGTAGATTGTAGGGTGTTTTCTCTTAATTGCTGCAAGGATATCCCTGATGCTGTAGCGTGCTGGTAGGTGCTTACGCACACCCTTGGGCATCCTCGTTGGCACCTTGCTGCTGTTGATGACTGCCTGGGCGACAATCTTGATGCCCTTTCGGTAGTCCGTTGAGATGCCATCTGCCGATAGGTCGTAGAGATCTCCTTCAGGAGGCTTTGTGCCTGCAAGCCCATACAGTATGGAAAGGCTCATCTGACCGTAATCGAGCTCAACCACACACTCACCATCAATCATGATGTGTTCCTGACGGTCCTGCGTTGACATCCTCTGCCAGAAGCCCCCGTAAAGGCGACCACCCTGGGCGAAGTCAGAATTATTGAAGATGCGTCTTAGGTATCTGTCTTGGGTGTTCACCTCAGGAAGGTCACAGTGGAGGTCAGCTTCCCCTAGCCAAGTGTTTATGTCTGTAAGTTGGCCCCTCAGAGCAAGGGTGTCTGGGGTGTCCTTGTATTCTTGTGCCTTTGCCCTTTGGTCAGGGCGTTCCTTCGGCTCACGCAGAATGATGGCTTCTTCTCCAAGGTCTTGTTTGATGTCCTCATAGGAAATGCCAAAGCGCTCAATCCTGCTGAGAAGTTTATGTTCAGCCCAGACGGTTGTTTGGACCCCACCCGCAAAGGCCACATTCATCATCTCATCTGATATTTTAAACTTACTGGTTCCCGTCTTAAGGCCCACAAACAGGGTTTCTTCGGCTGTAAGTATATGAAGAGTATCGGGAAGCGTCTTGCCCAGCGCCACCCCTTTATATCGCGACTGTTTGCGCAAGACCTTGTTGGACAAGGGCAGGTGTATGGCATCAAATTCAGGCTGAAGGACACAAACACACAGATCACAAATAATGGCTTCTAGTATCCGCTCGAACGTAGCTTGGTCCACGGCCCTCCGAGCTCGCGTACGCAGTTTATAATAGTGCTCGTATCCTTCAACTTGCTTCTGCACCTCCACGATGAGCTCTTTCATCCTGTCAGTCCCAGCTCGAAGAAACGGGTTAAATGCACGGGCTTTGTTGGGCTGTCTGTCTATCGTAAGGAGCGTCATTCCCACACTTTATCCAAGTGCTCTCTCATGACGTTCATGGCGTACCCTGAGCCGTAGTTTGCAGCGACTGAGTTGGAGCTATGGCCGAGGATGGCCAAGGAGATGGCTTCGGGACAGCCTGTATTGCGCAGCTTGTCCTTCATGCGGTGACGTAGCGAATGGATTGTCACCTTGGGATCAGTAATTTGGGTACGCAGACGCTTCATCAGCATGGCGGAAGCAGCATCACTACCACGAGGTCGTGCATACTTGGCGAAGATGGGTGTCGTATCCGAGAGCCCAGCCTGGTGCACCTTGAGGTACTCTGCTGCCCTGGAGGACAGTGGTATGCTGCGGTCTGATGATTTGGTCTTGAGACGGCGGATCCCATTTTGGCGGATGTGTAAGCAACAACCACCAAGATCTAGATCACGGGCCTCAAGCCCTACGATCTCAGCAAGCCGTGCGCCGGTATCAGCCAGGGTTACAAAGAGAGCTTGGGCGAGTGGGTTACTCTCATACGCTGGCAGCAGCATCGCCATCTGCGAATCACTCATGGTCATGCGGTCGTCTTTACTGGCTCCAGTGCCTTTTATCTTGATGCCCTGGAAGACGTTACGCTGATCGAGATCGTTTTCGATAATCACATGGTTTACCGCTGCTTTGACGACCCCAATGGTGCGCAGGACTGAGTTTGGTGCCAAGCGGTGCAGCAAATAGTCACGGTAAGCATTGGCATCTGCGCGGTTGATGTCAGCAAGAGGTGTCCACTCCACACGGTTCTTGCCCAGCGCGATCACAAGATCCTTCTTAATGCGCTCAATACGGGTCTTGAGTGGGCGATCGTCAGCCCCATCTTCGCACTTATATGTGTAGTAGTCTGATAGCACTTTATGCAGGGTCATTGCCTCAGGCGTCACACGTGCACTCCCAATCTGGCGTACAACCTCCTTTGGAGCTGTGTTGCGCAGGTCCACAGCGAGTTCCCGAAAATCATCTGTGACATCCCACTCAGGCTCGACCACTCCCTCAGCAAATACACCTGCATGCCACTCGCCTAGTCTTTCTCTAACGATATTAACGGCGCGTCTGCTATTTGGTGTTTTGCGCTCAAGGTCAAACAGCGCTTCAATCTCAGCATGGACAACTGGCAGCCGCCTGATTGCCTCATCGTAGGTCGTACCCAGCTGGCGATATACTGTTGCTTTGGGTATCACCTCACGCAGTGCTGCGGGCACGTTGCGCTTATATCGATACGAACCATTGGCACGTCGAAAGACATATTTGGGAAGTTTTGATATTTCTGCATCCATTGTGTCCGAGACTATCAAGACACAGCTTGCCCAGTGCAAGGCAGTCTGGACCGTTCATGACTGACATTTGGAGTGAGATATTCGACAAAATGGTCCCGAAAGCGGTCCCGATTATGGTCCCAGAAAAGCAATATATGCCTATTACACTATGATTTCTTGGAGTTAGTCAAAGTATAATGGTGCCCAGAAGAGGACAACCAACTTCCATAATTATCATGTAAAAATAGTAGGTTAGGGCAGTGTCTTTTTATTAAAATGGTCCCCAAAGCGGTCCCGATTATCACCGGTGTTTCTCAAGTAACCCGCCCGCTAATCTCATGCGAGGTCTCTAATTTCAGACGCGCTGTTTTTGCAGTTCTTGGCTTCTCAATCCAAGACTATCTGCAAAGCAGAAGATCATTTTGGCGGCCGTTTTGCATAGGGGTCTGCGTCCCAAAAGTATCCAGACATCCAGCCCTTTATTTCCCCTGAAGGAAGGGTTATTTTTTCTACTCTATCCCGGCATCGAGCCGTTGTGGGTAAATACTCACCTCTACACCGAAAGCGGTGCTTAAGGTTTTATGAAGATACAGGGGAAGCAAGCGGAAACGAAACTGCGCCATGTCTGCTTAGCGATTGTCGCGTTCGACTTGCCGGAACATCTGTTGGGTCTGTGCTTCGCTCATGCCAAACTCTAGCCGCATTTTTTCTAAAACCTGGCGCTCATTTCCATCCAGTATTCCATCCTTCATCGCCTCACGGATTTGGTCCTCTAAGATGACCTTTTTACGCGCTACCTGATTGGTAAATGCACTCGCAACGATACCGGTAAGCATTGCCACGGTACTGACACCAAGAAAGGCTGTGATGATTGATATGAATTTTCCCATTGAGGTTACCGGTGATACATCACCGTAACCAACCGTGGTGAGCGTGATCAATGACCAATACATTGCATCCGGTATGGAAGAGAACTTATCTGGCTGATGAGAGCTTTCAGCGTAATACATGAACGAGGAGGTCAGTATAATTGCCAAGAGCAATAGGTACGATGCTGCGATAAAAGATCTGCGCTCTTGGTAGATTGCACTGAACAGATCTTCCAACGCTGTTGAGTAATGCGATAATTTGAAAACCCGCAGAAGCCGCAAAGTACGGAGAACTCTGAGATCTAAACCTGGAAAGAGAACTTGCAGATAAAATGGTAGGATCGCAATAATATCAACAATACCGTGAAAACTAAAGATGTATCTTAGACGACCTTTGAGAGACTGGGGTTCAGTGCTCTTACCCCGCGCTCCGCTGGCCCAGATTCGCAGCCCATATTCACATGTAAACAGAAGTACGCTGATCGCTTCAAATATCTTGAAATAGATACTATAAATAACGTATAAGCTACTAACTGATTCCAGCACTATCGCTACAATATTTAAAAAAACCAATCCAAGTATGAAGTAGTCACATAGTTTACTAAGAATGTCGTCGCCTTCGGCCTGATCAAAAATCTCAAGGGTCCGACGTTGCAATTTTTCGTATTTCATAGTACGCCTTTCATATGCGCCCATTTATTTCTTATAATTCCTTACCAATTTTACTCACTTCACTTTAAAGCGCGAAGTTTTTGGAGTGATATGATACGGAAATTATCAGTGACCTGATTTCGGAAGTCGCGCCATTGTTCTGGGATGGTTTCTCGTAAGAACTTCAATATGGCTCCGGTAAATTGCTTCTGTGTAGGATATGCGCGATTTTGAGTGACGTTTTGGTGCATCACGGCCCAAAGCCTTTCAATCGGATTTAAGTGCGGGCAATAGGGCGGCAGCTGGATCAAGTGGATGCGGCAGCTTTTGCGCGCCAAGAAGCTCCTCACATCAGGCCCTTTGTGGTAGGCGGCGTTGTCCCAGATCACGTGGATGATGCGTTTATCTTGGTTGTGTGCCTCGATTTTGGCCAGCAATTGCACGGCACTCACGCCGTCCACTGTGATCGGCGCTACGAAGGGGGTATCGAAGGTTTCAAGGTTCAACGCGCAGTGAATGTTGACGCGCGCCCGGCCTGAAGTCGTTTTGAGCGCGGGGTTTGTGCCCTTCTTCACCCAACCAAAGACAGGCTTGCTTTGATATTCTGGATACGCGGCATCTGCAAAGTAAACCGCCTCATCATCGGCCAGAGAATTCAGCATGTTTTCATACATTGCGATGAATTCGGCCTGTTTGGCTACATCGGCCACGCGCGGCAGGACCTTGGGCTTGCGATATTCAAAGCCTAGTCGCGCTAAAAGCTTAACACAGCCTGAATGAGAATATTCCAGATCGAACTGCGCCGCGACAAAGGCGCGGATTTCCACTGTAGATCGACAGAAATGGTCCTCAAGCCAAACGCAAAGAGCGGCTTCCTGCACGACAGACAGCCGCGATTGCCCGCCTTTCCAGCCGTCATAAGCTACCGCATCCCAGCCCTCGGACAGATATTGTTTGTGCCAGCCAAGCACCGTGTCGTCATCAAAGTAAAGCACCTGCGCAATCTCGATACAGGACTTCCCGTCATCCAGCAGCAAAAGCGCATTCGCGCGGCGCGCAACGCCATGATCCTCGCGTTGGCGTTTTACACAGCTCAAAAGCTCGCGGCGGTCTTCGCAGGAAAGAAATTCGGGACGGATCATAGGCGAAGAAGAATCTATTCCCGTTAAAACATCAACAAATTCTTCGGGTCCTCAATGACGCGCAGTATACAATTCCGCCCGACGCTAATTTTGTGAAGCTGGGGGAGGTAATTTAATATGCGTCATATCGATCTATGGAAGCCAGCCAGTCAGGGATATTTTTTGCCTATATCTGCTGGTTATTACCGTCTGGGACGCCACTCACTGAGAACCTGAGCATATTCTTGTTTCGAGTGGCAACACTCATCGAGGAGAGGGGTAGTACTTTGCCATGTCGAAAACGCCTCGCCTACTAGCCTACTTTCGACAGTGCGAGGCTAGGCAGCTAGGCAGCTCAAACTTTCAATCCGTGAGCTTTGACCATCCCCTTCGTTAGCGTCTGTTTAGCTCATCTTGATGGTTCTGTTGGTGCGTTCCAACTAGCAGATGGTCAGGACATACACAGCTTCGATTGTGGCAAAGGTGACGGACTACGTTTTTTGGAGAGAGAGGGGTGGTCGTTAGGATTGCTGTTATGAACCTATAGGCATAGTCCCGACGCCCTTTGAATTTTACTTTGCGGGGCGTTTCTAGTCCTAGCTCCCAGCAGTGTCCCTTGATGATGGATTTGGTCTGGTCTTTGGAGACTTTGGCCTCGTTCAGGAGGTCTGATACGCGCTTCAATGCTTCTTTGGGGTAGTTCTCGAACACGTCTGTCCAGTGATCTCTGGAGGTGTTGTTCAGCATGTCATGGAAGGGTGTTCTCTCGAAGTCAGCAAGGTTCTTTGCCCCTGTTGCCAGCCACACTTCTACCATCTGCTCTTTGGCCGTCAAAAGTCCGGGTCTTCCATGTCATCTGGCTCACTGGCAGGCTTTGGCGAAGGTTCGGGATCATCATCTGTGTTTCTTATGCCAACCAGACTGTCATCAATGTTTTCGTTTGCAAGTGGATTGCCTTTACCGAACGCCTGCATTGGGTCGACTTTATCTTTAGGGAGCCCTTCGCTGTCGCTGCGTCTGCTACCTTCTTTGATGCTGTCTATCAGCTTCTCACTACTGTTTGGCTTCACTTCATCATGGACGGTTATCTGGTAATCCTTGCCATCCTCATTGTGGAGAACTTTGGCTATTCTTTCCAGTTGCGACCATATCGGTTCCCAAGTGGATTCCGCTCCATCTGAGCTCCCTGCGCCACCCGTACAGACCTCACCTTTGGCAGGCGGATTATCTACTTGTTTGTACCAGCAGCGTTTTTGGGCTCCTTTGTTCCATGCGACCTTCTTTTGCTTCCAACCCATCTCGCTAAACAAGTGGGTGACAGCATTGGCTTCCCGTTTGGCAAACGTCTTGACCAACTTGACTGCGAGGTCTTGTGGGATGAAGTGGATACCGTTGTTTTCGAATAGCTCCTCAAGGTTCTGTTTGACCACATCAGGGGAGAGCTGACGCAAGTCCTTCATTATCTGAGTGCTGTATTTCTGGACGTTGAGGGACATTGGGTTAAAATCTGACAGATCTCGAGCCAAGAGGGCATTGTACAGGGCTTTGATTGCCGCTGGGGATTTGGCGACTTTCTCACTGATAGCCTCTCCTAGTTTGGAGAAGTATTCATACTCTTTGCCACCGTTATTGTAGCCTTCGTGGTCGAAGTTCATAATAAAGAAGCGTCTGTCGCTTTCTTCCAACCAAGTCGGAAGGTGATTGGTGGTCAGGATGAAGGAGCACAGGATCGGCTCTTTCGTGGAGGGCGCTCCCTTAGCCTCCATTGTCACGGTAGGGTCTGTGATTAGCGTCTTTATTCCATTGGCCTTTGCTGAGCCTTTTTGGATACTTACTTCTTCGACAATCACCATCTTATGCTGGAGGATTTCTTTGTTAAATCTGGCTAGCAGTTGCTCCACACTACAGCGGGTGGCATTGGCTTGGCCGAACAAAGCTTCGCACACTTCGGCGACCACTGATTTTCCTGTACCTTGGTTTTGACTGTACAACATCACAGCCCACTTTGGCTTCTGATGCTCGTTTTGTAGCTGCCAAGCTAGCCAGTCCAGGAACATGTTCCTGTCTTGCTCCACGGGAATGACAAACCGTAGGAACTCATCAAAATAGTCAGGATTTTCTTTTGTAAACACACTGGGGGCTACCGTCAGGTCTCGGTACTTTGGCTTCTCCCATATGTTTACAACAGCAAGGCCGTCCACAAACACAATCTTCTGAGTGTTGCTAGGCAGGCTAACAGTTCTTCCGCTCCAAACCGGAAAACTAAGCTCTGGATTGTTTTGCCCCAGATTTGGTTCCATGAGCACTTCCAGCAGGTCTGCTAGAGTGTTCCCACCTGCTTTCAGCAGAGGAAAGGCAGTCCTAATCCTATTACCAATGATTTCTGACACATTCGATTTAACGAGCTCAGTCTGCAGGTCGTTTACGGCATGATATTTGAAGCCTTTTTTGACGAACCACCCTGCTACTTCTCGGAGAATTTCTTCCTTGCTAGGATTGTAGGGCTTACCGTCTGCACCCAACCTTACAAACCCACTGTGGATGCCATCGTCAAAGGGAAAGTGTGCCATCCCTTGTTCGGTTCTTCTCCCCAAGATGTCTGAGAAGTTATTAGCATCTTCTTCAGTTGCTGGCTTATTGTTGTCGATGGGCGCTTTGGGGTTAACGACAGCAGGAGGGGCTACATAGGCAGGGGTTACTTTAGTGACAGAGACATGTCCCAGGGGCTGAGTGTATGATTTCTTTTTGGGGCCTCCAGCACGAATTTTAGCCATTCTCTTAGCAAGCTGGTCTTCTGTCTCATTGTCGTCGTTCATCATCATGCCCCTCATCGCCATAGGTGATTTTGGGGAGTTTTTGTCGGGACTACAACTGGGTGTCTGGCAAGTTGTGCTGGTATGGGTACGGTCTGTTTATTGATGTCCGCTTCCGGCCTATTCTGTTGAAAAACTCCGATTTCCAGCAAAATCGGAAAATATTTGCCCATACAGCGCAACTAAAGGGTTTTGGCGAGGGGTTCGGCTAAAATGGGCTTCCGGCCACGACTAAGCGTTTTGGAGCACCACGCGGCAATCCTCTCGAAGTTTTAGCGAAGATGTGCTTTTGGCAGGAATTTCCAAATCCCCAATTAGGGAGTTTTTCAACAGAATAGGGGCTTTGTTGCACAAATCGGGTTGAGGTCGTACTTCCCCTAAAACCGGACGGATTTAGCCTACGGCCTCTGTCTTGGGGATGCCAAGCGCTGTGAAGCCGTTTAGGATCGCAGCACGGATTTGGATCTCCGCAACCTGCCGATCAAAGTCACGCGCTGAGAGGCGCTGACCCAGTAATTTCACACAATGCATCTTTGTCTCAACGCGGCTTCTGCGGTGATATCCGGTCGCCTGTCGCCACAACGCGGAGCCTAGATACTTTGAGGCTCGCACTGCTTCGTTGCGCGCTCTGGCCCCGGGTGTGTCGTGCTTCCATAACTTGGCATTCTTGCGCGGCGGTATGACGGCGTGGGCATTTCGCGCGGCAATCGCATCGTAGCATTTGCGGGTGTCGTATGCCCCGTCGGCTGTGACGCTACCGAGTTCCTGATCAGCGGGGATCTGATTGAGCAGGTCAGGCAACATGGGCGCGTCCCCGATGCTGCTGTTAGTGACCTCGACGGCCCGTATTTCCAGCGTTTGTTCATCAATCCCAATATGTATCTTGCGCCACAACCGCCGTTTGGGTCCACCGTGCTTGCGTGCGTTCCATTCTCCTTCGCCCTCAGCCTTGATGCCTGTACTATCTATCAGCAGGTGCAGTGGTCCGGTTGAGCCCTTGTACGGGATGGCCACCGATAACGTCCTCTGACGGCGACATAAGGTACTGAAATCCGGCACTGACCAGTTCAGACCGGCAAGCTTGAGAAGGCTTTCTACAAATCCAGCCGTCTGCCTCAACGGCAAACCGAACAGCACTTTGAGGGTCAGGCAGGCTTGTATCGCCGCATCGCTGTAGGCTTGTTGGCGTCCCCGCCGCCCTGAAGGCACAGCCTCCCACGTCATCCCCGCGTCAAACCAGATCGAAAGCGATCCCCGCATCTTCAGTGAAAAATTGTACTCAGCCCAGTTCCGGGTCTTATACTTTGTAGGTATCCAGCTGCTCATAACCGCCAGCTATCACGCTGGATTCATACAGTGAATCCTCGTGACGCGATTTGTGCAACAAAGCCATACTCCACAACAAAATAATTACTGGTTATTTTCTATATAGGGGAAAATCGTACGAATACTTCTCAGAATATTTAGTGCCTTACTGTTGGCAAGCTTTGATGAATTCATTAAATAAGCAATGTCCTGAAAGGAACCTTTATCATAATGGCTAATTTCTGTAGGTCCAACATACCTCATGCCCCAGCCTGAGAAGGTTCTGCTTTCAACGGGTTCGCTCCCTAAAAGAGAAATAGCCTTATGGCGCCTGTCGAAGGAAATTCGCTTATAGCAGGCTTCAACTAATAATCGCTCACCTTCCAGAATTTGAAAAAAAAGCCCATCATGATACATCAGGATACCAGAAATGCCATCGTGAATATTATTAGCAACGGAAATTTCTAGAATAGCGCATAGATCCACAGGTTTTATAAAATCTTGGGATGTGCTCATATAAGATAAAAGGTGCAACATTTACAGGGCCTCCATACCACTTTTTATATAAATTATTAAATTAAGTTGTTAAAGCGGCGGTATGAACATTTTTGTCTCTGACGCAATTATCACATGGCATCTGTTTAGTTTTCGCCAAGGCCTACAAGCATCACCAAGTTTAGCAGCTAACTTGTTGTAAAACCTCTTAGATCAAATACTCTGACAAGTCATGACCAGTCTCAAGCATTTTGTGAAGCCACAGAGGCCTGCGGCCCCTTCCACTCCAGGTTTGCTCTATGTCGTCTGGGTTACGATATAAGGGTGGGTAGCTCCTTTTTCCATCCTTATTGAGCATTGGGGTACCCATAACTTCATCAAGGCTAAGGCCGTATTCAGCGGCAACCGCTTTCAGCCTCGCATATGCTTCTTCGCGAAGCCGCGTCTCTCGAGTGGTAATGGCTAACGCTGCCTCTTTTTGAAGCTGTTTGAGTTCTAACAAGCTCAATTCGCGGATATTCATAACATCTTCCATCAATCAATCTTTCATTTTACTAGAGATAAAAACAAAATGTGAGCGCTATTCCTTCCGTTAAGTTAAATTTTAAAGATCGAAATGCAAACAAAGTAGGAGGATAGATCATATACTCTTCTGGATAGGTCGCACTGCGGCCTATGTCGCAAAAGGCAGTAAAGCTGATGGAGGACGAGCTATTGCGGCTATTCAACCCTAGCTTAATTTTTAAAGTAGGAGTGGGTACTTATTGATAAATCAACCCACCAGGCCGACTTTGGTGTTGTGGACCCACTAAATCCAAGAAGGTTGGCTGCAGACCTTTAACTGCAGCATTCGCAAAACAAAAAATTTATCATCCACGCAAGATTCACACCCTTCATACGGATCAGGTTTCGCAAATTGATAAGCGATCAGTCTGTTAATGGCTTTAGAGGCTGAATCCACTTTGCGTTTGGCCAGCGACACGGCTTTGTTGCACAAATCGCGTCACGAGGATTCACTGTATGAATCCAGCGTGATAGCTGGCGGTTATGAGCAGCTGGATACCTACAAAGTATAAGACCCGGAACTGGGCTGAGTACAATTTTTCACTGAAGATGCGGGGATCGCTTTCGATCTGGTTTGACGCGGGGATGACGTGGGAGGCTGTGCCTTCAGGGCGGCGGGGACGCCAACAAGCCTACAGCGATGCGGCGATACAAGCCTGCCTGACCCTCAAAGTGCTGTTCGGTTTGCCGTTGAGGCAGACGGCTGGATTTGTAGAAAGCCTTCTCAAGCTTGCCGGTCTGAACTGGTCAGTGCCGGATTTCAGTACCTTATGTCGCCGTCAGAGGACGTTATCGGTGGCCATCCCGTACAAGGGCTCAACCGGACCACTGCACCTGCTGATAGATAGTACAGGCATCAAGGCTGAGGGCGAAGGAGAATGGAACGCACGCAAGCACGGTGGACCCAAACGGCGGTTGTGGCGCAAGATACATATTGGGATTGATGAACAAACGCTGGAAATACGGGCCGTCGAGGTCACTAACAGCAGCATCGGGGACGCGCCCATGTTGCCTGACCTGCTCAATCAGATCCCCGCTGATCAGGAACTCGGTAGCGTCACAGCCGACGGGGCATACGACACCCGCAAATGCTACGATGCGATTGCCGCGCGAAATGCCCACGCCGTCATACCGCCGCGCAAGAATGCCAAGTTATGGAAGCACGACACACCCGGGGCCAGAGCGCGCAACGAAGCAGTGCGAGCCTCAAAGTATCTAGGCTCCGCGTTGTGGCGACAGGCGACCGGATATCACCGCAGAAGCCGCGTTGAGACAAAGATGCATTGTGTGAAATTACTGGGTCAGCGCCTCTCAGCGCGTGACTTTGATCGGCAGGTTGCGGAGATCCAAATCCGTGCTGCGATCCTAAACGGCTTCACAGCGCTTGGCATCCCCAAGACAGAGGCCGTAGGCTAAATCCGTCCGGTTTTAGGGGAAGTACGACCTCAACCCGATTTGTGCAACAAAGCCCAGCAACTATCGAGATCCAGATCACGTGCTTCGAGCCCTACGATTTCTGCAAGCCGTGCACCAGTATCTGCCAGGGTCACAAACAGAGCTTGGGCGAGTGGATTGCTCTCATACGCTGGCAGCAACATCGCCATCTGCGAATCACTCATAGACAAGCGGTCGTCTTTACTGGCTCCAGTGCCTTTTATCTTGATGCCCTGGAAGACGTTACGCTGATCGAGATCGTTCTCAATGATCACATGGTTTATCGCGGCTTTGACCACCCCAATGGTGCGCAGGACTGAGTTCGGTGCCAAGCGGTGCAGCAAATAGTCACGGTAAGCATTGGCATCTGCGCGGTTGATGTCAGCAAGAGGTGTCCACTCTACGCGGTTCTTGCCCAGCGCTATCACAAGGTCCTTCTTAATGCGCTCAATGCGGGTCTTCAGTGGGAGGTCATTTACCCCGTCTTCACACTTATAAGCATAGTAATCTGATAGGACTTTATGCAGGGTCATTGGCTCGGGCGTCACACGAGCGCTGCCAATTTGTTGGACAACCTCCTTTGGCGCTGTGTTGCGCAGGTCCTCAGCGAGTTCCCGAAAATCATCTGTGACATCCCATTCAGGCTCGACAACTCCCTCAGCAAATACACCTGCATGCCACTCGCCAAGCCGCTCCCTAACGATATTAACGGCGCGTCTGCTATTTGGTGTTTTGCGCTCAAGGTCAAACAGCGCTTCAATCTCAGCATGGATCACTGGCAGCCGCCTGATTGCTTCATCGTAGGTCGTCCCCAGCTGGCGATATATTGTCGCCTTGGGAATCACCTCACGAAGTGCTGCGGGCACGTTGCGCTTATATCGATACGAGCCATTGGCCCGTCGAAAGACATATTTTGGAAGTTTTGATATATCTGCATCCATTGTGTTCGGGACTATCACGACACAACTTGCCCGGTGCAAGGCAGCCTGGACCGTTCATGACTGACATTTGGGGAGCGATATTCGACAAAATGGTCCCAGAAGCGGTCCCGATTATGGTCCCAGAAAAGCAATATATGCCTATTACACTATGATTTCTTGGAGTTAGTCAAAGTATAATGGTGCCCAGAAGAGGACTCGAACCTCCACGTCCATACAGACACCAGCACCTGAAGCTGGCGCGTCTACCAATTCCGCCATCTGGGCACAGAATACGTAGGTTGGCCTTAAGTCTGTCATGGCGACCTGTCAACGCGATTCCGAAGTGAAATACTGGGCGCGCACCCAGAATAGGTATTCTTGACCCAAAGAAGCGATGGGCCTGCGCGTATATGCGCCTTGTTTGTCAAAGGTCACACAGATAAACGCCTAAGAAATACCTGTCAGTCGAGGGAACGCAGCCATGTCCAAACTTGTCATTGTTTACGGCGGATCCGGTTTTGTCGGGCGCTATATCGCGCGGCGTTTGGCCAAGGATGGTTGGCGTGTGCGGGTTGCGGTTCGCAATCCCAATGAGGCGATGTTCGTGAAGCCTTATGGGGCTGTCGGGCAAGTTGAACCGGTGTTCTGCAACATTCGTGATGACGATTCAGTGCGTTCTGTGATGCACGGCGCTGATGCGGTGGTGAACTGCGTGGGCGTGTTGGACGAGATTGGCAAGAACACATTTGAGGCGGTGCAGGCAAGCGGTGCGGAACGGATTGCACGGATCGCGGCGTCGACAGGTGTCGGGGCGATGGTCCAGATGTCCGCCATTGGTGCCGACGCGGAAAGTGAAAGCGAGTATGCGCGCACGAAGGCCGCGGGCGAGGCTGGCGTGTTGGCGCATATGCCGAACGCGATGATCCTGCGTCCATCGATCATATTTGGCGATGAAGACGGGTTTTTCAATCGCTTTGCAGGCATGTCGCGTTTTGGTCCGGTGCTGCCGATTGTGGGTGCTGATACGAAATTTCAACCGGTGTATGTCGATGATGTTGCGGCTGCCGCTGTCATCGGTGTGCAGGGCCGCGCGCAGGGTGTGTTTGAGCTTGGCGGGCCAGACGTACAAACGATGCGTGAGTTGATGACCGGAATGTTGGCAATTATCCGTCGTCGCCGTTTGGTCCTGAATATCCCATTTTTTGCGGCTCAGATGATGGCGTTCGGATTCAAGGTTGGGCGCACGTTGTCGCTGGGATTGGTGCGTGGCCCGATTACGGCCGATCAAGTTAAAAACCTACGGATGGATAACGTTGTTTCTGAGGGTGCGCAGGGGTTTGAGGCGCTGGGCATTACGCCGACTGCGATGGAAACGATCTTGCCTGACTACCTGTGGCGGTTCCGCCCCAGCGGGCAGTATGACGCCATCAAAGAGAGCGCCAAAAACCTTAAACCTTAAGTGTAGGCAATACCAAGCAGCACGAGGCCAAGGATCACGCGGTAGATCACGTAGGGTGTGAAGTTTACGGATCGTAGTAATCGCATCATCAGTGACAGCGCGACGAGGGCAGCGAGAAACGCGAGCGTGGCAGCAATTGCGCCATCTTTTGCCGCTTGAACATCGGCGTTCATTGCAGCCTCTGCCCCCAGTAAAACACCTGATGCGATGATGGTCGGGATCGACATCAACATAGATAGCTTTGCGCTGTCTTCGCGTGTGTAGCCCAGCCGCCGTGCTGCGGTGATTGTGATGCCGGATCGCGATGTGCCGGGGATCAGGGATATCGCCTGCCACAGGCCCATGGTGATGGCGTGACGCAGTGTCCAGTGACCAGCCACGCGTTCGGTTTTGCCAGTTTGATCAGCCCAGTATAGCACAATTCCGAAGATCAGCATGGTCCAGCCGACGACCGTGATGTTGCGCATCATGTCATCAAGACCTGATAGTTTCAGGATCAGGCCGAATATGATCACCGGAATCGTTGCGATGATCAGGCTGAGTGCCAGAAACGCACCCGCAGTGTCGATTTTGCCGCGCAAGACGCGGGGCAGGCCGAGCAAAGCGGCGCTGGCATCTTTCCAGAAATATATGATTACCGCGAACAAGGTGCCGATGTGAACTGCGACGTCGATGACCTGCCCTTGATCGGCCATGCCCGTGAGTTGCGGCAATAAAATCAGGTGTCCAGATGAAGACACTGGCAGGAATTCAGTGATTCCTTGGATGAGGGCGGCAAGCAGGAGGGTTAGGAAGGGCATGAGGACCTCTGATTCGGTGATGCCTTTTTAAATCACCAGACTCGCGGGGGAAGAGCAGATATAGGACCGGATCGGCCCTATAAACGCTGTAGGTATTGACAAAACATCGTCAGTTGGTGAAAATATATCAAAAATAGGTAACCTATGCTGACTTTTATTTTCAAAACAGATGGAATAAAGGGATAGTCCGGAATTCGATTGGGAGAATGTCGCGTGGCTGATCAAAAGATGTTGAAGTTTACGAACGTAGAGCGGGACATGCCGGAAAAGCGTCCGCCCAATCTACGTAAAGAAGATTTCGGAGAGATTTACGGGGAGTACGCCACGGCCAAGGCCGCCGAGCAGGCGAGCCGTTGTAGCCAATGCGGTGTGCCCTATTGCCAGTCCCATTGCCCATTGCACAACAACATCCCCGACTGGCTGCGTTTGACCGCAGAAGGCCGGTTGGAAGAAGCCTATGAGTTGGCACAAGCGACCAACACGTTCCCCGAGATTTGTGGTCGCATCTGCCCGCAGGATCGCCTGTGCGAAGGCAACTGTGTGATCGAAACGGCCGGACACGGCACGGTCACTATCGGGTCAGTTGAAAAGTACATCACTGACACAGCGTTTGAGAAAGGCTGGGTCAAACCGATCCGCCCGCATACCGAACGTGTTGAGAGTGTTGGCATTATCGGGGCTGGTCCTGGAGGCCTTGCGGCGGCGGATATGCTGCGCCGTCAGGGTGTGCAGGTCACAGTCTATGATCGTTATGATCGCGGCGGCGGTTTGATGACCTACGGCATCCCCGGGTTCAAGTTGGAAAAAGACATTGTCATGCAGCGCATGGCGCAACTGGAAGACGGCGGCGTAGAGTTTGTGTTAAACTGCGACGTCGGTGATGACCTGAGTTTTGATGCCATTCGCGGCAAGCACGAAGCGGTGCTTATCGCTACTGGCGTCTATAAAACAAGGGCTTTGCAGGCGCCGGGTGCGGGTGCAGAAGGCATTGTGCGGGCGATTGATTATCTGACTGCCAGCAACCGCAAATCATTTGGGGATGATGTCGAAGAGTTCGACAACGGAGAGCTGAACGCCAAGGGCAAAAAGGTCGTCGTGATTGGTGGTGGTGATACGGCAATGGACTGTGTGCGCACTGCGATCCGTCAGGATGCGATATCTGTGAAGTGCCTGTATCGCCGCGACGAGGCGAATATGCCGGGGTCGATGCGCGAAGTTCAGAACGCCAAAGAAGAAGGCATTGAGTTTGTCTGGCTGAGCGCGCCAAAGGGCTTCGTTTCTAGTGAGCGGGACACTGGCACGGCAGACCAAGTGAACGGTGTCATGGTGCAGAAAATGCGCCTCGGTGCGCCGGATGCGACAGGACGCCAGATGCCAGAGTTGATTGAAGGCAGCGATTACATTGAAGACGCCGATTTGGTGGTTCAGGCGCTGGGCTTTGAACCCGAGGACATCCCGACGCTTTGGGGTGTGCCTGAATTGGAAGTGACCCGTTGGGGCACAATCAAGGCGGAATTCACCAGCGGCCAAACCAGCCTTGAGGGTGTGTTCGCCGCAGGCGACATTGTGCGCGGTGCGTCACTGGTGGTTTGGGCCATCAAAGACGGGCGCGATGCGGCTGAGGCGATTTTGGAATACGTAAATCAGGGCGCTTTGATGGCGGCTGAGTAGGTGGCACACAGCGTACACCGGCTGTGCACCACCTGTATGGCAGCAGATATGCACGATAGGTCAGCGTCGCTGACGTGGAGGACTAAAAGATGATGAAGACGACATTCGCATTTTTGATTGGGTCGGTGGTTTTTGGGTCGTCCTTAATCGGTTCGGTGGCCCGCCTTGCGGCGCAAGTGTTTTCAATGCCGCAAGGTTGCGAAGGATATCTGACGATCCAAAATTCAAGTTGTTCTGTGTCGCATTATTTTCGGTGCGACGAAGACCAGAACGGTGAGCAACGCCGCGCGACGATGGACCAAGCCGGCTTGACCTATGTTGGTCGCATAAATGACGAGGCCGAATGGCTGGAGAGTTTTCATTTGCGGTCCGGCCACACGGAACGCCAGTCGACTGTCGTTGACCCGATGTCGCTGAATGAGCTTTTGGCGAACTCTGTTGATACGTGGGATTTTTCCACCGAAAACCGAGAGATCGGGACACGCCAATATGTCGGCTTTGATAGCTTAACCGGTGAGAGCGTTGTGATCGATGGTGTGACGTTGCTGCGCACACAATATGAACTGACGGCATTCGATGCCGCCGGAACTGAAATGTGGAAAAGCGAAGGTGCCGAGTATGTGAGCCGTGAGTGGCGCATGTTTATTGCCGGGTTGAGCAGCTACATCACGTCTGACGATCGGTTCGACAGCGATGACACGCCTGTTGAGTTCATCTACCCAGGAGAGCCGGGATATCTGTCGGTAAACCCGAAGTTCGGCTGCGGCGTTGAAATGTCCCACAATGACATGCCGATCAGCCAGCCAATTTTGACAAATTACTAAGATGGTCCCCCCGAATGGGCTGGGACAAGGAGAAATGACATGACCAAGTATGATGAAGCATGGGTTGCTGCCGAAACTGCAAAGCGCGACTTTATGGCCGAGAATGGCCTGTATTCGCACGACGATGAGAAGGCCAATTGCGGTGTAGGTCTCGTCGTGTCGATTGACGGAAAGTCGTCGCGCGCAGTGGTCGAAAATGGCATTGCGGCGCTCAAGGCGATCTGGCACCGCGGTGCTGTGGATGCCGATGGCAAGACAGGCGACGGCGCGGGTATCCACGTGCAGATCCCGATGGCGTTTTTCTATGATCAGGTTGAACGCACGGGGCATACGCCACGCAAGGACGAAATGCTCGCGGTTGGGCAGATATTCTTGCCGCGTTCGAATTTCGGGGCGCAGGAAACCTGTCGTACCATTGTCGAATCCGAAGTTTTGCGCATGGGGTATTATATCTATGGCTGGCGTCATGTGCCGGTTGAGATCGCGTGCCTTGGTGAAAAGGCCAATGCGACACGCCCCGAGATTGAACAGATTTTGATTTCGAATTCCAAGGGTGTGGATGAGGAAACGTTCGAGCGTGAATTATATGTGATCCGTCGCCGGATCGAAAAAGCGGCGATCGCTGCGGGCGTGCGGGAACTATACCTCGCGTCGTTGTCGTGCCGATCCATCATCTACAAAGGCATGATGCTGGCCGAACAAGTGGCTGAGTTTTACCCCGACCTGATGGATGAGCGGTTCGAGAGCGCGTTTGCGATTTATCACCAGCGCTATTCAACCAACACATTCCCGCAGTGGTGGCTCGCGCAGCCGTTCCGCATGTTGGCCCACAACGGTGAGATCAACACGTTGAAGGGCAATTTGAACTGGATGAAGTCGCACGAGATTCGCATGGCGTCGAGTACGTTTGGTGACATGGCAGAAGATATTAAACCGATCGTCGCAAGCGGGTCGTCGGATTCCGCCGCGCTTGATGCGGTGTTTGAGATGTTGGTGCGTGCAGGTCGGTCTGCGCCGATGGCCAAGACGATGTTGGTGCCAGAAAGCTGGTCCAAACAGGCGACGGAACTGCCGCAGGCGTGGCGCGATATGTATTCGTATTGCAATTCGGTGATGGAACCTTGGGATGGCCCTGCGGCGCTTGCGATGACGGATGGTCGTTGGGTTTGTGCGGGCCTTGATCGTAACGGTCTGCGCCCGATGCGTTATGTCGTGACGGGGGATGGTCTGCTGATTGCAGGATCTGAGGCCGGAATGGTGCCGATTGATGAGGCAAATGTCGTCGAAAAAGGCGCGCTTGGGCCGGGTCAGATGATCGGTGTGCACATGGGTCAGGGCGCGTTATTTCATGACGAGGAATTGAAGAATAAGATGTCGGCTGCCCTGCCGTTTGGCGATTGGGTCGCCAAGATCAACGAGTTGGATGATGATTTGGCTGCTGTGACCGAGGCGCCGATTTATTCCGGTAGTGAATTGCGCAAACGCCAGATTGCGGCTGGATATACGATTGAGGAGCTGGAAAGTATTCTGGCGCCAATGGCCGAGGACGGCAAAGAAGCATTGGCATCGATGGGGGATGACACTCCGTCCGCAGTCTTGTCCGAAAAGTACCGTCCGCTGAGCCACTTCTTTCGGCAAAACTTTAGCCAAGTCACCAACCCGCCAATCGACAGCTTACGCGAATTTCGCGTGATGAGCCTGAAGACGCGTTTCGGAAACTTGAAGAATGTGCTGGATGAGGACAGCAGCCAGACGGAGATCCTTGTTCTGGATTCGCCGTTTGTGGGCAATGCCCAGTGGGATGTGTTGCAAACCTTGTTCAATGCATCCTGTGTCGAGATTGACTGTACGTTTGCCGGTGGTTCTGAAGCTGGCGATCTGAACAAGAACCTCGCGCGGATTCGCGCAGAGGCAGAGGACGCTGTGCGATCAGGTGCAGGGCATTTGACGCTGACGGATCAACATCAAGGTGAGGGCCGCGTGCCAATGCCGATGATCTTGGCGACATCGGCGGTTCATTCTTGGCTGACGCGCAAGGGATTGCGAACGTTTACATCGCTCAACGTGCGGTCGGCGGAATGTATCGACCCGCATTATTTTGCCGTGCTGATCGGTTGTGGCGCAACTGTGGTGAACGCTTATCTGGCCGAGGATTCGCTGGATGACCGGATCGAACGTGGCCTGCTGGATTGCACCCTGACTGAGGCCATCATCCGCTATCGCACGGCGATCGATCAGGGTCTTTTGAAGATCATGGCGAAGATGGGGATTTCGGTGATTTCGTCGTATCGTGGTGGTCTGAATTTTGAAGCGGTCGGGCTGTCGCGCGCTATGGTTGCCGAATATTTCCCCGGCATGCAGAGCCGGATTTCCGGCATTGGTGTGACGGGCATCCAACGCAAGGCTGAACAGGTCCACAAGGCCGGTTGGCTTGGTGGTATCGACGTGTTGCCGATTGGTGGTTTCTACAAGGCGCGGCGGTCCGGTGAAAAGCACGCATGGGAAGCAGGGACGATGCACCTGTTGCAGCAGGCCTGTAATCGCGCGTCGTATGAGTTGTGGAAGCAATATTCTACAGCGATGCAATCAAACCCCCCGATCCATTTGCGTGATTTGTTGGCTGTGAAGCCGATGGGCAAGAAGGTTCCGATTGACGAGGTTGAAAGCATCACGTCGATCCGCAAGCGGTTCGTGACACCGGGCATGTCGTTGGGCGCGTTGTCACCAGAGGCGCATAAGACGTTGAACGTTGCGATGAACCGGATTGGCGCAAAGTCGGATTCGGGCGAAGGTGGCGAAGATCCGGCGCATTTTGTGCCCGAGGCGAATGGCGATAACCCAAGCGCCAAAATCAAGCAGGTTGCGTCGGGACGGTTTGGCGTGACGGCAGAATATCTGAACCAGTGCGAGGAGCTTGAGATTAAGGTCGCGCAGGGTGCCAAGCCCGGTGAAGGCGGGCAGTTGCCCGGTATGAAAGTCACAGAGCTGATCGCGCGTTTGCGCCATTCCACGCCCGGTGTGACGCTGATTTCACCGCCGCCGCACCATGACATTTATTCAATCGAAGATTTGGCCCAGCTGATTTACGATCTTAAGCAGATCAACCCGCGCGCAAAGGTGACGGTCAAGCTGGTGGCGTCCAGCGGGGTCGGCACGATTGCGGCTGGTGTGGCCAAGGCCAAGGCCGATGTGATCCTGATTTCGGGGCACAATGGTGGCACCGGAGCGTCACCTGCGTCGTCGATCAAATACGCAGGTTTGCCATGGGAAATGGGTCTGACCGAGGCGCATCAGGTGTTGGCGATGAACAACCTGCGTGAACGCGTGACGTTGCGCACCGACGGTGGTTTGCGCACCGGGCGTGATATTGTCATGGCGGCGATGCTCGGGGCTGAGGAATATGGCGTTGGCACTGCTGCGCTGATTGCTATGGGCTGTATTATGGTGCGCCAATGCCAGTCTAACACCTGCCCCGTCGGTGTGTGTACGCAGGACGAAGCGTTGCGCGATAAGTTTACAGGCAATGCCGATAAGGTCGTGAACCTGATTACATTCTACGCCACTGAAGTGCGTGAAATCCTCGCTGAGATTGGCGCACGGTCGATGGACGAGATTATCGGGCGGGCGGATTTGTTGGCGCAGGTGTCGCGTGGGTCGGCGCATCTAGATGACCTCGATCTTAATCCGCTGTTGATCACGGTCGATGGCGCAAAAGAGATTGTGTATGACCGTAACAAGCCGCGCAATCCGGTGCCTGACACGTTGGACGCGCAGATCGTCAAGGATGCAGCGCGTTTCCTCAATGACGGCGAAAAGATGCAGCTGGAATACGCAGTGCAGAACACGTTGCGATCCATCGGCACGCGCACGAGCAGCCACATTGTGCAGAACTTCGGGATGCGCAATTCGCTGCAGCCGGACCATTTGACGGTGAAGCTAAAGGGGTCGGCGGGGCAGTCTTTGGGGGCTTTTGCAGCGCCTGGATTGAAGTTGGAGGTGTCGGGTGATGCCAATGATTACGTCGGCAAGGGTCTGTCGGGAGGCATTATTGTTGTGCGTCCACCGATGAATTCACCACTGATTGCGAGTGAGAATACGATCATCGGCAACACGGTTCTGTACGGTGCGACGGACGGGTATCTGTTTGCCGCCGGTCGGGCTGGTGAACGGTTCGCTGTTCGGAATTCCGGTGCGAAGGTGGTGGTTGAAGGCTGTGGATCAAACGGGTGTGAATACACCACGGGCGGTGTTGCGGTGATCCTTGGGCCGATTGGCGCGAACTTTGGTGCGGGTATGACAGGCGGGATGGCGTATTTATACGACCCCGAACGCTTGACCACACCGTTGATCAATATGGAAACGCTGGTGACGTGTGGCGTGACTGTGGATCACTGGGAACATCAGCTAAAAGGTCTGGTTGAGCGCCACCTTGCTGAGACGGATAGCCGTAAGGCCGCTGATATCTTGCAGCATTGGGAACTTGAGCGCGCACATTTCGTGCAGGTTTGCCCCAAAGAAATGTTGGTGCATCTGGTGGCGCCACTGACCCATGAACCGGTCGCAATGCCGGCTGAATAAGCCAGACAAATAAAGCAATCGCCGCCACAGTTACGGCGGCGATTGTTGCATTGTTTCCAGAGATGATCGGACTGGCTGGTGCGGGCTGGGGATTTGCGCGGTTTGTGTTGAAAGGCCGAAAGGCAAAGGTGCTTTGAAGTGACATTTCTTATGCGGCGTAGGTTTGCATGCTTGACCCGCGCCGTGGTGTTGCGATGAATGGCGCCATGGCTCGTAAGACACGCAAAATCGTTAAGGACCCCATCAGGTTCCGTGATCGCCCACGATTGTTCGTGCGGCGGGTGATAAAATACATATTTCGAGGCATTCTGATTATGATCGCATTGGCAGTTTTGCTAACGGCGGTGTTCAGCGTCGTGAACCCACCGTCTACCCCCTACATGTTTTCTGAAAGTCGCCGTGTTGGTGGTGTGAACCAGAGATGGGTGGCGATGGAAGATATCGCGCCAGTGATGGCACGATCCGTTGTCGCAGCAGAGGATGCGGATTTTTGCCTGCATTGGGGGCTTGATTTGACAGCGATTCAAGCGGCTTTGCAAGATGGCGCCAATCGTGGTGGATCGACGATATCCCAGCAGGTCGTGAAGAATGTGTACTTGTGGCAGGGACGGTCTTGGCTGCGCAAATCGCTTGAGGCATTGATGACACCGCTGGTCGAAGCGGTCTGGAGCAAAGAACGCATTCTTGAGGTTTACCTGAACGTGGCAGAATTTGATGATGGCGTGTTTGGGGTTGAGGCCGCAGCGACGCATTATTTCGGTGTGACGGCAGCCGAATTGTCGTCCGTGCAAGCTGCGCGTCTGGCTGCGATCCTGCCGAGCCCGAAAACGCGGTCCGCGTCCCAGCCCACGTCTTATATTCGCAGCCGCACCGCGAGCATCGTTGACGGGGCTGCAACAATTCGGGCGGATGGTCGCGCGGCGTGTTTTGAATAGCGTGTCGGGATTGTAACGGCAGGTCTGTTGGGGCATTGAAGGACTAATTGTTGTCTGGGGCCTTTTATGAACCGTCTCTACCATTATCCGCTGTCACCTTTTTCGCGCAAAGTGCGCTTGTCGCTGGCCGAGAAGCGGATCGAGGTTGAGCTTGTTGAAGAACGTTTCTGGGAACAGGACGCAGATTTCCTGCGCCGCAACCCTGCTGGCAAGGTTCCCGTGCTGAAAATGGGCAATCGCATGATGGCCGAGAGCAGCGCGATTTGCGAATATCTGGAAGAGACGCACCCGAGCCCGTCGTTGCTGCCAAGCGATGCAGATGGTCGATATGAGGTGCGCCGTCTGGTGGCGTGGTTCGACGATAAGTTCAATTCCGAAGTGACGAACAAGCTGATGGGCGAACGCGTGTTCCGCAAGATTATGGGTACAGGATATCCCGATAGCGCGAATGTGAAGGCGGGAAGCAAGGCGATTAAATATCACCTTGATTATATGCACTGGCTGTTGGACCAGCGGCGCTGGTTGGCGGGCAATGAGTTGAGCCTAGCTGATTTTGCCGCTGCTGCGCATCTGTCGTGTCTGGATTATGTGTCGGATGTAGACTGGAACCGCAGTGAGATCGTCAAAGATTGGTATGCGAAAATCAAGTCACGACCTGCATTCCGGTCGATTTTGGCAGATCAGATTTCTGGGTTTCCGCAGCCAAATCATTATAATGATCTGGATTTTTAGGTCTTTTCGAACAGGCTTTGCCTGTCCGATCAAGGGGGGGCCAGCCCCCCGTCCTACGGACTCCCCCCGAGGTATTTTTGAACCAAAGAAGCTGAGGTTTCATGGTTGCTGACATGAAAGACAAATTGCGCGCTAAGGCGTTGGAGGAAGGTTTTGCGGGGTTTGGCGTGTGCCGACCCGATGCTGTGCCTGAATTGCCGGAGCGATTGCAGCGGTTTGTGGATGAAGGCCACCACGGCCAGATGGCGTGGATGGCGGAGCGGATGGCGTGGCGCAGTGATCCATCTGCATTGTGGCCAGAGGCGCGGTCAGTTGTGATGTTGGCGGAACCTTATACGCCCCAGCATGATCCCTTGGCGGTTTTAGAGCAGAAGGACCGCGCGGCAATCAGCGTTTATGCGCAGAACCGTGATTATCATGATGTAGTGAAGAAGCGACTGAAGCGCGTGGGGCGTTGGTTGGTCGATGAAGCGGGCTGTGAGATTAAGGTGTTTGTCGATACCGCACCCGTAATGGAAAAACCGCTTGCGGCGGCGGCCGGGCTGGGATGGCAGGGTAAGCATACGAATTTATTGAGCCGCGAATTGGGGAACTGGTTTTTCCTTGGGGCGATTTTTACCACTTTGGACTTGGAGCCTGACACGGCAGAGGTTGAGAAGTGCGGGTCCTGCACGGCGTGTTTGGACATCTGCCCGACGAATGCGTTTCCGGCGCCATTTCAGCTCGATGCGCGGCGGTGTATTTCGTATTTGACGATTGAACATAAGGGGCCAGTGCCAGAAGATTTGCGCGCGCTGATGGGCAACCGGATTTATGGCTGTGATGATTGTTTGGCGGTGTGCCCGTGGAACAAGTTTGCGGTTGAGGCGCGTGAAATCCGGTATGCGGCGCGGCCTGAATTGGTCGCGCCGCCATTGCGCGAACTGGTCGCTTTGGACGACGGTGCATTTCGGGCGATGTTTTCGGGCAGTCCAGTGAAGCGGATCGGGCGCAACAGGTTTGTGCGCAATGTTCTGTATGCAATTGGAAATTCAGGCGATCCAGCGTTGAAGGATGCGGCAGCCGCACTGATTGGAGATCCTGCCGAAGAGGTTGCAGATGCAGCGCGTTGGGCTGTGGAATGCCTTGATAAGGGGTGATCGGCTGGTCTGCTGAGCGGGCCGCGCTACATTTCCCAAAAGAACAAAGGATTTGATGATGCGTACCGCAGCCCTAGTCGCCGCCTTTTTGACACCGATGATTGCTGCAGCACAGGTTGAGCAGGGAGCGGCCAACGCCGATTTCGCACCCGCGTTCGAGGGGCAGACCCGTGCGCCTGCATTGCCACAGACGGCGGTCGAAATTGAACAGCTTGTGTCAGGATTGCGTGCGCCGTGGGGAATTGCACAATTGCCGGGGGACGGTTTTTTAGTGACGGAGCGCGAAGGGCGGATGCGGCTAATTTCAGATGGTGCGATGTCAGAGCCGATTGGCGGGCTTCCAGAGGTTGCGGCAATTGATCAGGGCGGGTTGCTGGACGTTGCAGTGCGGACCGATTTCGCCGACACGCGGCAAGTTTGGTGGACCTATGCCGCTGAGATGGACGGGGGATATATTACGGCCGCTGCGACAGGCGTGCTCGACGAAGAGAGCACTGAAATGACAGATGTTCGTGTCATTTTTGAGCAAAACCCGCCGTCGCAGACGCCCAAGCATTATGGCAGTCGCATTGTGTTTGGTCCGGATGGAATGGCCTATATCACCACGGGCGAACACAGCAGTCAGGCGGACCGCGTGCTTGCGCAAGATATCACCACGACCTACGGCAAGGTCATTCGGATATCGCCTGAGGGCGACGTGCCGGACGACAATCCGTTTGTTGGGACCGAGGGGGTGGACACAATTTGGTCTTATGGGCACCGCAACATTCAAGGGGCTGATTTTGCCGCTGACGGGACGTTGTGGACGATGGAGCACGGGCCGCGCGGCGGGGATGAGTTGAACGCGCCGCAGGCCGGTGCAAACTACGGCTGGCCGATTATTTCCTATGGGATCAATTATGACGGCACCGGTGTCGGATCCGGTGAGGCGGTGCGTGCCGGAATGGAGCAGCCGGTTTATTATTGGGATCCGGTAATCGCGCCCGGTGGGATCGATTTTTACGAAGGCACGCTGTTTGACTGGGGTGGTGATCTGCTGATCGCCGGTTTGAACCCCGGCGCGTTGGTGCGATTGTCGATGGAAGACGGGCGCGTCACGGGTGAGGAACGGTTGCTGACAGATGTAGGTCGGATTCGCGACGTCGAGGTGTTGCGCGATGGGTCGGTTCTGGTGCTGATCGACGCGCCGAACGGCGGAATTTTGCGCATGACACCAGCGCAGTAGTGCTGGTCATGGTCGCTGCTGCGGCGTAGGCACGGGGCATGACCACATCAATTCAGAGCAATGTGACGCGGGGCATCTTTCTGATGATGTCGGCCATAACTGTGTTCACTGTCATGTCCGCATTCATCAAGGCGGCGGACCGCGTGCCGGCAGGCGAGGCGATGTTTTTTCGATCCATTATGGCGATGCCAATCATTTTGATCTGGTTGGTAACGCACGGTGGGATCAGGGCAGGGATTCGCACGAAATCGGTGCGCAATCATGCCGTGCGGGGGATTGTTGGGTCTTGCGCGATGGGGTTGGGTTTCGCGGGTTTGAAGTATCTGCCGTTGCCCGAAGTGACCGCGATCCGCTTTGTGTCGCCCATTTTGATGGTTGTTTTGGCGGCGTTTATTTTGGGAGAAAGGTTTCGCTTTGTGCGCATCGCGGCAGTCATGCTGGGTTTTATTGGGGTCGTAATTATTGTGGCACCACGGATGAGCGTTGGATTGGGATCAAACGAGGCGTTGGGCGTTGGATTGACGTTGGGATCAGCGTGTCTGGCGGCGTTGGCGCAGGTATTTGTAAAAGGCATGTCAGGGCGTGAAAGCACGACGGCGATTGTGTTCTGGTTTTCGGCGACAGCGACGGTCTTGTCGCTGCTGACGCTGCCGTTTGGCTGGGTCTGGCCGAATGGATATGAATTGGCGTTGCTGGTCGGGGCCGGGGTCATTGGTGGGCTTGGACAGATTTTGCTGACGGCAAGCTATCGGTTTGCCGAGGCAGGCGTTCTGGCGCCGTTCACCTATATTGCGATGTTGTGGTCGCTATTGATTGGCTATTTCTGGTTCGACGAAGTGCCAACTATGGCGATGTTGATTGGCGCGGCGTTTGTGATTTCTGCGGGCGTCATCATCGTATTGCGTGAACGCGCGCTTGGTGGTGATGCGACGGCGCGGCGCAAGGTTAAAGCGAAAGGATTGGAGTAAGGTTGGGGTGCATTTTCGCCCAAAGTATGGTATGGTCGCCGCGATAGAGGAGGAACTGCTATGACCCGTCATATCACTGACCAATCCCACGCGCGACACACCAGCAAACGTGCGGCTATGTTCTTTAAACTCCACCGACGCCAGCTGTTTCAAGCAGCGCGGCGTCGGACGTTCGGGGAAACGCGGACGTCCGGAAACGGGCGTCTTGTTCAATATCTGATGATTGAACGCGGGCGCGTCGTTTAGCGTTCGATCAGGCGCGAACCAATTTTTCGTAGTCGGCGGCAAGGTCTGTAACCAGCTTGCCGACTTCGAATTTTTTCTCACCGATCTGACCGACTGGTGTGACCTCGGCGGCAGTGCCTGTCAGCCAGCATTGTTCAAACCCGTCTAGTTCTTCGGGCATGATGTGGCGTTCAATGACGGTGATGCCTTTGTCACGCAGCATGCCGATAACCGTTTGACGGGTGATCCCGTTCAGGAATGCATCAGGTGTGGGCGTGTGCACTTCGCCGTTTTTGACAAAGAAGATATTGGCGCCCGTCGCTTCGGCGATGTAGCCACGATAGTCGTACATCATGGCATCTGAACAGCCCTTCGCCTCTGCCGCGTGCTTGGACATTGTCGCGATCATGTACAGGCCAGCAGCTTTGGCTTGGGACGGGGCGCATTCGGGCGACGGGCGTTTCCATTTGGCAATATCGAGCTTTGCACCCTTGGTTTTGGCATCGCCGTAATAGTTACCCCATTCCCAAACAGCCACGGCCATATGGACAGGATTGCGCGAAGACGCGACGCCCATGTCTTCACCGGCACCGCGCCATGCAACCGCACGCACATAGGCGTCTTTCAGGCCGTTGGCATCAAGTGCTGCTTGTTTCGCAGCCTCGATTTCGTCGATTGTATAGGGGATGTCGAAGTCGATGAACTTGCCAGATCTCAGCATGCGTTCGGAGTGCTGGCGGGATTTGAATATCTTGCCGTTGTAGCAGCGTTCGCCTTCAAACACGGAGGAGGCGTAGTGCAGGGCGTGAGAGAGGATGTGGACTTTGGCCGCGCGCCAGTCGACGAGCGTGCCGTCCATCCAGATTTTGCCATCACGATCATCATATGCGCCAGCCATGTTGCAGCCCCCTTACTTTATGAATATTGCGCATTTAGGTCCGATGTGGACACTTAATTACGCGAAACCTGCGATTCGATACCCATGCCTGCTTGGAATGTCAACAAAGCTGACGTATTGTTAGGCACATTGTGAAGGAGGCCCCCTATGGAAGGCGGCGGGAGAGAAACCGGCAACGCACTGTTGTTCCTAACGGATGAACAGCTTCGCAAAGGAATTGAGGCGATGTTTTTCGCCTACCGTGGGTTTACGGCAGACCCTGATCGTATTCTGTCTGACATTGCCTACGGGCGGGCGCATCATCGTGCGCTACATTTTATTCATCGCAGTCCGGGAACGACGGTCAATAATCTATTGGCGATGCTGGGCGTTACAAAGCAATCGCTGAACCGTGTGTTGCGGGCATTGGTTGCGGATGGTTTGGTCCGCAACGAAGTCGGTAAGCGCGACAAGCGGGAACGACACTTGTATCTGACGCCAGACGGCGAGGCGTTGGAACGGCAGTTGTCAGATGCCCAACGCGACCGGATGCGAACCGCCTACCGCGCTGCGGGGCCGGAAGCCGTTACAGGGTTCAGGCAAGTGCTTGAGGCGATGATGGATGAAGAGATGCGCAATCGTTATGATGCGTTGAAAGACCTGAAGGGGTAGTACAATGCACAGTGACCAGCCACATCTGCTGATTGTCGACGACGATGAGCGGATCCGCGTGTTGTTGCAGAAATATTTAGTGCGCAATGGGTTTCTTGTGACGGCTGCCCGCGATGCAGCCCATGCACGGCGGATTTTAGCGGGCTTGGATTTTGACCTGCTCGTTCTGGATGTGATGATGCCCGGCGAGGACGGCGTGACACTGTGTGCTGACCTGCGCCGTGAACGTAACACGCCGATCTTGTTGCTGACGGCCAAAGCGGAGACCAGCGATCGGATCGCTGGGCTTGAGGCGGGCGCGGATGATTATCTGGCCAAGCCGTTTGAACCCAAGGAACTGCTGCTGCGGATCAATTCAATCCTGCGCCGTGTGCCACCATCGGAAGCCAAAAGTATTGTTCCTCAGGTGCTGCATCTGGGGCCGCTGCGCTATGAAATGGACCGTGGAGAAATATGGCGTGGCGAGGATTTGGTGCGGCTGACCGCGACGGAGGTGCAGTTGATGAAGATATTCTCGACCACTCCGGGGGAAGCGATCAGCCGAGAGAATTTGGTGGATCGGTTGGGTCGATCTGGCGGGCAGGCACAAGAGCGTGCAGTAGACGTGCAGATCACACGGTTGCGCCGCAAGTTAGAGACTGACCCTAAACAGCCACGCTATCTGCAGACGGTGCGCGGTGCGGGATATATGTTGGCGCCAGATTAAAAGACGTAATACCTGCACCTTGTTGAACTGACGGAAGTCCCTTGCGGGGATGATTCTGAGATAAAGATAGTGAAAAAAGGCAAGGGGGCGGTATGGCCACGGCATTGATTACACATAAGGGCTGTTACGACCATGTGACACCGCAAGGACATCCTGAGCAGGTGGCGCGGTTGGATGCGGTGTTGGGTGCGATGGACGGCATGGATTTGGTGCGTGTTGATGCGCCATTGGCGGCGGATGATGACCTATTACGGGCCCATCCGAAGGCGCATATTCAGACGATCAAGGCGGCAGCGCCGTCCGAGGGCTGGCGGTCTTTGGATGCGGATACGCATATGTCTGTTGGCACTTTGGAAGCAGCCTATCGTGCGGCGGGTGCTGTTGTTAAGGCGGTCGATCTGGTGATGGCTGGCGACGTTGGCAATGCGTTTGCCGCAGTGCGCCCACCAGGGCATCACGCAGAACGCGAGACTGCAATGGGGTTCTGTTTCTTTGGATCTGTCGCTGTCGCAGCCAAGCATGCGTTGGAATTTCACGGGTTAAAGCGCGTTGCGATTTTGGATTTCGATGTGCACCATGGCAACGGCACGCAGGATTTGGTTGAAGAGGATGCGCGGATTTTGTTCTGTTCAAGCCATCAGATGCCATTATTTCCCGGCACGGGTGCGGCGCATGAAACCGGCGTTGGCAATGTTGTGAATGTTCCACTGCCAGATGGCTGTGGATCAGCCACATTTCGCACTGCGTGGGAACGCCAAGTGTTTCCACGCGTTGATGCGTTCAAGCCAGAGCTTTTGTTGATATCCGCGGGATTTGATGCACATGCTAACGATCCATTGGCGGGGGTGCTGTTGCATGAGGATGATTTCGCGTGGATCACTGGAAAGCTGTGTGATTTGGCGGATAAGCATTGTTCAGGCCGTGTGGTATCCGCGCTTGAGGGCGGGTATGATCTGGAAGCCTTGGGCCGTTCGGCGCGGGCACACGTAGACGTATTAAAGGAGCGCGCGCGATGAGTGCAGATGTTAAAGCGATGAGTTTCGAGGACGCGCTACGCGAGTTAGAGCAGGTTGTCGGCAAGTTGGAGCGTGGCGAGGTTCCGCTAGACGATTCTATTGCGCTGTATGAACGTGGTGCGAAATTGAAAAAGCGCTGTGAGGCGAAGCTGAAAGAGGCTGAAGAAAAGGTTGCTAAGTTGACACTGGATGGCGATGGGCAACCGACAGGCACGGAACCGTTGGATGGCTGACGCATTGAAAGATGCGCTGAAGCATGCAGCACAGATTGTTGAGACAACAATCGAGGCCGCTGTGCGACCTGTTGAAACGGTTGTCCCAGACGCGATGATGTATGCGGTGCGCGGCGGAAAGGCATTGCGCGGATTTCTAGTTCTTGAAGGTGCGCGTTTGCACGGTGTCGAGGAGCGGATCGCTGCACCGATCGCTGGCGCAATAGAGGCGATGCACGCCTATTCCCTTATACATGATGATTTGCCCTGTATGGATGATGATGATGTGCGGCGCGGCAAACCAACGGTGCACCGCAAGTGGGACGCGGCGACGGCAGTTCTGACGGGCGATGCGTTGCAGGCCTTGGCGTTTGAATTGATTATGTCGGCAGATATCAAGCCAGAGGCGAAGGTCGTTTTGGCACATATGCTGGCCATCGATGCTGGTGAGCGTGGCATGGTTGGTGGGCAAGCAGCGGACATCGCGGCCGAGACCGCGGATGCGCCTTTGACCCTGCGCGAGATTGAAAGCCTACAGGCCAAGAAGACTGGAGCGTTGATTGAATGGGCCTGTGCGGCTGGTCCACGAATTGCAGGCGCGGACGAGATGCCAATGCGCCATTATGGCCAAGCGCTGGGCCGCGCGTTTCAGATTGCCGACGACATTCTGGATGTGACGGGCGACGCGAACACGGTTGGTAAGGCGGTTTGCAAGGACGACGCTGCGGGTAAGGCCACGTTTGTTTCGCTTTTGGGTCTGGATGGGGCGAAACGTCGCGCGGTTGAGTTGGTGGACGAGGCATGTGATGCATTAGATGTTTATAAAGAGGCAGCTGACACGTTAAAGGCTGCAGCGCGGTTCGTTGTGAACCGAAGCCGCTGAAGGATGGCCCGATATGGCTGAGAGACCGATGACCCCACTTTTGGATCAAATTGATCTGCCGAGTGACATGAATGGCCTGAGTGATGCGCAGTTGCGCAGGCTTGCGGATGAATTGCGGGCCGAGACGATTTCAACGGTGTCAGAGACTGGTGGGCATTTGGGGGCCGGGCTTGGCGTGGTTGAGTTGACTGTGGCGCTGCATGCGGTTTTCGACGCGCCCAAGGACAAGATTGTTTGGGACGTCAGCCATCAGACCTATCCGCACAAGATCCTGACGGGTCGACGGGATCGTATTCGCACATTGCGCCAAAAGGATGGATTGAGCGGGTTCACCAAGCGGTCTGAATCGCCCTACGATTGCTTTGGTGCTGCGCATTCGTCCACATCGATTTCTGCCGCCCTCGGCTTTGCTGTTGCGCGCGATTTGGGTGGCGAAGGCGGCGATGCGATTGCGGTGATTGGCGACGGGGCGATGTCGGCGGGCATGGCGTATGAAGCGCTCAATAACGCGGGACATTTGAAGAAACGCCTGATCGTGATTTTAAATGACAACGAAATGTCGATTGCACCACCAGTTGGCGCGATGTCGTCGTATCTGTCGCGCCTTTATGCGGGCGACCCGTTTCAGGAATTTAAAGCGGCGGCAAAAGGCGCCGTGTCGTTTTTGCCGGAACCTTTGCAAGAAGGCGCGCGGCGGGCCAAGGATATGTTGAAACATATGACCGTTGGCGGAACGCTGTTTGAAGAACTGGGTTTTTCGTATCTGGGGCCGATTGACGGACACGATATGGAACAGTTGTTGTCGGTGCTGCGGACGGTAAAAATACGTGCGACAGGGCCGATCCTAATTCATGTGATTACCAAAAAGGGCAAAGGCTACGCCGAAAATCGTGCGGATCGCGGTCATGCAACGGCAAAGTTTGATGTGGTGACAGGCGAGCAGAAGAAAACGCCAAGCAATGCGCCATCTTACACGTCGGTATTTGCTGAAAGCCTGATCAAACATGCGACCAAAGACGACAAGATCGTTGCAGTGACGGCGGCGATGCCGGATGGCACGGGGTTGGATCGGTTCATGTCGCGGTTTGCGTCGCGCTGTTTTGACGTTGGTATTGCCGAACAACATGGCGTGACGTTTTGTGCAGGTCTCGCGGCGGGCGGGATGAAGCCGTTTTGCACGATTTATTCCACCTTTCTGCAACGTGGCTATGACCAGATCGTGCATGATGTTGCGATCCAACGTCTGCCCGTGCGGTTTGCGATTGATCGCGCGGGGCTGGTCGGCGCGGATGGCGCGACCCACGCCGGATCCTTCGATGTGGCGTTTCTGGCGAACCTGCCTGGATTTGTTGTCATGGCCGCTGCGGATGAGGCGGAGTTGACGCGCATGGTGGCAACCGCTGTTGCCCATGATAGTGGACCAATCGCATTCCGCTTTCCACGTGGCGAAGGTGTCGGTGTTGAAATTCCCGATGACGCGCAGCCGCTTGAAATTGGCAAAGGTCGGATGATCCGAGCAGGCGCGCGTGTCGCCATTCTGTCGTTCGGCACACGGTTACAGGAAATTGAAAAAGCCTGTGAAGCGCTGGCCACAAGGGGCATCACGCCTACAGTTGCAGATGCGCGGTTCGCCAAGCCGTTAGATCGCGACATGATCCTTGGACTGGCGCGCGATCACGAAGCACTGATCACCGTTGAAGAAGGCGCAATTGGTGGGTTCGGGTCACATGTGGCGCAATTGTTGGCAGAGGAAGGCGTGTTTGATCATGGCCTGAAGTTCCGTTCAATGGTGCTGCCGGATGTGTTTATCGACCAAGCGGGCCCGCGCGAAATGTACGAAGTTGCGGGCATGAACGCCGAACACATCGAAACAAAAGTACTGCATGTGTTGGGCGTCGATGTGATTGGAAAACGCGCTTAGGGCTGCTTTGGCAGGCATCTTTTGATTGCTTTGTATATTGCAAGTGGACCTATGCGGGACAAGATTTGGCCTAGCGATTTTCTGTTTCAGCGGCCAGAAGTGCGGCGAGACCTGCGCGGTAGTCTGGGTAGATTAATTTCACGCCAAGTTCGGATTTGATCCGGTCATTGCGCACCTTTTTACTTTCAGCATAAAAACTACGCGCCATCGGGGTCAGGTCGGCAACAGCAAAATTCTGCGCTGGCGGGGTTGCCATGCCAAGCAGTTCTGCGGCGTGCGCGATGACGTCTTGGGGCGGGGCGGGATCATCGTCACATAGATTATAGATCGCACCGGAATTGGGCTGCGCGATGGATGCGGCAAGCGTTTGGGCAATATCGGCCACGTGGATACGGCTGAAAACCTGGCCGTCTTTGATGATGCGGCGTGCGGTGCCGTTGCGCACTTTCGCAAATGGCCCACGTCCGGGCCCGTAAATTCCCGCTAGCCGGAAAATGTGCAGTGGCAGACCAAGCGATTGCCACGCAGTTTCAGCGTCCACCCGCATCTGACCGCGTTTCGTTGAGGGGTTGAGGGGCGTGTTTTCATCGACCCAGCCCCCGTCATGATCGCCGTAAACGCCAGTCGTAGACAGATAGCCAACCCATTCGAACTGATCACGACGTGACGCGATTTCGCTGCGCAATTCGTTGAGGACTGGATCACCTGCGTCAGACGGACCTGCGGAAATCAATAGATGCGTCGCAGCATTGAGAGCAGGGGTGAGGTCCGCACCGGGCCAAATGCGCGGCTCGGTCCCTCCCGCCATTAATGCGGCCGCTTTTTCGTCGCTGCGCGTGGTTCCGATCACGCGCCAATCGTCTGATAGAAGCGTTGTAAGTGCGCGGGCCGAATAACCGTGGCCAAAGGAGAGGAGCGTTTTTGTCATGCCTATTGGTCGCGCAAGCTGCGGCGCGGCGCAAGGTGTGTTAGGATCAATGCATGACAGATGATACAAATTTAGAAGGCGCCTATGCGCTGAAGACGCCAGAAGATACCAAACGACTTTACGCAGCGTGGGCAGATACCTACGACAGCGATTTTGGCGCCGCGCAGGGCTATCTGACCCCGCGCGAAGTGGTCCGGGTTTTCGTCGGTGCTGGAGGGTGTGGTCCGGTTCTGGACGTTGGTGCGGGGACGGGATTGGTTGGCGAAGGATTGGCGGCAGTTGGCGTTGGGCCGATTGACGCGCTAGATCTGTCTGAAGACATGTTGCGCGTCGCCAAAGGCAAAGGTGCCTACCGCGACTTGATTGCGGCGGATGTCACCCAGCCATTGGGCCTGACGGGATATCGCGGAATCGTCAGTGCCGGCACATTTACCAGGTTCTGTCGCAAATTTTTCGGCAGGCTGACGAACAGTCTTCTTTGGACACAATTATGCTGCGAGGGCTGCGAACTGCTTGAATGCCGGGATGCCTGTTTGGGCTAGTTGGCCCTTGCGGATCATATGCGCAGTTTCGATCCCAGCCAATGTTGTTGCAGCAGAATGGAACGCTTTGAAGCCCAGCATTGGCCGTGTGATCCGCTTGATGAATCGATGATCCTGCTCCACAATATTGTTGAGATATTTAGATTGAAAGATACTGATAATCTGACCAGCTCCCGTGAATTTAAGGATGACATTGAGGCTTTGCAGGCCAGCCAAATTGGCACCACTCTTGTCGATCGCAATACGATCTGGAACACCGTTAGTGCCAACGGCGCGCTTGAAGAACCTTCGAGCGGCGCCGGTGTCACGACGCTTTGACAACATAAAATCAAGAGTTTCCCCTTCGCGATCAACAGCGCGGTAAAGATAGGTCCACTCACCACGAACCTTGATATACGTTTCATCCATTCGCCAAGAGACGGCTGTCGGTTTCTTTCTGGCCTGCGCGTTTGCAGCAATCAATGGTGAGAATTTCACCACCCACCGGTTCAGAGTGGCATGATCGATTTCAACGCCGCGTTCGGCCATGATTTCCTTTAAATCACGATACGAGACGCCATAACGTACGTAGAAAAATACAGCGTACAGGATCACGCTTTTGGGGAAGTGGTTCCCTTTGAAATCAATTTTCACAGTCAGTAGCTCACCCTCAAGAACAAAGGCCCGCACCTAACACAATCCAGCAGTCTCACCCAAACGCAAAAACTTTGCGACAGAACCCGCGCAACACGGTGTTTTTCAACAGAATCGGCTGTGAGTGACCAAGCGCATTCGATGGAAGGCCACGATGCTGCAGAGCGGAGAACTGCAAGTTGGAGCCCTTAGAGTCTGATTCAAAACTATTTGAGCGATTTCAGATCCTTGTGAGATGTCGTGTGACGCGTCTAATGTGTGCGATGAGGATTCAAGCCTCTGCGCTTGCGATAGATTTTTCCCAATCTTTTGATAGGCGGCGACATCGGTTCAGCCAGGCGAAGGTGCGTTCGACGACCCACCGGCGCGGCAGCACTTCAAAGCCCTCTGTGGTATCGGAACGTTTGATGATCTGGACGGTCCATCGGCCAAGGGCCTTCAGCGCGTCCCGCAGTTTGGGCCCTGCATATCCGCCATCCGCAAATACATGCCGCAATGATGGATAACGTGAGACGATAGCTTTCAACACATCTGGCGCGCCATCCCGATCCTGAATTCCGGCACTGTGGACCACCAGGCCCACCAAAAATCGACTGTGTCGGTGACGATATGGCGCTTGCGTCCTTTGATCCGTTTTCCCGCATCGTACCCTCTAACCCCACCACTTTCAGTTGTTTTTACGCTCTGACTATCTATGATCCCGGCGGTTGGCTGGGCCTTACGGCCCTCGGCCAAACGCGCGACTTCCACCAGCTTACGGTTCATCTCATCCAGCAAGCCATCATCGCGCCACGCGTAAAAATAACTCCGCACAGTCGAAACTGGCGGGAAGTCGTTGGGCAACATGCGCCACTGGCATCCGGTCGTTGCAATGTAGAGGATCGCGTCGAATACGTCGCGCAAACATGTCGTACGAGGCCGGCCTGTTCCCTTGGGCGGCCGCATCAAAGGCGCTATCAACGCCCATTCTGCGTCTGTCATATCACTTGCGTACTTATCGCTTTTTCGATCATGTTGGCGACGGGTGAGCTCAGTCCAGGCCATTGAGATCTCCATTCAGCTTCATAACCGAATACAATTACAACTTACTTAACTAGTTTTAAATCGGGGATCGTCAAGTTGCGGGGTATTTCCCTTCGGGGTATGCATTCGTATGACCAAGCCCAAGCAATCTGGCGCCTTCTTAGGCCATCGTTTTTCTCCTGAGATCATCGCATACGCCGTCTGGGCCTATCACCGATTTCCCATGAATTTGCGCGATGTCGAGGACTTGCTGGCAGCACGTGGGATTATAGTCAGCTACGAGACCATCCGCGCTTGGGTAGCGAAATTCGGATCACAATATGCCAAGGTGATCCGCCGAGATCGACCCAAAGTGGCGGACAAATGGCACCTGGACGAGGATGTCCAGCACATCAATTTTGAAACTGAAACGTCGATGTGTCGGACTTTGTGGTCGTTCACATTGACCTGTGCCCCAATTTCCCTCCAGCTTTGCGCGGAGTCCTTGGTGCTAAATCTTTGACCTTAAGCGGCCATCTTGTCGATGATCCTTCTCTCTAAAAATTCCATTGGCGTCAGGTTCCCCAGAGCTGAATGTGGTCTGCGCCAGTTGTAGTCGTCCTGCCATTCTTCAAGCGTTTTGCGGGCGTCGCCCAATGTAGCAAACAGCGTTTCATTGAGGCATTCATCTCTTAGTTTACCGTTGAAGCTTTCGATGAACCCGTTCTGCTGGGGCTTGCCCCCTCTCATGGTTTGCAAGCAAACCACTGCCGGGCGGCGGGACGCGATATAATGCCAATCGATGCCCGTATTTTGAACCCATTTGAGGATCGCCATGCTGGTGAATTCTGTGCCGTTATCCGACACAATCGTCTTTGGCATGCCGCGCTCAGCGATTACGCGGTCCAGTTCTCGGGCAACGTGCTGACCAGACAATGATGTGTCCGCGACAAGCACCAGGTTCTCGCGGCTGAAGTCATCGACAACCGTCAGAATACGAAACCGGCGACCGCCAGTCAGCGCGTCAGACACAAAATCTAATGACCATCTCTGGTTAGGACCATCAGGCAGCACCATCGGCTTCCGCGTGCCCAAAGCGCGCTTTCTACCGCCCCTACGACGCACTTGGAGCTTCTCTTCAGTGTAAATGCGTCTCACCTTTTTGTGGTTCACCGCAAAGCCTTCGCGCGCGATCATCACATGAACACGACGGCAACCAAACCGTCGCCGCTCCCTCGAAACCCGCTTGATGGCATCACGCAACTCAGCGTCATCGCCGCGGCGAGACGGATACCGCACCGTTGATCGATCAACTTGCAAGACATCGCACGCCCCCTCTCGGCAGATTGCTTTGCAATCGCCTGCCGGGCAATGGTCGCTGGCTAACCTGATGAGTTTCCATCAAGTGAACCACAGCTTTAAGCTTCCCAACGGGCGTCACCATTTTTTTGAATTGATGTCTCGCAACATTGCATTGTCCCTCGCCTGACAGGGTATTGCGCAGCAATGTCCCGAGAAGGGAGCATCTGTTCCGCTAGCAGCTTCTTTAGCTTCCCGTTCTCGTCTTCCAAGGCCCGCAACCGCTTCGCGTCAGACGGCTCCATGCCTCCATACTTCGATGTGTATTTATAGAACGTCGCTGAACTGATCCCGTCCCGCCGACATACATCAGCAGTCTTCTCCCCAGATTCCTGTTCTTTGATAATTGCTATGATCCGTTCGTCTGTAAATCGTGCCTTCATTTGTCCGTCCTTTTGTTGGGCGGACTCTACACAAATCTGGAGGAGTTTTAGGGGCGCAGGTCACTGTCGACAGCGCGCCATAGCCAATACTTCTTGCCGTTTATCGGAAGGACAACTTCGTCCAGGTGCCATTTGTCCGCCACTTTGGGTCGATCTCGGCGGATCACCTTGGCATATTGTGATCCGAATTTCGCTACCCAAGCGCGGATGGTCTCGTAGCTGACTATAATCCCACGTGCTGCCAGCAAGTCCTCGACATCGCGCAAATTCATGGGAAATCGGTGATAGGCCCAGACGGCGTATGCGATGATCTCAGGAGAAAAACGATGGCCTAAGAAGGCGCCAGATTGCTTGGGCTTGGTCATACGAATGCATACCCCGAAGGGAAATACCCCGCAACTTGACGATCCCCTTCACCGCACTTGGCATCCCCAGAACCGTTGTCGTAGCGTAGCTCCATCAGGGGTAAGAGGAAGTCAGACCTCATGCTGCTTTGTGCAACAAAGCCCATCGGCCATAAACATTCCTCATGAACAGATAGATTGGCCCCGCCTTTTGTGCGGAGCCTTTTTTAGCATGAACCGATCAGTCGTTGATATCGCGATCCCAGATTTTGATTTGCCCGCGACGAACGCCGAAAATCCGGCGCAAAATCACATAGGCAATCAACGAAAACACAGCGAAGACGACCAGCGACCATGCCAATGACATGCTGGCGCCAATGCCTATCCAGATCATTGCCCCAAGAAAAAGCGCACCGAGCGCAAAGCCAAAGAATATCCAAGCCGGGATAAGAATTTCAGCGATGGCCAGCAAAAGTGCCACCACCATCCAGACCCACCATTCATTGTACCACGACATTACCCGCGACCCTTAAGCATCTTGAACGCATCGCCAAACGCTTCGAGCGCGTTTGCTGGCACAAGGATCGTGTTGCTGCCAGCGGATGCGCCCAGTGCATTGAGCGATTCGACCTGCTTTAACGCAACCTGATACTGCGCCGCCTCGAGTCCGTTTTCGGCAATCGCCACGGCAACAACTTGTGTCGCATAGGCTTCTGCATCCGCAGAAACGCGGCGGGCTTTGGCGGCCTGTTCGGCGGCATAAAGTTCGGCGTCGGCCTGAAGCTCAACAGACCGCTTTTTACCCTCGGCCTCCGTCACTTGCGCCCGACGCGCACGTTCCGCGTTAAGCTGCTGAAGCATCGCGGCGCGGGTCGCAGCATCCAAATTCACATCGAGGATTTCGGCCCGGGTGACTTCGATGCCCCATTCGTCCACCTGCGCGGCCAACTGGTCCTGGATCGCAAGGATCAGGCCCGTGCGGTTCGCCTGCACTTGGTCAAGTTCCATCTTACCAATTTCTGAGCGCACGATACCGGCGACCGTCGTAGAAATCGCCCCATCGACGTCGCGGATACGATAGACCGTCTTTTCAGGTTCGGTGATGCGGTAAAACACCGACGTTTCGACCTGCACCAACACGTTGTCAGATGTAATCGCGTCTTGGCCCATCACCGGCAACTGGCGCTCCAGAATCGAAATCTTGTGCGCAACGCGGTCAAGAAATGGGATGATAAAGTTGATGCCAGGCCCAAGCACCGCGCGAAGCCGGCCAAACCGTTCAACCACAAATTTTTCAGACTGCGGCACGATGCGAACACCAACCATAATACAAAGGATGATAAATGCAGCCAACAGGATCAGGACAATATTGCCCCCAATCAGGTTGATTATGATGTTTTCAATGTCCATGATGTTTCCCCTCAATGCATAATAAAAGACCGCCTGTTCACAAGTTAGATAAGTTCGGTATCCGTGTCCTGCAACCACAGCCTCAGTCGCACACGCAAGGCTGGCACCAAATTTAGTATATTCATCACATCATCAATGTCCATAAGCGTCCAGCGCTGCCCTTCATCACCAAAGCAGATATTTTCCTCGATCTCACGTGGTAAATGAACGAAGAAAAACCACGCCTTGGCTGTGGGGTTCAACATTGACGATATCACCCTGCCCCACGTGATCGCACCGATCGGAACATCAAGCGCGAATTCCTCAAACACCTCACGACGCAGACACTCACGCCACGTTTTATACCCTTCACGCCCGCCACCTGGAAATCCCAGTATCCGGGCCAGACCACACCGCGATCGCGCTGATAAATCAACAACCGCGCCCCGATGAAAACCACTGCCTTTGCGCCATGAAATCCGTTCTCCATAGCGCAACCCTACCCGCTTCTTTGGTTTAAAAATACCAATGCCCCGCAGGGTCGGCTTGCCACCTCTCCCACGCTCTGCGTATTTACACCCCATGCCCACCCTTTGTCGCGCCTGTCTGCACACTTTTGAATCCGGCACCCGCTGCCCCGCGTGCCGCTCTCCGCGTGTGACGTCGCACGATGAACTGTTTGACCTCACCATTGCGCATATGGACTGTGATGCGTTTTACGCATCCGTGGAAAAACGTGACAATCCAGACCTCGACGGAAAGCCCGTCATTATCGGCGGTGGGCACCGTGGCGTAGTGTCGACATGTTGTTACATCGCACGCATTAAAGGCGTGCGATCAGCAATGCCGATGTTTCAGGCGCTGAAACTTTGTCCCGAAGCAATCATCGTGCGGGGCCGGATGGACCGCTACGTCGAAGTGTCGCGCCAAGTGCGTGCGCTGATGGACGAACTGACGCCAACAGTTGAACCCTTGTCGCTGGACGAAGCGTTCATGGACCTGTCGGGAACGGAAAATTTGCACGGCGCACCGCCTGCCGTGATGTTGGCGCGGCTGACCAAACGAATGGCCGATGAAATTGGGATCACCGGGTCCATCGGCCTGAGCCACAACAAGTTCCTCGCAAAAGTTGCATCGGATTTAGACAAACCGCGCGGGTTTTCAGTGATTGGCGCAGCGGAAACGACCGAATTCCTGCGTCCCAAGCCCGTGAAACTGATCTGGGGTATTGGCCCCGTCGCGCGGGCAAACCTCGACGCTGCTGGCATTCGCACCTTCGACGATCTGCTGCGGTGGGACAGTCGCGACCTGCATGATCGTTTTGGCGGCATGGGGGACAGGCTCTATTCCCTCGCACGGGGCGAAGATGCGCGCAGAATTTCGACGAGCACACCCGTGAAAGGGCTCAGCAACGAAACTACGTTCAATGAAGATACCAACGACCCTGATATTCTTGACGGTCACATTTGGCGGATGGCGGAAAAGGTGTCAGCGCGCGCCAAAGCGCAAGACAAGGCAGGTCGCGTGGTGACGCTTAAACTCAAACGCGGCGATCATAAACTCCTCAGCAAACGGCTCAGCTTGCATCAACCAACGCAATTGGCCGATACAATCTATCGCACCGCGCGCGAGCTTTTTGACCAAGTGGGTAAACAGGGGCCGTACCGTCTTTTGGGGGTCGGGATTTCCGAGCTGGTACCAGCGGGGGACGCAGACCGAATTGGCGACCTTCTGGATCCCAACGCCACCAAACGCGCAGATGCGGAACGCGCAACCGATGCGATCCGCGAAAAATTCGGCAAAGACGCAATTCTTAAGGGGCGCGCGTTGCGCTGACTATTCTGCCGCGACGCGCAAGTCTGCCGGACGACCGATTTCAGCGATTTCGGCAATCACGCCGTCCAGGGCCGCTTTGAATGCATTAAAATTGGCATTCGGCTTGATCGTGCGTTCGTTCATGTAGATGGCTCTGTCAATTTCGATCTGCACCGCATGATGCCGGCGCGACGGCCGGCCATAATGTTGGCAGATGTAGGCCCCCGCAAACGGCATATTACGCGCGACTTTGAAACCCGCAGACGCAAACGCCGCCTCGATCCGTTCCACCACAGACGACGCCGCCGCCGCTCCAAACCGGTCCCCTAGCACAACATCAGGGCGGGTGGCACCTGGGGGGCAGACATGTTCCAAGGCTTCGTGCGGCATGGAATGGCAATCAATCAGGATCGCTTCGCCAAAGCCTGCATGTGCTTCGTCCATCAGGGTTTGCAGGGTGTCGTGGTAGGCTCTCCAGACCGAACTGATACGCTCATGCGCTTCTGACAGCGTCAGTTTTCCACTATAAATTGCACGACCATTGGACACGACGCGGGGAATAACGCCAAGTCCACTGGCAATGCGCGGGTTGTGCGCGCCGCGCCGCACTCCGTCGATGACCGCAGGATCCAGTTCGTCGGGACCCCGGTTCAGATCCAGATACGCCCGTGGCGATTGCGCCAAAAGCAAAGGCGCACCATGATCAACGGCTGATCCAAACAAATCATCGACGAATGCATCCTCAGACGAACGGACTTGCATTTCATCCAACACGATCTTGCGCAAAAAGGCCGCCGGGTACCTGCGCCCCGAATGCGGTGACGCAAAAACCACAGATGTTGTGCGCGCCGAAGGGCGGCGCAACAGGTAAGATGGGTTTGACACAGTATCTATCATCATAGCCCTTTTTTGCACACCTTGGTGTTATCAGTGTAGCGCATTTCCACCATTTGCCAAAAGCCCTTGATCCCTATCCCGACTCTTTATATAGACCGCGCAACCGACGCGCGCTTGCGCGTCCTATTCGTTTCAGGGCGCCATGTCCTTTTCGTTTTAGGACACAAGCGTGTTAAGGGAATGGATGATTAGCTCAGCGGTAGAGCACTTCGTTGACATCGAAGGGGTCACTGGTTCGATCCCAGTATCGTCCACCATTACTTTGCACCTCACGGTGCGGGCACGAATATCACCACGCCGTTTGGCTTATGCCAGCAGCGTATAACATTAACAAAGGCGCAATCGCCGCGCCGCGAGACAAAGGACAGAACACATGAAAGTTCGCAACTCCCTCCGTTCGCTCAAGTCGCGCCACCGCGATTGCCGCGTTGTGCGCCGTAAGGGCCGGGTTTACGTTATCAACAAAACCAACCCACGGTTCAAAGCCCGTCAGGGCTAACAGACCGACCACATTCGAAGTTAAAAAGCCGCGCCCACCAATGGGACGCGGCTTTTTCTTTGGCTGGGTCAGAACTAAGATAACCGCCCCGAAATCGGGGTGAATAACCCTTTCGGTTTTGAACGGGGTTTGTGGCAGCATCAAGCGAGGTGGTTTAGGCATGTTCCAAAATGGAGGGTTTTAGGAACGGCTACTGAGTGTCTGCTTTGTCGGTGTGGTTTCAGAGGGTCGTCGCAACACTTTAATCTTTTTGGAAAGATGGAGTGTTTATTATGAAGTATCGCACACGGACGTCTTATACGGACCAACAGAAGTCTGAGATGTGGGATCGGTGGCAACGCGGTGATTCAATGGGCTCGATTGGCCGTCACTTCAATCGTGCGTCGTCGTCTATTTTCCCTCACTTGGTGCGAACTGGTGGGATCCGCCCCGCTGATCGCGCGCGGTCGCAATGTGCTTTGAGCCTCATTGAACGGGAAGTGATTTCCCGTGGGCTTGTCACAAAGCAGTCGTTTCGTCTCATCGCACAAAACCTGAACCGGTCACCTTCGACGATCAGCCGAGAGGTTCGCAGGAACGGCGGGCGACAAGCCTATCGTGCAACTCCTTCAGACCAACGCGCTTGGGACTGCGCAGCGCGGCCCAAATTGTGTAAGCTCTCATTCAACGATCCTTTGTGCCACTTGATAGCGCGAAAGCTGCGTCGGAAATGGTCACCGCAGCAAATCGCAGGCTGGCTCAAACGCAGATATCCTGATGAAGAGCAAAATCGCGTGTCACACGAAACGATATATCGCAGTCTCTATGTCCAAACTCGCGGGGTTTTGAAGAAGGAATTGCAGGAATGTCTGCGCAGTCCACGTGCGATCCAACGCTCCCGGCATGCCACTCAGAAGGGACTTGAGTTACGCAAAATCAAGAATGCTGTTTCAATTAGCGAACGCCCAGCAGAGGTAGAGGATCGTGCCGTTCCGGGGCATTGGGAGGGCGATTTAATCGCGGGATCGAACAACAGCTACATCGCAACGCTTGTGGAGCGCCATTCCCGTTTTGTGATGTTGGCCAAAGTCACGAACAAAGACACCCAGAGCGTGACGACAGCCTTGATCAAACAAGCACGAAAGCTTCCCAGAGAACTCTACAAATCCCTGACTTGGGATCGTGGATCAGAGATGGCGGGGCATCGAAAATTTACCGTTGCCACAAATATCGATGTCTATTTTTGTGATCCTCAATCTCCGTGGCAGCGCGGCAGCAACGAAAATACCAACCGCCTTCTCAGACAGTGCTTTCCCAAAGGCACCGATATATCCGGATTTAGCCACGCTAAGCTCAGCGCTGTCGCACGCCAACTTAACGAGCGACCAAGAAAGACCTTGCAATACCATACCCCAGCAGAGAAACTTGAAGCCTGTGTGGCAGCGACCCGTTGAAACCGCACGGGCAATTCGGCCTTTCGCCAGATGCGTGCGAAAGACCGAAATTGAAAGTTGCGTCTGCCATTGCGCCGCTTGTGAGGTTGTTCCGCCTTGCTCCTGGAAGAAGCCATCCATGGCGGCGACAGCCTGATTGACCTAATCATCGAAGAAATCCAAGAGTGCGGCTTTGCAAGTTCTCGGGCGCGGGTCACGGTTCTCGCCAGCTTGGCTCAATGGCTTTCCATTGAGTGAACCCACACCTCCGCCTCCAGTTCATGCGGGGCCCGCGTTCCGTCCGTGACGGCACCGAGCCTCTTTGCCACAGCCTGTGAACGAGTATTCTCCCAGTCTATGTAGCTGTATAGCCTATCTAACCCCAGATCCTCATAGGCCCATTTTTTGACGGCCATCGCAGCTTCCGTGGCAAAGCCTTTTCCCTCCGCTCCTTCGAACAGATGCCATGCCAGCTCTACGTCTGGCCAGTTGGAATGCTTGATCAAGCCCACTCGGCCGACGGGATGCCCCGTATGCTGTTCAACGACTGTAAAGAAGCCGAAGCCGTGCCAATGCCAGTGGCCAATGCCGGTCAGAAACCCGAACCAAGCCTGTTCCGCTGTGACCGTCTCTCCCTGCGCTTCCATCGACGAGGCACTGGTCATGAAACGGGTGAACCCCGGTAAATCATCCCGTTCGGGTCCACGCAAAACCAACCGTTGCGTCGTCAGCATGGGTGCAGTCGAGAGATTTTGCATCGGACGCCTTTTCGTTCGCAGACTTGGATTCCAGCCAAGTTCAGTATAGCGAACAGTCGCGCATACCTGAAAGTAGCCATTCAAACTTACCGCAGTATTATTCAGTACGGGCTCGAAGTCGACATCCACCGCATCCCAAGAACCGCCGTTTTTCGAACGTCTACTATTGCCTGTTGTCAGATATATATTTCGCGAAAGTAGTCCTTGGCCCAACCGTGATCATCAACCGCCTTTTACGTACAACTGACTTTCATATAGCGGACGGGTTTTGTTGGCGGCGGTACGGTTTCCCTGACCTTCCACCCCTTTGACAAACTCCCCCTAGCCTCGGCGCGTTTGGCCGCTTACGCTGCGTCCAATTATAAACAGAGAGGAATTCCTATGATCCGACCATTTTCAACTGCCCTAGCGACCAGCCTATTCGCGCTGGTCGCCCTTCCTGCCCTCGCGCAAGATGCAAACCTATGCGGTGGTGTCGGCGCAAATGGCCAATGGTTGGGCGGTGACGAAGCCTCGTCTGATATCTCGACTTCACCAGCTCATATCGAACAAATGGCACTGGTTTTGATGCGCAACGAATTTGTTGGTCTTTTTTCAGTGTCTCAAGATGGCGATTACCGCATCGAAGCCCAAGGGCGTGGGGGCGGCGATACGGTTCTGGACGTGCGCGACGCCAGTGGTGAAATTGTGGCGTCCGATGATGACAGCGGTGGCGATGCGTCCAGCCGCGCCGAAAGCTTCCTTACAGTCGGCACCTATTGCGTGTCGATGCGCAGCTTTGACGGATCGCCAATCACTGGATTTGTGCGCGCAGGTCGAATGGATCAGGAACCTTTGACCGCTGGATTTGCAGCCCCGTCCAATGATGTTGCGAATGGCGAATGTGATCTTAGCGTCGCCCAGCAACTGACGCTTGGCGAACCCCTTGCGAACCCATGGGCGACGCAAAATGTCTATTCGTTCGAGCTTGATGCGCCTGCTGCCGTAACGATTACCGCAGAAAATGAGGCCGCCGATCCAATTCTGACGCTGTTTGATGCGTCAGGGAATTGGCTGGCAGAAAATGACGATTTTGATGGGCTAAACAGCCGCATCGACATGGCAAACATGCTGCCGGCGGGCGAATATTGTGTCGCACTTAATTTGTATGGTGATGAAAGCCTGCCGATCACCGTGACGGCCAAGGCATATGATGCAATGGAAGTTCAGATGAACCTGTACGCGCGTGGCGATGCAAGCCCGCCGCTTGATGGCAGCTATCCTGTTGCAGCCCTCGGCGAACTGCAGACACGACTGCGTCAAGATGTAACCGTCGGTGGTGACGCCATTTGGTATTCTTTCGACATCTACGCCGGTGGTCTGGTGCTGGTCGAAGCGATTGCGCAAGGCCAAGGCGACCCCGTGTTGGTAATGTATGACGATCTGGGTCGTCTGGTCGGCTATAACGATGACAGCGACGAATACGGATCAGTGGATTCATTGCTGACAGTCCGTGTGCAACCCGGCACCTATCTGGTTGCCGTGCGGCAGTTGGACAACCAGACGCAGGGCCTTATTCGCATGGTGTTTGAACGCTACGTTCCTGCGCGTCCCTAAACGATCCTGATTCCTGAAATGAACCCCGCCCCCGCTGACTGGTGACGCATTCCGGCTTTTGGGACACAGAACTGACGCCTACCAAGTTTTTGCTTGGTAGGCGTTTGATTTTACAGATCATTTAGAGATAGGAGATACTAAGAGTTGCGGGAGAAGTGTCCCGCGACCACACATTGCAAAAAATGTCCGAAAGGTTTCCGTTTCATCCGAAACGACCAACATCTCTTTCGGCTTTGGAGGCCATCTTGACGAAACGACAGATAGGAAATCTGATGGTCAAGAGTGTTCCAAAACTAAACTTGCGTGAAGTTTATCCCGCAGTGTCCGAAGAAATCAACCTCAATACTTGTGGTGATGTCGATTGCGACAACGACGGTGTTGCTCCGGATTTTTCGCTACCCACCTTCAAGGGCCGCAATGCTACTCAACGCAAACTTCTCGCATCAATAAAGCTGCCAGCCCTTGCGACTGGCAAAGGCATATACACGCTCGACGGTGATGATAAGGCGTCGAGGGTATCCCAGGTTTTCGAGTATCAGGGCGATCCGCACGCTTGGGATGACGGGAGAAATCTCATTTGCCATCATCAAAAGGGAAACCGAACCTGCGAGGTATCGTTTAATATTTTCTCGAATGAACATCTCCTCGACGAAATCGACAGGCTGATGACACAGAATGGACTACTTGAAGGGCCAGTCTGTGGGTGTTGTGGCGCTCGGTATCTGGATGCACCGGACGAGTTTATCTTCAATGGAACGCACGGCAAACTCGCGCCCGCGCGTAGAGGGAAGCGGCCGAAGCCTTCTGGATTCCGGATCATTCATAAACCCTGTAAAGGGCAGCCCGGTGCGCGTATCTCCGTTTCCCTGGACCATCAGGCACAAAAGAAGAAGAGCGATAATGGTGCGCCTGCTCAGGGAGTTGGTCAATGGCGCAAGTATCAACGACCTCCAACGCCTTTTGTCGGACCCCGATACGGGCAAGAAATGCGGTGTGAGCCGTATTTACAGTCGTATTTTCTTTTTGGAAAAGATCCTGCTCGCGTTTGAGCGCGCGAAACTGCAAGATTGGAAAGCTAAGGAAGACGCATCCGACCGGTTCAGCCATATGCGCATCGCGCACGATGATGTGGTCATTTCAGTAAACTGGGAAAGTCGGTTTGATCGCCGCCTGACGCCTCTTCACTGCTCGGTCAGCGCAGACATCCGCAGTGGATATGTCTTCCGGATTGATGCCAACTTCGACCCGCGTGTCGATCCTGCTGCTTTCTTCGAAGAGCACTACCTCGATGTTGCCGGCCAGCCCCGCAATATCCGTAAACAATACACCCAGAAGTCTGGCAAGGTCGTGAGCGCCCCATTGCTTCACTTCCAAAGGCCGAGCGGTAGGTTTGATGAGGCCGCGTTCTTTGCCAGCGCCGAGAGTAGCTGGCGGGTTTTTGAGGAAAAGTTGAAGAAGGCCTATGAGGAAGACATTTCTTGCGGCATTGATCTGCCCGATGATGTTCAGCAAGGTCTTTGGGAATCAGGTGCGCGACGCCGGGTTCTCAATGAGATCCGCAACGGATACTTCGGCCTTGTAGATACCAACCGCGATCACCGCGGCAGTTTCAAGGGGGTAGTCGTTAAACAGACCTATACAAAGGCTGCGCACCTTGCGTGCCTGCGAAAGATGCTGCCAGATGGCAAGATTACCCTGGTTGGCGAACAAGAAGCTGCGATGGTGCGAGTTGTCCCTCACATTTTCCGAGACTTGATTAGGGAGGACAAGTTCGAATGGTTTGTGATGTCCTTCGACAAGGAAGCTTCTACGCCAACGAACCAAAGCCGTATCAAAAAATTCGAAAAGGCGTTCGAGGAGTTTGGTGAGATTCAGACGCGGATTGTAGGCGAAGAGCTTCCGAGATGGGAGCTATTGAGACGGTTCTGCGCAGCAGGGCTAATGCCAGCAGTGAAGACTGATAGCCAGGACGCGGTGCATCCTTTTCCGATCGCCAACTTTCAATCTGCCCAGTTCCCACAGTTCTGGGCCAGCTCGCCTGTCCAGCATTACGGTGAGACCGAAAAGACGGTGGGCTTTCCAGTGCTCCGGTCAAAATAGCGAAAGCGTTTGAAATCGGTAGGCTTCGATCAAAAGATAGCTGATGACGATCTAAGGGAGGCGCTCGCTCGTCGTGTGTTGAACACCACAATCCAGCCTGTATGAACCGCTTTTATGAACTCTGTGCGGAGCCGGATCAGTCCAACCGCGCGGGCAGGTGGGCGCGGCAGTCGAAACGGTCCCAGCTACATAAACGGCGCAGTATTTAATCCTGCTATCTTGGTCGCCCTGCTCAATATCTATCGCGTGTATTACAACTGGTTCGAGACACGGCAGTATGTAGCGTCTGGGTCGTCGGGGCAGGGCACAACCGAGGTGGCCCAAGGTGTCTCTACAGTGCGGGTTCCTGGATCGTCCAAATCCCTGAAAGTCCCGAAGCGGCGAACCGCCGCGCCGGTAATGCGGACCCCGGCGATGCGGCTGGGTGCCGACAATCCAAAGAACAAGGCACCTGATCCACGCAGGATCTTTTATCGACCTTGGTTGTTCCACGGCACACCGCTTTGGAGAAAGTTCGAGACACGGTAATGGCTTTCTCAATCAAGAGGCCCCCGCGAAATAAATCGCGAAAGCCTCTATGTGTCCCAAAAGCCGGAATGCGTCAGCTGACTGCTGGGGCGGGTTTTTTGGTGGCTAGGGACTTGGTATGGTGACGTTGATTGACCCTGTCATCAGGCCAACCGCCGTTGCCCGGTCCACATAGCCCGTCACAGTGATCCCTTGGGCCTCCTGATAGGCCGCGATCGCGTTTCGGGTGTCACCGTCGATCACACCGTCTAATCGACCGGGGTTGTGGCCAATATCGCGAAGCCGCAATTCCAACAACTGGGCGCGGATCCCTGAAAGGCGCAACGTCTCTTCTTGCGCCTGGGACTGCGCGATCTCCGCGTCAGTTGTACTTGGCGCAGTCAAATCATCAATCCGTGCACGGGCTTCAGCCGCAAACACGCCTGTTGGGTAAACCGCCAGGTATTCTTGATACCCAGCAACTGTATCCCTGCCTTCGGCACCCGACCACGCTGCACGATCTTGCGCTGCGATCGCCAAACGACGGAGATCTTCGATTTCTGAAAGCCGCGCGCTGGCGATATTGGCAAACAGACCATCGGGGAAACGTTCAAGGTAGGCGCGGTAGCCCGCTTCATCGCCAAACCCACCGGTTTCTGTCCAATAACTGCGGTCTCGCGCCTCGGCTTGGGCGCTTATCCGGGCTTGCTCGGCTTCAATCTCGGCCTGTTTGCGGGCGGCTTGTGCGTCCAGCAGGTTAATCTGGTCCCGCGTCAGATATGATGATTGCGGGAAGCCATTAAACTGCTGCCAGTTCACGATCGCACCGCGCGAACCGCGCCCGAAAATACCGTCCACACCGCGTGTGTTGTAATTCAAAAGGGTCAGATCCGTTTGAATGTCACGTCGCGCGTCGCGGCTTAGGCTCAGCGCTTCTTCGGCGAGACGCGCTGCACGGTTGGGTTCGGCCAAGATCGACACGATCTCGGCCTCGGCATCATCGACAAACGGACCCTCTGGATAACGAGCAACATAAATGCGGTATGCCTCAACGGTGTCCGCGTCCGTGGTTCGATCCCACAAAGCAGCTTCGGCGTTCAGATCGGATTCGGTCGGCCCTGTGGTCGGCAAAATGGGTTCAACAATCACAACACCGGGCATCAACTGCCAATCAATCGGAAAGTACCCATCCAACGACAACGCCGAATTTGATGCCAGACTGCGGCCAATCTCAGCCTCCGGTTCCGTGAGAACGCCAGACAGAACAGTGGCCGCCATGGACGGTGATGTGCGGATCAGCGTGACGCCCTGCGGAATCTCCATGTCGCCAACACCTGCCCGCAACCTACTATCGCCCATGTCCAAATCATCCGGATCGGCAGCGCCAAGCAGCAGCACGGCCTTTCCGGGGCGCTGGGCAAGAATACGCAGCACACTATCAAGCGACAGACCCGCACCGTCCACCGTGAACAAATCGGGTTCGGTGGATTCTGCTGTCAGCAGCCATGTCCGCGTCCCATCGGTCACAAAATGTCCTGATAGCGCGACGAGCAAACGATCCGCATCATCCAGCTGCGCCTGAAAAGCCGCAGCAAGATCGCTGACCGCGTCAACCCGCCCGTTGGCGCGGCCGAAAACATCAAAACCCAGCGCCTCAAGGCGATCGACAGCGCCCAGCACGTCATCAGCGCGGTTTACACGATCAAGCCGCTCATACCGCTCATTGCCTAAAACGAGTGCGGCGTCTTGCGCCAGCACAGGAAGGGGCAGCACAAACACTGTCGACATCAACAATCGGCGCACGGAACTCTGGAACATGGATCGTCCTTTCAAGTGTAACTTAGCATATTAAACGCGGGTATTGTTCGGTTATTCAATTTCAGTGTCACCGATTGCCAGCACGATTGCGGGGAACTCCACCTCAGAAAGTCATAGACTAAGGAGTGGAGGTTTGCGTTTAGGGCACAGCCTGTGTCATCTCTATGAAGCCCGACGGAGGGGCGATTGGCAACAGGAGCTACCCCATGTTGATTTGGATGCGCGGTGAGCCGCGCGAGAACGAAGCGCGCGCCCCGATGACACCAAAGGGTGCCGCCAAAATGCTCTCCAAAGGCTGGCGTGTGGTGGTTGAAGACGCACCTGATCGCTGCATTCCAACCAAAAGCTATCGCGACGTTGGATGTGAGATCGTCAAAAACGGCGAATGGGTAAATGCGCCAGACGATGCAATCATCCTTGGGCTGAAAGAACTGCCCGTGGATGGCACACCGCTGCGCCGTCGCCACATCATGTTTGGCCACGCATTTAAGGGCCAAGCGTCAGGACGGGTTCTGCTGGATCGGTTCAAATCGGGCGGCGGCACGCTGCTTGATCTAGAATATCTGGTGGATGACACTGAGCGCCGGGTCGCCGCGTTCGGCTACTGGGCCGGATACGCGGGGGCCGCAATTTCAGTGATGGCTTGGGGTCAGCAACAGCGCGGCAGAACACTTGGGGCAGTGAGCGCATTTGCGTCCGCGACCGAAATGGCGCGCAGCGTTCGCGCGTCAATCGACATAATCCCAACCGCGCTGATCATCGGGGCCTTGGGCCGTGTGGGAAGCGGCGCGATGGATTTGTGTGTGGCAGCTGGCATCGCCCCGACTGGGTGGGATATGGCAGAAACTGCGCACGGCGGTCCATTCCCTGAGGTATTGACCCACGACATATTGCTCAACTGCATTTTGGCCCACAAGGGCGCGCCTGTATTTGTGCCTGCCGATGCACGAACCGCTGCCCGCAAACTGTCAGTGATTGGCGATATCGCCTGTGATCCTGACAGCGATTTCTCCCCCATTAAGGTCTACAACACTGCGACGACGTGGGATATGCCAACTCTGCGCGCGCATGACACACCGCCGCTCGACGTGATGGCGATTGATAATCTACCGTCGCTTTTGCCAGTCGAAAGCACAGATGATTTCGCATCGCAACTGCTGCCACATCTGTTGACGCTCGACCGCCCCGAGGCAGGCGTTTGGGGGCGTGCACAAAAGACGTTTGCGGCACACCTATAGTCGCTGCGCTATTTGCCGAAAATGCGGAAGTAGGCCCAATCGGGTAGGAATTGCGCAAGGCGAAAGACCCACGAAAAGACCGCCGGAAAGCTCTTCTTGAAGTCTGACGTGTTCATATGATCAAGCATCGCTCGCGCCGCGTCTTCGGGGTCCATGATAAACGGCATTTTGAAATTGTTTTTGTCTGTCAGGCGAGTCTTGATAAAGCCGGGGTTGGCGACTTGAACATCCACACCGGTTTTGCGCAGATCAGCATACATGCATTCGGCCAGCGACATATTGGCGGCCTTTGATGCTGTGTAGCCAATCGACCCCGGCAAACCGCGAAAGCCCGTCAGCGAGGATGTGATGACGATATGACCAGTATCGCGCACCACCATTTTTGGCACCACTTGACCCAGCACCCGCAGATATCCAGTAAAGTTGATATTCGCCATCGCCACGGCCTTATCCGCGTCCCATTCATCCGCGCCAAATGGCCAATAAACACCCGCGAGCAACACCACACCGTCGACCTCGCCAACCGCCTCGGCAGCCTCTTTAACGCTGTCATCGTCGGAAATATCCATCACCTGATAGGACGCTTTACCGTGCAAGCCATCAACGACCTTGGCGAGCGCGTCTTCAGAGCGCGACGACACGATCACCTCAGCCCCCATGCGGCTAAGCCTTTCAGCCAGTGCTTTGCCCAAGCCTTCGCTTGCACCGATAAGCCAGTACCGTTTTCCTTGCCAGTCGCGCATTCTTATTTCTCCAACGTCGTTAATAATAACAAAATGATAGCCACGATCTTTAAGACAGACGGGACCAGTGCATACAGCCCGGTCAGCAGTGTAAGTGCTGCCTGCGGATTATTGATTCCGGCCTGAAAACCGGCCCGCTCAAGCAATGGCAGCAAAAGCACTGCCGCAAACGCGAGCGTGAATTTGCTCACCAGCGACCACAGCCCGAACCCCTGCCCACCATTGGGCGCAATCTTTGCCATGCGTTTGGCAAACATCGCCGGTAATAACGTCAAGTCAGCCCCAATCGTCGCACCGGACAGAACACAAATCACCGCAAACGCAGTGGTGTCCCCCGCGCCAAGCGTGAGCGTCCAGCCAAAGGCGGCGACCGCCAGAACCATCGCGCACAACAACACAGGCTTTTCACCAAACTTGCGGGCCAGCGCCGACCACACCGGTGACGAAACAGCCGCTGCGAGGAAAAACAACACCAGCAGCGGCCCTTCCCACCCCGGGGCATCAAGCCTTGATTCTACGTAAAACAGGAACAGCGTCGATGACACCGCAAGCGGCGTGGCGTTCACCAATGCCAACAGCAGCAGCCTGCGCGCAAGGCGGTCCGACAGTATCGCACCAATCGGCGTCGGGGCCTGTTCCACTGATGCTGGCGTCCATTCGCGCCACATGAACAGCGCCGCCAAAAGCGTTGCGGCGGCGAATCCCCATGCAAAGGCCGCAAAGGGCGCATCTGTAAAACCCATTAAGGCGGTCGGCGCGATGGCAGCCAAACAAATCCCTGTCAACGCACCTGATTCGCGCCAGGCCGCAAGTTGCACATGCCCACCGACCCGATCACCGACTTTGGCGATACCTTGCGCGTAAAAACTGATGGTGAGAAAGCTGAACGCGCTGAACAACCCCGTAATCATCAGGCCAAACCACCAAAGCGGATCAATTGGCGGCGGCACGGCGAACAACCCAATCATTGATGCAGCCAGCAAAAGCGCGCCAACAGCCACAGCAAACGCTTTTCCATTTCGCAACCGTTCGGCAATCCAGCCCAAGACCGGGTCCTGCACCACATCAAACAGACGCAGGCCGAACAGGACTGCGCCAAGCGCTGTCAGACTAACGCCAAATGTATCCGCGTAGTATTTTGGTGCGAAAATATAGATCGGCAAGCCCGCTCCGGACAGGACAGCCGCAAACGCTGTGTAGGCTGGAAACCGTTGGGACAACGCCTGACGTAGGGCCTTCATCGCGATACATCATCCACAGGCGGCTTGGGTCTGGCACGGTAAATCACGCCCTTCCACCACAGTTTAACTGCTTGCCAATGGATCAAAGCCAACACGCGGCGTGATCCCAGCGGGCGGCGCACAATTGCCTTGAGAATCGATGCATTGGTCAATGGTTCGCGCGCACCAGTCAGGGTCGCAATCAGACCCGTCGGACCGTCAGAGAAATCAATCCAGATGCCAATGCTGTCAGGCTGGATATCGAACCTGAAGGTATAGCTTCCCGCAATGTCCTGAAACGGTGAAACATGGAAAACTTTTTGCGCGGTTATCGTGTTGGCCTTGGTAATCTCGCGCAAGTCTTCGTGGTGACACAGGTATGAATGTCGATCACCAAACGTGTTGGATACTTCGGCAATAACCACACGCAACACGTCGTCACGGCCATAGCAAAGCCAAAACGATACCGGATTAAAAACATGCCCAAGCATCCTTGGCTGGGCCAGCAATTCAACGCGCCCCGTCACATCAAGCCCGCGATCCGCCAAAAGCGTTCGCACCCATGCAGCACCTATCCCGTGCTTTGGCACGCCACCATGATCACTGTCATGCACCGACATCACACCCCGCCCGTTGCGCGCGAAAAGCGCCGGCAGGTCAGGCGTGTTTTCGGCGTCTAGCAGCACATAATCGATGGAATAACGAAAGGCGTTGTTCGTACCGCCCCGCCGACCGTGGTAGGTCTCCCCTGCTATGTGTTGGACCTGTGTCATTGGTTTATTCAGCCGCCACTCTCATTGTGTTACGTGTCCGAATTGCGGACACGACATCCATCGCCGAACCGATCCCGTCTTCATGAAAACCGTTCTTCATCCATGCACCGCAAAACCATGTCCGATTCGAACCGTTCACCGCCACAGCAGATTTTTGCGCCGCCAATGCTTCGAGATTATAAACCGGATGGCGCAACGTTACCTTGTCCCAGATCAGGTCCGGATCAATATCGCGCGTGGTGTTCAGCGTGACAAATAGCGGGTCGTCCTGAAGCCAAGGCTGCAACTTGTTCATCCAATATGTTAGATCGATACGGTTGCTGTCTTTGTCTGCGTCTTCACAATAAACCCACGACGACCAAACCGATTTGCGCTTCGGCATGATTGACACATCTGAGTGTAGCACAATTTCGTTCGGCTGGTATTTGACCGCCCCAAGCATAGCTTTTTCAAATGTGGTTGGATCGTCAAGCATCGCCAGACTGTCGTCGGAATGGGTTGCAAATATGACCTCGTCAAATGCCTCCCACTCCGATCCGGGGGCTTTGATCGTCACGCCATTCTGCGCACGACGCACACCGTCTACTGGCGTGCCAAGCCGGATCACAACACCGCGCGCAGCCATAGATATGCCAAGACGTGACACGTATTCTTGGCTACCTCCATCAACGGTGAACCATTGATGCTGGCCACTAATGCCTAGCAAAGCATGGTTTTCGAAAAACGTCATCATCGCGCGGGCAGGAAAATCCATGATCTTTTCTGTCGGCGTTGACCAGATCGCACCAGACAGCGGCAAAAGGTAATAATCCCGAAAATACGACCCCGCACCAAGACGTTCGATCAAGCCACCAACTGTCAGCTTGTCTTCTTGGGCTAACCGAACGCCGTTCTTGTTAAACTTCAAAACGTCACGAATCATTCGCAAAAACTTTGGGTTCAACATATTCTTGGGCTGCGCGAACAATGCCTGAAGCGACGCCAGCCCATATTCAAACCGCCCGCCATCAATAGACGCCCCGAACGACATATTGGATTCCGTCACAGGGACGTCCAATTCGTCAAACAGCGCCGCGAGGTAGGGATAATTGGCGTAGTTGAACACGATAAAGCCTGTGTCGACCGCCTGATCACCATTCTTGCCCGCCATGCGCGTTCTGGCGTGGCCGCCAAGCCGCTGTTCGGCTTCAAACAGGACCACACTGTGGTCTTTGGCCAGCTCATGGGCCGCCGCCATGCCTGAAATTCCCGCACCAATAACTGCAATGCGTTTGCGCGCACCATTACTCTGGTCAAATGACATTTACGCGTCGTCCCCTAAGACTGTCTGCTCGGTCTGCGCATCGCTGCTTTTACCGTCTTATAATACTTACGCCGTGGGTACGCGTTTGGTTTCAATTCCGTCGACTTATTATGTGATCCAGAGCAGGTCTGAGTCCGTAACCCCCTTATGTTTACAAACACATCTTTGCTGACAATATCGGATGCGCGCGGAGCTCATGATGGGTATAGTGCCACACAAGCCATTGGTGCAATGCAACCAAACGGCTCTGATGTGAAAGAGATTATGGTGGCACCACGCAAGAAACCGGACCGGATGGCATGGGTAAACCACCTTGCGTCGATCCGTGATCAAAAAGACCGGTCGGCTTTCGCCGAAGTGTTTACCCATTTCGCACCACGTGTGAAGGCGTTCTTGATGAAATCCGGTGCCAATCCCGATATGGCAGAAGAGGTCGCACAGGACGTGATGGCGACGTTGTGGCGCAAAGCGCACTTGTTTGACCCCACAAAGGCGAGCGTTTCGACTTGGATCTTCACGATCGCGCGGAACCGCCGGATCGACATGCTGCGCAAACAGCGACGGCCTGAACCGGAAGACCTGACGTGGGGACCGGAGGCCGAACCCGATCAAGCCGATGTTTTGGCACTACAGCAAGACTGCGCAAAACTGGGTGAGGCTTTGGCCGCTCTACCGGAAAAACAACGAGACCTAATTGTGCGCGCCTATTACGGCGAACTCACGCACAGCGAAATTGCCGAGGCGACCGGACTACCGCTCGGTACCATAAAATCAAGAATCAGACTGGCGCTAAATCGTTTGCGCCACCAAATGAAATGACCGTTCCAATGACTGAAATAAAACACCACCTGACCGACGCCCTGCTGATGGCGTATTCTGCAGGCACTTTGCCAGAAGGTTTTAGCCTTGTGGTCGCAACGCATATTTCACTGTGCGACGAATGCCGCGCGCGAATGCATGAATTTGATGCCGTTGGCGGCGCGGTAGTGGACGAACAAGCCCCAGTAGCTATGTCAGATCACAGCCTTGCTACGACGCTGGACCTGATCGAAAACGGTGATATTCCCGCACCCGCTAGCCGCATCTCATCCGGTCATTTCCCGACCCCGCTGCAAGACTATGTCGGTGGTGATTTGGATGCAGTGCGATGGCGCAGGGTTGGTGGCGGCGTGCGCCAAGCGATCCTGAAAGTCGACGAATCCGCGAGCGTACGTTTGCTGCATATCCCCGCAGGTGTTGCAGTGCCTGACCATGGGCACCGTGGCACGGAACTAACGTTGGTTTTGCAAGGCGCATTTAGCGATGAAACCGACCGGTTTGGCAAAGGCGACATCGAGGTAGCAACACAAGACCTCAATCATCAACCTATCGCTGAAATGGGTCAGGATTGCATCTGCTTGGCGGCAACCGACGCACCGCTGCGCTTCAATAGCTTGATCCCACGTCTTTTGCAGCCGTTCTTAAAGATTTAACCGCAAAGATTATAAACCAAAAAAGGCTCGCTCAGAATGATCTAGGCTCGCCTTTTTCCATTCGAACCGATTTAGAACGGCAGTGATACCCAGCGCATGCCTAAGGCTTCGCCGTTCGTGAGGTTATTCAGCTGGCCGATGCCCGATGGAACCCCGCCTTCGTCAAGTTGCAGAACAATACGCAATTCCTCGTTGCCGTAAGCAACGCCTGTTTCGGTCGCTTCCAACGGGAAGGTCGCGCCATTTGACATCCGCACACATGTCCGCGCCATAATCTGTTCTTCGCATGCCACGATACTGGCTTGGTCGGGCGTATTCGTCAGCACCGACTGATAATAGAACGTCAGCGTGTTTCCAGGTGCAAAGGGCCCCGTTTCGCCGCCGGGCAGGGGAACTGTACACCCTGTCAAAACTGCACCTGTCAGCGCCATTAGCGCCGTTAACTTAATTCCACGCAAGATCAAGATCCGCTCCTCGCCAAGTCAGATATCCGTCGCCATCGGGCGACAAAAAAAATGTGCGGTCGCGGTATGCGCCCGTCACAACAAAATAATCTAATGGTCTCCGTACTGTGCCCACATGACCAGCGCCGCCGCAAATTTGCGTTCCACCACGACACGGTGTTAGCGAATATGTGTGCAGATCGCCATGTTCATTGGCCGCCACATAAACCGTTCCGGTATCAAAAGGCCGATCGCGGTGGATGTCATCAATCGCGCGATCCACGATGACAAAAATATTGTTAGGATCTTTTTCGATCCGCATCCGTTGCCCCCCTGATTGTGGATAAGCTAACGGGCGTGTCCCGCCGCCTCAAGAGCAGATTTTCGATCAGGTACGACCGAACAATCGCTCGATATCACTCAGTTTCAGTTCCACATAGGTCGGCCGCCCATGGTTGCATTGCCCCGAACGTGGCGTGCGTTCCATTTCGCGCAGCAGGGCATTCATTTCTTCACCACGCATCGAACGGCCCGTGCGGATCGACCCGTGGCAGGCCACACGGCTCAGGATTGCCTCAAGTTTCTCTTGCACCAGCGTGCTGGACCCTTGGTCACTGAGTTCGTCAAGAATGTCGCGCAACATCGCTTCGGCGTTGACTTCGCCCAAGATGGCAGGCGTTTCGCGCACAGCAATAGCATTGCCGCCAAAGGGTTCGATTGTCAGGCCGAACCGCGAAAGGTCATCGGCCACAGCCAGCAACTGCGCCGCATCCCCGTACGACATTTCAATAATTTCAGGGATAAGCAACGCCTGCGCCGCGACCCCATTTTCCGCCATCTGGGTTTTCAGCTTTTCATATACCAGCCGTTCGTGCGCCGCGTGTCCATCAACAATGACGATGCCGGTTTCGGTCTGCGCGATGATGTAGTTCTCATGCAGCTGTGCACGCGCCGCCCCAAGTGGGCGTTCTTGCGCGCTGGGGCCGTCGTTCGCTTCAACCACTTCAACACGGCCCGACATATCCGTTGCGATGTCTGCAAAACCGCTCGGGCGGTATGCAGGGCCAATGCCACCTGTGGGACGATCCATCTGATAGATCCGTGGTTCCATCTGTTCTGGCTGCATCGCGCCCAAAGTATCGCTGGCAACCGTGCTCGATGCGCGATGCCCTGCGTCAGCTAAGGCCGCCCGCAACGCGCTGACGATCAGCCCGCGCACGATTGTAGGATCACGAAACCGAACTTCGGACTTTGCCGGATGCACATTGACGTCAACGCGGGTCGGATCAACGTCGATAAACAGACACGCTGCTGGATGACGATCACGGCTCAACGTATCCATATAAGCCCCGCGCAGCGCCCCAATCAGAACTTTGTCACGCACAGGACGGCCATTCACATAAAGGAACTGCTGAACCGCCGATCCGCGCGAATAGGTCGGCAACGCAGCGTATCCCGTTAGATGAACACCTTCGCGCAACGCATCAATCGCCAGCGCGTTTTCGGCAAAATCTTTACCCAGAACGCTGCGCAGCCGGGCGTGCAGCGCATCAAACATATCCCCCGTTTCACCGTTCGCGCGAAACGTCACGCGGGAATTTCCACCAGATACATCCGTCAAAACAAACGTCACAAATGGCTCCGCCATTGCGAGCCGTTTGACCGCGTCACTGATCGCCTGCATTTCTGCGCGATCGGTGCGCAGGAATTTCAGACGCGCGGGTGTGGCATAAAACAGATCGCGCAATTCAACGATTGTCCCCACAGTTAACGCCGCTGGGCGCACGGCGGTGTGGGCGCCACCTGAAACTGAAATTTCGCAACCCTCGCCACCATCGGTGCGACTTCGGATCGTCAAGCGACCAACAGCGCCAAGGGACGGCAACGCCTCACCACGAAAACCAAAACTGTGGATGTTCAGCAAATCGGACCCGTCAATCTTTGACGTCGCATGGCGTGACAGGGCCAGCGGCAAATCCTGGGCAGTCATCCCGACGCCATTGTCCGTGACACGGATCAGGGTCTTACCGCCATCAGCAACAAAGACTTCAACCCGCGACGCACGCGCATCCAAAGCATTTTCAATGAGTTCTTTGACAACCGACGCCGGACGTTCCACGACCTCACCCGCAGCGATGCGATTGATCGCAGCATCGTCGAGTTGGCGAATAACGGGGCGCCCGTCTTTCAATGAAGGAGTGGCGCCTATATTGGGATCAGTGAATTCCATAGCACTACAGATAGCATAGCTGGCAGCGATTCTGACAGGGATATTGGTGGTTAATCGGACGCCTCTAAGCCTTCGGGCAGACCGACAACCACGAAATGCAGCCCATCAGGATCAAGCAATTCACCCGCGACACGGTTCACGTCCTCTAATGTCACCGCGTTCACCAGATCGTTGCGGTTGGCGATGTATTCCGTGGGCAAGTCAACCGACTGCATGCCCACCAGAATTCCCGCGATTTCGGCATTTCCGTCAAATCGCAACGGATATGCGCCCGTCAGATAGGTCTTGGCCTGCGCCAGTTCCTGCGCCGAAACGCCCTCGGTTGCCAGCAGTTCCCATTCCGCGCGCACGACCTCGATTGCTTCTGCAATCCTACCATTAGCAGAGGCGACTTGCCCCAAATACATCTCGGACAAGTCTTTGGGAACAAGGTAGGTGTAGATGCCGTAGGTCAGGCCACGTTCCTCGCGAACTTCGCGCATCAGGCGACTTTCGACACCGTTGCCGCCAAGGATTTCGTTCAGCAAAAATGCTGCAAAGAAATCATCCGCGTCACGTTTAATGCCCGCGTGGCCGAACAGCGCAACGGACTGGGGCGTGTCGAACGGTACGATGGTTGTCCCGCCACTGAGACCGAATTCAACACGATCAGGAAACGTGGGCCCGTCTATCGGTAATTCGCCGATCAAGTCGTCGATCAATTCACCCAGTTCGTCCGCAGAAATATCACCCGCTGCGCCGACATAAACACGCCCCTGCACCAACGCATTGCGGTGGGCAGTGAACAGGTCGTCCTGCGTCAATGCCACGACGGTTTCCGCGGTGCCGTCAATCGAAGAGCCATATGGATGATCACCAAAAGCCGCCGCATCAAACGTGGCACTGGCAATGCGGTTTGGGTCTTGTGCGTCGGATCGCAGGATAGATTGCACCTGCGCGCGCACCCGTTCGATCGCATCATCGTCAAAGCGCGGATTGACCATAGCCGCGCGCAACAACGCCACTGCTTCATCGCGGCTTTCAGTCAGGAACACTGCCGAAATCGAAACGGAATCGTCACGTGCGTTAAACCCGTACGACGCAGCGAGGGCTTCGCGGGCCTCTTGGAAACCACGTGCATCCAATTCACCGGACCCTTCCTCAAGCAGTGCCATCATCAGGTTCGTGGCCCCGCGTTTTCCGGGCAGGTCCAGTGATGCACCGCCTTCGAAAACGATTTCAATCGCGACGAACGGGATCGAATTTTCCTGCACAAGCCACGCATCAATGCCACCCGGCGATGTGATTTCCTGAATGTCGATTTCCGCGCGCGCCTGCACTGCGATCAGCGACAAAGTAAGGGCAAGGATTAGACGGATCATTGGAGGACCTCCCGGCTGGGGATGATCCAGCCTGTCACGGATTGGTTGCGGTCAAGAACACGGATTGCGGCGGCAATGACGTCTTCTTCGGTCACCGCCTGCAAGATATCGGGCCATGCTTGCACGTCTTCAACCGTCAGGCCGGATGTCAGTGCGACGCCGTATCTGCGGGCCAAGCCACCAACGTCATCGCGGGCGTAAATTTCGCCAGCTTTCAACTGTGTGCGCAAGGCGTCCATGCGTGCGGGGTCGATCCCGTTTTCAATGAATGCGGCGATGGCTGCGTCCATGGCGTCTTCTGCGTCTTGCAGAGAAACCCCTTCGGACGGCACGACCGTCAGGCCGAACGTGGTGTCATCAAGACTAACGCCACTATAGAACGCACCCACAAAAACAGCGGTGTTGGTTTCAAACTGCAATGCAATCCCGAGGGTAGATGTAAACGGCGAGCCCCCCAAAAGCTCAGCCAGATAAGTCAGCGCAGCGGCTTCTTCTTGCGCGCCCGCGTCACGTTCAGGCGCAAGGTAGCTGCGCGTCACATAGGGCTGCGCGACGCGCGGGTCTTCAAAAATCAATCGACGTTCGGCCGTTTGCGGCGGCTCTTGGCTGCGGTAGCGTTCTGGCAGGTTCGGTTCGGCAGGGATGGGGCCGTAGTGTTCCTGCGCCAGTGCCAGAACCTCTTCAGGTTCGACATCACCAGCGACGATCAGGATCGTGTTGTTTGGGGAATAATACAAGTCATAGAACGCCAACGCGTCCGCCATATCGAGTTCTTCCATCTCGTGTTTCCAGCCGATAATCGGCACACCGTGACGGTGGTTCAGGAATTGTGCCGCGCGCATTTGTTCGCGCGCCAATGCACCGGGGGAATTTTCTGTGCGCTGATTGCGTTCTTCCAAAATCACGCCACGTTCCGTCACGATATCGTCTTCTGTCAGCACCAGATTGTTCATCCGGTCAGCCTCATATTGCATCATCAGCGGCAGGCGGTCGGCGGCGACACGCTGGAAGTATCCGGTATAATCATAACTGGTGAATGCGTTGTCCGACCCACCGTTTTCGGCAACGATACGCTGGAATTCACCACTTTCCACTGTGTCAGTCGCCTTGAACAGCAAATGTTCCAGATAATGCGCGACACCGGACGATCCGACCGGTTCATCGGCTGATCCAGCGCGATACCACAACATATGCACCACGACAGGGGCGCGGTGATCTTCGATAACTACCACATCCATCCCATTGTCGAGCTGGAAGGTCGTTACTTCCTCTGCCTGTGTTAGAACGGGGGCAGACGTGGCGAACACGGCAAAGGCCGCAGCGAGAAGACGCATTTGTATAACTCCGCTATTGATCTGTAGTGAACTTACGCCGCGCGCCGCGCGCTTCAAGGGGCCATACGCGGATGTGAGGTGGCGTTATGAATTGGGTCAACGACTGCCCCCGACGACGTGGTGAATTACTGGGGTGGCGCCGACGGCGTTGCGACACCTGCATTGCGGAAACGCTGAAGCTCTGAATAGGCGTCAAGCGCTTGGCGCGCGTAGGCGCTGAAATAGCGATCCCGCCCACGGATGAAGCCAAAACGCGACTGGCGCGTGCGGAACGCTGCATCCTCGGACGCGAGCGTTTGGCGGATTGTCGGGTCAACACCATTGCGGCTGGCAGCAGTCACCAAGGCACCGTCACCTGCAGGAATTCCATTGGGGATCAACGCGTTCGGGTTACCGCCCAGAACCGCGACCGCATCCGCATTTGGCCTTGGGTCGGTACGGTTGGATTGGCCTGGCGTCGGCGTTGGCAGGTTCGTGACATCATTGGGCAGGACCAGCGCACCGACGGGCAATACCCCAAATTCGTCTGGTCCCCCCCCGTTTGCGCGCAGGTCACGCAATCCGCGATCCCCGCCCGCACAGGCGGTCAGCATCAAAATCACACCGAAACACAAGATCAGTTTCATCGTACCCTCACGTCTTCCCTATCGCGTTCTAACGCAAACCTTAGCTCACGTCACGCGGTCTTCTTTTTGTCGTCGCCATCCGTAAACAGCACAAGCCCGATCGCCCCAGCAAATATCGAAATATCCGCGACGTTGAACGCAAATGGGTTGTTGATCCCACAGCATGACATATTCAGGAAATCTGCGACTGCGCCATAAAGAACGCGGTCGATCACATTGCCCAACGCACCGCCAATCAGCAGGCCCGCACTGATCATGCCCCAACGCCCCGGAGGATCACGGCGCAACCACCAAATCACAAAACCGCAGATGGCAAACGCGACGACAATCAGAATCCAGCGCAGATCATAACCTGCAAACAGGCCGAAATTGACGCCCCGGTTCCACGCCATCGTCAGCACCAGAAACGGTTCAAACACATCAACCCGTGCCGGATATGGCAGCGCATCAACGTCTGACCCGATCAGGCTGCCGGGCAAACCAAACACGTGATACAAGACGACATATTTGATGAATTGGTCGATCAGGAACACCCAAATCGCCACTCCGGTCATGGTCCGCATCTCAGGTCCTTCCCTCTTGTTGCGCATCTAGTGACGGAAGTGGCGCATGCCGGTGAACACCATGGCGAGGCCAGCCTCGTCTGCGGCTGCAATCACTTCATCGTCGCGCATGGACCCACCTGGTTGGATGACACATGACGCGCCCGCCGCAGCGGCCTCAAGCAGGCCATCAGCAAATGGGAAGAACGCGTCAGACGCCACAGCGGACCCTTTGGTCAGGGGTTCGGGAAGTCCCAGCGCATCGGCCATGCGTGCGGCCTTTTTCGCGGCAATTAAGGCGCTGTCAATCCGGCTCATCTGACCCGCACCAACACCCACCGTCGCACCGTCTTTGACATAAACAATCGCATTGGACTTGACGTGTTTTGCAACCTTCCAAGCAAACAACAGATCGGCCATTTGCGCATCGGTCGGTTTCACCTTGGTCACGATCCTAAGGTCACAGGCCGCGACACGCCCGTTGTCCTTATCCTGCATCAGATACCCGCCCGACACCTGACGGATCGTCTGTGCCACAGCCAGCGGATCGGCCAACGCACCCGTCGTCAGCAGCCGAAGATTCTTTTTGGCAGCGAAAATTTCCTTCGCTGCGTCTGTCGCAGATGGCGCGATAACGACTTCCGTGAAAATGCCTGTGATCGCTTCGGCAGTTTCAGCGTCCAGTTCACCGTTCAGTGCAATAATACCGCCGAACGCACTGGTCTGGTCGCATTGAAACGCCTTTTGGTAGGCCTGCGCCAAGGTCGCGCCCACCGCCACACCACATGGGTTGGCGTGTTTGATGATCGCCACTGCGGGGCCGTCAGCAGGTGTAAATTCACTGACCAATTCAAACGCAGCATCAGTGTCATTGATGTTGTTGTACGACAGCTCTTTGCCTTGATGCTGCGTCGCCGTCGCCACGCCGGGTCGGCCCGACCCATCCAGATAGAAAGTCGCTGCCTGATGCGGGTTTTCGCCATAGCGCAATGTTTGCGCCAGCGTTCCTGCCACAGCCTTGCGGCGCGGTGCGGTATTACCAAGTGCGCCTGCCATCCAGGTGCTGACCGCGGCGTCATAGGCGGCCGTGCGCGCATAGGCGGTTTGGGCCAGTGTTTGGCGGAACGCCAATCCGGTCGCCCCGTCGTTAGCGTCCAATTCAGCCAAAAGCGCATCATAGTCCTGCGCATCCACCACCACGTTCACAAATGCATGGTTCTTTGCCGCCGCGCGAATCATCGCGGGGCCACCGATATCGATATTCTCGATGCAGTCATCGTATCCAGCACCCGATGCGACGGTCGTCTCAAACGGATACAGGTTCACCACCAACAGATCGATCACACCGATCCCGTGTTCTTTCATCGCCGCCAAATGCGCGTCGTTGTCGCGCAGCGCCAACAATCCACCATGCACCGCCGGGTGCAGTGTTTTTACGCGGCCATCCATCATTTCGGGAAAGCCTGTCACATCCGCGACATCGCGCACGCCCAGCCCTGCGTCGCGCAACGCCTTTGCAGACCCACCCGTTGACAATAATTCCACACCGCGCGCGGACAGTGCCCGCCCAAGGTCGATCAATCCGGTCTTATCAGATACAGATAGTAGCGCTCGCGTAATTGGGTGAAGGTCGGTCATGTGGGCCCCCTCAGGCAGGTCAAACGTCTAGTTCTGGCTGTTTCTCTTTCACATCGCGCAAGGTCGTTGGCGTGTCTTGCGCCTTGGACAAAGACCAGCGGATGCGCGTCGCATATGACATTGCGCGTCCGGATAAAACCACCTGTTGCGCAGCACGCGGGCGCAGGCGACCATTTTCAAGATAAACCGACGGGTCAAGACGCATTTCACCGGCGCCGTCGTGACGGAAGACCCAAATCTCACCAGATTTCTGCGTCAGCGAAACTGCTGCGCCACCCAGATCGACAATCGCGTCCACCTCGGGATGCAAATGAAACCGCACGGACCACGGAATGCCTTGCAGCTTTGCAGCGTCGAGCGCTTTGTCAAAAAGTGGCTCGTCAAACGCCTCAAGGATCGTCAACAGGTCTTCACCCGCCAGCGCCCGCCCGTCTTGGCTCAAATCAAGTGTGCGGACATGGGTCAACCCGTGCGACGCACGGTAGCCATCATGGGCCATTTCAAGTCGATCGCCGTCCCCCAGCGCTGTGAATTCCGATTGCACGTTTTTAGGCCCGGCACACAGCAGTTCCGCACCGTCTTTGCGCACCTCAATGTGGGCCGATGACACGCCTTCGATGCAGAGTGTCGAATGGCTCGGTGTGGCGCGTCCGGCGCGGCGCCATTCGGGGCCAAAGCTGCTCCCTGATCCACAGTTCACAATCAACGGACGTCGGCCGGACGTCAGTTCCAGCGCGAGCGTCGAGGCATGGGCCTCGGCCGCTGCGACACCGATAGGCGGCGCTGCCGTGTCTGCGATCAAACTCGTGCGACCTGCGGCAAGCCTTCCGTAGCCCATGTGCAAACCCTGATTGGGTTGTTCCATCGTGCCGACCGCCGCCAGCGCATGATCAAGCCAGCCATCGAGCCCGCGACCACCACCGTGAAACCGCGCCAAGCCACCGTCAGAATGGCGTACAGCCCGCAGCGCAGGCGCAATCCGCGCCATCGCTGAAAGTATCGCTTCAGGGACTTCACGTCCCGATCCGCTGAGCGCAGTTTCAACCCAGGTAAGCAGGGTCAGGATTTCCAACAATTCTTCCGGGTTACGCGATGGAATACCACCATCCGGCCCAATCTGGACTTTGCAATCGCGGGCCAGAACCGCAATCGCAGGATCAACGCGGTCTTCCATGCCTTGCAGGGACAGCCCTGCGTAAATCATACCGGCCAATGCCTCAAATCGGGGCAGGCCCGCCCGCGCAACGTGCCAGCGACGCGATAAAAAAATCGCCTGTTGGGCGGCGGATTTATAATAGGTTTGTGTTGCGTCTTTTTCAGCCCCACGCAGCAGGAAAAATCCGTGTGCGATCCAGCGGATCAATCGCCGCCCTGTGATGTCAGGCGTCCAGCCCGCACCGCGACCGTGGCCATACCGCGTGATCCAATCGCCCACCCAGCTTTGCGCCGCTACCCGCGCTTTTGTGTCCCCGACTGCCGCCAGATCATCAAGCCAAGAAAACCCATGCACCGAATTAGTCGATGTCGTCACCCGTTCCGCCGCATCCCAAAGGCTAACGCCCGGTGCTTCGATCAGATGACCCGAGAACAAGAAATTCCCCGCAAGTAGCTGCCTGCCACGGGCGTAATGCCCGATCATTTTAGGTTCGGGATTGGACTGAAACCCCGTCGCAGGTCGTGTCCGCGCCGCCCGCCGCGCATGCAGCCGGTTCATCAAACGTTCGCGTCTTGAATATGTGTCGGATGTGTCCACTGCGTCGCCTCGTCCTTCGCCCGTGCCATTCAGCATCTTTGCGTTAACGGCTTATACCTTCATTTCGGATGCGGGGTCACGTTCTAAGTCATACAGGCTTACGCAGCTGCACAATATAGAACCCGTCCATGCCGCCTTTGTCCGCCCAATAATCAGGTCGCAGACGAAGGCCGCCATCCTCAGTGCGCCACGCAGGGTCGATACCACTACGATCAAGGGCAGACGCATCGACCGTCAAACCGCGGTGACGCGCTAGCGCTTCTTCGACCTGAACTTCACCCTCATCAGGCAATAGCGAACAGGTGCAAAACACCAACCGCCCACCCGGATTCAGAAGGCTCAGCGCGTGATCGATCATGCGTGCCTGTTGGTGGATCAGGATACCAAATTCGGACCCGTCTTTGGCATACGGCAAATCGGGGTGGCGGCGGATTGTGCCGGTCGCAGAACAGGGGGCATCCAGCAAAATAGCGTCAAAACCACCGCTGGTGAAAGCGAATGCATCTGCTGTGATCGTTGTCGCATTCAACCCTGTGCGTTTCAAATTCTCGCCCACGCGGATCATGCGCCCTTCGGACGAATCCACCGCCGTTACATCAGCACCTGCCATGGCTAGCTGCATGGTCTTACCACCCGGCGCCGCACACAAATCAAGGATTTTTTCACCCTTTTGAGGGGCCAGAATTTGCACAGGAATCGCCGCAGCCGCGTCTTGCACCCACCAATCACCAGACTCAAATCCCGGTAAGGTTGAAACCTGCCCAGCATCGCGCAAACGAATGGTTCCCGTCGGCAAAATTTCGCCTTTCAACGTCTCGTTTGCGGCCTGTGGGTCGCCCTTCGCGGTGATGTCCAGCGGCGCACCTGCGAACTGTGCCGTCTCAATCGCAGCGACAATCTCTGGGCCATAGGCATCTTTCAGCGGGCTGCGCAACCAACCGGGCATGCGCGGTGTAGCCAATTGCGCCCATCCCTCGGGGCCTTCGGCCGCGACTTTGCGCAGCACTGCATTGACCAGACCTTTCATGGACGACGTGCGCTTGTTGCGGGCCACCATTTCAACGCCAGCGTTCACCACACCATACGCTGCTTCGCCACCCGCCAGCTCAACGGTGCAAAGCCGCAAAACATTTCGCACCGACAATGGCGGGGTCTTTTGCAAGAACCGCGCCAACATCCGATCTGCACGCGCCAATCCACGCAAAGTCTCGGTCGTGAGGCGCTGGGCGCGGGCACGGTCTTCTGGTGAAAGATGCTGCAACGCGCCTTCCCCAATGAGTTCCGGCAGCAATTTACCTTCGCCGGTAACCTGATCGAGCATGTACAATGCGGCCCTGCGTGGCCCTAAACCTTGTTGCTGCGACATCTCTTACCCCTTGGCTATTGCTCGATGCGGCGTATATCACACATACAACCGCCGCAAGGAGCCGACATGACTGACAAGCCCAAAGACATCAGCGATGCCGCCAAACGCGCCCTTTCCGAGGCGGACGATCGCCGCAAAAAGGCAAAAGCAATGGAACTGCCCGAAGAACTTGGTGGTCGTGACGGCCCAGAACCCGTTCGTTTTGGCGATTGGGAAAGAAGAGGCATCGCCGTCGATTTCTAGCGGCATGGCGCGTTAGCGAATGCGCAGCACCGCGTCATTGCCTTCACCTTTATCGACTGTAAACCGGATACGATTGCCATTCACCTCGACCAACTGGCAATTGTAGTCAATCGCGGTGCCCGACCAGTTCATGTCGCGGCAGAAATATCCGTCTTCCCAGATCCATGACCCCGAAATGCCCCAGCCGATGGCACGGCCTGCGATGGTTCCATTAGCCGACACATTCAGTGTAAGCCCATAAATCGCAATCCTAAGGTCTTTTCCATCGACAGCGTTCACAAATGTTTCGCGGTCGTTAATACGCTCGAACGCTTGGACACTTTCAGGCAGGGCCACACATAGGGTCAAAATTAATGCAAGGGCGCGAAACATAACAAGTCTCCTAAACACAATCTATTACACTTACGCGCGAAGCTCTGAATCAGTTTAATCTTCGCTTAGACCCAGCACATCGAACATGGTGTAGGATCCGGGTTTTTGGGTCTGCCCCCAAATCGCGGCCTTCAGCGCACCACGGGCAAAAACAGCGCGATCCGTCGCAATATGCGTCAGCTTGATCCGCTCGCCGGCTGCGGCAAACAACACATCATGTTCGCCCACAATGTCGCCGCCACGGATCGCTGTGAAACCAATATCGCCCCGCGTGCGCGCGCCTGTAATTCCGTCACGCCCAGAATCACTGACGTCTTTCAGCACCACTCCACGCCCTTGGGCAGCCGCTTCGCCCAGCATCAACGCAGTACCAGATGGCGCATCGATCTTGTGGTGATGGTGTGCCTCGATGATCTCAATATCGAAATCCTCATCTAGCGCCGCAGCGACTTTCTTGGTCAACTGCACCAACAGGTTCACACCGAGCGACATATTCCCTGCCCGCACAATCACCGCATGGCGTGCTGCCGCGTCGAGTTTTGCAATATCGCCTTCCGTCAAACCTGTCGTGCCAATCACATGCACGGCGCGGGCTTGCGCGGCCAGTTCGGCAAAGCCAATCGTTGCAGCAGGTGCCGTGAAATCAATAATCGCTTGCGCACTCGCAAATGATGTGACCGGATCATCACTGACACTTACGCCAATCGCGGCGCCGCCCATAGCAATACCAACGTCCTGACCGACCCAATCATGACCCACCCGTTCCAACACACCGATCAGCGTGCAGGCATCGGATGCCTGCACAGCATTGATCAACATCTGCCCCATTCGGCCAGACCCACCTGTCACCACGATCCCCGGTAAATCCGTCATGTTCGTATCCTTTTGTAATTTGGCCGTAACATCCGCGTGGACCTGCTTGGCAATGCCACTCAATCCCCTTACATGGACGACATGGCAAAGAATAGATTTCAAGGCAAGGACGGTCCAACGACACGGCAATTGCGCGTGGGCGAATTGATCCGCCGTACAATGTCCGAACTTTTGCAGCGCGGAGAGGTCCACGACCCCGACTTGCAGCGTATGTCCATCACCGTCGGCGAAGTCCGCATGACGCCCGACCTTAGCATCGCGACATGTTTTGTGCTGCCGCTCGGCGGTAAAGACGCAGACGTGGCGATTGCGGCTTTGGCGCGCAACAAAGGCGAACTCAGACATCTCATATCGCGCGGCATGAAACTAAAGGTCACGCCAGACCTGCGGTTTCGCATCGACGATATGTACGACCGCATGGATGCCACCCGTGTGATGTTCGCCCAAGACCGCGTGGCAAAGGATGTGGCCGCTGAGCCTGAGAGCCCTGATTCTGAAGACACAGACTGATGCGTTGGCTGGTAGGTCTTTTCCTGCTGGCCCAAGGCGCAGGACTGCCCGCTGCAGCAGTGACCTGCGAAGACATCGACCATTTAGGCGCGTCCTATACTATCTGCGAAGTGACAGCCGACGAAGACCTGCAACTGTTCTTGCGCGACAGTGCTGGCGACATATTGGGCGGTTTTTCTGCTGTTGAAAACGACACGGGCCGCGAACTTGCGTTCGCGATGAATGCTGGCATGTATCACCAAAACCGCGATCCGGTCGGGCATTACATCGAAGACGGCATACAAGAATCCCGCGTTATTTCGTCAGATGGCCCCGGAAATTTCGGCCTGCTGCCCAATGGCGTATTTTGCATCGCAGACACCCTGCGTGTCTTTGAAACCTTCGACTACCTAGATCGCCAACCCAACTGCACGCACGCCGTTCAATCCGGCCCCATGTTGGTGATCGACAGCGCGCTGCACCCGCAATTCATCGCCAATGGAAAGTCCAAATTCATCCGCAATGGCGTTGGCACATCCAGCGACGGCAGCCGCGCGGTGTTTGCGATCTCGAATAATGCCGTGAATTTCCACGATTTTGGCACGCTGTTCCGCGACCGCCTTTCGCTCCCCGATGCGCTATACTTCGATGGTAAGATAAGCAGGCTTTATGCTCCGTCCCTCAACCGCTCCGATTTCGGCTGGCAGCTTGGCTCGATCGTTGGCGTGCTCAACTGACCTGTGCTTGACGCGCCGCACGCAGCAGACTACCCCGCCAGCTTGATCGAACACCGGAGATTTCATGGCACGCAAACGCAAAGGACGCGACCTACACGGGTGGCTTGTCGTGGACAAACCGGCGGGGATCACGTCGACATCAGTTGTCAACAAAGTAAAATGGGCGCTGGATGCGAAAAAGGCCGGTCATGCGGGCACCTTGGATCCTGACGCGACGGGCGTTTTGGCCGTAGCCTTGGGCGAGGCGACAAAAACTGTCCCCTACATCACCGACGCGCTAAAAGCCTACACATTCACCGTGCGTCTTGGGCAAAAAACCAACACCGACGACGCCGAAGGCGAAATTACCGCCCAAAGTGACACGCGCCCGACAGATGATGAAATCAAAGCCCAGCTCGCCCAATTTGTCGGCGACATCATGCAGACGCCGCCTCTTTTCTCAGCTGTCAAGATTGATGGTGAACGCGCCTACAAACGCGCCCGCGACGGTGAGGAATTCGAAATCGCAGCACGCCCCCTTTGGGTCGAAGAACTGTTGCTGACAGACCGACCTGACGTCGACCACGTCACGCTTGAAATGACCTGCGGCAAAGGCGGCTACGTACGCGCCATTGCCCGCGACCTAGGCGACGCCTTGGGTTGTTTTGGCCACGTGCGCGAATTGCGTCGTGTCTGGTCTGGCCCGTTTGATGCCAAAGACGGCGTCACGCTGGACCAATTGGACACGCATGCGAAAACCGACGGGCTCGACCATCTGATCCTGCCCCTCGAAGCGGGCCTCACCGACCTGCCGCGCGTCCATTGCCCGGAATCGAGTGTCACCAAGCTGCGCAACGGCAACCCCGCGCTGGTCATGGGCGACGTGGAATACGGTGACGAGTGTTGGGCCGACCATTCAGGCCAAGCCATCGCCGTCGGCATATTCAAATCCGGTGAACTTCACCCAACGCGGGTGTTCGTACGTTCTTAATCGCTTCATCTTAGCTGAAAAATCTGCCCGAGAGGCCCTTCGATTACATGCTCACCGGTGCTTATCAATCAAGATCGGATTGCCGTCAGGGTCGATCACAACGGACGATCCGATTCCCGTATCTTCGCCGGCTTCTTGCGAAACCTCATACCCTGCGGCCTTCGCTTTTGCCTTGATGTCGCGGACATCGTCGAACGGATTTACCTCTTGTGCCGACTGGCCCCAGCCAGGATTAAACGTCAGCATATTGCGCTCGAACATGCCTTGGAACAGGCCAACCAGTGTGTCGCCGTTTTTCATGATCGCATAATTGTGCTCGTCTGTGCCACCGAACCGCGTGAACCCAAGATCGCCGTAAAACGCAACTGATGTCGCAAGGTCTTTGACCGTCAAACTGATGGAAAATGCGCCAAGTGCCATGTCGTATCCTTTCTGACGTCCCCCAAGCTCTAGCACATTTTGCGCGACTTGGTCATAAGCCCATCATGATCACCCGAACCCATACCAAAGGCGACGCGCTCTCCACGGCGGTCTACTCCGATTGCGAACGCTACCGCTATTCCCTGACGCGGGTCTGGGACAGCGCAGGCAGCACGGTTCAATTTGTCATGCTCAACCCGTCGACAGCCACCGAAATCCAAAATGACCCAACCGTGGAACGCTGCGAACGGCGCGCGCGCGCATTGGGGCATGGTGGCTTTCGTGTGACAAACATTTTTGCGTGGCGCGATACTGACCCACGAAAGATGCGCACGGCGATGGACCCGGTCGGCGATGAAAACGACGCCGCGATTGGTGGTGGCGCGGCATGGGCAGACGTCACGATTTGCGCGTGGGGGACCCATGGTGAACATCGTGATCGTGGCGCGTATGTCGAAGACCTTTTGCGCGCCAGTGGTGCAAAACTTCTGCACCTAGGGTTGACCAAGGCAGGACACCCCAAACACCCCCTCTACATCGCCTATTCCCAACAACCAGAACTTTGGCGCACACCGCAGGGCCCGACGCCAGATGCCGTTTGTTAACCATCCATCCACTATTTGACGATTTCATGGACACTTGGGCGTATAGTGGCGCAACGACAGGTTAGGCAGCCCAAGTGCGAATCCTCGACGGTCGCTGCTTGCCAATGATCAAAGGTGACACGTTATGCTGGCTATTATTGGGCTGCTAGGCCTCGCCATTGCAGGAACCGCACTTGTCGGGCTCCCTGCGTTATCCGGCGAATCGGACAACGACCCATTAGATGGCGCGGACGATGCAACGTCTGAAATAGCCGACGTTGGCGGCCTTTTTGATATGGATGAGGATGTCGAAAACCCGCCTGTTGATGATCTGACGGTCACTGGCTTAACAGATCACACGAACGCATCAGAAGTATCCATCGAATTCGCCCTCACGGAATCACTTGAAGGCTATGGTGAATTCTTTGGCGACGACGGGGATGATGTCGCAGAAGGTCAATCCGGCCATGACTACCTCGACGGACGTGGCGGCAATGATACGCTTTTGGGCGGTGAAGGTGATGACCATATCCATGGTGGGGCTGGCGAAGACAGTTTGTCTGGCGATGATGGTGACGACCTCGTGTACGGCTACATCGGCGACGACGACTTGTCCGGTGGAACCGGCAACGACACACTGCATGGGGGTGACGGCGACGATGTTATCAATGGCGGATCGGACAGCGACGAACTTCTGGGCGGTTACGGCGATGACACCCTGATTGGTGGGGCTGGACGCGACAACATTCAGGGCAGCGAAGGTAACGATGTGCTTGATGGTGTGACCGGCGAAGATATCGCCAAAACGGACTACTTAAACGGCAGTGAGGGGCAAGACACACTCATCGGCAATGATGGTGACGTGATGTCAGGGGGCGCAGACGCCGACAGGTTTGAAATCACCGGCGGAACCGTTTTCATCATGGATTACGCCGACGACGACTTGCTGGTTCTAAACTACGAAGGCGACGTACCGGAACTCACAACGCAATTGACGTCGGATGGGACCATCTTGCTTGCGAATGGCGCACCTGTCGCATCCCTGTTTGGTGTGACGGCCTTTGACGCAAGCACGGTCCAATTGGTCCCAACCTAATCCAATTTTCCAGACAGCACCGATCATTTTTTTTCTTTGCGTTTAGGGGGGAATCTTCTTATACGCGCGCATCTGGCTTGTTCATCAGGCTGGTTCACCCTCCATGGGCCCTGCTGGACGACATCCCGGCTTGCGCCATCCACCCTTTAATAAGGAGACCCCGATGTCGATTACTGTAGAAGACAAAACACGACTGATGAAGGAATTTGCAACCAAAGAAGGCGACACTGGTTCGCCCGAAGTTCAGGTTGCAGTCCTTACATCGCGCATCATGACCCTGACTGAGCACTTTAAGATCCACAAAAAAGACAACCACGGTCGCCGTGGCCTTCTTAAAATGGTCGCTCTGCGTCGCAAATTGCTGGATTACACCAAAGGCAAAGACGAGGCTCGTTATCAGGACCTCATCAAGCGTTTGGGCATCCGCCGCTAAACTCATACAAGACCTGCCGATGTCTCCGTTCAGGATTCGCTTTTAAGCGTAGTCCGTTCTGATTTGTTTCATTGGTATGGCGCTGTTGCTGTTTTATGTCCTCCGGTTCGCCGGGGGACATTTGATGTGCAACCTAGATGATCCTTACGTTCACCTGTCGCTGGCCGAAAATTTGCTGCGCGGACACTTCGGTGTAAATCTGAATGAGGTCGCATCGCCCTCGTCCTAAATCCTGTGTTCGTTTCTTTTGGCTGGCGCGCTTGGCCTCGGCCGTGGTGATACTGCCCCACTTGTCCTGTGGGGGCTTGAGACAGAAACTGCACGCCATGCTTTATGAAGAAGAACTCTGCGAAGGCCTTCCCGATGCCAGCTCAATCGCCGATTTAGACTGCCCTGCGCAGTAGCGCTGCCTTTCCACGTTCCCATTTCAAGAGGTTCCAGTTTGCGCACCAGCCGTGTAACCCCCTCGATATGGACATATTTCTTATCACTGCGCCCGGCCTTGAAAGTCTGCTTGCCGACGAAGCCCGTGAGCGTGGCTTCACCGTCATTGAAACCATCCCCGGTGGCGTGACGGTTACAGGCGATTGGCCAGACGTTTGGCGTGCGAACCTGACGTTGCGCGGCGCGACCCGTGTGCTGGCCCGCATCGGCGAATTTCGCGCAATGCACCTCGCGCAACTCGACAAACGGTCCAAGAAATTCCCGTGGGGTGACGTGATCCCGCAAGGCGCGACGGTCAAAGTCGAAGCGACGTGTCGCAAGTCTAAAATCTATCACGCAGGGGCCGCGCAACAGCGGGTTGAAGACGCGTTGAAAGACGTCGTCGGCGCGAACATTACCAAAACTGCGGACTTCAACATCCGTGTGCGGATCGAAGACGACCTTGTGACCTTCTCCCTCGATACTTCGGGTGAATCTTTGCACAAGCGAGGCCACAAAGAGGCGGTGAACAAAGCCCCGATGCGTGAAACGCTGGCGTCGCTATTCCTGCGCGGATGCGGTTATGATGGCAATGAACCTGTCTATGATCCGATGTGCGGATCAGGCACGTTCCCGATTGAAGCCGCTGAAATTGCAATGGCAATGGATGCAGGGCGCAGTCGCGGGTTCGCGTTTCAAGACCTTGCCAGTTATGATGCAACAGCCTTCGATGCATTGCGCAGCGGGCCGAAAGATACACCGCATCGCTTTTATGGGACCGACCGTGACGCAGGCGCCATTCGGATGTGCCAAGCCAACGCAGAACGCGCGGGCGTGACCGAACAGACCGACTTCCAGATGAAACCGATCAGCGATATCACCCCGCCCTGCAAAGACAATGGCCTCGTGATCGCCAATCCGCCCTACGGCGGACGCATCGGCAACAAAAAACCATTGTACGGGCTGTATGCGTCGCTTGGTGAACGTCTAAAAAAGGAATTCAAAGGTTGGCGGGTGGGCATTATCACATCCGAACAGAGCCTCGCAAAGGCAACTGGCCTGCCGTTTAAACCCGTCGGCCCAGTGGTCAACCACGGCGGCATCAAGATCAGGCTTTGGCAGACGGACCCACTGCACTGACGTTCGCAGCGACAACAATAACACAAGCCTTCCCAAACCCATAAAACCCGTATAAACGCGCAACATCTGCAACGTGACGCTTATGACCCCGGCGTTCGCATATGGATATGGGGTCGGTGGCAATGGGGCCACCAATGCAACGGGGACTTGGGATATGCCCAAGATTGCCCCGACACAGGAAACATAGATGTTTAAAGAAGTGAAAAAATCCATCCAGTGGGGCGAAGAAACGCTGACACTGGAAACTGGTAAGGTCGCACGTCAGGCAGACGGCACCGTCATCGCCACCTACGGCGAAACCACCGTTATGGCCAACGTGACGTTCGCCAAAAAGCAAAAGCCGGGGCAGGATTTCTTTCCGCTGACCGTGCACTACGGTGAAAAATATTATGCCGCCGGTAAAGTCCCGGGCGGTTTCTTCAAACGCGAGGCGCGCCCGACTGAGAAAGAGACGCTCACAAGCCGTCTTATCGACCGTCCGATCCGCCCACTGTTCGTCGAAGGCTTCAAGAACGAGGTCCTGGTGATCTGTACCGTTCTGTCCCACGATCTGGTCAACGATCCCGACATGGTTGCGATGATTGCAGCCTCCGCTGCGCTGACGATTTCCGGCGCGCCGTTCATGGGCCCAATTGCTGCTTGCCGTGTTGGTTTTGAAGGTGGCGATTACATCCTGAACCCGGAAATGGACGACATGCACAAGCTGCGTGAAAACCCTGATCAGCGTTTGGACCTTGTTGTTGCAGGCACCAAAGACGCCGTGATGATGGTTGAGTCAGAAGCATACGAGCTGTCTGAAGAAGAAATGCTTGGCGCTGTTGAATTTGCCCATGCGCAAATCCAGCCCGTCATCGACATGATCGTCGATCTGGCCGAAGACGCCGCCAAGGCACCGTTCGATTTCCAAGCGCCTGACTATTCCGGCCTGTCTAAGGCTGTTGCCAAGGCTGGCGAAAAGCAAATGCGCAAAGCCTTTGCAATCGGTGACAAGCAGGAACGCACAACGGCCGTCAACGACGCCCGCGACGCAATCAAAGCTGCGCTCAGCGAAGAGCAGCTTAGCGATGAGAACCTCGGTTCCGCGCTTAAGAAACTCGAAGCCTCCATTCTGCGCGGCGACGTTGTTAAAACTGGTAAGCGGATCGACGGTCGTAAGACTGACGAAATCCGTGACATCGTATCCGAGACTGGCATTCTGCCACGGACCCACGGTTCTGCCTTGTTCACACGCGGCGAAACCCAAGGTTTGGTTGTGACCACACTGGGCACCGGCGACGACGAACAGATGATCGACAGCCTGTCTGGCATGTATAAGTCGAATTTCATGCTGCACTACAACTTCCCCCCATACTCGGTTGGTGAAGTCGGTCGTTTCGGTTTCACGGGTCGTCGTGAAATCGGCCACGGTAAACTCGCATGGCGCGCGCTTCAGGCAGTTCTGCCAGCAGCCACGGATTTCCCTTATACAATTCGTGTTGTGTCTGAGATCACCGAGTCCAACGGCTCGTCCTCCATGGCGTCGGTATGTGGTGGCTCCTTGTCCATGATGGACGCTGGTGTTCCACTTAAGGCGCCAGTTGCTGGTGTTGCGATGGGCCTCATCATGCAGGACGACGGCTCATACGCCATTCTGTCTGATATTTTGGGTGACGAAGACCACCTCGGTGATATGGACTTCAAGGTTGCTGGTACAGAAGCAGGCATTACGTCCTTGCAGATGGACATCAAGATCGCAGGCATCACGCCCGCCATCATGAAAGAAGCACTCGCACAGGCCAAAGTCGGCCGGGTTCACATCCTTGGTGAGATGAACAAAGCGCTGTCCTCGGCTTCCGAATTCTCCGAGCACGCACCACGCATCGAAACGATGCAGATTCCAGTGGATAAAATCCGCGAAGTCATCGGTTCCGGCGGTAAAGTCATCCGCGAGATCGTCGAAATGTCCGGCGCCAAGGTCGATATCAACGACGAAGGCATCATCAAGATCGCGTCGCCAAACGGCGAAGCCATCAAGAAGGCCTACGACATGATCTGGTCCATCGTAGCCGAACCAGAAGAGGGCATGGTCTACACCGGTACAGTCGTCAAAATCGTCGACTTCGGTGCATTCGTGAACTTCTTCGGTAAGAAAGACGGCCTCGTGCATGTCAGTCAGATCGAAAACCGCCGATTGAACCACCCGTCTGACGTTCTGAAAGAAGGCCAGGAAGTAAAAGTTAAGCTTCTGGGCTTTGACGATCGCGGCAAGGTTCGCCTGTCGATGAAAGTCGTCGATCAGGTCACTGGCGAAGAAGTCAAAGAAGACGCCAAGGAAGACTAAGGTCTTTAGGTTTTTCGAAAAGGGCCCCAATGGAAACATCGGGGCCCTTTTGTATTTGCGGGATCGATGTCACAGGTAAGGGAACCCTGACCTCTTTGTGATGCGCGAAACCTTGCCCAAAGGGCGCAATGCAGGGCATACCTCCGAAGATTAGACGCAGACTGAGGATTCCAATGATAACGCGCCGCCATTTCTTGAACACTGCCGCCGCCACTGCTGGCCTTGCTGCAACCTCTGCAAATGCCCAAGGTTTTCTTATTCCCGAACAGCAATTGCCCCGTGTCGTGCGCATTGACCGCGACTACGCGACTGGTGAAATCCACGTCGAACCCAGTAGTTTCAAGCTTTACTGGATGATTGGCCCAGGCCTTGCGATGGAATATTCCGTCGGAATTGGCCGCGCTGGTCTGTACGAAAGCGGCGATTTTATCATTCAGGTCAAGAAAGAATGGCCGAGCTGGACACCAACACCTGCCATGATCGAACGCAGCCCTGCATCTTACGCGCAATACGCGGATGGCATGGCAGGCGGCATCAATAACCCGCTGGGTGCGCGCGCTCTGTATTTGTTTAGTGGCAACCGTGACACTTACCTTCGTATCCACGGCACCAACGCGCCGCGCACGATCGGCAGCGCGGTGTCCAATGGCTGCGTTCGGCTGGTCAACAGCCATATCTCAGATCTTTACAACCGCGTGCCAGTGAACACGCGCGCCGTGCTGCACTAATTCATCGATATCACCAAACGACAAAGGCCCCACCAATCGGTGGGGCCTTTTTTTTGATTTTGATCGTTTATTTATTTCGGCAGTTTCGCCATCCGCAGGTACGGCAGCTTGGTATCAATAGACCCGTATTTCGCAATCGCATCAGCATCCGACACCGCGACAGGCACAACAACATCACCACCCGGAACCCAGTTGGCGGGCGTCGCCACGTTTTCACGTGCCGCAGTTTGCAGGCCATCCAGCGCACGCAGCACTTCGGCGAAATTACGCCCGACGTTCATCGGATAGGTCATCGACAGTTTCAGCTTTTTGTCCGGCCCGATGATAAACACAGCCCGCACCGTTGCACTGTCTGCTGGCGTGCGTCCGTCAGGCATGTAGGCTTCGGCAGGCAGCATGTCGAACGCCTTGGCAACTTCCAGACCATCGTCTGCAATGATCGGGAAACCAGCCTTCGCACCAGCAAAACCCTCAATGTCGGCTTTCCACTTTTTGTGGTCTTCAACCCCGTCCACGGACACACCGATCACCTTGGTGCCGCGCGCGTCCCATTCATCGGCCAGTTGTGCCACAGCACCAAACTCGGTTGTGCAAACGGGCGTGAAATCTTTTGGATGGCTGAACAAAATCGCCCAGCTGTCACCAATCCAGTCATGCAAAGCGAACGTGCCTTGATCCGTTTCCACAGTCAGGTTCGGGATCGTGTCATTGATGCGTAGGCCCATGTTGGCTCTCCTTTTTTGAATTGCATTAATTTTCTATATAGGCGTTCACCCAGCCTAATTCTACCAAGATCACCCGCCTACTATACCGCGAGGGGCGTCAAACCAAACCCGCGATCTTCGCACATTGACCGACCCGATAGCAGCAGGTCGCTTAGAACGGTGCCTTCGCGCGAAACTTTACACCTTCACCACCGTCAGGATGGCGCAATCGCAACTCTTCGGAATGCAGCATCAACCGATCATACTCCCGCGCCTCACCCACCGCATAAAACGGATCGCCAAGAATTGCATGACCAAGGCTCAGCATATGCACCCGTAACTGGTGGCTGCGCCCAGTTTTGGGCATCAACCGCACCCGCGACTCGGTTGCGTCACCGCGTAACACCCGCCAGTCCGTCTGCGCCGACTTGCCAGTCTCATGGCATACCTTTTGAAGCGGGCGATTTTCCCAATCGACAATCAACGGCAAATCCACCGTCCCCGTTTTGGGTTCTATCATGCCCCAAACGCGGGCCACATAGGTCTTTTTCGTCATGCGCTTTTCAAACTGTAACCCGATGTGACGCTGCGCATGTCGCGTCAGCGCAAACACCATCACACCGGACGTGTCACGATCCAAACGGTGGATCAACAAGGCCTGCGGAAACGCCACTTGCACCCGCATGATCAGACAATCCGCCAGATGTGGCCCCTTACCGGGAACCGACAATAACCCACTGGGCTTGTTCACAATCAAAATTTCATGATCCGCGTGGATCACGTCCAGCGGACTATCGGGCGGTGCGTAATCACTGCTCATGTCTTACGGCCCCGAAACATTGCAAACGTATACAGACCCAGTGCCGCCCAGATCATCGGAAACGCAATGGCGCGCGCACTGCCGAACGGTTCCTCAAACACAAACACAGCAATTAACATAATCATCGTCGGCGCGATGTATTGCATGATCCCGATGGTCGCCAGCCGCAGCCCCTTGGCGCCGTTAGCATACAACATCAGCGGCACCGCAGTGATGATCCCACAGCCCATCAGCAACCACATATCCATCGACAACGGCACAAAATGACCGCCACCCTGACCGCCCAGCCAAATCAAATAGCCCAGCGCAACGGGAGACAGGATCAATACTTCGAGCAGGAAACCCTGATTAGGGCCAATCGGTAGCGATCGTTTGAAATATGCGTAAAAACCCCAAGAAATCGTCAGCGCCAGCGCAGGCCACGGCAGCGATCCGTTTGCATAAGTCAACACGCCCACAGCTGAGGCGGCCAACCCCACCGCCGCCCATTGCAGTTTGTTGAGTTTTTCACCCAACAACATCGCCCCAAGAAACACACTGAAAATCGGGTTTATGTAATAGCCCAACGCCCCGTCCAACGTGCGCTCCGCCGCAATTGCCCAGACATAAACGCCCCAATTGATCGACACCAAAGTTGCGGTAACGCAGCCCATTGCCAATGCTTTAGGGTCACGCAGAATGCGGCCCAAATCGCTTGTACGGCCCAAAACAATCAAGATCAGACCCGCTACAGGCACGGACCACAACACGCGGTGCGCGATGACTTCGATCGCCGGAATGTGGCTTATCGCCTTTAAGTACAACGGCAAAAACCCCCACAGCAAATAGGCGCTTAACGCGAACCCAAAGCCGCGCAAGGTGTCTTGATTTTCCGGGTTTTTCATCCCTCCCTCATGACCGCTCCGAAGACCGCTCGCAAGGGTAGGGATTTCGGGTGGCTAGACTTTTACGCGCTCGGACTTGGGGTCATACATTGGCCGCAATGATGCCTCGGCGCGTACCTTGGTGCCCATCACATCAATCTCATACCCAGAGGCCAAAACATCCGCCGCCGTCTCGCCTTTACACGGCACATAGCCAAGGCCCATGGCCCCGCCCAAGGTGTGCCCATAACCGCCCGACGACAGGTATCCGACCAATTCACCGTCCCTAAGGATAGGTTCGTTATGATACAAAAGCGGTTCAGGATCCGTCAGCTTGAACTGCACCATGCGCATGTTGAGCCCGCTTTCCTGCTTTTCCAACACCGCCTCACGGCCAATGAAGTCCGGCTTGTCCTTCTTGACGGCAAAGCCTAGCCCCGCCTCCATCACATGGTCTTCGCAGGTGATGTCATGCCCGAAATGGCGAAAGCCCTTTTCGATCCGGCACGTGTCCATCATGTGCATCCCGCACAGCGTCAGTTCGAAATCCTGCCCCGCAGCGTGCAGCGTTTCAAACACATGGCCGGCTTGATCCGCGCTGATGTAGACCTCCCAGCCAAGCTCCCCCACATAGGTAACACGGTGAACGCGGGCCACACCCATGCCAATCTCAATGTCCTGCGCCGTACCAAACGGATTCACCGCGTTGGTGAAATCGGCTGGCGACACCGCTTGCAGCAGCTTGCGCGCGTTTGGCCCCATCACGGCCAGCACGCCTTCGCCTGCTGTCACGTCAGTAATGACCACATTAAAATCGCCGCGGGTGCGTTCCATCCAAACCTGATCGGCCAAACGCGTCGCGGCAGGTGTCACCACCAGATACGCCGTCTCGGACATCCGGGTCACAGTCACATCCGCCTCAATCCCGCCGCGATGGTTCAGGAACTGCGTATAAACAATCTTGCCAACAGGCACCGAATAATCGCCACCGCCGACGTAGTTCAAAAAGCCTTCGGCGTCGGGCCCTTCGACCCTGATCTTACCGAAAGACGACATGTCATACATGCCGACATTTTCACGCACAGCTTTATGTTCAGCCGCCACATTGTCGAAAAAGTTCTGCCGTTGCCAAGAGTATTCATATTCCGGCGTCTGGCCGTCCTTGGCGAACCAGTTGGCGCGCTCCCAACCTGACAATTCCCCCATCACCGCACCACGTTGCAACAGATGGTGATGGAACGGTGTGCGACGCACCCCCCGCGCAGTCGCCTTTTGGCGGAACGGGAAATGGTCTGCATACAGCAGGCCAAGCGTTTCCTTTGACCGTTCCATCAGGAACGTCTTGTTGCCCATAAACGGTTGCATCCGGCTGATATCAACATCGCCCAGATCAAACGGCTTCGCGCCCTCATCCATCCATTGCGCCAAGGCCATACCAGCCCCACCCGCCGATTGAATCCCGACGGAATTGAATCCCGCAGCGACCCAGACATTGTCCATCTCCGGCGCAAGGCCAAGGTGATATGCATCGTCGGGCGTAAAACTTTCCGGCCCGTTAAAGAATGTATGGATACCCGCCTCCGCCAGCATCGGCATGCGTTCAACTGCAGCTTCAAGGATCGGCTCAAAGTGGTCGAAATCTTCGGGCAGTTGATCAAACTCGAAATCCGCCGGAATAGGGCCCCACGGCTTGCTCACAGGCTCGAACGCACCCAAAAGCATCTTTCCGGCGTCTTCTTTATAATAGGCACACTCATCAGGAACGCGCAGCACCGGCATCTGCGTCAAACCCGCAATCGCCTCAGTTACGATATAGAAATGCTCACAGGCTTGCAGCGGTACGTTGGTGCCCAGCATTTGCCCGACCTCACGGCCCCACATGCCCGCACAATTCACGACATGATCACAGTCTATCGTGCCGTGCCCATTCGCATCTTCCCAGTTCACACCAGTGATCCGCCGCCCCGCGCGCACAACGCCCGTGGCCTTGACCCGCTCCTTTACAACCGCCCCACGCTGCCGCGCTCCTTTGGCCAAGGCCAGCGCGATATTGGATGGGTCGCCCTGCCCGTCCAGCGGCAAATAGACCCCGCCGACAACACCCTCAATATTGAGGTGCTCATACTTCGCCTTCACCTCGCTCGGTGAAATCTCCTCAACCGCAACCCCGAATGCGCGTGCCATGGCGGCCTGTCGGTAAATCTCCTCTTTGCGGTCCTCAGTCAGGGCAACCGTTATCGACCCACAGCGCTTGAACCCCGTAGCAACCCCTGTTTCTTCCTCAAGCGTGCCATAAAGTTCTTGGCTATATTTCGCTAGTTTCGTCATATTCTGCGTGGCACGAAGCTGTGCAATAAGGCCCGCCGCATGCCACGTCGTCCCACTGGTCAGTTGTTTGCGTTCCAGCAAAACAACATCCATCCAACCCAGTTTGCTCAGGTGATAGGCCACTGAACACCCGATAACACCGCCACCAATGATAACAACACGTGCCTTGCTTGGAAGATCAGCCATCTGTCAGTTCCTTAAACAATAGTGTGCCCAGCGGCCCGAAGACGGCTGGCGATTTCTGCAATATGTGCGGGGCTGACTTCGCAGCAGCCGCCAATAATCGTCGCCCCGTGATCGACCCAACGCATCGCGTGATCAGCATAAAGGTCAGGCGTGAAATCACGCCGCATTTTCAACGCATCAACAGTTGGCTTCGCTTCAAGAAACCCGTCACTAATCGATTCAAACCCGTTGGCGTAGGCCCCATATGGTTTTCCAGACGTCGCCAAAACATCTAACGCAGCCTTGATCACTTCGGGCGCTGAACAATTTGCCATCACAGCTTGGGCCGCGCCCGCAAGCGCCACACCGTCTGCCAGCGGCTCACCGGATCGCAGCACGCTGCCATCATCATCGGACACCGAAAACGCAATCCATATCGGTTTACCCGCGGCTTGCGCACCTTCCAGAACCGCGCGGGTTTGGGCCAGCGAAACGACTGTCTCACAAATGATCAGATCAACGTGCGGACCAATCGCGCGTGCAACCTCGGCAAATTTCGCCACAGCCTCGTCGTGGGTCGGCATAAGGTCCGCGCGGTAGGACGCCCCAAGCGGCCCAATAGCCCCCGCGACGCGCCCAACACCCCCGACGTCCCGTGCTTCAGCCAAGGCCAAGCCATGCAATTCGTCGAACTTGCCCTCCAATGCGGTGCCTTCCAAACGGTCATGGTGAATGGCGTAGGTGTTGGCCGTGGCAATCGTCGCGCCTGCCGCGGCGAAATCGCGGTGCACACCAGCAACCATGCCAGGGTGATCCACCATCACCTGCGTTGACCAAAGCGGCGTGGGCCGATCACCAGCGCGATGCACCAGTTCCTGCCCCATGCCACCATCCAAAAGTGTTATCTGCGTCATCGATTAAGCCCTAATGCGTTCATTGTTTGGGTCCCAAAGCGGGGCATCTTCTTGCACAACCGCCTTGTGGCGTTTGCCATAGACATCGACCTCCAATTGGGTGCCGACGGCCAATAGGTTAGCGCGAACCATACCCAAGGCGATACATTTGTTGGTGCGATATCCCATGGCACAAGACGTGACTTCACCAACGATTTCATCGCCATGCCAAATCGGGGCCATATAGGGCGCGTCCGTATCGCCCGCGTCCATAACCAACGTCACAAACCCCTTCTTTCGGCCCTGTTGCTTTTCCGCCAGCAACGCCGCCTTTCCAGGGAAGTCTTGTGGTTTGTCGAACCTGATAAAGCGATCAAGCCCGCCCTCCAGCAGGGAATAATCCGTCGACAGATCGCCTTTCCACGCGCGGTATCCCTTTTCGATCCGCAAGGAGTTCAGCGCATACATGCCGAACGGTTTGGCCCCTGCGTCCAGCACTGCGTCATAGATTGCAGGCATACTGGCATTTTCGGCATGAATTTCCCAGCCAAGCTCGCCTGCGAACGACACCCGCAAAAGTGCAACCCACGCCCCTACGATTTCGCTTTCCTGAAAGCTAAGCCAAGGGAGTGACAAGTCGGCCTCACATATCTTGCCAAGGCAATCCCGCGTGGCTGGGCCCGTCACGATCAGTGTGGACATATCAGTTGTCCAATCCACTAAAGTGAAAGATGCGTCTTCCGGCATGTAGCGTTCCAGCCATTCGCGGTCGTGCCAGTGCGCAGACGCGGCAGTAACAAGAACGAAAAGATCTGCGGCTTCACGAGTAACCGACATCTCGGTGACGATCCGTCCGCGGTTGTCCGCGAAATAAATAAGACCAACGCGACCGATCTTAGGGAGCGCGCCAGCGACAAGCCCCCGCAGCCAGTCGTCAGCGCCGGGGCCCTGCACCTTAAACCGAGAGAACCCCGGCAGATCAAGGACACCAACGTTGTCGCGCACCGCCTCGCACTCTTCACGTACACGTTGTTCCCAAGGACCATTGCGCGCCCACGTCTGGGTGCTGCCCTCTGACGTGTCATCGCCGTTTTTAGCGAACCAATTGGCGCGTTCCCAACCATTATAGGCACCCATCTGACCACCCATTGCACGGACCTTTTCATCGACTGGCGACAGCTTCTTGTCGCGGCCCGCTGGCCATTCGTGATGGGGAAAGTGCATCGCGTATTCATGACCATAGGTTTCCATCGCTTTGGCAAGACAATGATCGTGATCAGTGTAATCAGTGTAACGGCGCGGATCGACAGACCACATATCCAACTCAGTTTCGCCGTGCATGATCCATTCCGCCATCACCTTGCCCGCGCCGCCACCTTGGGCGATCCCGAAAGTAAACGAATGCGCCTCAAACGCGTTCTTCACACCCGGCATCGGGCCAGCCATCGGCAGACCATCGGGTGCATAGGGGATCGGCCCGTTGATGTTGCGGCCAATGCCCGCCTCGCCCAACAGCGGCAAACGCGCCATGGCGTCTTCGATGTAGAATTCCAACCGATCCAGATCATCGGGATACAGCTGGAACGAAAAATCGTCCGGCATCGGATCGTCCGGCGTCACCCAATGCGCCTTACAGTTGCGCTCATATGGGCCAAGGTTCAGACCGTTCTTATCCTGCCGCAGATAGTAAGAAATATCGACATCACGAACGAGGGGGACCTTGTGCCCGACCTCTTTGGTCCACGCCTCAAGCTCGGCAATGGGTTCGGTCAGGAAATACTGGTGGCTCATCACGACCATCGGTACGGTGCGCCCGCCAAATGGTTTGAACATTTCACCAACACGCTGCGCATAATAGCCCGCACAATTGACGACAAATTCGGCCCTAATCTCACCCTTGTCAGTCTTCACAATCCACTCATCACCGTCCCGATCAATCCCGGTCACCGGGCAGAACCGTTCAATCCGGCCACCCGCAGAACGCGCGCCTTTGGCCAAGGCCTGCGTCAGTTGCGCGGGGTCAATGTCGCCGTCCAACGCATCCCACATTCCACCCGCAAGATCGTGGGTCTCAAGGAACGGATGACGTTCCTTGATTTCTGCATTGGTCAGAATGTCCATCTCAAGCCCCTGATAACGGGCTTGTCCGGACACCTTTGCAAACTCCTGCATCCGTTCCTTGGAATGGGCCAAACGCAGCGATCCGGTGACGTGGTAGTTCATCGGATAATCGACCTCGTCGGCCAAGCTGCGGTACAGTTCCAGCCCGTAACGCTGCATGTTCATCACCGCCCAGTTCGGCGCAAAATTCGGGCAATTGCCCGCCGCGTGCCATGTGGATCCTGCGGTCAGTTCGTTCTTTTCAAGCAGCACACAATCGGACCACCCAGCCCGCGCCAAATGAAACAACGTCGACGTGCCGACCACACCACCACCAATGATGACCACACGGGCTGTTGTTGGAAAATCTGCCATTCCTATTGCTCCCTTTGCGAAATGTTGTCCAAGATATCGTAGTAATCACCCTTGTCTGCCGTAAAGATATGCTTCGAGGTCTTAAGGCCGGTCGCTCCGTCAATCGTGCCTGACATTATCGACACCCGTCCTTCGTCGTCCTTATGTCGCCAAAACAGCGACGATCCGCAGATTTTGCAAAATCCACGTTGCGCCGCGCGGGACGATTGAAACCACGTCAGCGTCTCATCGCTTGTGAACACCAATTGGCCCGGTTCTACTTGCGTTGCAGACACATGATGTCCGCTGGTCTTGCGGCATTGAACACAGTGGCATGCCACCGAAGGGCGCAAATCTCCCATCAATTCATATCTCACACCGCCACACAGACATGAGCCCGTTTTCATAGTGTTCTCCCTGGTGTTTGACTGACGCCCAAAAGGATTCCATAGACGACAAAACAAATCGCCATAGTTCGGCGAAACCAGACATTGAAAACAGCCCCCAGCGCGGCACGCCCAAGACCAGCACCAAGTGCGGTAAATGTCAGATAACTACACGCCGTCAGCGTCAGCGCCGTTGGCACGATGACCCACATTTGCTGACCAATCGGCACGTCAGGCTGCACAAACTGGCTAAACGCCGCTAGGTATCCAGCCACACTTTTGGGATTGATCACCGCGATCGCCAAGGCCCGCCAATAGACATCGCCCTTGGGTGGCGTCGTCACCTGAACCGGTCGCGACGCTGTCACCCATCCGCGAAGACCAAGAAAGATCAGGAACCCCGCGCCGATAAGCTTTGCCACCGAAAATGCGGCCTCCGACGTCGTAAGCAACGCCGTCACACCCAGCGCCGACAACGCCAAAAACAAGGATGCCTGCGTCAAGATCGCGGCGACACCGGGCAAGCTGCGAACAAACCCCAAGCTCATCCCGTTTGAGATACAGTTCACTGCATTCGGCCCCGGAGTGGTGACAAATACCGCCCAGAACAGCGCGAATACGGTCCATGCTTCAAATGTCATTCATAACACCGCCATCAATACACCGGCGGGGCGATGACCCAGATCACGACGCAAGGCAAGGCATAGGGGTTCATCCAGCGAAATGCCTCGCCTCGAATTCGGAAACTGTCACCCGCATTCAGTGAATGGGTTTTGCCAGCGATCCACAAATCAAGTTTGCCAGACACGATATATCCAACCTCTTGTGTTGGGCGCATTACCTCTTCGGTAATTTCTGCTCCCGACTCAAAGGTCGAATGGACCATCTCAAAATCGTCAGTCAGATCAGGGGACAGAAGTTCCTCAACCAAGCCCGCAGGACGTGACCCAATAGGACGGCGCGCATCACCGCGCACGATCAACCCCTGTTCGTGTTCTGGCGCCTCGGATCGGAATAGACTGGACACCGATACATCCAACGCAGATGCAATATAGCGCAGATCAGAAATTGATGGCTCGGACTTGTCACGCTCAACTTGGCTCAGCCAGCCAACAGACCGACCCAGCGTTTCACCCAAACCCGACAACGTCAGCCCACGCGCCTTTCGCAAAGCGCGAATATCAGCCCCAAGTGTGCAGCTTTCTGGCGGTGGCGCGTGAATCACTGCGTGCAAACTCCCTGTCTGACCAAAGTCCTGACACGAGTTCGTGAAAATTCAAAGGATTTTTTCACCAATCAAGTTTTGTTCATCCATGCCGCTGAAAACCCCCCGCAGGATTACGGCTAATTGTGCGGCATCCTCAGCAGTGAAAGCATCCGGTTGATCACTGTCGATATCAAACACCACAATCAAATCACCCGCCCCGTTGAACACCGGAAAAATCGCACTCTCCCACTTCTCCCCTCTACGCCTCTCAACTATAAATTGCTGTATTTGTTACGATAATCTTGACGGGACACCTGACAGCTTACTACCCAATACGCAGCGAAACGACGTCTCCGCCGACCACTATGCTTCCACGTCGGGCGTCTTCATCAAGGGGTAGTAAGATGCAGAAACTGATCAAGCGGCTGATTGAAAGCTTCGGGAGGCGGTTTCGACCGGTCGACGCAACACTTTAGTCTTTAGCCAAAGATGGAGTGAGCCCTATGAAGTATCGTCGTCGCGTGTTTTTCAGCGACAAACAGAAGTCTGAGATATGGGATCGCTGGCAGCGCGGAGAGACGATAAGCTCGATTGGCCCTAACTTTAGCCGACGGAGAGGCGGTCTCACGAGGCCTAATCGCGCAGATGTCCCTAGGATCAATTGCGCGTTCTTTGAAGCGCTCGGAATCGACAATCAGTCGCGAAGTCAGACGCAACGGCGGCCCGAAGCCGTGCAAGCTGGAAGGCAATGTCTATCTGTGTGGGGCGATATTAGCCAAGCTGATCCGTAAGGTGGTCGCCGCGGGCAAATCGCAGGCTGGCTGATGCGCGAACATCCCGACGGCGAAGACGAAAGGGGCCCCCACGAGACGATCTATCGAAGCCTGTGTATCCAAATACGCGGCGTACTTAAGAAGAAATTGCTGGCGCATCTGCGCGCGATGCGATCCATTCGCCGATCTCGGCACGCCAGATGAAGCACAGTGGCTTGGGCAAGTTTAATGATGCGGTATCGATCCGTGACAAACCGGCGCAAGCAGATGATCGGGCCGTACCGGGGCATTGCGCAGCAATGTCCCAAGAGGAGGGAGGGCGACTTGATAGTCGGCTCCGGCAACAGTTTTATCTTCACTCTGGTCGAGCGGCACACACGTTGCGTGATGCTGGCCAAGGTCAGTAACAAAGACAGCCACAGCGTCATTCAGGCCTTGATCAAACAGTCACGCAAACTGCCAAAAGACCTGTATCGCTCACTAACTTGGGAACGCGGTTCGGAAATGGCTGGGCACAAGAAGTTCACCCAAGCGACGGATATCAACGTGTACTTATGCGACCCACACAGCCCCTCTCGGCAGCATGCTTTGCATGCGCCTGTCAGGCAACGCGTGGCAGCGTGGGACAAACAAAAACACTAACCGCCTGCGGCGACAGTACTTTCCAAAAGGCACAGATTTGTCGATACATAGTCAAGCAAAACTGAGCGCCGTCGCAAGGCAGCCCAATGAGCGACCTCGTATGACGCTCGGATACGAGACTCCCGCAGAGCGGTTCGATGCATGTGTTGCGTCGATCAGTTGAGACCGCCGCGCTGCGGGTTCACAGCGTGGCAAATTGTCAGACATTCCCACGCCCAACATGACGTCTCGTGCACCCGAGCATGTTCGCGCGATCTCGTCCAATCCAGCGACACTCGGTTCAGACTAATATTCGTCGCGTGGAATCAAGAACGAGCTGCGATCGACAGGCGGCGGCCACGCCTGTTCGATCAATTCCCCAGAATCATTCCGGCTGGCCTGATCAACACCACGTTCCACCGCCAAAAGGGGCTGTGTTTGCTTGCGCCGCAGCCAACTCGGCATCGATAATACCTTAGTGAACAGTATCGATATCGCTATTGATGTCATCAATGCGCCGTTGATGGCCGTTACAGATAGGCCCGCAAATCGCGACTCCAGACATATCTTCGCCGGCGGCAGAAGCATCGGGCAGACCTTCCGCTTCGCTTAGGCGAGTTCGATACTCGAGCAAACGACGGTCCTGCTCCTCTCGGGCGCGGGTCACATCAGCGGTGGCACGCTAAGTTTGTGAGGTGGCTTGCGTCACCCCCAACTGCCGCCAAATTCCCGGCCCCAGCAGTCGCAATCCGATCTACTTCTATCTGGGCATTTCGATCTCTGTATTCAGCTAACTGCTGGTCAAACTGGCTCCGGTCTTGCACAAACAAATCCGCAGTCCTGTTGATCTCGTCTGAGAGTTCGCGAAACGCTAGGCCCTCCGTTGCATTGATGAGTGCCTGGGTTTCATCTTCGAAAGTGGCTTGTTGAATTTGGAGGACAAGCGCAGCCGTGTTGGTTTCGATATAGTTGTCGCGATCGATAGCGCGGGCGGCGTTGTTTTGGGTTGATTGAAGATAGGATAAAAACCCAAAACCCGACGAAAACATCAACAACACTCAATAGCCACCTAGTCTTTTTTGGAGTATCGCTGCCGAGCAATTGACGCATCGCCGCCTGAACGGATCACGTGCCCTATTTTGAGGGCCAACGTGAATTTAATAATCAATGGGTGTTCCTTGGAAGGTCTTAGTGCCTTGGGGTGCAAAGCATTATGTGCGAAACTCTTTTGTGCATGTTAATTTTTAATTACATGCCTCATATAACTTAAATCCTCATGTTAACTCGCAGATTCCTCTGTCACGCTGCCGAAAGAACCATATGCCAAATCACCTTTATCAGCATGATTTGCCTGACGACCTTGATCTTGGCCCTGTTGTCGCGATTGATTGCGAGACGATGGGTCTGAACCCGCATCGCGATCGTCTTTGCCTTATTCAGCTAAGCAGCGGTGACGGAAACTGCCACCTCATCCAAATTTCTGTAGGCCAGACCACGGCCCCAAACCTGTGTAAAGTGCTTGCCGATCCGCAGGTGCTGAAACTATTCCACTTCGGTCGCTTTGATATTGCCGCAATGCTCAACGCATTTGGAACCGTTACAGCCCCGGTTTATTGCACCAAGATTGCAAGCAAACTGATCCGGACCTACACGGATCGTCACGGGCTGAAAAACCTGCTGCAAGAATTTCTGCGCGTCGACATTTCCAAGTTCCAGCAGCAAAGCGATTGGGGCGCCGAAACACTGTCCAAAGCGCAGATCGATTATGCCGCATCGGATGTTTTGTATCTCCATCAGTTACGTGATGAATTGAACATTCGTCTGGTGCGCGAACGTCGTACAGACATGGCGCAAGCCTGCTTTGATTTCCTGCCCATGCGTGCGAAACTTGATCTGGCAGGTTGGCCCGAACAGGATATATTTTCTCACTGATGGCACATGATCCGAAATTCACCGAGACCGCCCGCCGTGTAATCCGAGCAGAGGCAGATGCGCTGATCGCATTGGCTGATGCTATTGATGGCAGCCTTGCGGATGCGGTCGACCTAATCCTGAATGCCAAGGGCCGGATCATCATTTCCGGGATTGGAAAATCTGGCCACATTGCCCGTAAGATCGCAGCGACTTTGGCCAGCACAGGAACGCCTGCGCACTTTGTTCACCCCGCCGAAGCATCGCACGGCGACCTTGGTATGGTCACACGCGGCGATGTGGTTCTGGCGATCAGTAATTCTGGCGAAGCGCCCGAACTTGCCAATCTCATCGCCTATACCCAGCGGTTCGCCATTCCTTTGATCGGTATGACCAGCCGCGCCGAAAGCTCGCTGGCATCACAATCCGATATCGTTCTGCTGATGCCGAAACTGCCCGAAGCCTGCGGCACTGGCGTGGTTCCGACGACATCCACCACGATGACACTGGCGCTGGGTGATGCCCTTTGCGTCGCTATCATGGAACACCGCGCCTTCACGCCCGACAACTTTCGTGACTTCCACCCGGGCGGCAAACTCGGTGCGCAACTGTCGCGCGTTGGCGACCTAATGCATAAAGACGACGCCATCCCATTGGTTGGTGAAAGAACCCCGATGAGCGACACCCTGCTGACGATCAGTCAAAAGGGATTCGGTGTGGTTGGTGTTCTAGACGACAATGGCTACATCGCAGGTATCGTGACCGACGGCGACTTGCGTCGAAATATGGCTGGGTTGTTGGAATTGACTGCGGGCGAAGTGATGACACGCGCGCCTGGCACAATAGACACGGCATCCCTGGCTGAAGAGGCAGTGAACGTAATGAATGAACGTAAGATTACCTGTCTGTTTGTGGTCGATACCAAAGGGTCGCGCAAAGTGGCTGGCATTTTGCACATCCATGACTGCCTGCGTGCAGGTATCGTGTAGCAATGTTAGGCGACGACAATCTTTATTCAAACTTCGTCGGCTTTCTAAAAATCACGTTGCCATTGGGGGCATTGGCGCTGATGTCGACGGTCTTCTTGTTCGCGCGCACGCCGACACAAGACAACGCCATCCCCTACGCCGAAATCGAAGAAATTGCCCGTGAACCGCGCCTGTCAGGGGCGCGAGTGTCTGGCGTGACAGACGACGGTTCAGTGATAGAACTTACGGCCCAAACAGCGCGTCCTATTGGCGATGTATTGTTGGTTGAAACCATATCCGCCTCGATTGATGCGGTAGACGGAATTCATATCAACATCCGTGCGGGTCAGGGTGAAATCAACAATGCCACCCGCATCGCACGCCTGACAGGACTGGCTCGCGTTGAAACCTCGAACGGATATGAGATGGAAACCGCAGGCATCACTGCGAACCTGACCACCGGGCAAATTATCTCTGATGGAGCTCTCGAAGTACAAGCACCCTTCGGCTCCCTGACGGCAGGCCAAATGACCATCGAAACACCCGAAGGGGGGACCGGCCAAGTGATGCTTTTCCAAAACGGCGTTCGGCTGGTATATACCCCGCAGCAATAGGATTCTTTGACATGACAATTTTCAAAACTGCCTTGTTCTGCGCGGCCCTGATTTGCGCCACCACCGCGTTCGCCCAAACCGACATCAACCTTGGCGCGATCAGCGCGGACCCGAATGCGCCCGTGGAAATCACAGCTGACAGCCTCAGCATTGATCAAGCGACTGGAACCGCGATCTTCATCGGCAATGTTGTCTTCGGCCAAGGAGATTTGCGCCTGAACGCTGCGCGCGTGCAGGTCATCTACAGCGACGCATCCGGCGATATCAGCCGTCTGTCTGCCAGCGGTGGCGTGACGTTCGTAACGGCAACCGAAGCAGCTGAAGCGTTAACGGCTGACTATAATCTTGACACGGGCACACTGGAATTGGCGGGCGATGTACTGCTGACCCAAGGGGCTAGCGCAATCTCGTCCGATACCATGCGCGTGAACCTGTCTGATGGCAGCGCCCAAATGTATGGCCGCGTGCGCACGATATTCAATCAAGGCAACAACTGATGCCGGACACCGGACATGGATTTACAGTCACGGATGGCGACGTCGGCCTGAAGGTCGTCAACCTGCGCAAAAGCTACCGCAAGCGGATGGTTATCCGCGACGTCAGCCTTGAACTTGGTCCTGGCGAAGTTGTTGCGCTTCTCGGGCCAAATGGATCTGGCAAAACCACCTGTTTCTACGCCATCGCAGGTCTTGTGACACCAGAAGCTGGTAATGTTATTGTCGACGGCCGTGATGTCACATCCCTACCAATGTATCGTCGTGCGAAACTCGGCATCGGATATCTGCCACAGGAAATGTCGATCTTTCGCGGCCTCAGCGTCGAAGACAACATTCTTGCGATCCTTGAAATTGCCGAACGCGACCGCACCCGTCGGCGTGAACGACTCGAAGAATTACTGTCTGAGTTTTCGATCGAACATCTACGCCGTGCCCCAGCGATGGCCCTGTCTGGTGGTGAACGCAGGCGCGCGGAAATCGCCCGCTGTCTCGCGGCTGATCCTAAATATGTGCTGCTGGATGAACCATTTGCTGGCGTTGATCCGATTGCTGTGGACGAAATTCGCCACCTCACGGCAGACCTGAAAAACCGTGGCATCGGCGTGTTGATTACGGACCATAACGTACAGGAAACGCTACAGATTGTGGATCGAGCTTACATTCTGCATGACGGCAAAATCCTGATGTCTGGCACCACGGATGAGGTCGTGCGCGACGAGAATGTGCGTCGCGTCTATCTCGGGAATTCGTTCCGCGTTCCGTGATCTTTTTACGGATGTCATTGACAGACACCCCCCTTTTGTCGCCAACTACAGGCGATGACAGTTCAGATATCCATTGCAAACTGGTCCACGCCTTACAGGCGCAAGTTGCACAACCCATCGACTGCCATCACCCCTGACAATTCCCGCGTAACTTAACGAAACCTTAATGGTTTTGACGCCCGAATTGCCTTTAACGAATAAAAGGAGATGAGATGCGCTATCAGATCACAGGAAAGCAAATCGACATTGGTGAAGCCCTGCAAACCCACGTGCAGACCGAAATGGGGGAAGTTTTTAGCAAATATGCCGGACGCCCGACCGACGCCAATATCGTCTTTTCCAAAAGTGGGCATGAATTTGTTTGCGAAGCTGAAGTCCATCTTTCAACAGGTTTGACCGCACAGGCCAAAGGCAAAGGCACTGAAATCTACGCAGCTTTTGATGGCGCGTCCGAAAAAATGGAAAAGCAGCTTCGGCGGTATAAACGCCGTCTGAAAGACCACCACAGGGACCGATCACAACCCGTTGAACTTTCTGATGCGGGCTCGTATATCCTCGCCTCGAACGATGAGTCGGAGGATCAAGAACCGAACGGTGTAAGCTCCATGATTGTGGCAGAGATGGAGACCAAAATCCCATCAATCTCCGTTGGAGAAGCGGTCATGCAAATGGAGATCGCCGATGCCCCGGTGTTGGTTTTCCGAAACGAAAGACATAGCGGAATCAACGTTGTTTATCGCCGCGAAGACGGCAACATCGGTTGGATTGACCCGCGTAACACAGGCTAGTTTGGGCAACGCCCGACGTGATTTAAAGCATGACAATAACAGACATTCTTCCAGCGGCCGGAATTAAGGTAATTGCTGCAGCAAGCAGCAAGAAGCGCATGTTCCATGACCTTGCCGATATGGCAGAAACTTGTTTTGGAATGGAGCAATCCGTCGTGATTGATGCCCTTCTTGACCGCGAAAGCCTTGGCCCCACCGGTGTGGGCCATGGCGTCGCGCTTCCTCATGCGCGTCTTCCGGGGTTGAAGCAGGTTTGTGGGCTGTTCTTACGGGTGAAAAAGCCGCTTTATTTTGATTCGGTGGATCGCCAACCGGTTGATCTCGTCTTTGCCCTATTTGCCCCCGAAGAGGCTGGCGTCATCCACCTGAAAGCATTGGCCCTCGTGTCACGAACACTGCGCGACGAACGCATCTGTGCAAAGTTGCGGGCGAACGAGAACCCCACAACGATTTACACGATCCTGACCGAAGCGAGTTCTGCACAAGCCGCCTAACCCCACCGCTTAAACGTAGGGTCCAAACCCGAATGCGATATAGTCGCGTTGGTAAACCTCGTGGACAGCGGCTTCGATTTCATCGTCATATATTTCTTTTAACAACAACGCATGTGGATCAGTAACGTCCGCAATCTGCGGCATTGTTGTTTTACCAATTTGCGCCGCCACGATTGAAAGGTCTTGTTCCAGTCGGTCTTCGCGCAGGATTAAGTCCGGCGATGCGAATTCCGCGAATCCCTGCAACGCCCGTGATTGGCTGGCCCAATGCGCATCCACACGGATTGTGGTCTGCGATGCAATATTTGATTTCACGAACTTCAAGAACGCAAGAAACGCTGTGCGGTGTTCTATTGGCGTGTAGGCTGAATCGGGGTATTTCACTGGGATCAAAAGCTTAAACTGGTTGCGCAGAACGTTCCTTATCTCAATGAAACTGCCCTCACCGGTGGACAGTATTTTGTCGCAGTATACTGCATGCGCGCGGGCGACCGGATGACGCACAACCGTAAAGCACCGATGCCCGGGCAGTTGTCGCTTCCATTGGCGCAGGGATTTCTGGGTGAACTGCGTCAGTAACTCGTCAGGCTGCGCATCATCAAGCCCCGCCAACCACGCTGTCACAGCCGCAACAGGGCCAGATTTGATCGGCAGGTACAGTAACGGAGAACTGGCTGCGGCAGTGTAGCCTGGAACCGCAGGCCCGCGACGGGGTTCAAAGTTCGGTGTGCGATTCAGGTTAAACCGATCCAACTGTGCAAGGCTCGCTTCCATTTCACCAAAGTTCTCAACTTTGTCGGACAGCGCGCTCGGGTTCTGTTTCTTCAACGACTTGTTGAGCGTATCGAGCCGTTCATCGACACCAATAAAACCCGCAAGTCCGTTCATCACATCAACATCTTGCAGGTCTTCATAGTCCACGTAAAACGCCGTCTGTCCGGCTTTCTGCAACGTGTTGAGAAGACGCACCTGAAACGCCTGTAACTTAGCGATGTGTTGCCGGAATTCATCTGCGTTGAACGTCACGGTGTCTTCGCGCAATCGTTTCACATCTGTCAGTTTCCACTGGCCAGTCGCCTTAGCGATTTTCCAGCTGACGTAGCTTTCAACCGGATTGCGCGTCAGAATGATCTTGGCGCAACGGCGATCGGCCATCACAGAATCAAACACCCTTGGATCGTGGTTGTTGAAATAGCGAAACCCGTTCAACCCGTCTGCGGCTTTTACTTTTTCCAGTAGATCGTGCGGGTCGGCATCTCGATCCTCCAGCGTCACGCCCAGCATCTCGGTACGGTTCGGATAGCCGACAAAACGCGGATTGTACGCCTCACCATGGCAGGCCAAACCATCAAACGCATTGATGTTGGTTTCCAGAAAATTCGATCCTGTGCGCATTTCCGCGAACACAACGAAATAGTCAAAACCACCCATCTTCTAGCGCACCAAGTAGGGTTTGCGCCGTGACGGACGTTGCGCAGGAGGGCCGGCGTCGGAAGGGAAATCGCCCATCAGATAGGGGTGCATCCCTTGGTTTTTGAGGTTCTGCAGGAACTGCCCAAAGCCTGTCAGGTCTGCCATTTTAGGGGCTTCTGTGACTAGGCGCAGATTTTTAGCACCCATTTCATCAAGGACCGTTTGCAGCGCTTCCATCGGCGTTTCAATAAAATCAGCCAACGTCCAGATCCGGATACGGGCCTTCGCCCAAGGCGAGCGGAGTGCTTTCAAATGTTCACTCTCAATACGCTGCAATTCGGCAGCATCCGCACGGATGTCCGAGAAATTTCGATTCGATTGGAACAGCGGGATGGCCCACGCACCAGTGATCACAGAAATATGGGCGTTGGGGTCTTTGGCCAGATCCCAGCTGACTAATTGCCTGGACATGGGGCCGTATTGAAAACACTGGCGTTCCCCCCGCGTGTTCCAAATAAGGTTTACAAGAAACAATCGCGCGTTGTAGTCGCGCAATTTCGCATTATCGCATAACGCGCCGCTAAACGTCTCTTGCCGGCCCTCGAATTCGACACGATCTTTGGCATATAGATGCCCATGCACCCGCGTACCCGTCATCCGCGCAAGCCAAGGTTCAAAATCTTCAAACAACTCAGCAAAGCCCTCAAACACTGAATACGGCGCAGACGTAAGTTCGTTCTCATGGCCTGGTCGCGGCAGACGGCTTTGCATGAACAGACCCGGACGTCCACGAGTCCGCCGCTCTACCGCTTTTGAAAAGATGCGGTCAATCTTACCGGGGTTCGGTTCAGCCCCCTTCAACGGGTTTTCTTCGATCAGGAAGTTATCATAAAGCCTGTTCGCATGTGGCCAGATTTTGCGGGCGACAAAGCAATCTGATCGCCGAAGAAGTTGCAGGTGATCGTCATAAAAGATGTGCGGTTTGCCCTGATAGTCGAACTTCGACAAGGTCAGGGATCGGCTTTCGATCCTCTGCGAATAAAGCCGGACCAGCGTCTGAAAATAGCTTTCATCCGGAATCCAGACCAGCTTGAAGTACCTATCGTAAACTGCGCGATCCGGATCTTCCAGAATCGCTGACAATGTCTGGCGCGTGAGGCACCACCACTGCGATCCCATGTGCGGCAAGATCCCGTCGGGCATGCTACGGTGCATTTTGAAACTGCGTTGAAATTCAACATAACGGTCAAATAGGAAACGATTCTTGCGCCATGAAAATGGGAACCGCAGCGTGAAGCGCTCAAAATCAAGGCCACCTTGGGTCCACGGAACATCTGCCGTTGTCGCACTTTCTATAAAATCGGTACGCGGGCGTTTTTCCAAGTAGGATTGCAAATCTCGAATCGGGCGCAGCGGTAGGCAGGACCCGGACGCCAGATAGACATGGCGCACATTAGAAAATTTAGTCAACATCATGTTCGACGCCGATTGCGACGCAGCGACGATGCTCCACGTGCCCCATTCGCAGCGATGACGTTCTGAGAACAGCACATCCGGCAGGTCTGCCACGCTTTTTACGAAAGCATCATAGACCGTGAATTTAACGTTCTTGTCGACATGGATCACCACAGGGCAACCGGCAGCCGACCAATGTCGGATCACCTGTTCGGCGCGATCAAATGCGTTGTGCACCAACATGATGACACCGACGCTCATGCCCAGTTGCCTTTCGACATGAGACCGAGAATCTCAAGCTGGCGCCAGTTGATGTATTTCTCGGACCATTTGCACCACAGGTCAGGATGTTTCGAAATTCCGTCTGCGTAGGCCTTATATTCCTGACTGCCCGCGTAGTGCTGCCCACGCGCTATTTCTTCTGCCGCTTTGACGCCAAATGTATCAAGGAACTTGGCATGCAGCAGCACGCCTGATGCTTTTTCCCCACCCCATTCATCATACACTATGTTCAAGCCACGCGGCAGAAGCATGTGGGTGGAACTAACGTACGCGTAATTTTTTTTCCACTTTACCAGCGGTGTTTTGTTCAACGCAGGAGCACGCCACGGTTCGTCCTTAAAGAACATCCGCGTCCGAGGACCGCCTTGTATCCACAAATTGTAGTACAAATTGTTCTTTAGAATCGTGTAATTGCCACTGTCAAACCACGACGCAATCTCCATCGGGTCTTGACCGCGTTGATAAGGCACAGCGTCAAGGCGACCTTTCGGGTACATATCCAGCAACATCGCACCAAAGCTGCGAATGTCAGACGCATCCAACCAATCGGTTAACGCACGCACGGGGCGGGTGTCGCAGAACGGGTAGACAAAAAACTCATCTGGATCAACGACAAGGGTCCAGTGACCATCCGCATACTTACGCTGAAGGTGGTTCAGCCAGTCGACGCCAAACCGCGAACGGCGATAGCTACCCTTGGCCTTCCAGATCGAAACATCCGGTTGATTGGCGGCATAGTCGCCACCGTCATCATCGCTGTCATTGTCCACCATAATGAAATGATCGATGCCTAAGTCGCGGTAATATTTAAAGAAATACGGCAGGCGAATATCTTCATTGCGAAACGTGCAAAACACCAGGATATCGTTGGGTTTGATTTGGCTGGTTCGATCCTTGACCACCGACAATTCACGCGACTTGCGCCGGGCACGCAGGTGCCAGCCCTTTCGCCTAAGGCGAAGCCGATATGATGTCCAAGCGCCCAAATTGGTCCTCCCACTTATGCCACCGAAGTCTGCAAACTTCGCTAGTGCCTTATAGTTTACACACCGTTGATAATGCGAGAAAATACCGCCTATTGTTGCCATAAAATAAACAACATGCAAAATTAGGCAACCTGTCGAAAAGGTGATGCCTTAATCCCACGTTCCCCGTGTCATCAGCCCAAGCGCTTCAAGCTGCGCTGTGCCACTGTATTTGACTGACGAGTCGATCCAAAGATCGGGGTCATCAATCAGTGCCTTGTAATATGGCTCATACAGATCGCTATTCTCAAAATGCTGCGCCCGGGTCAGTTCCTCGACAGATTTCTCAGCAATATTGGGTAGGAATTTCGTGTGCAGCAGGACGCCGGACACGCGGGCTGCTTCGCCCAAATCGAACACATCGTTCAGTCGCCTCGGAAGAATCTGATGGGTAGACGTGACATAGGCAAAGCCACGCCGCCATTTCACCAGGGGTGTCTTATTAAGTGTCGGGGAACGATCAGGCTGAGTGCCAAAAAACGCTCGGTCCCGCACGCCGCCCTGAATCCACAGATTGCCAAACACCGGATGTATCTTGGCGCGATAATTGTTGGCGTCAAACCACGAAACAATCCGGATCGGATCATCCCCCGCCACGTAACGCGTCTGCCCGATTGGGCCCTTAGGGTACATATCCAGCATCAACGCGCCAAACGCCTCACGCCCTTTGGTGTCCAAATGCCGGGTCAAATCGCGCAGATCCCGTGTGTCACTGTCGGGATAGATCAGCAGTTCGTCGGCATCGACGGTAAGACACCACCGCCCGGCGCCATATTTCATCTGCAAACATGTCAGCCAATCGACCCCGAATCGCGACGCTTTGTAACTGTTCGGCGTAGTCCACAGCGACACATCCGGCTGCTTGGCTAAAAACGCGGCAGTGCCATCATCACTGGCGTTGTCGACGATCAGAAAATGCGCAACGCCAAGCGCGCGGTAATGTGAAAGCCAGTGTTCAACCCGCAGCATTTCATTGCGCACGGTCGAAAAGACCAAAACGCCCGATTTCGGGATATCGCCACCCGAAAGATGCGTCACCTCAGCCCGCCGACGTAAAGATCGCAAAAGCAAACGCCGGCGTTTCCAGCGCATGCGGTAGGCAAATAACGCCTTGGAAAAGGGCGACCGTTTGCGTTGATCCTCAATTTGATCCCTTGTGTCAATAAACGGGAACATCAGACCAAAAACTACTGTGCAGCCCGTTGCATCGACATCAATTCACGCAAATAGCATTCGAATTCGCCACGCAGATCGTCGCGGGCCAGCCCGAATGCCACAGTCGCTTGCAGGAAACCGGCCTTGGATCCGCAGTCAAACCGCTGTCCACGAAACCGGTACCCGAACACGTCGTGTCCACTTTTCAGTTCGGCATCAATCGCATTGGTTAACTGAACTTCGCCACCCGACCCACTTTTGATCTCGTTAAGGTTCTGCATGATCCGTGGCGTCAGAATGTAACGTCCGATGACGGCCAAATTGGACGGCGCATCTTCGGCAGCAGGTTTTTCGACCAAACCTTTGACAGACACCATAGTTCCAAAATCTTCTTTGATGTCGATCACACCATAGGATGACGCCTTGTGTTCAGGCACTTCCATTGCGGCGACCATACAACCACCTGTTTCTTCATGCGCTTCAACCATCTGCTGAAGGCACGGCGTTTCAGCTGCAATCACATCATCAGGCAGGATCACAGCGAACGGTTCATTGGCGACCAGACGGCGGGCGCACCAAACTGCGTGCCCAAGACCCAGCGCCCGGTGTTGACGGATATATGCGATAGCACCACTTTCCATGTTGGTGGATTGGAGCTCCTCCAACAAATCAAGCTTGCCCTTTTTGCGCAGCGTGCGTTCCAATTCGGGCGCGATATCAAAATAGTCTTCAAGCGCGGATTTACCCCGTGAGGTCACAAAAATGAATTCTTTGATGCCAGCAGCGCGGGCTTCATCAATTGCGTATTGGATCAACGGGCGATCCACGAGCGTCATGATCTCCTTAGGCACAGATTTCGTCGCAGGCAGGAATCGCGTTCCCAAACCAGCCACAGGAAATATCGCTTTTGTTACTCTTTTTTGCATTTATTACCTATTTTCGTCCCGTTGAGAGCGTATCACTAAATTTAATGTTATCTATACCGAAGCATACCACATAAAGTCTGCACCCGCAGCCAAAAGGGGGATTTCGGCGTTTTGTCTCAAGATAGGTTCATTTCCGCTAACATTTTCTCAATTTTTGGCACATCTTGCGGGTTATTTAATTCCCAAAACTGGCGTCCACGCGCTTCAACCTCGACGCAGAGCATATGCGCGCCGCGTTCAAGAAACCGCAACTGCTCAAGACCCTCAAGATGTTCCAGCGGCCCTGAGGCCCAACGCGGATAGGCGGCCAGTGCGGACGGGCGGTAGGCATAAACGCCAACATGGTGGAACACTGGGGTTTCGTCCGCGTCGTCAAATACTTGACCCGTGTAGGGAATCACTTCTTTTGAGAAGAACAGCGCGTTGTGATCGGCCCCAAACACCGCCGTGGTGCCACCAACACGACCCTGACGGCGATCGTCCAGCAAACCGTTCAGCGCGCGACCATCGCAGCGCAACACAGGTGTTGCAACTTCGGCCACCGGATGCGCAGACAGGCCAGCAACAAGGTCTTCGATAAACCACGCAGGTGTCAGCGGTGCATCGCCTTGCAGGTTCACAACAATGTCATACCCACCACCCAGTTTATCCAAAGCCTCAGCGCAACGCTCGGTGCCGTTTTGACAATCAGTCGATGTCATCACGACCTCAGCACCAAACGCTTCCGCCGCTGATTTAATCCGGTCATCGTCCGTCGCAACCACAACACGGTCCACGCCGGTCACACCTTGCGCCGCGGCCCATGATCGCCGGATCAGGCTTTTTGACTCGCCGGTTGCACCGCGCAATTCAACCAACGGTTTTCCCGGATAGCGTGTCGATGCATAGCGGGCAGGAATGATGACAAGGACGCCCATTATGGTAGTTTCAGATCAATTCCAGGGGCATATGCGATGAAGAACGGATTGGCGAAATCTTCTTTGCCATAGGTCAGCGGCATGTGGTCATCAAACCGCACAACATGGCCGCCCGCGCCTGACAACACTGCGTGTCCTGCGGCCGTATCCCATTCCATCGTGCGGCCAACCCGTGGGTACAGATCCGCCTCACCCGTTGCGATCAGACAGAATTTTAACGAAGACCCTGCACTTTTCATATCATTTACGGTGTATTTATTGATGTAGTCGTCCGTCGCCTGATCACGGTGCGATTTGGATGCGACAACCATCAAGCCTGTATTGTCTGGCGTGGAAACAGAGATCGGTATCGTTGTACCGACAGTATGCTTGTCCAGATCACCAACTTCTTCGACCGAAACGCCTATCGCGTTGGTATAGAACAACCGCCCTTTGGCAGGTGCGTAGACCACACCACGACGTGGTGCGCCATCTTCGACATAGGCGATGTTCACGGTGAAATCGCCGCGACGGTGGATGAATTCTTTGGTGCCATCCAGCGGATCGACAATCATGAATGTGTTGGCCGTCACACTGTGACTCTCAGCTTGTTCTTCGGTGACAAGCGCAACATCAGGAAACGCTGCTCGCAATCCGGCAGAAATATGCACGTCCGCCGCTTCGTCGGCGGCAGTGACCGGGCTGTCGTCACTTTTTGAACGCACGTCAAAATCATCAGAATTATAGATATTCATGATGATATCGCCCGCTTCTAACGAAAGTTCTCGCATTACTTCAGACAACTTGTCGAAATCCATCACACTGTTCCTACATAATACCTGATCACGGGAGTTTTCATTGATCCGTTAAATTTGGCCCCTTATGATGCGATACTAAAGGATCAGCAAGATTTTCGTGCCATATCAGGCAATCAACCACTTTAAACTTAAACTGGCAGGCTATTAATGTTCGAAGCACATCGCCCCATGACCCGTTCGCGTTCAGCGTTTAGCATGTTAGAATTGATCTATCATTCAATTGTACGTGAAATCCGCAAAGACCACCGGAATGCGGTGATCGGTCTGATCATGAACATGACGCAAACGATTGTTTTCGTGACCGCGTTCTATTTTATGTTCTCTGTTCTGGGGCTCAAAGGCACGGCAATCCGTGGCGACTTTCTACTTTATATTATGTCTGGCATCTTCCTGTTTATAACCCATACTAAAGCTATGGGTGCGGTGCTCGGTGCTGAAGGTCCGTCATCCGCAATGATGAAACACGCGCCGATGAACACGATTGTATCGATTACATCAGCTGCCATTGCGGCGCTCTACATCCAAGTTCTGTCGATGTGCGTCGTTCTCTATCTCTATCACATGATTTTTGGCCCAATCACGATTGTTGATCCCATCGGCGCCATGGGGACTGTGCTGCTTGCGTGGTTTTCCGGCGTGGCGATTGGAATAATCTTTTCATCCATCAAGCCGTGGTTTCCCGGCTTTGTATCAATTGCATCATCGATTTATTCCCGTGCCAACATGATCGCGTCGGGAAAAATGTTCGTTGCAAACTCTTTGCCCAGCTTCATATTACCAATTTTTGACTGGAACCCGCTGTTTCACTGCATCGACCAAGCGCGCGGGTACGTTTTTATCAATTACAATCCACATTTCACCACCATCAGCTATCCGATCAAGGTGTCGCTTATACTGATCATGATCGGCCTTATGCTGGAATTTTACACCCGCAAGAATGCCTCTGTCAGCTGGGAGGCCACAAGATAAAGTATCTTGTGATAACATTGGTCTTCGTCCTGTTCGGGGCGCTTGCACATGCACACTCCCTCCCGGATCGTTATATGGTCACAAATGTGGCCAGCGACCATTTTCTGAATATTCGCGCCGCAGCAACCGCGTCGACCGGGGGAATCGGCGAACTTTTCCCCTATATCCTGAACGTAGAATTTCTGCGCGAAAGCATCGCCCGCAACGGTTATATCGTCTAGGCCCAAGAAGGCCCAACATTGACCCGCACCATCATCATCAACGCGCTGCCCTGCAACGACGGGATGTCAGATCGAGATTTCGGCATGTCGATGTCTGTGTTCATGCAAGCGTTCGACGGGAATGACGTTCAGACAGGGTGTTGAATGATGCAGGTGAACTTGGCAGGGAGATGTCCGCGATGCGGGCTTAACGACTTTGGGTGCGTTCTCAATCAAGAAGGGTGACAAGGTGACGCCCTCAGGAAACTGGGATGAACTGCTAAGCGTTCAGTAATGCATCCAGAGGTTCACTATACCCCCGATAGAGCTTGTTATTCCGTTCCTACTCGCGACCTCTTTTTTTGCCTTCACGCCCGGTCCGGGCATGTTCTACATGGCCATTCAAACCATGGTACATGGGGCAAAGGCTGGCTGGCTTAGTTCCTTCGCCTTTCATGTCGCGTCATATCTTCACATCCTTCTGGCGGCGTTTGGCGTAACCGTTCTACTCAAAACAGCACCCTATTTATTGCTCGTTTTGAAGCTGGCTGGCGCTGCGTATCTGATCTGGATGGGATTGCGCATGTTGTTGAAAACGAATGAGGTTCAGTCTGCGCCAACGACATCTGTCAAAAAGACGTCATCACAGGCCTTCAAGGACAGCTTGATCGTTGAGATTTTGAATCCAAAATCTGCGCTGTTCTATTTTGCTTTCCTGCCCCAGTTCACATCCTCGGACGGTTCAGCAGAGGTTTGGCTTCAAATTTTGCTTTTGGGGACAATAGCAGATGTGATGTTCAGCGCCACCGATGTCGTCTGCATTCTGTCTGCACGGCTCGTTGCAGCAGGGATTTTTTCGTCAGTTCAAACGGCGGTATGGGGACGCAGGATTGGCGGCAGTATATTGATTGCGATGGGTGCAAAAACCGCAACCGGTACGAATTAAGCACAGCGCGAACAGCTTAATATTTGGGCTCATACTGGACATCGAATACCGCCACCTACGTCACCACCCGCAGCGTCAGATTAATGCGCCCACCGCCCGACAACAACGTCGACGACCCCGCCCGCGTTTTGTCGATGCCGTGATAGACCAGCCGCGCGTCGCCGCCCATCACCACCACATCGCCTGACTTTAACCAGATCGATTCTGTCTTGCCGCCGCGCGTGGTGTTGCCAATACGAAACAACCCGTCATCACCTAAAGACACCGACACGACAGGTTCCCCAAACTCCGCCTCATCACGGTCCTGATGCATCCCCATCTTCGCAGTCTCGCGATACAGGTTCACCAAACAACACTCGGGCACGCGCGCAGACCCAGAAACCTGCCCCCAAACATCCAAAACAGACGCTGGAATTGCGGGCCACGCTGGGCCATTCGGATGATTTTCCGAATATCTGTAGCCTGATCGGTCAGAAACCCAGCCAAACCGCCCCGCACTGGTCATTTGCACCGACATCTGCTTGCCATAAGGCGTCATTGGCGAAAACAGTGGCGCTTCGGCAACAATCCCGCGAATATCACTGACCATTGCGTCTTGTGCAGGCCGATCGAGTAGCCCTTGCCAGACTTGAACCCCACGTAAGTCCACTGTTGGGCGTCCCATAATCATCTGATCACCATTTTTGCGCATTACCCGTTGTGACATAGGTTGCAGCCCCTATTTGTCACACCTATATACACTTCGATCCGGACGGGGGCTCCCCGTTCGACAACACAACCATTGGCACGGGTGCCGGAACGGGTCCGCGCCGCCTCACATCGCCTCGAAAGGGATTTGAACATGGCTAAAGTAATTGGCATCGACCTTGGAACCACCAACTCTTGTGTGGCCATCATGGACGGCTCGCAGCCCCGCGTTATCGAAAACGCAGAAGGCGCACGCACGACACCGTCTATTGTCGCATTCACAGACGACGAACGCCTCGTGGGTCAGCCCGCAAAACGTCAGGCCGTCACCAACCCAGAAAACACCATCTTCGGTGTGAAGCGTCTTGTTGGTCGTCGCAATGACGACAAGCATCTCGCGAAAGACAAAAAGAACCTGCCGTTCACAGTCATCGACGGCGGCAATGGCGACGCATGGATCGAAGCACGCGGTGAGAAATACTCCCCCGCGCAAATCTCTGCCGTCATCCTGCAAAAGATGAAAGAAACCGCTGAAAGCTACCTCGGCGAAGAAGTCACGCAGGCTGTCATCACGGTTCCAGCATATTTCAACGATGCCCAGCGTCAGGCCACCAAAGACGCAGGCAAGATCGCCGGCCTTGAGGTTCTGCGCATCATCAACGAGCCGACAGCCGCCGCACTCGCCTATGGTCTCGACAAGAAAGAAACCCAAACCATCGCGGTCTATGACCTTGGTGGTGGTACGTTCGACGTGACCATTCTCGAAATTGACGACGGCTTGTTCGAAGTGAAATCCACCAACGGTGATACGTTCCTTGGCGGTGAAGACTTTGACATGCGCATCGTTAACTACCTTGCGGACGAATTCAAAAAATCCAACGGCGTTGATCTGAAGAAAGACAAGATGGCGCTTCAGCGTCTGAAGGAAGCTGCGGAAAAGGCAAAGATCGAATTGTCCTCTGCCAGCCAGACAGAAATCAACCAGCCGTTCATTTCGATGGGCAAGGATGGATCGCCCCTTCACATGGTCATGAAACTGACCCGCGCAAAGCTGGAAAGCCTTGTTGGTGATCTGATCAAGGCGTCGATGAAACCATGTGCAGCTGCCTTGAAAGACGCGGGCCTGACAACGAACGACATCGACGAAGTTGTCCTCGTTGGTGGTATGACACGCATGCCAAAAGTCATCGAAGAAGTGTCCAAGTTCTTCGGCAAAGAGCCGCATAAAGGCGTGAACCCTGACGAAGTCGTCGCCATGGGCGCCGCTATTCAGGCTGGTGTTCTCCAGGGCGATGTCAAAGACGTGGTTCTGCTGGACGTCACACCATTGTCCTTGGGCATCGAAACCCTTGGCGGTGTCTTCACGCGCCTGATCGACCGCAACACGACGATCCCAACGAAGAAGAGCCAGGTCTTTTCAACCGCCGAAGACAACCAAAACGCCGTGACGATCCGCGTGTTCCAGGGTGAACGTGAAATGGCCGCTGACAATAAAATGCTCGGTCAGTTCAACCTTGAAAGTATCCCACCCGCACCGCGCGGCATGCCCCAGATCGAAGTGACGTTCGACATCGACGCCAACGGCATCGTGTCGGTCGGCGCATCCGATAAAGGCACCGGTAAGGAGCAGAAGATCACGATCCAAGCCTCTGGCGGTTTGTCTGACGAAGACATCGATAAAATGGTGCGCGACGCAGAAGAAAATGCCGAGGCTGACAAAGAACGCAAGGAACTTGTCGAAGCCAGGAATCAAGCGGAAAGCCTGATCCACTCGACCGAAAAGTCGATGGAAGAGCATGCGGACAAAGTTGATCCAACCACAATCGAGGCGATTGAATTGTCCATCGCGGCGCTGAAGGACGATCTGGAAAACGATGACGCGGGCAAGATCAAGTCTGGCATCCAGAACGTGACAGAATCAGCGATGAAACTGGGTGAGGCGATCTACAAGACCGCACAACAAGACGCTGGCGAAGTTGAGCCCGACATGGCTGCAGCAGACGAAGACATCGTCGATGCGGACTTCGAAGACCTCGACAGCGACAAACGCGCCTAAGATTTGGTGAAATTGCAAGACCGGCCCACAGTCGGGCCGGTCTTGTCCTTCCCAAAAGGGGAATCCGGTCATGTCAAAACGCGATTACTATGAGGTCTTAGGCCTCTCCAAAGGCGCAAGCGCCGATGAGATCAAAAAGGGCTATCGCCAAAAGGCGAAAGAACTTCACCCAGACCGCAATACCGATAATCCAAAGGCTGAAAGTCAATTTAAAGAAGTTGGCGAAGCTTATGAAATTCTGAAAAGTGCTGATAAAAAAGCAGCTTATGACCGTTACGGCCATGCGGCATTTGAAGGCGGAATGGGCGGCGGTGGGCGACCCAGCGGTGGCGGCCAAGGTGACTTTGGCTCTGCGTTCTCTGATATTTTTGACGACCTGTTTGGCAATATGGGTGGTGCACGCGGCGGCGGTGGCCAATCGCGCGCGTCGCGTGGCAATGATCTACGCTACAACTTGCGTGTTACACTAGAAGAAGCCTACGCAGGCTTGCAAAAAACCGTCACCGTCCCAACGGCTGTTGGCTGTGGGTCGTGCAAAGGCACCGGCGCGGAAGGCGGGTCTGAACCCCAGACATGCCCCACCTGTTCCGGCATGGGCAAAGTGCGCGCCCAGCAAGGTTTCTTTACCGTCGAACGCACCTGCCCGACATGTAATGGCATGGGCCAGACGATCAAAAATCCATGTCATGAATGTCGCGGTGCAGGCCGTGTCGAAAAAGAAAAATCGCTCTCCGTCAATATTCCTGCAGGTGTCGAAACCGGCACGCGCATCCGTCTTGCTGGCGAAGGCGAAGCAGGCATGCGCGGCGGTCCAACGGGCGATCTATATATCTTCCTAGAAGTCCGTGACCACGATCTGTTTGAACGCGAAGTCAACAATCTGTTCTGTCGCGTGCCCGTCTCCATGGCGACCGCGGCGCTGGGCGGCGATATAGAAGTCCCCACAATTGACGGTGGACGGTCCCGTGTAAAAATCCCTGCTGGATCGCAATCAGGCCGCCAGATGCGTCTGCGCGCCAAAGGCATGCCTGCCCTGCGCGGCGGTGGCCCGGGTGACATGTTCATCGAAATGGCCGTAGAAACTCCTGTAAACCTGACAGGCAAGCAACGCGAACTGCTGCGTGAATTCGAAGACTTGGCGAGCGACAACAACCCGCAAAGTTCTAACTTCTTTAAGTCCGTCAAATCGTTCTGGGAATCGATGAAGGGTTAACCCCGCAAGTTGTTAACCAAGTCGTAATAGAATCGCTTGAAGGTGGGGGCATGAATCACGTGCCCTCAGCCTTCGCCGAAGCCCCGCTTCTATCGCTCGATAATGCGGCCCCTATCACGCTTGACCGTGATGAGGTCGAAATTGTCCCCGCGTTGCCCTCCAGTAAATTGGGCAAACAGCCGTCATATCTTGCCGATCATCGCAAACGCCTGCGCCACCGCTTTCTCACGGGTGGTGCGGCTGCGATGCCGGACTACGAAATCCTCGAACTCACATTGTTTCGTGCGATACCGCGGCAGGATGTCAAACCACTGGCGCGGCTATTGATTGAAACGTTTGGTGATCTCAACGGCGTTCTGTCCGCCCCTATCGCGCGCCTGGAACGCGTACATGGGGTCGGCCCCGCCGTTGCCCTCGAACTCAAAGTCATGGAAACTGTGACCCATCGCATGGCGCGCGCGAAAGTGATGCAGCGCCACGTCATCAGTTCATGGGATGCAATGCTGGATTACTGCCACACCGTCATGGCGCACCGCGACACGGAACAATTCCGCGTTCTATTCCTTGATCGCAAGAACGTCCTGATTGCGGACGAAGCACAGGGCAATGGCACGGTTGATCACGTCCCAGTCTACCCGCGTGAGGTCGTGAAACGTGCGCTGGAACTCAACGCCTCGTCGCTGATCCTTGTGCACAACCATCCGTCCGGCGATCCAACCCCATCCAACGAAGACATCGCGATGACGATGCAAATCCATGACGCAGCTAAGGCGTTGAACATTTCATTGCACGACCATCTTATCATCGGGCGGTCACGCGAACTTAGTTTCAAATCCCAAGGGCTGATCTAAAGGGTTTGATCCAATGTGTCTGGTCTAGGGCACGTCCCGCACCCACAATTCAACACGACGATTGGTCTGCTGTCCCCAGATCGTATCATCGCAGGCCATCGGCAATGCTTCTCCAAACGCAGCAGTGTCAATCTCCACGTTTTCTGGAAACGTCCCGCCAAGTGCACGGGTCAAATCTAGGCGCACGGCTTCGGCGCGGGCAGAAGACAAATCGCGGTTTGCTAAGGCCAGTCCGCGCCCATCACTAAATCCGACAAGCATTAATTCCCGCCCACCAAAGCGGCCGTCACGGATCGCCTGCGCCAATTGCATCACGTTGGATCGCGATTGCCCGTCAAGGCGCGTCGACCCAGGTTCAAATCGAAACGTGCTGGACATACGCACGCGCGGTGACAGCAGACGCATCATGCGCTGTAGTTCTGTCAACGGAACTTCCGACCCCGCATTAACAATCGCATTGGCCAATCGATCACCTTGATCCGACAACGGGATAGGCACCGCCGTGAGGTCAACAAATCCGGCGCGCCTGATCACCAATTGCGCAGAAGGCGATCGCAACCAATCAAGAAAATCCACAATCTGTGGGTGCCGTCGTCGTTGCGGTAGGTAGATAAACATCGGGAACGTCAGCAGGTAGTCTTCTGTTTTCATCGTTAGAAACCGCGCGTCAGACCGAAGCCCGCATGGGCCCGTCAACGCCAATGGCTGGGTGTTTCGTGTCTTACCAAATGGCACCAACGTCAGCCCATTCGCTGCCCCTGCGACTGACTCTAATAATGCATCAAAACTATCATGTGACGCATCCGGCTGATCCAAAGCCAGCCCAAATGGCCGCATGAACTGATCTTCAAACCCCTGAATTTGACCGTCTATATCTGTCCTGAGATGCACCTCAAACTCACTGCTCGTTCCGGCCAGTTCTGCGGTTAAATCCGCTAGGGAAATTGACCGCAAACCTGACGTTGCAGAGGTCACTGGCACCAGCGCATCTAAGGCAAGAATACGCATCTGCCGCGAAAGGTCTAGACGACCAAGCCCTGCTTCTGCGGCAATCTGCAGCTCCATCGCACGCAGTTCACGCACCGACAGTAACGCGTCAGCCTCATGCCTCACGAAATTCGAAAATGCGTCTTCTGGCGTTGCAACCGTGATTGAAACCTCAAAGACCAACGCCCCATCAGAGCTGTAAAGCTGAAAGCCAAGCGCGTCTTCACGAACGGTCCAGCCATTGTCGCGGGCATAAACATCGATCAAAGCGGGCAACAAGAGATCGCCCATCCGTGCTGCACCAGTCATCCGCAAAGATGGGACATACTCGACCAAATCCGGACACTCCGCCCCGTCGCACGTCATCCCATCTGCCCTGAACGTAACCAACCCCGTGTCGGCAGCAACTGTGGCGTTCTCCCCATCAAAAGCGACAAAGCGCCCAGTCACCGCAACGCTATCATCAGGGCTTCGAAAAACCACGTCCTGCGCAGCCAGACTCCCCACACAAACCAGATGTGCGACGAGAACCGCCGCGCATCTCAAAATTGTTGCTGGTGTTTTGAACTCAATCCACGTCATCTCGACGCAAGTGTCAGGTCCTCAAACATGTTTTGCAAGATCAGAAAGTCACCAACTGCGTCGCATTCAGGCATAATCATCGTCAGATCTAACGCCGCGGTGTCACCATTTGGGAACACTTGGATACTTTGCACGTTAAGTTCCTGTCCGCAGTTTACCGACGTAATCTCAGCTTCGGCGACCAACATAACGTCGGGGGCAGTGCCCATCATTCCAGTCGGGAATGTGTAGACTTCAGCCATCAACCCATCGCTAACTGATCCGTCACCAAGACGCACCAGATACCCACCAACCGCCATTTCAAGGCGGTCTATATCGCCAGGGTTATCAGCGTGAATATGATTATCGTCACCAAACTTCGCATCGTCTTCATAGGCACTCAACATGACGGATACGTCGCCCTGCCATTGCAGTACGACGCGATCGAAATTAGCGAAATCTTGAACAGTTGCAGTGACAACAGCACCGTCGCCACCGTCAAATACTGCAATCATGACTGCATCTTCAGCCAATGCGGGCACAACCAGCTCAGCTTCGCCAACGTCGTCGGTCATTGCGGTAAACATCATGCCCTGATGATGGATCGTGAACGGTGAATTTGCATAGCATGGTGCGACGACGGCCAATCCAACACTGGCTGCGGCCCCAACTGTTGCTTCAATCGACGGCGCGCAATCAATCGCAACTTCGCCAGCGACATTTGAACCCACAACCGGGGCGGGTTCTGAATCGAGCGCGGCCAGTTGGATTGGTGCCTCTTGCGCGAGGATTACTTTCGCAGTTTCTGGCAGGATGACTGCCGCAGACAAGACAGGCGCGGGTGCTATGATCTCAGGAGAAGACGCAAGAACCATGCCGCTTTGCGCCACGGGTATTGCCATGCCTTCGTTGTCTGCTGAAACAGGGACCTCTAGCGTCGACTGACTCAAAATAGTCGCTGCCTCCCCCACTGCTTCGGTGAACGGCGCAGGCTGGTCAGGAGCCGACTCGAGACTGAACTTGTTCGCTAAAGCGTCACCGTTTTGCATTACAAAACCTATGCCCAACGCCACACTGAATGTGCCGACAGCCATGCCAATTTTTCTGAGTCTCGCCATCTTATCACTCCTTACCCAAATGGGTCCCGCCACGGGTCAGGGTGCAGATTGTTTTATCCCCATGGCCTTAAGATGGCAGCCATGGGGATTCTTTCGGACAGCAATGGGGCGGGAAAGCGGCTTTTGGCTCAACCTTTAGGTATGGCGCCCAATTTGGGTGCCTATGTTAGACGACCGTGGCAATGTTTGAACTTACTTCCAGATCCACATGGACAGCTATCATTGCGCCCCGGGTTGCCCCAAGTCGCAACATCCGCTTCGTCAAAGCCAGGCTTTGCGTCCGCTGTTGGCGCTGGCAACGCCGGCCCAGCAGCTGCGGCCTTTGCCTGACGTTGCTGTTCCATTGCCTGTGCAACCATCGATTCTTGCTCTTCCTTCGACATGGGTCGAATTTGCGAAAGCTTTTGGGTCACGTCGGACCGCAAACCATCAAGCAGGCTCCCAAACAACTGAAAAGATTCCGTCTTATATTCATTGAGTGGATCACGCTGCGCGTAACCGCGAAAGCCTACGACGGACCGAAGGTGTTCCAGCGTCAGCAGATGTTCGCGCCATTTTGCGTCAATCGTCTGCAACAGGATTTGCTTTTCGATATTGCGCATGACCTCGGGACCAAAGGCTGCGGCCTTCTCAGTCATATGCGCTTGTGATGCGTCTTCAAGCCGTTCACGCAGATCGCTGTCATCGACGCCTTCCTCATTTGCCCATTCAATAACCGGTACATCGATGCCCAACTGCGCAATTGTCTGCGCATAAAGCCCTTCGGTATCCCACTGGTCAGCGTAGCTTTTGGCAGGAATATGTACGTCTACCAAATCGTCAATCACTTGGCTGCGCATATCTGACACGATCTCGGACAGGTCTTCGGCTTCCATGATTTCGCGGCGTTGGCTAAAGATCACCTTACGCTGGTCGTTCATCACATCGTCAAATTTTAGCAGCTGTTTGCGAATATCGAAATTACGGCCCTCGACCTTCGCTTGCGCGCGTTCCAGCGACTTGTTGACCCAAGGGTGCACAATCGCTTCGCCTTCTTTCATGCCAAGCGACGACAGAACCTTGTCCAGCCGTTCAGATCCGAAAATTCGCATCAGGTCATCTTCGAGTGACAAGAAGAATGACGACTTACCGGGATCACCCTGACGGCCAGACCGCCCGCGCAGCTGGTTGTCGATGCGACGGCTTTCATGGCGTTCCGTCGCCAACACATACAAACCGCCAGCGTCTTTCACTGCTTGTTCGTCGGCCTTGTGGGCCTCCTCAATCTGCGCGCGCATGACTTCGGTGTCATCATCAGGGGACGCAGCGATCGCTTCCATGATCTTGAATTCGACGTTGCCGCCCAGCTTAATATCCGTACCACGGCCCGCCATGTTGGTCGCGATGGTCACAGCGCCCAGCTTACCCGCATCGGCAACAATCTGCGCCTCCTGCTCGTGCTGCCGCGCGTTTAAAACATTGTGTGGGATGCCCTCGGTCGTCAAAAGCTGGCTCAGGAATTCGGATTTATCAATCGACGTCGTACCAACAAGCGTCGGCTGACCCTTTGCGTTGGCTTCTTTGATTGCTTTCACGACACCATCAAACTTCTCAGTGGCGGTGCGGTATACTTGGTCATGCTCATCGACACGCGCGACGGGGCGGTTTGTCGGAACTTCGACCACACCAAGCCCATAAATCTCAGCGAATTCATCGGCTTCGGTCAGTGCCGTACCAGTCATGCCACCCAGCTTGTCATACAAACGGAAATAGTTCTGGAACGTCACAGACGCGAGCGTGACATTCTCGGGCATGATCTTGCAGCCCTCTTTCGCCTCAATCGCTTGGTGCAGACCCTCAGAAAGACGACGGCCCGTCATCATCCGGCCCGTAAATTCATCAATTAGCACAACCTCGTCGTCGCGCACGATGTAATCTTTGTCCTTGCTGAACAGTTTATGCGCCCGCAGACCTTGATTGACGTGGTGCACGATTGATGTGCTTTCGGGCGCATAAAGGGATTGATCGCTCGGCAAAATGCCAGCCGATACCAACCGTTCTTCAAGAAACTCGTTGCCCTCGTCGGTGTAATTCACGTTGCGGGTCTTTTCGTCCAGCGTGAAATGATCTTCCTGAATTTCAGGGATCAGCTTGTCGATGGTCATGTACATCGCTGAACGGTCTTCAGCGGGGCCAGAAATGATCAACGGCGTGCGCGCCTCATCGACCAGAATGGAATCCACCTCGTCAACAATAGCATAATTATGGCCACGCTGGTTCATCTGGGACAGTTCAGATTTCATGTTGTCGCGCAGATAATCAAACCCAAGCTCGTTGTTGGTCGCATACGTTACATCACAGCGATACGCCGCGTTCTTTTCGGCTTCGGGCTGCTGTGGATAAATAACGCCCGTCGTCAAACCCAATGCGCCGAAAACCTGGCTCATCCATTCTGCGTCACGCTTGGCAAGGTAATCGTTCACCGTCACCACATGCACGCCCTTGCCCGTCAGCGCGTTCAGATACGCGGGGAAGGTCGCCACAAGGGTCTTGCCCTCACCAGTTTTCATTTCAGAAATATTGCCTTGATGCAGGAAAATTCCGCCCATCAGCTGCACATCAAACGCCCGCAAACCTAAGGCACGTCTCGCGGCCTCACGACAGTTGGCAAATGCCTCTGGCAGCAAATCATCAAGACTCTCACCACCCAAGGCGCGTTTCGTCAATTCTTCAGTCTTGGCTTTGATGCCCTCATCGCTCAGCCCTTCGCATTCAGGCTCTAGTGCGTTCACCTTTTCAATCAGCGGCAGCGTGGCCTTCACCAAGCGGTCATTCGGTGTGCCAAAAATCTTCTTTGTAATCGTTCCAAGACCGAGCATATTCTCTCCGCGCGCGCCTGTTTCGGCGTCTCTGACATCAATGTGTGAGGAGGTTGGTTGTGCCTGTCGGACGCGCCCAATAGTAACGACGCCAAGACTAGCCCCCTCGGGACCTCTAGGGGATGTAAGGGGCCACCACATAGGTGTCAACGCCACGGCTTTCCGTGGCTCATCAAGGAACTGTTAATATGCTATTTCGCACCAAATTGCTCGCCTCTGCCGCACTTTTTACCTTCTCTGCCAGCTTCGCCCACGCGGACGCCCACGCCGACATAACGGCCGAAACCGTCGTGGCGTCTGTCAACGGGTCCGATATCACGCTGGGCCAGCTCATCATGCTGCGCTCGCAACTGCCCGAACAATATCAACAGCTTCCTGACGACGTGGTTTTTAACGGATTGGTCGACCAACTTGTGAACCAACAACTTCTTGGTGACACGCTTGACGTTGAACCAAAACGCATCGCCATCGCCATCGTGAACGAAGTGCGTTCCATGCGGGCGGGCGAAGTGGTCAACACGTTCATCAGCGCACCCGTCGGCGACGCAGACCTACAAGCGGCCTATGACGCACGCTTTGCAGATGTCGCACCCGACACCGAATACAACGCATCCCACATCTTGGTTACAACCGAAGAAGAAGCGACTGAGATCAAAGCGATGGTCGATGACGGTGCTGATTTCGCCGAAACAGCCGTCGAAAAATCCACAGGCCCATCTGGTCCGTCTGGTGGCGATCTCGGCTGGTTTGGTCTTGGCATGATGGTTCCTGCATTCGAAGAAGCCGTCCTGACACTGGACGCTGGCGAAGTCTCTGCACCTGTGGAAACGCAATTTGGCTGGCATATCATAATGCTCAACGAGGCTCGCGAAACCCCATCGCCGACACTGGACGATTTGCGCGAAGAACTGGCGATAGACATTCAGCAGCAGGCTCTCGACGCGCTCATCAACTCGTTGACCGAATCCGCAGACATTACACTGCCCGAAGAAGGCCAGTTCGATTACACAATGATCCAGAACCTAGAACTGCTTGAGGACTAAACATGGCGCTCTCCCCCCTCGCACCTGCTCACTTTCCTGACCTTCCTATTATTGAAGGGGTGCGGTTTGCATCCGGTGCGGCGGGGGTGAAATACCAAGGTCGACACGACGTGATGCTGGTGGAACTCGCCGCTGGCACTGCTGTTGCTGGGGTTTTCACGCGCTCTGCCACACGCTCCGCTCCAGTTCTGGACTGTCAGTCGAAGATGGGCAGCGCGGCGGATGGCCGTGCTGCGATCCTTGTCAATTCTGGCAATTCAAATGCCTTCACAGGTGCCGCTGGTGAACACTCCGTCGCAGCAATTTGTGACGCGGTTGCGGCGGCCTCTGGCATTCCGTCTTCTCGCATTTTCACCGCGTCTACTGGTGTCATTGGTGAACGCCTGCTCCACGAACGCATCACAGCGAAGGTCAATGACCTCTGGGCAGTCCTATCGCCAAATGGCATAGAAGACGCTGCCAATGCAATAATGACCACCGACACTTTCGCAAAAGGTGCAACAGCGGACGTTGTGATCGACGGCAAAACGGTGCGCATCGCGGGCATCGCCAAGGGATCAGGCATGATCGCACCCGATATGGCGACAATGTTGGTCTATATCTTTACCGACGCTAAAATCTCGCAGGCTGATCTGCAAATTTTGCTGTCAACGCTTACGGATCAGACGTTAAACTGCATCACCGTGGACAGCGACACATCGACCTCCGACAGTCTGATGTGTGCTGCCACAGGCGCCTCTGGCGTTGACGTAACTGTCAGTGCCGGCTTCACGCAGGCCCTGCATGGCGTCATGCTCAACCTCGCCCATCAAGTCGTGCGCGACGGCGAAGGCGCGACCAAATTTGTTGAAATCCACGTGTCCGGCGCCGCGAGCGACGCAGATGCCCGCAAGGTTGGCCTGTCCATCGCGAATTCCCCCCTCGTTAAAACAGCCATAGCGGGCGAAGATCCGAACTGGGGCCGTATCATTATGGCGATCGGAAAGTCCGGTGCGCAAGCTGATCGTGACCGCCTGACCATCCGGTTTGGTGACATCCTTGTGGCGGAAAACGGCTGGGTGTCGCCCGATTACACAGAAGATGCGGGCGCGGCTTATATGAAACAACAGGATTTGGTAATCGCAGTGGACCTTGGCATCGCAGGCGGTCTCGGCACCATCTGGACCTGTGATCTCACCCACGGCTACATCACCATCAATGCTGACTACCGATCATGAAAACTGTCTTGGTCAGTGCGGTCGCACTCATCGATGTCGATGGCCGTGTTCTGCTCGCCCAGCGGCCCGAAGGGAAATCAATGGCCGGTCTTTGGGAGTTTCCCGGCGGCAAAGTTGAGACCGGTGAAACACCCGAGGTTGCGTTAATCCGTGAACTTCAAGAAGAACTTGGCATCGATACATGGCAGTCCTGCCTTGCGCCCCTGACGTTCGCCAGCCACAGCTATGATGATTTCCACCTGATTATGCCGTTGTTTGTCTGTCGCAAATGGAACGGTATCCCGACCCCGCGCGAAGGTCAGGTCCTTAAATGGGTGCGGGCAAACCAGCTGCGCGACTATCCGATGCCAGCCGCAGACATTCCCCTGATACCGATTTTACGCGACTGGATTTAGCACTAACTCGTAATATTACGTCAAAATCCATCAAGAATGGGCAACATGTAGTCTTTTATTCATCTTGATTGCTATATTTAGGGTGACATACCAACCTCCCACTGCTTTACTCAGTTGGAAGCAAAGACATGGCGTACTCACATTTCGTTGCTTCAGGGATTTGGGGGCAACGATTTGGGAGGATCATCATGCTTCGTACTATTACAGTTGGAAACCACATTCAGGTTCAGGGCCTGTATGTTCGGTCGCTGGAAAACGGCAAGGTGATCGTCGCAGTCGGGGAACGTCAATACGAAGGCCAGCTCGTAAAGCGCCTAAACTAATTAAAACACCGCTAAAACAAAAAAGGGGACGCCACATTGGCGTCCCCTTTCGTGTTCTCAGGCAACTGCGTTACAGCGTGCGTTCAACTTCCTCACGCTCAAAAATCTCGATCACATCGTTCGGACGGATGTCTTCGTATTTCTCGAACGCCATGCCACATTCCTGACCAGACTGCACTTCAGCCACTTCGTCTTTGAACCGCTTAAGCGTCTTAAGCGTGCCTTCGTGGATCACAACATCGTCGCGCAGCAGGCGTACACCAGCTGATCGTCGCGCGATGCCTTCGGTCACCAAACAGCCCGCAATCATGCCCGCATTAGACACCTTGAAGACCTCTTTGATGTTGGCATAGCCGATAAAGTTCTCACGAACCTCGGCAGACAACAGACCAGACGCCGCCGCTTTGATATCATCCACAAGATCGTAAATGATCGAATAATAACGGATTTCAACGCCCTTTTGGTTCGCTGACTGACGCGCGGACGCATTCGCACGCACGTTGAAGCCGATCACTGGCGCGCCTGAAGCTTCGGCTAGGGCGATATCACTTTCAGTGATTGCACCAACACCGGAATGTAGGACCCGCACGCGCACTTCGTCGTTGCCGATCTTTGCCATCGCCTGAACGATCGCTTCGGTCGAACCCTGCACGTCGCCTTTGACGAGGATCGGCAACTCGGACACGGTTTCGCTTGCCTTTGCGTTCGCCATCAACTGGTCCAGCGTCACCGCAGCACCAGCCGCTGCGCGCTTCTCTTTTGCGGCATTGGCACGATACTCTGCAATCTCACGGGCTTGCGCTTCGGTCGATGTCACGTTCAAAACGTCACCCGCTTCCGGCGTACCGTTCAGGCCAAGAACCTCAACAGGGACGGATGGGCCCGCTTCTTCGATACGCTCACCTTTGTCGTCGATCAGCGCGCGGACTTTACCCCATTGTTCACCCACAACAAAAATATCGCCACGGCGCAGCGTACCCGTTTCAATCAACACCGTCGCGACAGGGCCACGACCAATGTCCAACTGTGCCTCAATCACGGCACCTTGGGCGGCGCGATCTGGGTTGGCCTTTAGTTCCAGCAATTCGGACTGCAACGCAATCGCGTCAAGTAAGTCATCAAGCCCTTGACCAGTGATCGCGGATACTTCGACATCCTGAACTTCACCGGACATCTTTTCGACGATAACTTCGTGATGCAACAAATCCGTGCGGACCTTATTTGCGTCGGCTGCCGGACGGTCAATCTTGTTGATCGCCACGATCATCGGCACGTTCGCCGCTTTCGCGTGGTGGATCGCTTCGATTGTCTGCGGCATTACGGCATCATCTGCCGCAACAACCAGAACAACGATATCCGTGACTTGCGCGCCACGGGCCCGCATCGACGTAAACGCAGCGTGTCCCGGTGTGTCAAGGAACGTCAGCTTTGCGCCACTGTCGGTCGTGACCTGATACGCACCAATGTGTTGCGTAATTCCGCCCGCTTCGCCTGCAACAACTTTAGCATTGCGGATCGCATCAAGCAGCGAAGTCTTACCGTGGTCAACGTGGCCCATAATCGTAATGACCGGTGGGCGTGGCTTCAGGTCTTTCGCATCGTCTTCGATGATCTTGATCACGTCTTCGACGTCCGCATCAGAAACGCGCACAATCTTGTGGCCAAACTCTTCGATGATCAGTTCAGCGGTATCTGCGTCGATCGATTGGTTTTGTGTTGCCATAATACCGTTGTTCATCAACGCCTTAACGACTGCAGACACTTTTTCCGTCATCCGGTTGGCCAGTTCAGACACTGTAATTGCCTCTGGAACCCGCACTTCACGCATAACTTTTTCACGCTCGACATTTTGACCCATTGCCTTTTGACGCGCACGATCTTGCTTGCGCTTCATCTGTGCCATGGACCGATGACGGCCACCTTCACCGCCACGCAGTGCTTGGTTCAACGTCAGTTTACCACCGCGGCGGGCATCGTCCTGACCCTTGTTTTTGCGGGTATCGCGGTCGTCTTCTTTCTTGCGTGGTGCCGCGGCAGGTAGGCCACCACTGGGGGGCGCACGTCGCTGGGCCGGTGCCAATTCTGGATCAACAGCTGCCGGGGCAGCAGCGGCTTGCGCTGCTGCTTCGGCGTCACGCTTCTTTTGCTCTTCTTCGTCTTTCTTGGCTTTGACGGCCTCTTCGCGCTCTTTTTCGATCCGCTCTTTGGCATCAATCTCTGCGCGGCGAAGCTCACGCTCTTCGGCGCGGGCTTTGTCGTCTGCATCACGCTTTGCGGCGTCTTCGACTTCGCGGGCTTTGGCTACCTGAAGCGCCTTCATCCGGCGCGCCATTTCGACGTCCGAAATACCTGCAGGCCGCCTTGACGGATTACCGCCCAAAGGTGCGGAACCACTGCCAGAAGGCTTTGGCGCACCCGGTTTGGGAACGACAACGCGCTTGCGCTTCGTCTCAACTACAACGTTCTTAGTGCGCCCATGGCTGAAGCTCTGCTTCACACTTCCGGGACGTGGTATAACACCAAGTGGCTTTTTGCCGTCTGAATCGCTCATGTAGTTTTCATTTCCTTCCCGACGGTGCCTTCACCGTCGATTATCTCGCGCAAGCTCTTAAGCTTCGCGGCTTCCTCTACAACACGGTTACTGAGTTTGCCAGAGGCGAGAGCCCCATGTATCACAGTTCCCCGACCGAATGCCAAACCCAATTCCTGAGCCGTAAGGCACCCAAAATAACGCGCCCCTTCAGGCGTCCATAATTTCGTCTTGCCACGTTCCGACCCATCAGAGGCCTGCAGCAACGCACGGACATTTTCGCCACCACCCAGCCAGCCTTTGACTTTTTCGAACCCGGCGACCGCCAAACCCGCTTTGCGGGCCATTGCGATCAAATCAACAACGCGCCGCGCCATTTGGCGTTCCACCTCGTCTGTCAAACCGTCTGGCACCGTCACAGCTGCCTTGGCGGATTTGGAAAACTGGCCCCGACCCGCCTTATCAAGTGCTGCGCGGGTTGCGGTGACCCACATCCCCCGACCCGGCAACTTTTCCAGCACATCAGGCACGACCTGATTATCTGGTCCTATCACAAAACGTATCAACCCCTCCTTCGGGGTTACCTCGCCGGTGACAATGCACCTACGTTCTGAGACATCATGGTCTTTGGTGCGCCCACTGCGACCCATCTGGCTACCCGGAGGCCTGAAATCAGGCCTCCTGTTCCTCGCTGATTTCACCGTCGTCTTCGGCGTCTTTTACAAGATCATCGGGATCGACCCAACCAAGCATCACGCGCGCTGTCATGATCATAGTCTGTGCTTCCTCAAGGCTCACCTCAAATGGCTCAAGCGACCCGTCGTCTTTGGTGCGTTCACCGTCCGTGACGGTCCAGCCACCAGCCAATTCCCAGTCTGCACATGTTGCGAAATCTTCCAGCGTCTTCACACCATCATTCGCCAATGCTTCGATCATCTGGGGTGTCAGGCCTTCAAATTCTACTAGGCTGTCTTCGACACCTAATTCACGGGCATTTTCCATCGCCTTGTTGTTCTTGGCTTCGATTACATCACGCGCACGGGCCTGCAATTCACTGGCCGTGTCCGCATCGACGCCGTCGATGACGAGCAGCTCATCAACATCAACGTAGGCGACTTCTTCCAGTGTGGTGAAACCCTCTGAGACCAACAACTGTGCAAAGAACTCATCCAGATCCAGTGATTCGATGAACAATCCGGTGCGCAGTTCGAATTCAGCCTGACGACGCTTGGATTCTTCTTCCTCGGTGAGGATGTCGATGTCCAAACCGGTCAACTGGCTTGCAAGACGTACGTTCTGGCCACGACGACCAATCGCCAACGAAAGCTGCTCTTCTGGAACGACAACCTCGATACGCTCAGCGTCTTCGTCAAACACAACCTTGGACACCTCGGCTGGCTGCAACGCATTCACAAGGAACGTTGGCATGTCTTCGTTCCACGGAATGATGTCGATCTTTTCACCCTGCAATTCGTTCACAACGGCCTGCACGCGCGAACCGCGCATACCGACACAGGCACCGACTGGGTCAATGGAATTATCATACGAAATCACTGCAATCTTGGCGCGCGAACCCGGATCACGGGCCACGGCCTTGATCTCAATGATGCCTTCGTAAATTTCTGGCACTTCCATCTTGAACAATTCGGCCATGAACTGCGGATCGGTGCGGCTCAGGAAAATCTGTGGGCCGCGCTGTTCGCGACGGACTTCTTTGATGAAACAACGGATACGATCATTCGGGCGATAGCTTTCGCGGCCGATCTTTTCGTTGCGGCGCAGAATCGCCTCGCCGGTGCCCACGTCGACGATGACATTTCCATATTCTTCGCGCTTAACCTGCGCGTTGATGATCGTGCCCGCGCGGTCTTTGAAATCTTCGTATTGCTTGTCACGCTCAGCTTCCCGGACCTTCTGCAGGATCACCTGCTTGGCGGATTGCGCCGCAATGCGGCCCATTTCAACGGGGGGGACTTCTTCGATAAACTCTTGGCCGACCTCGGGGTCTTCCATGTATTCTCTGGCCTGCTCAACCGTGAATTCAGCCTGATAATTCTCAAGCTCTGCTTCGGCCACAACCGTGCGAACCCGTGTGAACGTTGCCTTGCCGGTCTTGCGGTCGATGTGAACACGAATGTCCATTTCGGACCCGTAACGCGACTTTGCAGCCCGGGCGAGGGATTCTTCCATCGCTTCAACGACCAAAATAGGGTCAATCTGCTTTTCGCGGGCCACGGCCTCGGCGGTTTGCAAAAGTTCCAGCTGGTTGGCAGAGGTAATCGCCATTAGTTTTTCTCCTCGTCAGAGCCGCTCAACACGGTCTCAACTTCGTCAAATTGTGTTTCATCGATCTGGCCCGCATCTTTGCGACCCCTAAGAACGCCACGGATCAAATCTTCCGTCAGCACCAGCTTGGCATCCGTCAGCCATTCAAACTTTAGACCAATTGTAACCGGCTCACCGTTTTCTTCGATCTCGATCAGGACTTCATCACCTTCAACGCCGCGCAACATCCCTTTGAAACGACGGCGCCCGTCAATCAGCTCTTCGGTTTCGATCTTTGCCTCGTTGCCGTCCCATTGCACAAAATCCTTCAGCCGCGTCAACGGGCGATCAATTCCGGGGGACGATACTTCGAGGGTGAAAACGTCCTTGATCGGGTCTTCAACGTCAAGCAGCGCAGAGACCGCCGTGCTGATCTCTCCGCAATCGTCGACCTCAATCGTGCCATCAGGTTTTTGCGCCATGATTTGCAGGATCGATTCCTTACCCGTCATCAAACGCACGCGCACAACCTCAAACCCCAGATCCTCAATGGTGGGGGTGATGATTTCTGTTATGCGGCGATCCATAGCCGCGCGGGCGATCAGTTCTGACATAAGCACTTTCGTTTGGGCATAAAAAAACGGGCGCGCGGCCCGTTGGAATTTCGGTGGGCTTCGGGGGTGGAAGCCGATGCGCCGCTATTGAAAGACCATATAGGCCAAGGCCCACTGTTCTGCAAGGGGCTTAACTGACCCCGCCGGCTGCACCCTTAGGCATACAAGTTGTGTACAGCCTGTGTACGCCGTGTGTCCGTCTAAAAACCTCCCGAATTCTCCGTTATCCGTCCCTTTGGTTTAACATAAAAGGATAGAACCAATGGAGCCTGGAATTTTGATCGCCGTGAGCAGCTCGACGTTCTTGTGCGGTGTTGCACTGATGTACCGCGTGATGATGCGCACCTTGAAGAAGCGTATCGCTGAAGGCGCGGCGCCTGAATAAGCGATACATGAAACGCAAAAAGCCCCGCCAAACTGGCGGGGCTTTCTAAATTTCTAAGACCAAAGCCTTATGCGACTGACCAGCGTTCGGCCATACGTGCGTTGTCCATCTGCCAAACTCCACCGATGGTTTCTGGCGATGAGATGCGGTTGTTTACAGCTTGCACCGAGTTCGCAAACATCGGCAGCAATACGCCGCCATCGTCACGCAGAATCTGCTGCATTTCAAAATACTGCTCGCGGCGTTTGTCGCTATCAAGTTCAGCACGCGCTGTCAGCAATAGCTCTTGGAAACGTGGCGAATCTTCGCTGCCCCATTGGCTGTCATTCCAAGGCACACCGTCCTCATAAGCCGTTGAGAACATCCAGTCTTCCGTAGCCCGACCAGACCAGTAAGACGCGCAAAACGGCTTTTTCATCCAGACGTTAGACCAGTAACCATCAGCCGGTTCCTGCACCACGTTGATGTTAATTCCGCCTTGTGACGCAGACGCTTGGAACAGCTGTGCTGCATCTACAGCGCCTTCAAATGCCGCATTGGACGCCGATAGATCGATGACGAGGCTATCGAGGCCAGCTTCGCGCAGGTAGAACTTCGACTTGTCTGGATCAAATTCCAACTGCTCCATTTCGGCATGGTAGTACTGGTTTGCTGGGCCAATCGGCGAATCGTTTCCGACAGTGCCGTGACCTTGAAGAATCTTGTCCACCATCTCTTGGCGGTCGAGACCGTACTTTAGCGCGCGGCGCACATTTACATCATTAAACGGCGCAACATCCGTCAGCATCGGAAAGATGTAGTGCTGGTTGCCTGATACTTCTTGAATACGCAACGCAGGGTTTGCGCGCAGCAAGCTTTCGGTCTTGAAGTCAATCCGGTTGATCGCGTCGACCTGACCCGTCATCAGGGCATTCATCCGTGCGGTATTGTCGTTGATGGCGATGTATTCGATCTCATCAAAGAAGCCCGCGCTGTCGCCTTTGTAGTGATCTGCATAACGGCTCGCTGTCATACGTACACCAGGGTCAAACGATGTGACTTGATACAGTCCGGTGCCGATACCCTGCGCAATCGCTTCGTCGATCTGGCCCGCAGGATACATCAGAATGTGATAATCCGACATCAGGTATGGCAGGTCTGCGTTACCCGCAGACAGGGTCAGCTGCACTTGGTGATCGGTGATCTTTGTCATCTCAACGATGTTTTCGACAATCGGTTTTGCTGCTGATTTGGAATCTTCACCAAGGTGCATCTGCAAGGATTCGATTACGTCATCGGCCCCAAAAGACTTGCCGTTGTGGAAGGTGACGCCCTGACGCAGATTAAATGTCCATATTTTGGCATCAGACGAGGCTTCCCAGCTCTCGGCCAGTTCGCCCACGAGGCTGCCATCGGCGGCAACTTCTGTCAGGCTGTCAAATACGGCACCTTGTGAAGATGCGATCATAAAGAGATCTGAGTGCGTGCGTGCGTCCCAGCTGTCGGACGTGTTCGCGCCGGACAGCCCCGTTGTAAACTTGCCACCGCGCGTTTGCGCCCGAAGGGGCAGACCCGTCGCGGCCAAAACACCTGCTGCAACGCCAGATTGCAGTAATCCACGTCTACTAATTCCATACATATTGTAGTCTCCCTGAAGTTTTCTTTTTGTCTGACGCATACGTTACGCCGATTCGGTCACATTTTTCCAACAGCAGCATCGCCAACGTTATCAACGCCCCGTTCTTGCAGCAGATCCGTCAACCAATCTGGGTCCATTTCGGGGACCGAACTCAGCAGCAAATCTGTGTAAGCATGATGTGGAGGCGTGAACATTGACGTTTTTGGCCCCTGTTCCACCACATTACCATCTTTCATTACCACAACTTCGTCAGCGATTGATTTCACAGTCGCGAGATCGTGCGTGATGAACATATAGGACAGTCCCAGCGTGTCTTGTAGATTGGCCAATAGGCGCAAAATACCCTCTGCAACTAATTGATCCAGCGCTGACGTCACTTCGTCGCAAATGATGAACTTCGGCTCGGCGGCCAGCGCGCGCGCAATGCCAATGCGCTGCTTTTGACCACCCGAAAGCTCAGACGGGAGACGGTTGAAATACTGTGACGGCTCAAGCTCAATCTGATCGAGGAGCTCGTTCACCCGCTCGCGCTTTTTCGCACCCGTTAGACCGATATAGAACTGCACGGGACGGCCGATAATCTGGCCAATTGTTTTACGCGGGTTCAGCGCAGTGTCGGCCATCTGATAAATCATCTGTGCCTGACGCAGCTGTGCTTTGGTCCGTTTTTTATAGTTCGCTGGTAGAACTTCACCATCAAACGCGATCTCACCCATGCGTGGGGGCAGTAGCCCTGTAATGCAACGCGCGGCGGTCGATTTACCAGATCCTGATTCGCCAACAACAGCGACGGTGCGACCCGCGTGAATATCAAAACTCACATCATGTAGCACGTCGGTCGTACCATAGGCGGCTGTGATATTGCGGACAGACACGACAGGCACCGAACCCTCAGGTACCGGTGATTTGACTGGCCGCTGAAATGCACGCACAGCCCACAGCGATTTGGTGTATTCTTCCTGCGGGTCGGACAGCATGCTGCGGGTTTCGGCTTCTTCAACCTCATCACCCTTCAGCAACACTTTTATCCGATCAGCCATTTGCGCCACAACCGCAAGGTCGTGGGTGATATAGATCGCGGCCGTGTCATATTCTTCCACGATCTGGCGAATAGACGCGAGGACCTCGATCTGCGTCGTCACATCAAGTGCCGTTGTCGGTTCGTCAAAGATAATCAGATCAGGTCGGCACGACATTGCCATTGCCGTCATCGCACGCTGCAACTGACCGCCGGATACTTGGTGAGGAAAGCGAAACCCGATTTCTTCGGGGTTCGGGAGTCGCAGTTTTCGGTACAGCTCAATCCCATCTTCGACGCTTTCACTACGCCCACTGATGCCATGCTGCACGGGTGCTTCGGTATGCTGGTCAATAATCTTGTGTGCAGGATTGAACGACGCTGCGGCAGATTGCGCGACATAGGCAATTCGTTTGCCCAACAAATCACGTTTTACCCGCGCAGAGGCCGTGACCAGATCAATGCCATCAAAGACGACCGACCCTTTGGAAATCCGAACGCCGTCACGGGTGTAGCCCATACACGCCAGACCAATGGTCGACTTGCCCGCGCCGGATTCGCCGATCATTCCCAACACTTCACCCTTTTTCAGGGTCAGGCTACAGCCGTTGATAATCGGGTTCCATGTCTCATCAGAACGGCCTTCGATCCAAAGATCCTTGACGGTGAGAAGGTCAGTCATTCTTTTAACCCCGACGTCTTATGCAGCATCCAGTCAACAACGAAGTTTACCGCGACGGTCAGCAACGCAATCGCGCCAGCCGCCAACAAAGGTGTGACAGCTGCCGTCGGAATGAACGCCGCGAAGTTGATGAACGGGGCCAGGTCACGCACCATTGTGCCCCAATCCGCCAGCGGTGGCTGGATGCCCACACCAAGGAAAGACAGCGCCGCAATCGTCAGGAACACAAAACAGAACCGCAGACCGAATTCAGCCAGCAGCGGTGCCATCGCGTTCGGCAGGATTTCCTTGAACATAAGATATCCAAGACCCTCACCGCGCAGCTTTGCAGCCTCGATATAGTCCATCACCACAATGTTCAGACCCACAGCGCGGGCCAAACGAAACACGCGTGTGCTGTCAATCAAGGCGATGATCAGCACCATAAATATCGTCAGCGGGATACCAAGTTTAACCGCCCAAACGCTGGCGATTGTCATCAGAAGCAGTGCGAAAATCAGCGATGGAATTGCCATCAATACATCGACAGACCGCGACAGAAGTTGGTCAATCCAGCCCTGTAACGTCGCCGCCAGAAAGCCCAAGCTGCCGCCAATGAAGAACGCCAAACACGTCGTGATAAATGCAATGCCAACTGTGTTGCGCGCTCCATAGATCAAACGGCTTAGAATATCACGGCCGATTTGGTCGGTGCCAAGCGGGTAGGCCGGATCACCGCCCGCCGTAATGTCGCCACCGGCCAAGACGTTGGCTGCACCAAAGATTTCAGATTCGCCGTAGGGCGCAATGGTGCCCGCAAAAATCGCGGTGAATGCATAAAGAATGATCACGAGAATGCCAAACGAGGCGGTCAGCGGCATTGTGCGAAACTGCTTTTTGCTTCCCTCAGTACCGACAGCACGACCCAACAAACGGAATAAAAACGCTGCGATGCTTGCGATGATAAAGCCTTGCACCGCCCAGCGGAAGAAAATGACACCGGCGTTCGGCGTTCCGGCATCGGTCACTTTGGATTGGAAATAGTAATAGACCGCCCAGATAAACAATGCTGCACCGACGACATACCCGAACGCGACGCCAAAGGTCATATCGCGAAACTTGGGGGCATTGCTGGTGATCGCTTGCCCCGCAAGACGGAACACATATGCTGACACGAGCAGCCCCACGATGATAATTGCAAACCAAACAAAGCCGCTCATTTTGGATGCCTCAAACGTGGGTTGGAAATGATGGACAGGATATCCGCCGTCAGGTTCAATAAAATATACGCCGCCGCAAAGATTAGGCAGCAGGCCTGCACGACTGGGATGTCACGGATTTTTACGCTGTCCACAAACAGCTGACCGATACCAGGGTAGACGAACACCACCTCGACCACGACAACGCCAGTGATTAAATACGCAAGGTTCAGCGCAATGACGTTAATGATCGGGGCCAGCGCATTCGGCAGCGCATGGATAACGATCACCCGCATTGGCGACATGCCCTTAAGCCGCGCCATTTCGATATAGGGCGAGGCGAGCAAGCTGATAATCGCCGCCCGCGTCATACGCATCATGTGTGCAGTTACCACAAGCGTCAGGGTCAAAGCAGGCAACATCGATTTCTCAAGCCGTTCCGAAAACGGCATCCCGTCATAAATATTAGAAAGGCTGGGGAAGATCGGGTTCAACACCGCAAGGAACAGGATCAAGACATACGCCATGAAAAACTCTGGGCTTGAGATTGAGCTGAGCGTGAACATGTTTGCCGCTTTGTCGAACGCTGTATTGCGATAAAGTGCTGCCAAGATGCCCAACGTCACAGCCAGCGGCACCGCTATACAGGCCGTCACAGTGGCCAGAAACATTGTGTTGGCAAGGCGCGGTGCGATCTGTTCGGCGACGGTCGTGGTACCCGCACCGCCAAAGTTCGCAAAGTTTAGCTGCGCGAAACTGGTGCCAAGATCGAGGGTCAACATTCCTCTCAGCCAGGTAAAATACCGCATGACGAGCGGTTGATCGAGACCAAGGTCACGTCGAATGGAAGCAACAGATTCAGGTGTCGCGCCTTGCCCCAGAATGGCCTCCGCAAAGTCACCTGGCAGCGAATTAACCGCGACAAATATCACAATCGAGACGACAAATAAGGTTACGAGCCCCAGACCTAAACGTTGAAGAACAATCTTAAAGATTGATAGCAAGTTGTTAGTCCCCCATGAATATCACTAGCGTAGCGCCATTACCGCATCTTACAACCCTCAGTTTTTGCTTAATTTTGTGTGTGCGATGTCCTGCATTGCTTGCACAAGTTCGGCTGAGATGCCCGGTTCGGACAGGGCGTGACCAGCTTTCGCAACAATAATCAAACGGCTTGCAGGCCACTTCTCAGCAAGTCTATGGGCCGAAACGGGTGGGCATATCATATCGAACCGACCTTGCACGATGATACCAGGAATATCGGCAATTTTGTCCATATTATTTAGGATTTGTTGTTCTGCAGTCAGAAAACACCCATGGCTGAAATAGTGATTTTCAAGTCGCGCAAACGCACGCGCATATTCTGCTGGGCCTGATCCACCCGCACCCGTGCTATCAATTGACGCCAGTGCGTTTTCCCATCCAGCCCAAGCACGGGCGTAGCGGGTTTCCAACACTGCATCTCCAGAAAACAGCCGGCGGTGATAGGCGCCGATCATGTCGCCCCTCTCACTTTTGGGGATCAGGCTTTCGAAATTCTGCCAGACATCAGGCCAAAACGCGCCCGCGCCGCCGCCATAAAACCAATCTAGTTCTCGTTGCGTGCAAAGGAACACGCCCCGCAGGACCAAATGCATAACGCGTTCTGGATGCGCCTGCGCGTAGATCAACGCTAGCGTCGCACCCCAGCTACCACCAAATACGACCCAATTCGCGATTCCCATCGTGGTGCGAATAAGTTCGATGTCAGCAACCAGATGCCACGTCGTGTTGTTTTCAACACTGGCATGGGGTCTGGATCGCCCGCAGCCACGCTGATCAAACAGGATGATACGGTACACCGTTGGGTCAAAATACCGCCGCATCATCGGGCTGCACCCACCACCGGGCCCACCATGAAAGACAACAACGGGCACCCCGTCAGGGTTGCCGCATTGTTCAACATAGATGCGATGCCCATCGCCCATGTCCAGCATTTGCTGATCGAACGGGTCGATTGGCGCATATAGATGCGACACCGCGCGTTTTTGTCCTGAGGCTTTGTCCATATTCAATGTATATAACGAGTTAGAACAAATGCCCATTGTCGCAACCCATTGCCGAAACAGAATTCTCAGAGGCCGTATGCAAACCACACAAACAACAGTCGATCCCGCAGAAATTGCCAAGTTCGAGGCCATGGCCGCTGAATGGTGGGACCTTGAGGGGAAGTTCAAGCCGCTTCATATGCTAAACCCGACGCGACTGGACTATATCACGCGCCAGATCGCAGCTGAATTTGATCGCAATTTGATGGCGGACAAACCATTCGACGGGTTGCGGATTCTGGATATCGGCTGCGGTGGTGGATTACTGTGCGAACCTATGGCGCGGCTTGGTGCAGTTATTGTCGGGGCTGATGCAGCTGAACGCAATATTCCGGTCGCCCAGGTCCACGCCGAACAATCAGGCCTCGACATAGATTACCGGTTTACGACCGCAGAAGACATGGCCGCAGACGGTGAACTGTTCGACATCGTGTTGAACATGGAAGTTGTTGAACATGTGGCGAACCCTTTGTCCTATCTGACGGCCTGCCAGCAGTTGCTGAAACCCGAAGGATTGCACATCTGTTCGACCATCAACCGCAACCCAAAAAGCTTTGCGATGGCAATTTTTGGCGCGGAATACGTGATGCGCTGGTTGCCCAAAGGCACGCACGTATTCAATAAATTCATCACGCCGGACGAATTGTTTGCGCTGCTGGAACAGGCGGGTCTTAATCCAGTGGATCGCAAAGGGTTCAAGTTCGACTTTTTGGGCTGGAGCTGGTCAATATCAGACAGCGACCTATCGGTAAATTACGTCACCTCAGCGCTGAAGCCTGCTTAATACCCATCCAGCACCACGCCGTAGATCGTTTCGGCACTGGCAAATCCCATTTTACGATACAACGTCCAGCATTGGTGTCCGCCTCAACCACAATGACGACTTTTACATCTGGTGCACGGCCCAGCGCCCACTAAGCATATCCTATTTCTACGATGCGTCGCCGTGTATCTACGAATTAAATCCGGTTCGGTTGGCGTCGAATACACGAGATACCCGTCATGTTGGGTCAGGTGGAACACCCCCAATAACGCCAGCAGTTCACTGCACATTGCGAGCGAGCAAAGCCTCATTCCTCGTCGCTCAGCCTAATTCGCAACTCACGCATCACCGGCAGGATCGGACGGACAGCTTCATATCCAACCTTGTCCACCGCCCGCGCAATGATTGGTGCGATGGCAGCCATTGCGGCATCCCGTGCGCTAAGGCCCGCCGGACTGATCGTTACCAACTTGCGCCGTGCGTCTTCCCAATCGGGGCGAATGTGAACGTAGCCAGAGTTTTCAAGTTTGCGCAGGGTGTTTGTCATGGCCCCGCGGGTCAGATGAAACGTCCGCGCCAATTGTGCAGGTGTTTTTTCCGTCTGCGCACGGGCCAGATGATTGAGCACCGAAAAATGCGATAGCTCCATGCCCTTAGGCAGCGCCTTGGTGACAGTATTACGTGCAAGCTGATCCACAGTGAGGATTTCACTAAATAAGGCAACGGCAAGGCTGTCGGTTTGCTGGTTCATCGGATTAGGGGTTACCAATCGGTCTGTCATGGGTCAGCGCAGGAATACGCTTGCGCGCTTTAGATACATCATCAACGTCAAAATCAACGAGCGTGACACCGCACGCGGTCCCCGCATCAGCCAGAACCGTGCCCCATGGCGACACCGCGAGCGAGTGACCGTAGGTTGTTCGCGCTCTGCCAGCTTGGGCGTTGTGGGTGCCAGTTTGGGCGGCCGCCAGCACAAAACACCCCGTTTCGATCGCGCGTGCCCGCAGCAGGGTCTCCCAGTGCGCAGCACCAGTGACGGGCGAAAACGCCGACGGCACCAACAGAATATCTGCCCCTGCTTTGGCCAGCATCCGGTGCAAATGGGGGAACCGCAGATCATAACAAATGCTCAGGCCGACTTTGGCGAAACCCGCGTCGGCCAGTACTGCGCGATCACCCCGGGCGTAGCCTGACGATTCGTTGTAGGTTTCGGTCTCACTAACCTGCACATCAAACATATGGATTTTGTCGTAAGTCGCCACGATCTGACCGTTCGGATTGATCAGGAAGGACCTGTTCACAAAACGCCCGTCGGCCCCACCTTTAAGCGCGAGAGATCCGATCGACAGCCAGATACCGTGGTCCTTCGCCACAATTTGCAGCGCAATAAGTGTGGGATCATCGCCTTGATGACACAGAACTTTGGCTTGATGTGCGCGGTCCATACTGACGCAATTAGTTACTTCCGGCGTACAGATAAACGTTGCCCCCAACCCAGCCGCATCCGCGATCATCCCTTGAACAACCATTACGTTCTTTGTCGGATCATCTGACGATGTGAGCTGAAGCAGGGCCGCCTTCACTGTTTTAAAAGCATGTCGAGCTTACCCGCGCGTTCCAGCGCAGACAATTCGTCACTGCCACCAATATGTTTTCCACCGATAAAGATTTGCGGCACCGTCCGACCCCCATTCGCGCGTTGGGTCATTTCGGTGCGTCGCGACGGGTCTGACATAACATCAACTTCGGCAAAGCTGATGCCTTTAGAAGATAGCAACTGCTTGGCGCGGTGGCAGTAGCCACAGATCGTTGTGGTATAGATTTCGACGGTCGCCATTGTGGGTCATCCTTTATTTTTCACCCCTACTTAAGCATTCTTCACGACGCGGGCCAGTGCCAGCACGCAAACGTCATCCGCACCAGCGCCGTAACAGGGCTCAGTTGCGGCGGCGAAGGTGGCACCAGATGTCATAACATCATCAATCAAAAGCACCTTTCGCCCGGCAAGTTGGGCCATGCGTTTCGGGTTCGCTGCAATCGCGCCGCTTAGGGCTTCGAACCGCTGATCGCGGGTGTGACCCTCAAGCGGGGCGGTCTTTTTGGGACGAATTAATGCATCGGAGCAACGTTGCACACCTGCAACAGCGGCCGTTTGACCCGCAAGTAATGCCGCCTGATTGAATTTACGTCTAAGCAACCGGAAGCGGTGAAGCGGCACAGGAACAATCAACGTTTCGGGTGTGATAAGCGGCCCCGCAGCCCGCGCCAGCCAAGGACCGGCTGCGCGCGCCAAATCAGTCCGGTCGCCGTGTTTGAGGGACAAAACCAACCGACGCGCTTTGTCCTTATAGATCATCGCAGCACGGCCCTTGGACCACGGACGCGCAATCACCATGCAGTCGTCACACAAAATGCCAAACTCGGGTTCCCCTTGCCCCGGCAATGGCGACCCGCATTCATCACAACACAGCCCATCAATAAACGGCGTTTCCGCCCAACATCGTCCACACAACGCAAAATCAACCTCGGTGCGGGCTTCGCACATGACGCATTGTGGTGGATAAAGGATTTGGATCAGGCTTTGCATTTTCGCTGGTTTCTCCTACATGGCGAACATGGATATGCCCCCTCGTCTAACTGACCGCGTCGCCCTGCAGCGCAATCGCACCCGCGCTGATGCAATGTTTTTGCAAGCGACAGCCGCTGATGATGTTCATGAAAGACTCATTGAGGTTAACAGAACCTTTACAGCGCCCGCAGTTGTGACGGGTTTCCCAAGCGCTTGGGCCGAATGGATGCCCAGCGCTAGTATCGTGGAAGACAGCGAAACGCTCGATCTTCATGAAGGGTCGCACGACCTGGTCGTCCACGCGCTTTGCCTGCATTGGGCGGACGATCCCATTGGTCAGCTGGTACAATGCCGCCGAGCGCTGAAACCCGATGGCTTGCTGATCGCGACCTTGTTTGCTGGTCAAACCCTGCATGAATTGCGCAGCGTCTTGGCTGAGGCCGAAGTCACGCAAACAGGCGGGCTATCGCCGCGCATCTTACCGATGGGCGAAGTTCGCGATCTTGGTGGGTTGTTGCAACGAGCCGGTTTCGCCCTGCCAGTCGCGGATATGATGCCGCTGACCGTGACCTACGACACCCCCATCCACCTGATGCGCGATCTTCGGGCAATGGGTGAAGGCAATGCGATGGAACAACGCCAACGCATGCCCACACGCCGTAAGATTTTCGCCCAAGCGATGTCGCGCTACGCAGAGACATTCAACATCGACGACGGCCGTATCCCCGCAACATTCGAAATCGTGACGTTAACGGGTTGGGCCCCAGCAGACAGTCAACAACAACCCCTGCGCCCCGGATCTGCGACTCATCGCCTTTCGGATGCGTTGGGGACCCAAGAAACACCGTTTGATCGGTCCAATGATTGACGGTCGTCGTAAAAACAATAAATGAATTTGATGAATAAGCATGATAACGAGGAAGACTAATGTCTGACACCAAATCGATTGATGCTGCGCAGTGTCCAGAACATGCGCCAGCCGACCACCCAAAAATGATGCCTCCAAAAGTTGGCGTTCTGCTGGCGAACCTCGGGACACCTGACGGGACCGACTATTGGTCCATGCGGCGCTACCTTGGTGAATTCCTGAGCGACAAGCGGGTGGTCGATTATTCCGCTTGGGTTTGGCAGCCACTGTTGCAGCTGGTGATCCTGACGAAACGTCCTTTTACCAGTGGGGCTGCCTACAAAAGCATCTGGAACGAAGAAGCCAACGAAAGCCCGCTTTTGACGATCACCAAACAGCAAACCGCTGCGATGAAGGAACAATTGAAAGACGTGTACGGCGATGATGTGATCGTCGATTTTTGCATGCGCTACGGCAACCCGTCGACGGAAGTTAAGGTAAAGGAGATGATCGCGGCCGGGTGCCAAAAGATTCTCTTTTTCCCCCTTTATCCGCATTATGCAGGTGCGACGTCTGCCACCGCCAACGACCAGTTCTTTCGCGTCTTGATGAAAGAGAAATGGCAGCCCATAGCACGTATCGTGGGACCATATTTCGAAGATGACGCCTATATCGATGCACTCGCACAATCTGTTGAGACAGCGTACGCCAAAGCAGACATTAAGCCGGAAGTCTTGGTTTGTTCATATCATGGGGTCCCACAGAGATATCTGCGTGAAGGCGATCCGTACCATTGCCAATGTCAGAAAACGACCCGCCTGCTGAAAGAGCGGCTTGGCTGGGACGACACCAAAATTATCACCACATTCCAAAGCCGATTCGGTCCTGAAAAATGGCTTCAACCCTACACGGTCGAAGAAGTCGCGCGATTGGCAGAAAAGGGTAAGACCAACATTGCAGTCTGTGCGCCTGCGTTTTCCGCCGACTGCATCGAAACACTGGAAGAAATCAACGAAGAGATCAAAGAGAGCTTCGAGCACGCGGGTGGCGAACACTTTACGTATATCGCGTGTCTCAACGATAGCCCTGCGCACATTGATGCGTTGTCAGGTATCGTTCAGCGGAATTTGCAGGGCTGGCTCGACTAAGTCGAGGCGCCCAACAGAACTGAGCCCCAAAATGAAAAGGCCGCTCCCAAAGGAGCGGCCTTTTAAATAATAACTGTCGATGCAGACTTAGTCAGCAGACACAGCAACAGCAATCAATGCAATCAAGATCAGTGGAATGATCAGGCCTGCGGACGAAGAAGAAGCAGTTTCTTCCATAACAACAACAGGTGCCATTTCCATGATTGGCTCGGAAATGTTTCCGGCGAAAGCAGTAGAAGCGGCGCCAGCGAATGCAGCAGCAAGTGCGAATTTTTTCATTTTATTTCTCCAAGTTATTGCCCACGGCAAATAAAGTGAGGTGTAAGCCATGGGCACCCAAGACATCCCTCTATATTGGGAGATCATGAAAACCAGCCTATTGCAAAGATATAAGTAGGTCACGTTCCACAAGTTCGCCGCAATGTCGTCAAATCGGCAACACTTGTGTGCCAACATCGGTCATCCCGAACAGTTCAGAAATGTGCTCATTACAAAGGCCGATGCGGAGGTTTGATGACGTTCGACCAATTTTGCGCGTGTCGTGCGTGCCATGGATGCGATAGTGGGTCCAAGACAGGCTTTGTTACACAAATCGGCTTGACGTCAGTCTTCCCCTTACGCCTGACAGATTCAGCCTAAAGCCTCGGTTCGGGGTATCCCAAGGGCGGTGAAGCAATTTAGGATTTCGGCACAGATTTGGATCTGCGCAACCTACCGGTCGAAGTCTCGCGCCGAAAGGCGACGACCAAGCAATTTGACACAGTTCATTCACTGCCCGCCTCTCATCGCCGCAAGCGGCGACTACCGCGCAGTGGACTGCTTCGTTTCGCGCCCTCGCACCGGGCGTGGCCGCTGCCCGCAGGGTATGCGAAGCATGCACGAGAGAGCGCAATGCCGCTGCTCGTTGCCTCAATTGCGCGTATTTCAAGTGCTTCCCTTTCGATACCTATTTGTATTTTGCGCCCCCCTTTCGGGACATTGCTGCGCAATACCCTGCCGGGCAGTGGAAGGCATTGCATCCCACACCATCTCTGCGTTGAACCAGATCAAAAGGCACCCTCGACGCGTCAGAGAAAGGTCATAGTTCGACCAATTCTTGGTCTTTTAACTCGTTGGTGTCCGGCTACTCATGGCACTCTGGATTCACAACATGAATCCCCTCAGGCGATTTGTGCAACAACACCTTCAAGACAGACAAAGTACATGCGTCCCAAACGGATTGTCTGGGCTGAGGCCAATAAATTCAGGCCATTCGGGGTCTCTTTCCAGCATTCATGGTGTCAGACGCCAGATTGGTCGTTCGACCATACGGACGACTTCTTTGCGACCTGTTTGGGTTAAATCTGCACTTAGTGGCGCCGATGTTGGGTAGAGTGTGTAGTCCGTTTGGCCTGAATTCCAGAAGTGCAGCGCCCGAGATTGGAAATCCACAAGGATCTCGCCAACGTTGATGGTGCTAAAGTGTGGCTGCCAGTCAAGTGTCCGTAAACTCCACACATCCGGCTAATCGTCTATGAAATGTCATTCTCAATATCCGTCGTATTCTCGGTCTGTGCGACAGCAGCCGTGCCAACGGCGGCTACCGATGTCACTCAGAAGCCCCGTCGGTTGAACGTGCGAACGGTTTGTTTTTCATGGGTCGATCCCCCATACATTTTCATACAGTTACGTGCATGATATGATGCATTTATCGCGCTCAGCAATCAAACTGACCCTATTTGGGCCGCTTCAAGCCGATGTGGGTTTGAAACGCGACGTCCGAGCGGGTAAAGCAAAAGAAATCGATAAAGGTGCTAATATGCTTCGCCGTTCATTTATTCTTGGCTCTTTGGCTTTTGGTCTGGCTGCTTGTGGTGGTGCCCAGCTGGCGACAATCGGCCCTGACGGGCTTCCGCTGGCACAGGTCTATCGAATCGGGCCGCAAGACGCTGATGACATCCAGTTCCGTATGTTGGACGGGCTAAACGCGCTACGCGGCGCCGCTGGTGCCCCGACAGTACAGTTAAACGCACAGCTGAACGCAGCCGCAGCAACGCATTCCCGCGATATGTCGGTACAAAATCGTCCTTGGCACTTTGGATCTGATGGATCGTCCCCGATCGATCGCCTGCGGCGTGTCGGCTACAACGGATCATTGACCGGGGAGACCATTTCCGAAACCTATGAGACCGAAATTGAAACGCTTGGCGCTTGGATGCGCGAGCCCAACACGCGAGCTGTTCTACTGGATAACAATGCCACAGAAATGGGCATTGCGTGGTTTCAGGAAGGAAACGGAAAAATTTGGTGGACGTTGGTTCTGGCCAACGCAAACCGGCGCGGGACCATCGCGCAGGAAAATCCAGTTCCCTTGCAATAACGCCTAGGCATACAAGAAAATCGGCGTTCCAACATTTACCATCGCATAGATGTCTTCCATCTCGCGGTCCGTCACCGCCAAACAACCCGCCGTCCAATCATCGCGATTAAGCGATAGGCGGGGTGTGCCGTGAATAAAGATGTCACCGCCAGGTGATTTACCCATGGCACGGGCGCGGGCGCGGTCGGCGTCGTTCGGGTACGAAATACCTATGGACAGATAGAACCTGCTGTTCGGATTTTTTCGGTCAATATAATACGCACCTTCCGGTGTACGCCCATCGCCTTCGGTTTTTTTATGACCAGTGGGGGCGAAGCCAAGCTCGAATTCATACTGCTCAAGCACCTTGTTATTGTGCAATAAGAACATTTTTCGGCGTCCCTTTTGAACCACGACACTAGTGACCGCAGGTCCGTTATAAACGCGGAATTTGTTTGAACAGGCCGTCAGGGCAAAAAGTGCCGCAGCGCTGGTAAATGTTCTTCGGTTCATCATTAAAACTGCCCCTCACGGTCTTTCGCCCAACTTAACGTTTTGAACGCGTGATTAACGCAAGTCTGACGAGTTTCATAGAAATTATAGCGGGCGCGCCGTCACGACCGAGTGAACGACCCCACGAGTTCGACGTGTGGCGACCAGCGGAACTGATCAACGATATCGATCCAATTGAGCGTGAACCCCGCCGCTATCAGCGCCGCCGCATCGCGCGAAAACGTCACAGGATTACACGACACCATTGCAACGTCACGCACCTTTGAGGCGCAAAGCGTCGCGATCTGCGCATCGGCACCGGCGCGTGGTGGGTCGAGAACAGCAAGATCGAAGCGGTTCAACTCATCCGGTTCCAGCGGACGGCGATACAGATCGCGCGTTTCGGTTGTCACCGTCTTGAGGCCTTTGGCATGACGCCAACCACGATCAAGCGCTTCCAACATGTCGGAGCTGCTTTCGACGGCATGAACCTCAGCCATTTGTGCCAACGCCAAGGTAATAGTGCCCGCACCTGAAAACAGATCAACGCAGCGTTTCGCCCCTGATGCAGTCTCTAAAACCGCGGAAACGAGCGATTTTTCACCTTCACGCGTTGCTTGCAGGAATGCGCCGGCAGGCGGTGCGACACGGGTGTTGCCGAATTCCTGATCCGGCGATTTACGGGTTACGACAACTTCGTCGTTCCACGCCAACCGCGCCAGATCATGCGCTTCAGCCAATGCCGCCAATTCGATCCGAAGTTGTCCGGTCAATTCGCGATCAGTCTCAACCATAACATCCAGCCCACCAAGACTATCAGTAACGGTCAGGTTCACCTCAGACTTGCGAGACGCCGCGACAACGGTCAGCGCCTCAAGTGCCGGAAATCCAGCGCAGATCGCTGGCAGCAACAGCTGGCAGTCGGGAATATCAATCAAAGCGTCCGAGGCTTTCGCATGAAAACCAACCATCGCGCCCTTCTTCGTACGCCGTCCCGACAGACGCGCACGTCTGCGGCTTTGCGCCGGTGACGTACGCATCGTACGGAATGGGAACGGCAGATCACGGGCCGTCATCGCGCGTTCAACGATCTTTGTCTTCCACGCGGCAACAAAATCTTCTGACGCATGTTGCATCGCACAGCCACCACAGCTTTTGAAATGACGGCAAGGTGGTTTTACGCGATCAGCAACTGGCGTGATGATACGCGCGGTTCCGTCTGGCAGCGGCTCAACCTCCTCACCGGGCAAAACCCGTTCCAGATGTGTACCGTCCACCAATTGACCAAGCCCCGCTTGATTAAGCCGTTCTATAATCTGACCCATTTATTCCGCCGCATCTTTCGTACTGTCGAACCCACCAGACTGGCGATTCCAATATCGTGCATAAGTACCTGCACGTCGCAACAGATCCTCATGCGTCCCTTGTTCCACAATGCGACCTTCTTCCAGCACAATAATGCGGTCCATACCAGAAATCGTCGAAAGACGGTGGGCAATTGCCACAACTGTCTTGCCATCCATGGCGCGGTCCAGCGCAATCTGGATCGCAGCCTCAACTTCGCTATCGAGCGCAGATGTTGCTTCGTCCAGCACCAAAATCGGCGCGTCCTTTAACATGGCACGGGCCAGTGCAATTCGTTGACGCTGACCACCCGACAATTTCACGCCGCGTTCGCCCAAATGCGCATTATATCCCGCACGACCCATATTGTCGCGAAGATCGCCGATGAAATCATGCGCTTCCGCCTTACGAGCAGCAGCAATCATCTGCGCATCTGTCGCATCCGGACGCCCATAGTTTATGTTATCGCGGGCTGATCGGTTGAACATTGCTGTTTCCTGCGTGACCATTCCGATGGCGGCGCGCAGACTGTCTTGCGTCACGCCGCGCACGGCTTGCCCATCGATCAACACGTCACCATCTTCGGGATCGTAAAGTCGCAGCAGCAGCGCCACGAGCGTGGATTTACCAGCACCCGACGCCCCGACAATGCCAAGCTTTTCACCCGCCTTAATCGTCAGATTGATGCCGCCGATTCCTCCAGTTGCACCGCCGTACTGAAACGACACATCGCGAAATTCGATCTCAGCCGTCGCTACATTGATCGGCTTTGCATCTACATTGTCGGTCAATTGATGCGGCGGGGTCAGGGTCTTCATGCCATCCTCAACCTCACCAATATGGCTAAACACCGCCATCAATACAAAACTTACCCAGCCAGTCATCTGGCTAAGCCGGATAGACACAGCCCCGATAGCCGCCAGATCGCCAGGTGTGACGCCAGCATCGCGCCACGATAGCCCGAAACCCACCATCGCAAGCGGTAGAATCCCTGCGAGCGTGATAAGGCCAAAGCGGAACAGCGTCGCGACCTCTCCGTATGCCAGCGCCCGATCACGCAGGTCTTGCATCGCGTTCTGGGCGGCGTCGGATTCATTCAGCGTACCCGCGAACAATTTAACCGTTTTGATATTGGTGATCGTATCGACAACCTGCCCAGTCAGCATCGCCGCCGCACCTGCCCGTGCCTTTGATCGTGACCGTATGCGGGGCAGGAAAACCCAAAGAAAGACAACGTAACTCAGGAACCAGAACGCCAAAACGATCAGCAGGCGGGCGTCAATTGTGATGATGAGAATCGCGGTGCCAATCACGGTCGCCAGCGCAAACAAAACCGCGTTCACAGTTTCAATTACCGTTTCGGTAATAGACCGCGCCACCTGCATTTGCTTTTGCGCAATACGTCCTGCGAAATCGTTGTCAAAAAATGTGACCGCCTGCCCCAATGTCCAGCGATGCAAACGCCCCACAACGAGCGTGAACAAGTTCGGGCCAACAACGACGGACTGAAACGACGCGGACAATCCAAACAGTGTTGGTCGCAAAATCATCAACAACAAGACGGCGCCAATCAGCAGCCCAGCGCTGTCGACGATGGGTTGTGACGACGCCGCGATGTCCACAACTCGCCCCAGCAGGAACATCGCCAAAACTTCGGTCGCCCCCGCCAATGCAGATATGAATGCAGCCAATCCGATAACACGCCATGCGCCAGACAGCGCCCAGTTGAAAAACCGCGCGAGGGTATCTGGCGGCGGACCATCGGCCTCCATCCGGCTGTCGATCAGGTTGCCAAGCCGCTCGATCATCTGTTGATACCACGTGGCAATCATTCCGCGGCCGCGACGTCTGTGCCGATAAAGCCACCAGATTGACGCGCCCAAAAGCCAGCATATTGCCCATTCAGAACAAGCAACGCCGCGTGCGTGCCTTCTTCAACGACTTTGCCATCGTCCATCACGACAATACGATCCATCTGCGAAATCGTCGATAAGCGGTGCGCGATTGCAATGACAGTTTTGCCGTCCATTAGGCCCGACAATGTTTTTTGGATCGTGGCCTCAACCTCTGAATCCAGCGCTGATGTTGCTTCGTCCAGCAACAGGATCGGCGCGTCTTTCAGGATCACCCGTGCCAGTGTGATGCGTTGGCGCTGACCGCCTGACAGTTTCACACCGCGTTCACCGACTTGCGCATCAAAGCCCTTGCGACCCTGACCATCTTCAAGGTCCAGAATAAAATCATAGGCTTCGGCTTGTTTCGCCGCTGCGATCACCTGCACGTCAGACGCGCTCGGATTGCCATACAGAATGTTGTCACGCACAGATCGGTGCAAGAGGGAGCTTTCCTGCTGAACCATCCCAATCGCTTGCCGCAAGGAATCCTGACTGACGCCTGCGATGTCTTGACCGTCAACCAAAATGCGCCCAGATTCCGCATCATAAAATCGCAATAGTAACTTCACGAGCGTTGACTTACCCGCGCCAGACCGCCCGACCAAGCCGATCTTTTCACCCGGTGCAATCGTCAACGAAAGCTGGTCAATCCCACCGGATGTGCGCCCGTAATGATGGCTCAGAGATTCGATTTCCAAACTGCCACCCGTGACCTGCAATGGCTTGGCGCCAGTCGCATCGGTCAACGTGATGGGCTGGGCAATCGTTTCCATACCTTCGGAAATAACCCCAAGGTTCTGGAACAGGCTCGTCACCGCCCACATGATCCAACCCGTCATTGAGTTGAGCCGCAAGGTAAGTGCCGCAGCCGTCGCAACGATACCCGCCGTCGCCAAGCCGCCGGACCATAACCACAGCGCCCATCCGACAACCGAAACAATCAAGACACCATTTAGCAGGACAAGCGATACGTCCATAATTGAAAACAGCCGCATTTCGCGTTGCAGGGCTGAGCGCGTGTTTTCAATCGCCTCGCGTGCATAGTTGATTTCACGATCATGGTGCGCAAACATTTTGACGGAATGGATGTTGGTATAACTGTCCACAACACGACCCGTGACCTCAGATCGTGCATCAGATGATGCCTTAGCTGCTGGGCCCACACGCCGAACTGTCCAACGCATCAAGACGATATAAAGCGCGAACCAAATCAACAGTGGCAGCAACAACCGCGGGTCAGCGCCCACCAACAAGACACCGGCACCAATGATATATGCGAGCGAGAATGTCACCGCATCAAACACTTGAAACGCAACCTCTCCGGCTGCGGGGGGTGTCTGCATAATGCGGTTGGCGATGCGACCAGCAAAGTCATTTTCAAACCAGCCGACAGACTGACGCAACACGTGGCGATGTGCACGCCAGCGCACGATGGTCCCAAAGTTCGGGATGATGGATTGGTTCAACAAGGCCACATCGACGATCTGCAACAGTGGGCGCAACGTCAGCAGAAACACCGCCACAAAGAAGAATTCCCATCCATGGTCGGTCCAAACGGTGCCTTCCGAGCCCGGTGCGATGTGATCGATAAGACGACCCATGTAGGCGATCAGCCAAATCTCGACGGTTGCGACGACGACGGACATGATTCCAGCGGCCCAGAACACCCGTTTAAAAGGACGCACGTAGGTCAACAGGAACGGCCAAAGACGCGTTGGGGGAACGTCGTCCTCGGCGTACGCCTCATAGGGGTCGACAAGATTTTCAAAGAAGCGGAACACGGCAATGTCCTTTCTCTAGCCGATATAGACCGGATTAGGTCATAGGAAAACCAGCCCTGAAAATATCACCAACGCAATAGCCATGAAACGCATAAAAATCTGCCACTTCGACGCATCCGCAAGAAGTGTTTTTAGCATGCTACCTGCATAAGTCCAAAACAGGCAAACGCAAAGGTTGGTGGCCGAGAACGTAACGGCGAGGGTGGTCGCCTGCGCCATCGGTGACAGGGCTGCGATCATCGCGGACGCAGATGTCGCAACGACCCATATTTTCGGGTTTACCCATTGGAACAAGATCGCCTGAATAAACGTAAAGGGGCGGTCGGTGTCGCCGGCTTGCACAGGTTGTGCATGCCACAGTCTCCACGCCATCCAAAGGGCATCGTCAAGTTTTCGGCGATCTTCGCAACGATAGCCCGGACGCCGGATCTCAAGCAGCCTTCAGCACTCGCGTGATGTCGTCCCAGATCCAATGGGCGTCGGCTCTGGACTGACGGTAGCAAGCGGCTGAAAGCGTGTGGCGGCGGTGGCGGAAGACATTTTGGATTTGATCGTGGACGGAGAGAAATTGTTGCGCTTGGCGGGGTGATTTGAACCGACCCATGCATTTTTCTCGCCGCCGGGTCGGCCTGTGCGACCCTTCGGATCGATTGTTGAGTCTCTTATGGCTTCGGTGCTCGATGCCTAGAGCGAGGTCCTTTAGTGCGGCCCCGTAGCTTCGGAGTTTGTCCGTCACAACGACCCGTGGCGCGCCAAATGTTTTGAATAGCTTGCGGAAAAACCGATCCGCGGCCCGTTTATTTCGCCGAGACTGGACGAGGATGTCCAGCACATCGCCGTTGCTGTCGACAGCGCGCCATAGCCAATACTTCTTGCCGTTTATCGGAAGGACAACTTCGTCCATGTGCCATTTGTCCGCCACTTTGGGTCGATCTCGGCGGATCACCTTGGCATATTGTGATCCGAATTTCGCTACCCAAGCGCGGATGGTCTCGTGGCTGACTATAATCCCGCGTGCTGCCAGCAAGTCCTCGACATCGCGCAAACTCATGGGAAATCGGTGATAGGCCCAGACGGCGTATGCGATGATCTCAGGAGAAAAACGATGGCCTAAGAAGGCGCCAGATTGCTTGGGCTTGGTCATACGAATGCATACCCCGAAGGGAAATACCCCGCAACTTGACGATCCCCCGAACGGTGTCCCAAGTCGCATTGCCATCGACAAGAGCGGCGCCAATTTGGTTGGCCTCCAAAGTCTAAACGTCATCCTCAAATTCACGGGAGTTGGCCAGTTGATAGGTATCGTTCAGTCCAAATACCTCAATAATATAGTTGAGCAGGACCACCGTTTTATCAAGCGGATCACACGTCCTATGCTCGGCTTCAAGGCGTTCCATTCCGTAACCGCAACGTTAGCTGAGATCGAAACCGCGCATATGATCCGCAAAGGCCAGCTTGGCCAAGCTGGGGTCTCACCATTCACGCAGTTTGCCACCCTCGCTGCATAATTGTGTTCAATGAAGACCGTCCTTCAGCCAAGCTGAAACTTTGCGACAGAACCGCTCGTCGCGCCGCATCCAGATGGAATTCCCTGAGTTGCGCAAGCGCTACTGGGGCAGGCGGTTTTGGGCACGCGGATATTTCTCAACCATCTCTGGAAATGTGACTGACGACATCATCACGCAGTATCTGGAATTGCATTCCTCTAAATGATGCTACCGGCGTCAGCCGGTAGTCCTTCACTTACAAAAGCTTAATGTAACCCCCACTACAAATTACTATCGATCCACTTTGACATCATTCCACGGTCCCGAAAGCACTCATGCGGGATATCACGCCGTTTGATGCGAGCGATCCTTTCTGCAAAGCCGACTTGCTTGGACGACGGGTAGTTCGAGAACCGCGTGACTGGCACTGCAGACTTATGTGTGTCGATCCAGCGCGAAATCCGTTGGCGATCCGCCAATGCATCATCCGGCAGATCAATGTTTGAACGTTTTGCGATCTGCTGAGCAAAAAGGATCTGTTTTTCTGTCGCAGGCAGAACATGGTAGTCATGGCTACCTGCTGCGGTATCGGATTCTTCCAAATGTAATTGCTGCATTGTCATGCTCCTCGGTCGTGTGGAGTCTAATATGGAACATAATCGGAACAAAAGCAAGTATAGCATGGCTGATTACGCAGACCACCATATGTAGTGCCACTTATCGCTGAGGGCATCATGGACAGGGCCAAGAAAGATGCCTTAGTGCGACCAGAGACGTAGTTTGTTCGGCAGGTCGGGGTTAAAAACCCTGCATGAGCATGTCGACAGCAATCGTGATCTTTTCAAATTCCTCATCGAGCTTCCAAATTGGAGATTTAAGAATTCCGATCGGAACAGCAGCCAGGAATTGAGTGACCATGACGACGGATCGGCCATCAATCTCGAACGTTGGATTAAGCCTCGTCGCAGCCTTCGGAGCACTAGACTGCGGCAAGAGCGGCACAACGACCCGCGTATTAAGATCGCTCAGAAGATCGGTTTGCACGTCCAAGATGAAGCCATCACCGGATGGATTGGGAAACACGTCATATTTGGCCATCAGAACTGGCGGAAACTGTCGAGCGGCAAACCGTGCTTCTCTACGTAGATGTTGGAGCTCCTGAGCGCGGCAGCATTTGTAGCTTTCCACTGCTCCGCTTTGACGGCTAGAACAGCAACTCGAACCCCCTCTTCTGCCGCTCGCGACAGATTCACCTTCAGCTGCTTGGCTTCAATGAGCAAAGCGACATCGAGCGACAAGTTCGTAGGCTTTCGGGGTTGAGCATTCATGGGCAGGTCTCCTTTAAACAGGATATCACTCAGAAACATGCACGTCAATCATGCGCATATATATTGTGTCGCAACCAAGTTGAACTGTCCGAGGTTGTGCAAAGTAGAAATGTCCCACTTTCGGTGTCGTTAGCTTGGCTGGGCAGGGTGAAGACGTCATATATCGCAGCCCTGAACAGCCATGCGGATTGGGTCACTCGGCCACGTGTGGCGATGTTGCATCAGCCTTTTCTTTGGCCCTGCGTGCAAGCTTTGAGTTCCAGCCGTCGTTGCGTTTTCCGGTTGGCTGGTACCGTGTCGCTTGTTTTCCAGCGCGCCGTTTCTTTGGAGGCGCTTTGTCCTGTTCAGCTTTGATATGTTCCAGGACGGCGCTGAGATGTTTGTTCTCGGTGATGGCGGCATGGGTCACGCGCCGATCTTTGTCGAAGACGGTGTAGGGGATCGAAACGCCCTTCCATCGAACCTCAAACTGGCCGTCAGGGAACGCGAATGTATCGACATATTTGCCAGGTAGGCCGCGTGTGATCTCATTCTCAGCAAGGATGATCCGCTGACGCTCATAAGCGAAGGCAAGTTGTTTGCTGACAAGGCGCTCATCCCTAAAGCAGAAGACATCGCGCAGGCGGTCGGGCTCAATATTCATAGCCCTATGCAGGTTGTCAGCGCGACGCGGCACCTTTGCCAACTTGGCGTTATAGCGATCTGTATAACTGGGCAAGAATGCATTGGCAGTCTCCATATCACAGATACCTGCGAGCCTGAGTTTTTTGACCAAACGACCCTGCAATGTGCAGTTGGCCCGTTCAACACGCCCTTTGGCCTGAGAGCTGTTTGCACGGGATCGTCAAGTTGCGGGGTATTTCCCTTCGGGGTATGCATTCGTATGACCAAGCCCAAGCAATCTGGCGATTTCTTAGGCCATCGTTTTTCTCCTGAGATCATCGCATACGCCGTCTGGGCCTATCACCGATTTCCCATGAGTTTGCGCGATGTCGAGGACTTGCTGGCAGCACGCGGGATTATAGTCGGCTACGAGACCATCCGCGCTTGGGTAGCGAAATTCAGATCACAATATGCCAAGGTGATCCGCCGAGATCGACCCAAAGTGGCGGACAAATGGCACCTGGACGAAGTTGTCCTTCCGATAAACGGCAAGAAGTATTGGCTATGGCGCGCTGTCGACAGCAACGGCGATGTGCTGGACATCCTCGTCCAGTCTCGGCGAAATAAACGGGCCGCGGATCGGTTTTTCCACAAGCTATTCAAAACATTTGGCGCGCCACGGGTCGTTGTGACGGACAAACTCCGAAGCTACGGGGCCGCACTAAAGGACCTCGCTCTAGGCATCGAGCACCGAAGCCATAAGAGACTCAACAATCGATCCGAAGGGTCGCACAGGCCGACCCGGCGGCGAGAAAAATGCATGGGTCGGTTCAAATCACCCCGCCAAGCGCAACAATTTCTCTCAGTCCACGATCAAATCCAAAATGTCTTCCGCCACCGCCGCCACACGCTTTCAGCCGCTTGCTACCGTCAGTCCAGAGCCGACGCCCATTTGGATCTGGGACGACATCACGCGAGTGCTGAAGGCTGCTTGAGATCCGGCGTCCGGGCTATCGTTGCGAAGATCGCCGACAACTTGACGATGCCTGTACAAGCCATGCACATCCATGGCTGAGTTTTGTCAAAGTTCGAGTAAAATATGAAAATTGCCGTCTGGTCTGGCCCACGCAACCTGTCGACCGCGTTGATGTATTCCTTTGCAAACCGTGCGGATTTTACTGTGATGGACGAACCGTTTTATGCCCCTTATTCGGCTGCGACTGGACTGGAGCATCCTATGTCGGATGCAATTCAAGCGGCCCATCAAACTGATCCTGAACAGGTGGCGATGGCCTGTGAGAACGGTGGTGAACAATCGCATAAGTATATGAAACATATGCCACATCATATGCTGGATCGGTTCCCGTTGGACTGGGCCAAGGACTGCGTGAACATTCACCTGATCCGCCACCCCGCCCGCGTTATCGCAAGTTACGTCGCGAAGCGCGAAAACCCCACGCTTGAAGACCTCGGATATCTGCAACAAACTGCGCTATTTAACACGGTCGGTGGTATTGTAATCGACAGCGCTGACATTCGCCAAGACCCTGAAAATGCGTTGAAAAACCTGTGCCAGCAGATCAAGCTGCCGTTTAATTCTGCAATGCTGAACTGGCCTGCAGGCCCACGCCCATACGATGGGATCTGGGCCTCACACTGGTATAATGCGGTGCATCAAAGCACCGGTTTCGTGGGTGCCGAAGGGCCGTTGCCACATTTGGAAGGCGCGGCGGCCGATCTGCTCGACGCCGCCCTTCCATACTATGAAAAACTTAAATGGTTTCAGTAGTTTACTTCATTCTCTTGTTGCGCGCGGCCAAAAGCTTAAGGCGTAGCGCGTTCAACTGAATGAACCCCGCTGCGTCCTTTTGATCGTAGGCACCTGCGTCGTCTTCAAAGGTCACATGCGCCTCCGAATACAAGGAATGATCGGACCAACGTCCAACGGTACGCGCGGATCCTTTGTAGAGCTTCAGCTTCACTGTTCCGGTCACATGTTCCTGTGATTTATCAATTGCGGCTTGTAACATTTCGCGCTCGGGCGAGTACCAGAAACCATTGTAAATCAGCTCTGCATAGCGCGGCATCAGCTCATCTTTTAAATGCGCAGCCCCGCGATCCAGCGTGATAGATTCGATGCCACGGTGCGCCTCAAGCAGCAGAGTGCCACCGGGCGTTTCATAGATGCCGCGCGACTTCATGCCAACGAAACGACCCTCAACCAAATCAAGACGGCCACAGCCGTGCTTGCCCCCTAACTCATTGAGTTTGTCGAGGATTGTAGCTGGTGACATCGCTTCGCCATTGATCGAAACCGCATCGCCACGCTCAAACCCGACCTCAACAAATTCAGGCTCATTCGGCGCGTCTTCTGGTGCAACTGTGCGCTGGTATACATAATCCGGCGCCATCTCTGCGGGATCTTCAAGAACCTTACCTTCGGACGAAGTGTGCAGTAGGTTCGCATCAACAGAAAAAGGCGCTTCGCCGCGCTTGTCTTTTGCGACGGGAATCTGATGTTCTTCGGCGAATTCCAGCAACTTGGTGCGCGATGACAGGTCCCATTCACGCCACGGCGCGATGACTTTGATGTCTGGGTTCAGCGCATAGGCGGCCAATTCGAACCGTACTTGATCATTGCCTTTACCCGTTGCGCCGTGTGCCACTGCGTCTGCGCCGACTTCTTCCGCGATCTCAACTAAACGTTTTGAAATCAGGGGTCTAGCGATGGACGTACCAAGTAAATACAGCCCTTCATAGACCGCATTGGCGCGAAACATTGGGAAAACGAAATCGCGCACAAACTCTTCGCGGACGTCTTCGATGTAGATATTCTCAGGCGGGATGCCCATCAACTCAGCTTTGGCGCGCGCAGGTTCAAGCTCTTCCCCTTGGCCGAGGTCGGCGGTAAACGTCACGACTTCGCATCCGTATTCTGTCTGCAACCATTTCAAAATGATTGACGTGTCCAAACCACCGGAATAGGCGAGGACGACTTTTTTGGGTGCGGTAACTTTAGACATTGGCGTAAGGCTCCTGAGCGTTAATCGTCCGCGAGTTACTCCGATTTCCGGATTAGAGCAAGCTGGCCACGAACGCGGCGTCACCATCATTGGACAGGAGGGCAGGGGCATCGTTTATTGGAACCCAAACCGCTGTGTGATTGCCTTCTAAAGGTGATCCCAAACACAGCGTTGGTCGCGACCAATAAATAGTACAGATTTTCTCCGCCCACATGTCGTAGTCCGGCATAAAAACAAAGCGTTTGTAGACCCCTATGCGGCGTGGCTTATCCATCCGCCAGCCGGTTTCTTCCATGACTTCACGGTGCAGCGCCGGTAAAATCTGTTCGCCCGCATCGATCCCACCACCGGGCAGTTGTATTTCAGGGTGTTCAAGTCTGTCCCCATCCTGCACCGTCAGCAGTAAATCACGTCCGCGCTGCAAGATCACATAGGCGCCGGGGCGCGGCGTGTAGTGCATAGCGGGGTCAACCCGTTCGCCGTAGCGCTTAATCATGCCCTTTTTCCTCCCCTTGTGGCACCTATATGGAGGCGGTATGCCAACCTTAGACTTGTTAGGGAACCCCAATGACCATCGCATCAAACATCGCTTGGGATGATACCGTTTTGCCGTTTCAGCTTGACCGCTCTGATATCCGTGGACGTATTGCGCGTCTTGATGGTGTGTTGGACAATGTGCTGTCGCAGCATGACTACCCCCCAGCCATCGAGGCATTGGTGGCAGAAATGGCGTTGTTGACTGCGTTGATTGGCCAGACGATCAAGCTGCGTTGGAAGCTGTCATTGCAAGTGCGCGGTGATGGTCCCGCGCGTTTGATCGCGACAGATTATTATGGCCCGACCAACGATGGCAAGCCGGCCCGCGTGCGCGCCTATGCCAGCTATGACAAAGACAAAATCGACCCGACTGGGCACCCCTTCAGTCAGGTAGGCAACGGCTATTTTGCGATCCTGATTGATCAAGGCGAAGGCACGGTTCCTTACCAAGGGATCACACCGATAGCTGGGGAATCGTTGTCGGCCTGTGCTGAGGCGTATTTCGCACAATCCGAACAGCTGCCGACAGCGTTCCAGCTGACATATGGTAAGGTGTCTGTCCCTGGTGGGGCGGAATCCTGGCGTGCTGGAGGAATCATGTTGCAGGCAATGCCCAAGGCGTCCCCGTCCGTTGCAGATGGGCCCGTGGGCGATGATGGTTTACTCACTGCCGCTGATATTCTGGATGAGGGCGAAGGCGAAAACTGGACCCGTGCCACCACCCTTTTGCGCACTGCGGAAGAAATGGAACTGACCGGTCCGACAGTGCAGCCGACAGAATTACTGGTGCGTTTATTTCACGAAGAATCCCCGCGCGTGTTTGATCCGCAGCCGGTGCAATTTGGCTGTTCGTGCTCACCCGACAAAGTGCGCCAGTCCCTGTCGATCTATTCGGCCAAGGACATCAAGCATATGACCACCGAACAAAATACCGTCACTGCCGATTGCCAATTCTGTGGGTCGCATTATGTCTTTCATCCTAATACTTTGGGTTTTGAAGCGACAGATGAGTCCAATAAAACGGCGCCGGATGCCAAGCCCTGAAGACCTGAAAAAGAAGCTCTGCCGCTGCATTGAAAACGCAGCGCAGGCAACGTCAGACTTTGATCTGAATCCACGTGTGGTTTTGCCAGAAGGGCGCATTCTGAAACCCGCTGCCGTGTTGATCGCAGTGACGGAAAGCGGGCAACTCATCCTTACAAAACGCGCGGCCCATTTGAAGCACCATCCTGGGCAGATCGCGTTTGCGGGGGGCCGCAAGGATGATACTGACCGCGAATTGACCCACACTGCGTTGCGCGAGGCGGAGGAGGAAATCGGGCTCGATCCAACGAGGGCTACGATCCTTGGCCAATTGCCCTGTCATGACACTATCACGAACTATTGCGTAACGCCGATTGTTGCGATGGTGCCTGATGATCTGACGTTCAGACCTGAACCCGGCGAAGTGGATGAGGTGTTCACCGTGCCGCTGCGCCACGTCTTAACACCTGCGAATTATCGTATTGAAAGCCGCGATTGGCGCGGGCAAAAACGCTATTATTACACCGTCCCCTACGGCCCCTATTATATCTGGGGCGCAACGGCGCGTATTCTGCGCGCAATGGCTGAGGTGTCGACTGAATGAAACTTACCGCAAATTGGTTGAACACGGATGCGTCCAAAGCGGTGACGGGGATGCTGGTCGATGCGGGATATGAGGTCTATTTCGTCGGCGGCTGTGTTCGCAACGCTCTGGTCGATATGCATGTGGCTGACTTGGATCTCGCGACAAATGCGCGGCCTGATGTCGTGATGAAACTGGCGACGGATGCGGGTCTTAAGGTTGTCCCGACAGGCATCGACCATGGCACTGTTACAGTTGTCGCTGATCATCGCCCCTACGAAATCACAACGTTCCGCAAGGATGTTGAAACCGATGGCCGCCGCGCTGTTGTCGCGTTTTCTGACGGGTTGGAAGACGACGCCGTGCGCCGCGATTTTACGATGAACGCGCTGTATTGTGCGCCGGACGGCACAGTCATCGACCCCGTTGGAGGGATCTCTGATTTGCATGCGCGGCACGTGCGGTTCATCAATGATGCTGACATGCGTATCCGCGAAGATTACCTGCGGATTTTGCGATTTTTCCGGTTCTATGCGTGGTTTGGTGATCCAGAACAGGGGCTGGATGCCGATGGGCTTGCGGCCTGTGCCGGCAATCTTGATGGGCTGGAAGGCCTTGCAAAAGAACGCGTGCAGACCGAAATTCTGAAAACACTCCTTGCGCCAAACCCCGCCCCTGCAATGGCATCGATGGCAATTTGCGGTGTGCTGCTTAGGCTTCTGCCGGGCGCTGACGTGTCTGCCCTTGCGCCGCTTGTCCACCTTCAAGAACAACTTGGCCGACCTGCGCATTTGCACACGCGCCTTGCAGCCATAAATCCTGGTGATGTTACCGCGCAGTTGCGCTTATCCAAGGCCGACACCACTAAATTTAGCCGCATCCGTGATGGCGCCTCATCGGGCATCAAAGCTGCACCGCTGGGCTACGCGCTAGGTGCAGACCTTGCGATCGAAGCGTTGATGTTGCGGGTGGCATTGTCTGGCGGTATCCTCACAAAGATCGATATAGATGCGGCGCAGTTTGGTGGTGCACAAACCTACCCGGTGAAAGCCAAAGACTTGATGTCAGCCTACGCGGGCGCAGCATTGGGCGCGCGCCTCAAACAGCTTGAATCAGAATGGATTGCATCCGGTTTTACACTTACAAAACCTGATCTTTTGGCGATCCAGTGACTGCACTGATCGGCTTTGTGTTTTTGGGCCTGTTTTGGGATCGTCAAGTTGCGGGGTATTTCCCTTCGGGGTATGCATTCGTATGACCAAGCCCAAGCAATCTGGCGCCTTCTTAGGCCATCGTTTTTCTCCTGAGATCATCGCATACGCCGTCTGGGCCTATCACCGATTTCCCATGAGTTTGCGCGATGTCGAGGACTTGCTGGCAGCACGCGGGATTATAGTCAGCTACGAGACCATCCGCGCTTGGGTAGCGAAATTCGGATCACAATATGCCAAGGTGATCCGCCGAGATCGACCCAAAGTGGCGGACAAATGGCACCTGGACGAAGTTGTCCTTCCGATAAACGGCAAGAAGTATTGGCTATGGCGCGCTGTCGACAGCAACGGCGATGTGCTGGACATCCTCGTCCAGTCTCGGCGAAATAAACGGACCGCGGATCGGTTTTTCCGCAAGCTATTCAAAACATTTGGCGCGCCACGGGTCGTTGTGACGGACAAACTCCGAAGCTACGGGGCCGCACTAAAGGACCTCGCTCTAGGCATCGAGCACCGAAGCCATAAGAGACTCAACAATCGATCCGAAGGGTCGCACAGGCCGACCCGGCGGCGAGAAAAATGCATGGGTCGGTTCAAATCACCCCGCCAAGCGCAACAATTTCTCTCCGTCCACGATCAAATCCAAAATGTCTTCCGCCACCGCCGCCACACGCTTTCAGCCGCTTGCTACCGTCAGTCCAGAGCCGACGCCCATTGGATCTGGGACGACATCACGCGAGTGCTGAAGGCTGCTTGAGATCCGGCGTCCGGGCTATCGTTGCGAAGATCGCCGACAACTTGACGATGCCGTATTGGGGCCCATGTTCTCGCTCACGCAACAACTCTTGCACGCGGGCGCGGATCAACCCGCCAGCTGGTTGCCGTTCTAGATAATAACTCCAAAGGCAGTGCGTTTTGGGAACGAGCGGGTTTCGCGCTTGAAAAGTCGTTCCCACCCACGAAAGACGGCCAAACCCGTCACCGCATGACACGCGCGATCTAGGGGCGCAGTGGCGTGCGACCTCTGTCGTCCAATGTGAACCAGCCTGTGCCGTCAAACAACGTCGGTACCAAAGGCCGGCCATAGCCTGCGCCACCGTCAATATTGATCCGGTTACCGTGATGTTGCGGAAAATCCAGCGCAGTGTGGCCGTGCACATACATCGCGTCCAGTTGATCGGTGTGATCCAGCCAGCCATCCCTGATCCAGATCAGATCACTTTGCGTTTGGTCTTCCATCGCAACGTTGGGGCGAATTCCTGCGTGCACAAAGATGTGGTCGTGTGGCGCCTTGATGAATGACGGCAACGCCGCGATCCAATCGAGGTGGGCAGCAGGCACCGCGTCTTTAGCCGCATCCGAAAATGCAGCCAACAAGCTGTCTGACGCTGGGTCCAATCCGTGTTCGTTTGCGTGATCCCAGCTGATCCAGTCGGGATGGTCCAACTCGACCCCTTGCATGTAAGACGCTAAAGTCCGCACGCCGCCAAGACGGTGGTGCAGCCAAGTTTTGCCTGACAGGATTTGAGGATGCAACACGTTCGCGGTCTTTACGAACTGATGAAACATTAGATCATGATTGCCGAGGATGCAGTGCCAAGGCCTGCCCGCGCTCTGCCCGTTCATGATCGTTTGAATAACGCCACGACTATCAGGGCCGCGATCCACCAAATCACCAACAAAGAACAGGTCCGCATCGCTGCCACCATCGGCATCGATCAGCGCCAAAGCGCGGTCAAGCTGCGTCATCTGTCCATGGATATCGCCGAAAGCATAGAACATAGTTGGCCTTTCTAGGGGCTTTGCCCCCGCCTTCGGCTCCCCCAGGATATTTAGGAGACAAAGACAGGGGTAAAAATAGTCTTAAACAACGTCGAATGTGAGCGGCTTGACCTGCGTGAACATGCCTGTTGCTTCGAGTTCTTTCAGTGTAGCCGCAGGCACCACTTCGTCCACGTACAGCAGCGCAATTGCTTCGCCATTTGCCGCAGAGCGACCCAGAGTAAAGTTTGCGATGTTGACGTTATGTTTGCCCATGGTCTGACCCAAGGTGCCAATGATGCCGGGCACGTCTTCGTTGGTGGTGTAGATCATATGCGCCCCGATTTCGGCGTCGATGTTGATGCCTTTGATCTGGATAAAGCGCGGTTTGCCGTCACTGAAGACCGTGCCAGCGACGGAACGTTCCCGTTTGGATGTGACAACCGTGACCTTTATGTAGCCGTCAAACGCGCCAGTTTTATCCTGCTTGGTCGTGCTAATTTTGATGCCGCGTTCTTTGGCGATCACTGGCGCGCTGACCATGTTGGTGTCGGGGTTCGCTTTCTTCATGATGCCAGCAATTGTCGCCGCCGTAAGCGCAGCAAGATTCATATCGGACACGGATCCGTCGAACAGGATATTAATGGCTTGGATCGGTTCATCCGTCATTTGGCCGATGAAATTACCAAGGTGGCCAGACAGTGAAATCCACGGCGTCATGACCTTGGCTTCTTCGGCTGTTACAGACGGCATGTTGAGCGCGTTGGTCACGGCGCCCGTCATCAGATAATCCGACATCTGTTCGGCGACCTGCAACGCTACGTTTTCCTGCGCTTCTGTGGTCGCCGCGCCCAAATGCGGAGTTACAACCACATTGGGCAGGTTGAACAGCGGGCTATCGGTTGCAGGTTCGACCTCGAACACGTCAAACGCGGCGCCGGCTACTTGGCCGGACTTCAGCGCATCGGCAAGGGCGGCTTCATCAACCAGACCACCACGGGCGCAGTTGATAATACGCACACCTTTTTTGGTCTTGGCAATATTCTCACGGCTCAGGATATTGGCGGTCTGGTCAGTGAACGGTACGTGCAGAGTGATGAAATCTGCGTGTCCCAACAGCTCATCTAATTCAACCTTTTGCACGCCCATTTTATCGGCCTTTTCTTCGCCGAGGTAGGGATCGTAGGCCATGACCTTCATCTTCAGGGCGCGCGCGCGATCACACACGATGCCACCAATATTGCCCGCACCGATAACGCCAAGTGTCTTGCCTGTCAGTTCAACTCCCATGAATTTCGACTTCTCCCATTTGCCAGCGTGGGTGGAGGCTGACGCTTCGGGGATCTGACGCGCCACGGCGAACATCATCGCGATGGCGTGTTCGGCGGTGGTGATCATGTTGCCGAACGGCGTGTTCATCACGATAATACCGGCCTTGGATGCAGCGTCTTTATCGATGTTGTCGGTGCCGATACCTGCACGGCCAATGACCGTCAGGTTCGGCGCGTTTTGAAGCAGTTTAGCGGTGACTTTGGTGGCAGAGCGGATCGCGAGACCATCATATTGACCGATCACTTTGGCAAGTTTGTCTTTGTCTTTACCGAGGTCCGGCATGAAATCCACGTCGATCCCACGATCGCGGAAAATCTGCACAGCTGCTTTGGAAAGGCTATCGGAGATGAGTACTTTGGGAGCCATGTTAAGCGTCCTTCAAATGAAATTTGGGGGGGTAGGACCGCGCCGCTTTGACGCCGGGCGGTCCCAAAATTCAGGCGTTGATTTCGGTCTGAAAGGCCCAGTCGAGCCACGGCAACATCGCTTCAATGTCAGACGTCTCAACCGTGGCACCACACCAAATCCGCAACCCAGCAGGCGCATCACGATACGCCCCGATATCCAGCGCAATGCCTTCAACCTCAAGCCGTTTGGCAATCGCTTTGGCGAATGCCGCACCGTCCGTGATGCGTCGATCGGTAAACTTTAGACACACCGATGTGTTCGACCGCGTCGCCGCGTTCACCGCCAGATTGTCGATCCAATCGCGCGTGGCACAGAAGTTCCAGATCGCCTGCGCGTTGGCGTCGGCGCGCATTTTCAGTGCGTCCAGACCGCCAATGGATTTCGCCCAATTCAGCGCGAATAGGTAATCCTCAACGCATAGCATCGACGGGGTGTTGATGGTCTCACCCCTAAAAATCCCCTCAATCAGCTTGCCACCTTTGGTCATGCGGAAAATCTTGGGCATCGGCCAAGGTGGCGTATAGAATTCAAGCCGTTCAACCGCACGCGGCGACAATACGATCATTCCGTGCGCCGCTTCGCCGCCCATGACTTTCTGCCACGAAAACGTCGTGACATCGAGCTTGTCCCACGGCAGGTCCTGCGCGAAGGCGGCACTTGTGGCGTCGCAAATTGTCAGACCTGTGCGGTTGGCAGGGATCGGATCGCCCGCGACCCGCACGCCAGATGTCGTACCATTCCACGTGAAGACAACGTCTTGGTTGTAATCAAGTGCTGCCATATCCACGATGTGACCGTAATCTGCGATGTGTTCGGACGCGTCGATCTTAAGCTGTTTGATGACGTCGCTGACCCAGCCCGCCCCAAAACTTTCCCATGCAACCATCTGAACAGGGCGTTCGCCAAGCAGGGACCACATCGCCATTTCCACGGCACCCGTGTCGGATGCTGGCACAATGCCAATGCGGTAATCTGCAGGGATGCCCAGCACGTCGCGCGTGAGGTCAATTGCCGCCTTTAATTTGTCTTTGCCCACAGCGGCGCGGTGCGAACGACCAAGCGGCGCGTCCTTCAATACCTCAAGCGACCATGTAGGGGGTTTGGCACAAGGGCCAGATGAAAAACGCGAATTAGACGGCCGCGCGCCGGGTTTAGTCATAGCCATTTTTGCTATCCTTCCAGATAAGCGCCCTTCGTTGGGGAAGGGTGTCCCACCGCCGGACATACGTATCCGCAGTAAAAACAGCAATAGGCAAAGGGTCTTGCCACGCAGGTAAATGTAGCCTTTTGCAGAACGATGCAGGAACGCATGTTTCCGATAGGCACAAATCTGACACACGGAAATTTGGTTTTGTTCCGCGACCGGTGACCAGAGGTCCTAGCATGTGGTCACGCGCAAATTTGCTCCACAGGCATATTAGACAAATAAAAACCGCTGAGAGAGTTGGCATCTTGCCAATAAATCCCGAACATCCCTATAGGCCCGAACGCCCCTATAGGACAGTGGATATTGGCAATGCCAGCGTACGGCCAACAGGATCATATGCCTGGGAAAGCGATGATGTTTGAAAAGGTTTCTGCGTGCCACAGAAACCTCACTCATTGATCGACACGTAAGATATTGATCGACACGTAAGATCAGGTCTTCTTAAGCGATAGAAGCCTTGCCCACGGATAAGGTCCCGACCAAGCGACGGCGGGGTCACACCATGCGAATAACATCTTTATCAATCGCCAGCATGTAGCCGCGCCGCGCGATGTTGCGGACCAAAAGTTCAGAGATCATCTGGTTGCCCAACGTATCGCGCAACCGTTTGATCCGCGTGGCACCTGCAGCCTCTTCGCAATCTGATGACGGCCGACCTGAAATAACACCTTCAATTTCGGCACCGGACAGAACTTCGTCGTCCATCCGCGCTTCGGCCAACACGCTCAGTGTTTCAATTGCCGCATCGGTTAGCTTAAATTCAAAATCGTTAAGGTAGACCATATTTTGATCGCGTGAGATCAGCAGGGAATTAACCTCAATCCCCTTGCGTTCGATCTTCCCCATCCGGCGGTTCATGGCGATCAACATCACGAGGAACATCACGGACGCAATTAGCAATGCCGTTGCGAATACCAGCAGCACGAAAATCACAAATCGGTAACTGTCCAAGGTCGCGGAAAATGCGGTGCCTGATTGTGCCAGAATCTCCAGAAGTTTGATTTCGGCCTGTCCGGTCAGCGATGCGTTTTCAACGAACAGCTGTTCAACCCGCGCGTTAAACGCGTTGGCATCGGGCAGGTTCACGAACAACAAAATCGCGGCCGTCGCCAAAATGACGACGATCGCTGCAATCCCGCCGACGACAACCTTGTTGCCCGTCTGACGCGATTCAATAGCGGAGGTAGTTTTCTCCTGCACTGTCCTGTCTCTCCTCAAGTCCAGCGTCATCAAAGACGCCCAAGACGTTCAATAGTTGCCAATCGTCAGCAGCAAGGCGCGGCGTCAGTTCGACAAGCGCGCCTTCTAGCGAACACGCGCCCATGATCTCAGCGACACCGTAGTGCAGCCGAAGGGGATCGTCACGCTTGGCTTTATAGTCGGCAAAACACGCGGCCTGCGCCGCAGGCGACACCACCAAGAATGCGACAGTGAGAGGGATAATGAGTTTCATACCCGAAACATGCCTTCACCCGCGATGTTATTCAATATCTGCTATGCGACTTGGTGTTGAAATCACTTAACACCGAGGCGTTATTGAACGACATGCGCCCGCAACCCCATCGTTGATCCATACCAAGCTGGCGTGCTGCCCAGCATTACTCGAAAGGATCATGCGATGTTTGCTCACTCAATCTCAAAGACCCTCAGTGCCGGTGTTCTGTCTATTGTGCTGGCTTTGACGGCGATCACCCCAACGACTGCGTCGGCGCAGATTTCAGATGAAGATGCGATTGCTGGTATTCTAGCGCTGTTGTTCATCAGTGCTGTCGTTCATCACAGCCGCAATAGAAATGACAGATCAGCCCATGTGCCGGAACCAGTCCCGCAACCGCGCAATTGGCAGGTTCTTCCGGCAGACTGTCTGCGCAGTATCGACACGCGCCGTGGCAATACCGTGCGGATGTTCACCCAGCGTTGCTTGACCAACAACTACCGCTTCACAAACCGTTTGCCGCAGGCGTGTCACGTCCGCGTGCGCACTGAGAACGGCCAGCGCCGCCAAGGATACCGCGCACGTTGCATGCGCAACGCAGGATTCCGCACCAACCGGCATTAGCGCCCGTGCGGAGCAGGGTGACCGCGCAAAGTGGTCCCTCGTTCAGAGGCGGGGGGGAGAACATGGCCCCCTGCCTCTTTTTATGGCCGAACGGCTTTGGATAATTGATACTTACGGCAAATTTTGCATGACGGGGTTGCGCAGATACCCCTAACGCCGCGCGCGGAGCATGCTACTTTATGGAAATCATAAACGCAGACCCTGAAAGGACGCCCCATGATTCAAGACCGTTTGACCGCCAAATTTCAAAACGTGAAATCTGTAAAGGGCCGTGAAACCAAGTCACAGCTCGTCACAAAGACTAAAGTGACGAAAGCCCCGGCGACTGACGCTTATACCCGCGGCCGCCCTATCGCAGGGTCTTTCTGGCTTTAATCTTGCGGTAATTGGTGGGGTCTGAGACACCGACCCTATGACAAGTGGCCCAGATTTTACCTTCGAACAGGACCTGTTCGCACGCGGCATTCTACGGATCGCGGGTGTTGACGAAGTCGGGCGTGGCCCGCTTGCTGGCCCAGTGACCGCCGCCGCCGTGATCCTTGATCCGGCCAATATCCCAGATGGATTGAACGACAGCAAAGCGCTGAGTCGCAAAAAGCGCGAATTGTTGGAGCCGCTGATCTTTGCCAGCGCCGAAGTTTCAATCGCGCACGCAACCGTCGAAGAAATCGATGAAATCAATATACTGCGCGCCAGCCACCTCGCTATGGAACGGGCGATCGCCGGATTGGGCGCCGGACTAAACCGTGTGGATCACGCGCTGATTGATGGCAACATGGTCCCACGCGGTTTGATCATCCCAGCGACAACAATCATCAAGGGTGATGCGCGGTCTTTGTCGATTGCAGCGGCCTCAATTGTGGCAAAAATTTGTCGCGACCGGATCATGGTGGAGTTGGCGCAACACTATCCGGGGTACGGGTGGGACACGAATGCCGGATACGGGTCCAAAAGCCACATATCTGCGCTGCAAAATATTGGGGTGACCCCACACCATAGACGGTCGTTCAAACCCGTCCACAACATGTTGTGACAAGAATAAATCTTAACCCTTTGATTCAATAAAGCTTTTGACTGCGAATCACCTTTGACTCACATTGGGCATAACGAATGAGCGGATAAACCGCCGGGACAAAGGCAGAGTATGACAAAGAAAACATCCGGGAAGGGTGCGGCCGATCTACAGGCTTCGCTACCCCTGAACACGATCCTTGATGGTGACTGCATTGAGGTCATGAACAGCCTGCCAGAGGGTAGTGTTGATCTGATTTTTGCGGACCCGCCCTATAACCTTCAACTGAAGGGTGATTTGCATCGCCCAGACAATTCCAAGGTCGACGCAGTTGATAACGATTGGGATCAGTTCGCCAGCTTTAAGGTCTATGATGATTTCACCCATGCATGGCTTAAGGCCGCCCGCCGCATCCTGAAAAAGGATGGCGCGATCTGGGTGATCGGTTCTTATCACAATGTGTTCCGTATGGGCACAGAGCTACAGAACCAAGGATTTTGGATTTTGAATGACGTGGTCTGGCGCAAGTCGAACCCGATGCCGAATTTCCGCGGGAAACGCCTAACCAATGCGCATGAGACGCTGATCTGGGCCTCCAAATCTGAGACATCGAAACCAACCTTTAATTATGAAGCCTTAAAGGCTTTGAACGAAGGCATCCAAATGCGTAGCGACTGGGTGCTTCCGATTTGCACGGGACATGAACGATTGAAAAATGACCAAGGCGACAAAGCCCACCCGACACAAAAACCCGAAAGCTTGCTGCACCGTGTGCTGCTCGGCACCACGAACCCCGGTGATGTCGTGCTGGACCCGTTCTTTGGGACAGGCACAACAGGCGCTGTCGCCAAGATGCTGGGTCGCGATTACATCGGCATCGAACGCGAAGCTGAATATCGCGCCGTTGCTGCAAGGCGTCTGGCGAAGATCCGTAAATTCGATAGTGAAGCCCTTGAAGTGACGCAGTCCAAACGTGCTGAACCGCGTGTGCCGTTTGGCCAAGTCGTGGAACGTGGCATGCTGCGCCCTGGTGAAGAGCTGTGGTCGATGAATGGTCGCCACAAGGCCAAGGTACGTGCTGACGGTACATTGATTGGTGCCGATGCCAAGGGGTCGATCCACCAAGTGGGTGCGGCCTGCGAAAACGCACCAAGCTGCAACGGTTGGACCTACTGGCACTTCCGTCGTGACGGTAAAAAGGTCCCGATTGATCTGCTGCGCCAACAAATCCGTTCTGAAATGCGGTCTAACTAAAGCGTTTCGACTTTACTCCAGCATACAAAGTAAAATCGAAAGTCGAATTAGGCCTACCCCAAGTTTTCCGCCTGTGCCCGGCGCCCAATTGCCGTGGCACCACTTACCCCCCGTCGGTCCCCAAGACCTGACGGGGGTTTTTTCTGCTTGAGTTCCCTATGATTATGGCGTGACGCAGGCTGTTTTGCCCGCCATAAGGGGGTGTTATTGCGGGAATCAACATGGCGAAAATTCTTCTCACAGGTGGGGCTGGATATATCGGGTCCCATACTTATCTGGCGCTGGTTGGGGCTGGATATGAAGTCGTTATTTTGGACAATTTTTCGAACGCGAAGCCGGATGTGCCAAGCCGCTTGCAAGATATTGCTGGTAAAATGGTCCATGTCTTTCAGGGTGATGTGCTGGATCGCACCGATTTGGACGCCGTATTTGCCGCCCACAAGATCGACGGCGTCGTGCATTTTGCAGCCAAGAAAGCCGTTGGTGAAAGCGTCGCAAAGCCGCTGGATTATATGCACACGAATATTGGTGGATTGCTTAACCTGCTGGCCGCGATGGACGCGGCCAATATACGCAGCATCGTATTTTCATCCTCTGCGACTGTCTATGGCGATACCGACGTTCAGCCGATCCCAGAAGACCATCCGCGTACCTCCACGTCGCCCTACGCGTTCACCAAAATAGTGGGTGAACAGATTCTGGAACAATTGCCCGATACTTGGGCCGTCGGTATCCTGCGTTATTTCAATCCCGTGGGTGCGCATAAGTCTGCGATGATTGGTGAAGACCCGAGCGATATTCCCAACAATCTTGTCCCATACATTGCCAAGGTCGCAATGGGTGAACTGACGGAGCTTGGCGTGTTTGGCGATGATTATGACACACCTGACGGCACGGGTGTGCGTGATTACATCCACGTCGAAGACCTCGCCGATGGGCATGTTCTGTCGTTGAAATCGCTGTTGGAAACTGGCAAAAGCCACACAGTCAACCTTGGCACAGGCGAAGGATCGTCGGTGTTGGACGTCCTCAAAGCCTATTCAGAGGCATGCGGCCAGGACCTTGCCTACAAGATCGCACCACGCCGTGAAGGGGACGTTGCCGTCCTGACAGCGCGGCCCGAACAGGCCAAGGCGCGTTTAGGTTTTGAAGCGAAGCGAACCTTAACTGATATGTGTAAATCAAGTTGGGCGTGGGTCAGCGGACAGCGACGCAACATGCATTGACGCGCTCTTAGCGGGGCATTGGGTTGGTCGCGTTTTTGTACGGCGCCCAATCTTTTATCTCGGGGTAGTGTTTCTTGCGCCATGCCCGCACCCGTGGGTTCATAACCCTCCGCCAAATGGGTGGGATCATCGCAGCTGCTGTCATGATTGGATAGCCGTAGGGTAATTGTGGTGCTTGGTCTTCGTCATAAGTTTGCAACAGTGGGAAGCGACGGTCAGGTTTGTAGTGGTGGTCCGAATGGCGCTGTAAATTGATCAGCAGCCAGTTTGTCCCCAATTGGGACGCGTTCCACGAATGGCGGGGCAGAAGGTGTTCGTATTTGCCGTTCCCGAGATGTTTGCGGGTCAATCCGTAATGTTCAACATAGTTCGTCAATTCCAACTGCCACATGGCGGTGAATGCCTGCACAAGGAATAGGCCCAATCCGGCCCATCCACCGACCGAAATGGCGAGCATCAGCATCGCAAATTGCAACGCACCATAGCGCCAGAACGGGTTTGAACGGTGGTACCACGCGAAGTTTCTACGGGCCAACATCGCCTTTTCCGCGTGGAAGGCAGACACTGGTTGCTGGCGTAAAACGCGTGGAAAATATTTGTGAAACCCTTCGTTGTAGCGCGCTGTCACGGGATCTTTTGGGGTGCCGACGTAGCGATGATGAACCAGCAGGTGTTCGCTGCGAAAGTGGGAGTAAAGCACCATGGCCAGCAGGATATCCCCAAACCAGCGTTCGAATTTCGGCTTCTGGTGGGCGAGTTCATGGGCGTACACGAGGCCGATGGTGCCCGACATGACCCCAATCCCGAAGAATAGCACGATCTTTTCCAATGCCCCCAAATGCCCAGTCGCGGTGACATACCAAAGCACGCCAAACAGTGTGATAAACTGCAGTGGTGCCCAGATGATGGTCACCAGGCGGTACCAGAAAAGCTCATCTTCGCTAGTCTCAAGGTCTGCGTTTTCTTCGTAGCTTCCCGCCAGTGCGTCGATTGCCGAAAATAAATACCACGTAGCGACGGGCATCAAGATCACTGTCCAACCGCCAAAGACGGCCCCGATCCACGCCAGCGGGATCAACGCCACCGACGACCAGAACGGTGCTGCGCGTGCGACACGGGCCATGTTGGTGGGGGACACGATGGGAAAGGGTGTCATTGTGATCTCCTGTTTGAATGCACCATAGCGGTTAGCGCTGTTCGCTCAAACATTCCGTAGTGTCGCAACCGCCAGAGTGTAGGCCTTTTGCATCACGGTTGGCAGCGCGTCGGGGCTAAAGGTGTCAGCTGGGATGAATTGTCCACGATCGGGCAACGCATCACGGGGGAGCCATGCCGTCTGGACCCGCAGGATTAGGTGAAAATGGGTGAACGTATGTCGCGCGTGCGTATCAAGTTCCTGCCAATCTGCCGAAACTGGCTCTTGGTCTGGTGGCGTGTCGCCCCAGTCTGTCGTTGGCCATCCGAGCATGCCGCCCAAAAGACCCCGGTCGGGTCGCGTTTCCAGCAACCAAGCGCCATCATCACGTCGCGCAATATAGGCAACGCCATGGCGTGTTGGCTTTGGTTTCTTTGGAGTCTTTTTAGGCAGCTTGCCTTGTGTACCAGCCATCTGTGCTTTGCAAGCGCCGCGCACTGGGCAAATCCCGCAGGCGGGCTTCTTGGGCGTGCAAATCGTAGCACCCAAATCCATCACGGCCTGTGCGTAGTCCCCTGGGCGTATCTGCGATGTGTGCCGCATGGCAAAGTCCATCAGCACGGGCTTGGCGGCAGGCAGGGGTGTGTGATCGTCATATAGGCGTGACATCACTCGTTCGACATTGCCGTCCAGAACTGTCGACGCCTCATCAAAGGCAATCGCGGAAATGGCTGCTGCCGTGTAGGGGCCGATGCCGGGCAATTCGATTAACGCGACATAGGTTTGCGGGAACGCGCCTCCGTGATCAGCCACCACCGTTCGCGCGCATTTCAACAAGTTACGCGCCCGCGCATAATAACCGAGCCCTGCCCATGCCGCCATGACATCTGCATCCTCGGCGGCCGCCAATGCGCCGACGGTTGGCCAGAACGCCATAAATCTGGTGTGATAGCCGCGCACAGCGGCCACGGTGGTCTGCTGCAACATCACTTCTGACAACCAAACGGCATAGGGATCGGGCAGATACCCCGCTTTGCGCATCGTCGGCATCACGCGCCACGGCATTTCGCGCGCGTGTACGTCGTACCAATCCAACAGGGCTTTGGTGATGTCACGCAATGTTTATGAGCCCTTTACCGTGGTTTCTCTGGCGTTGCCGCCTCAAGGGTTTAGAATAGCGCATAACGATGAAACAGCCACGTCCTCATAGCACAACGCGCGGATTCTCTCGTGCTGCTACCCTGATGCAAAAACGCATTCGTGGGGCGACCGAAACGCGTGGGTTTGCGCAAAGTCGTGTTTTGACCCATTGGGCTGAAATTGTTGGCGAAGCGATTGCGAAAATCGCGCATCCCGTCGATGTGGGGTATGCCCGTGGCGGGATGGGCGCGACGTTGACGGTGCTGACGTCCGGTGCGCAAGCCCCGATGTTAGAGATGCAAAAAGAACAAATTCGCGCCAAGGTGAATGCCTGTTACGGCTACAATGCCATCGCCCGCATCCGCATCACCCAGACAGCCGCAACAGGATTTGCCGAAGGGCAGATGGCGTTTGATCACGGTGCGGCGACCCCGCGCGGCCCTAAACCCGAAGCACAATCTGCGGCGCAAGATCTTGCTGCACCCGTAAAGAATGACTCCCTGCGCGCGGCCCTCGCGGCCTTGGGCGCAAATGTTATAAGCAAACGTCCCTCCGATTCTTGAATCTGGAAACTGAAAGTAGACCTGATGAACAAATCTATCCTCTCTTCCGTCGCTGTTGTTGCTATTGTTGCCGTCGCTGGTGGTGCGTGGTTCTTGAACCGCACCCCCGCGTCTGCACAATCGAGCGGAGCCGCAGAAACATTGGAAGCCGCCCAGTTCGATGTTGTCGAGATGATCCAAGGCAACCCCGACGCAGCGGTTCAAGTCCTCGAATATGCGTCTTTTACTTGCCCGCATTGCGCTTCTTTTCACGCTGATCAATATCCGCAGATCAAGGCGAACTACATCGATACCGGTTTGATTGGCTTCACCTACCGCGAAGTCTATTTTGACGCCCCGGGCCTTTGGGCGTCGATGATTGCACGCTGTGGTGGCGAGATGCGCTTCTTTGGCATTTCAAACCTGCTGTATGAAAACCAGCAAGATTGGGCGCGCGGCGAAAGTGGCGAAGATATCATCACTTCATTGCGTAATATTGGTAAGGTCGCGGGTCTGACTGATGCAGAACTCGACGTTTGTTTGACCGACGAGGCGAAGGCGCAGGAGCTAACAGGCTGGTATCGTTTCAACGCTGATGCGGACGATGTTCAGGGGACGCCGACTTTCTTAATTAACGGTGAAAAGTACTCCAATATGAACTACGCTGATTTCGCAGAAGTGCTTGAAGAGAAGATGGCTGAAGCGAACGAATGACACCACTTGGGGGCCTGAAAGTCGTTGAATTAGCCCGCATTTTGGCGGGACCATGGGCGGGTCAACTGCTGGCGGATATGGGCGCTGAGGTCATTAAGGTTGAAGCGCCGGAAGGCGATGATACCCGCACATGGGGGCCGCCGTTTTTTGAACGCGGTGGCGAACGCTCTGCCGCATATTTTCATTGCTGCAATAGGGGCAAAAAGTCTGTCGTGATTGATTTTCGCACCGCAGACGGTAAGGTGGCGCTGATGCGTCTTCTGGCGGATGCCGATGTGCTGATTGAGAATTTCAAAGTTGGTGGGCTTGCCAAACATGGGTTGGATTATGCCAGCCTGCGCGCCAGCCATCCACGTCTGATTTACTGTTCCATCACAGGCTTTGGTCAAGACGGACCCTATGCGGCGCGCGCTGGCTACGATTATATTATTCAGGGCATGTCAGGATTGATGTCCGTCACTGGTGATCCAAACGGGCAACCGCAAAAGGTTGGCGTTGCCGTTACGGATATTTTCACGGGCCTTTACGCCAGCAACGCAATCCTTGCCGCTGTTCATCAGCGCCATGGCACAGGACGTGGGCAACATATTGATCTTGCGCTGCTCGATGTTGCAGTGGCGACCACAGCCAACCAAGCCATGAACTATTTGGCGACGGGTAAATCACCTGAACGTCTTGGCAATGCCCACCCAAATATTGTGCCCTATCAAGTGTTCGAATGCGCCGATGGTCATGTGATTATTGCTGTGGGCAACGATGGTCAGTTTCGCAAGTTTTGCAGTGTTCTGGGCGCGGATGCACTGGGCGTTGACCCGCGTTTTGCGACCAATCCTGCGCGTCTAGAAAGCTGTGCAACGTTGGTGCCACTGCTGGCTGAAAAAATGCTTGGGTGGACGAAGGCAGATATCCTGACGGCCTGCGAAACCAAAGGCGTGCCTGCCGGGCCAATCAACACGTTTGAGGATGTTTTTGCAGACCCGCAGGTGATTGCGCGGAGTTTGAAGCTTGATATTGATGGTGCGCTGTCGGTGCGACCGCCGATGCGGTTCTCAGACGCTGACCTTGCGCTAGATCGGCCTGCGCCATCGCTCGGTCAAGATCAGGACATCATCGGGACGTAATCCCGAGGAGTGCCAGCTTCGCGTCAAGTGGACGCCAATCCAACAGGGACAACCGTACAGGCAGCACCGTAACCTTCGGGCGGAAACTGTCCGGCAGTCGCGTGGCGTCTTTTTCGGTCGTGACCATGATCAGCCGACGCGACTTTGCCTCGGTTTCCAGGCGCGTTAACAGCGCATCAGTGAACGGCTGGTGATCGTCTAGCGCCTCATTGCGCACAACATCAGCGCCAAGGCCTTTTAACGTCGCAAAGAACTTTTCAGGATGGCCGATCCCTGCGAAGGCCAAGACGCGCAATCCGTCCCATGGCATTCCCGTCGGCAGTGCGTCCAGCCGACCGTTCAGGCGGACACAGTGCAGTGGTAAACTGGGCATAAACGCACCCCTTGCAGCGTCAGGGCCAATCGCCAACACGGCGTCTGCCCGCGCAAGACCTGCCTTGGCTGGTTCGCGCAAAGGTCCGGCCGGAATGACGCGGCCATTACCGAACCCTTTGATGGCATCCACCACCACGATGTTCAAATCCTTACGCACACTCGGGTTTTGAAACCCGTCGTCGAGCAAGATGACCGTTGCCCCCGCAGACTCAGCCGCCTTGACGCCCTGCGCACGATCCTTGGACACCCACGTCGGCGCGAATGCCGTAAGCAACAGTGGTTCATCGCCCACGTCACTGGCAAGGTGGGTGTTTGGGTCAACTTGCACGGGGCCGTCCAGCGATCCACCATAGCCGAGGCTTACGATGTGCGGTGTCTGTCCAAACCCGATCAACCGCTGCGCCAGTGCGATTGCGGTGGGGGTTTTGCCAGTCCCGCCAGCGTTGATATTGCCGATGCAAATGACAGGGACAGTTGCGCGGTGGGTTGGGCTTTGGCGCAGGCGCCATGCTGTCGCCGCACCATAAAGCGCCCCTAAGGGTGATAAAACTGCGGCGATAATGCTGCGGTTTTGATACCAAAACAGGGGCGGTTTCATCGTGTGACCTCTGTGCTTTGTACGGCATCCATCACAAGCTGGTTTATCGTTTCAGCGTTTTGGGTAATTTCAGACCATCCCGCCAATGCCATCCGTGCGGTTTGTTCTGGTGAGATCAGCACACCAACTGCGATCCCCAGTTCTGCCGCCGAGCGGATTTCACGACTTGCCTGTGCCTGTGCCAGCCGCGCGAAACGCCCCACATGTGGGGCCTTGCGCGGGCCATGAATCACAGCAGACCCTAGCGCGATCGGTTCTATCGGTGAGATCGCGCCGCCTGCGCTCAAGGTGCCACCCGTAAATGTGAGTGGTGCGACGCGGTACCATAACCCAAGTTCATCGTCCAAGTCTGCGACATAGGCCTGATGTTCTGGTTCAGGATCATCGCCTTGTGACCTCACACCAACCTTAAAGCCGGCCTCGCGCAGAACCTGTGCGACGCGCGGACCACTGTCGATATCACGCGGAGTGATGATGAGTAAAAGACGATGGTTTTTGCGGCTCGCAGCCAAATGCCCCGCGACAATATGCACAACCTCGGGTGTGGTGACACTGGCGGCAAACCAAAGTGGGCGCGTGCTTAACGCTTCGATCAAGACCGTAAGCTCGTTTGAATCGTGGCGCAGTGTGGTGGGTTCTTCCAAAATCGGACCGATCGCCACGACCTTTTCACGTGGTACCCCGCCACGGATTAACCGGGTGGCTGTCGCACCATCTGCGGTCAATACACTTGTGAACGGTAGGACCGCAGTGCGTGAAGCGCGCGGCAGCCACCGCGATTTGCCAGCAAAAAGGGTAGAGTTGCGGGCGTTGATCATGGTTGCGCCTAGACCGATTTCTTCAATACAGCGTAACAAGACCGGGCGGACAGGACCGCCATTCCAGATCAGATGTTGTGGGGACCATTGTTCAAGAAACGCCCGCACTTTGACGAGTGTGTCTGGCGGTATAGCAACCAAGTTCACCCCGTCTGGAACCTGTGTCAAAAGCGGTAAAATTTCAGCGCCGGCCGTGATCAGCACATCCATTGCATCGCTGTGTTCGTGTAAACGCGTGGCCAACGAAATGGTCGTATTCACCTCGCTTTCGTCACCACAATGAACCCAAATCACTGGCCCAAACCGCGCTTAGCCCAGTTCTTCGGTTGCGGATGCTTCCGCTTTTTCGTCGCGTAGGCGGTGAATGTGGGCGATGAAATAGCGCATGTGGGCATTGTCCACGGTCTTTTGTGCTTCTGACTTCCACGCGTTGAACGCTGAATCGTAATTAGGGAACATGCCGACGATATGGATGTCATCAACATTCTTGAATGCGTTCTTGGTCGGGTCGATGAGTTCGCCACCAAAGACGAGGTGAAGACGCTGGGACATGGGGCACCTATAGGTTTAAGACAGGGGTCAAATTTTGATTTATAAATTATATGGCGTTGGCCGCTTAGGGTAAAGACGGGTAACGCAGTTCAGGTGAGAGCGGCGACCAGTTTCGGGTGAATCCCCCCTGCTGCGATCATGCCGTTGATCTGCGGGTACGGGTTGTTGAACACGGGCGTTAGGCCAGTCTGGTCACTCACGGCCCCACCTGCTTCTGTCACGATCAACGCGCCAGCTGCGACGTCCCATTCCCACGTCGGGCGCAGTGTAAGCATGCCGTCGAACTGTCCCTGTGCAACGAGGGCAAGGCGGTAGGCCAATGAAGATCGGAACGCGCGTTTGAACGGTGGCACCGGGCCTGCCCAAAATTTGGGATCAATGTTTAGCTTGGACGACAGCACCGTCGCTGTCGCTATGGCTTTGTCGGGGAGCGCGTTGATCGGTGTGCCGTTTAGTGCAGCGCCTTTCCCTAAGGTAGCCGTATACATTGCGTCGCGCATTGGCAGATAAATTACCGCTGCCGTGACGATACCATTCTTGGCAATCGCAATCGAATGCGCCCAATCTTTGCTGCCCTCAATGAAAGCGCGCGTGCCATCAATCGGGTCGATGATGAACTGATTATTGGTTGAAAGCCGCGCTGGGCTGTCTTCGGTTTCTTCAGACAACCAGCCGTAGTCGGGCCGCGCGGACTGAAGGTCAGTCGATAATTGTTCGTTCACGCGTAGGTCAGCTTCGGTCACGGGGCCCTGGCCGCCGGACTTTTCCCATACTTCCGGTGAAGCGTTGAAATATCCGCGTGCGATGTCGCCCGCAGCCCGCGCTGCATCGATTAAAAGGTCGAGGTCTTTTTGCCCCGAATTAAGCACCGGCAAGCGTCATTCCATCGATCATCAAGCTTGGAATAACGCGACTGATGTGCGTGCGTGCGTCGTTGGCAGGGATGATCCGTGCCAGCATGTCGTTCAGATTACCAGCAATTGTGCATTCGTTGACGGGATAGGCAATTTCGCCATTTTCGATCCAAAACCCCGACGCGCCACGCGAATAATCGCCCGTGTTGGGGTTGATGGTGGACCCGATCATGGACGTGATCAGCAGGCCAGTGCCCATGTCGCGGATCAACTCGGACGGCGATTGTTTGCCTTGTGTCAGCGTCAGGTGGGACACGGATGGTGATGGCGGACCAGAGGTGCCGCGCGATGCACTTCCAGTGCTTTGAAGGCCCAGTTTGCGTGCCGTGGCGAGGTCGAGCGTCCAGCCTGTTAGTACGCCGTTTTCAACGATTCGGCGCTCAGACGTTGGTAAGCCTTCGCCGTCAAACAGCCGCGATCCGGAAATGCGAGCGCGGTGCGGGGTTTCGGTCAGGTCCATGCCTTCGGGCAAGACACGTTCGCCCAGTTTTTCGCGCAGCCATGATGAACCGCGCGCAATCATGGCACCATTGCTGGCAGACAGCAGATGCCCGATCAGCGAACTTGCGATGCGTTCATCAAACAGAACCGCATAGGTGCCGGTTTTGGGCTTACGTGCTCCGAGCCGCGCAACGGCGCGTTCACCTGCGATGCGACCAATTTCAGCAGCGTCGCGCATATCGGCATGGTGGATGCGGCTGTCGTAGTCGTAATCGCGTTCCATCCCTGTGCCGCTGCCGGAAATGGCGACTGAACTTAGCGAATGACCGGTGCTTTCATAGCCGCTGGAAAATCCGTTGGTAGCCGCAAGATGCACCTGACGGCGACCATATCCCGCCGATGTTGACTGGACTTGTGCAACACCTTCAACGCCCTGCGCTGCGGCCTCCGCAATACGCGCCTGTTCTTCGAGCCATTTGGGATCGGGTTCTGGCCCATCGTCGACCAAATCTAGTCGCGAAAAGTCAATACCGGTGGCCAATTGCGGGGCGTCGGCAATTCCAGCGTACGGGTCTTCGGGCGCTTCGTTTGCCATGGCAACGGCGCGCGCGGCCATTTCTTCAATGGTGCGATCTGACGTGTCGGATGCGGAAACATTGGCGGACTTTTGGCCCACAAAAACGCGCAATCCAATGTCCGTTCCTTCGGATCGTTCGGCCTGTTCCAGCACCGAGTTGCGCACATCAATCGACGCAGACGTGCCAGCGATGGCCACAGCGTCTGCGCTGTCAGCACCTGCGGATTTGGCGGCATCAATCAATCGGTGGGTCAGGTTGGCAAGCGACTTTGTCATAGAAGTTCCTTTGGTCGCCACATTTGCGACGTAGGCGGGTTTGCTACGTAGGCGAGTTAGTCACAGATGGGGCGCCTTGCAAGTGCGAGCCGCCCCAAACATGTGCTATTGCAGGCGCTGACCGTTCGCCAACACATGGCCTTCGCTGTTCACTTCAAGCACGCTTTCCAGCATGTCGTCACCGACGGGGGTCGCGAACATGCCCATCATCATGCGTGGCATCACCAGGTCGCCTTCGGGGATCAGACCCATAGCGACCAGCGTATCCATCAGCGCGTTGGCGCCGTTCAGGTTGACCGTGACCGCGCCTTCCGGACGGGCAATGCCTGGGATTGTCTGAAAGTCAGTCCAATCGAACGTTATGGCACCTGTCGCAGTCGCCTCTGCGCCGACTGCAGCAATACGCAGGTTTTCGATGGTCACTTCATCGATCTGGATCGGAGGGGGGCCGAACAACTGCGCCAAAGCTTCAAAATTCAGCAGGTCCATGCCGTTGGTGCCCATGCCAGTAACGTCGAACAAAATCTCTGCGGTATCGCGGGGCAAATGTCTCGACGGATCAAACATGTCCCAGATCGCATCGCTGATGGTGATTCCGGACAGCCCCGTGGCGACGCGGAAATCTTGCGGTGCATCCGATGCATTCAGCGGCACGTCATAGTCCAAGCTGATCGCGTCGATGCCAAATTCAAGATCACCAGGAAACATCATTGGATCGTTCAAAACCATAGTAAAGTCGGATGCGCTGCCGGTCACCGCGAGGCCGTCGTCGTTGAATGTCAGATCGAAATCCTGCGGACCAGTCGATGTCGTTTGATTGGTCAACAGCGCCCCATCCATCATCGTCACGGCGCTGGATGAACAGCCTTCGCCAGTACTTTGCAACACCACAGACAGCCCGTCACGCAAAGCCGTGGACAGGTTCAAAACATCAGACCCGCCCGAAGGGAGTGTCATTTCGATGGCAGATGTCATCGGTAGAGTTATTTGTGAGCTTTGGGATGAAACGTTGTCGGCGCTGAAGCTGAAGTCAACATTTGTCGTGCCGATCTCGGAGGAAGCAGAATAGGTAATCAGGTTGCCTTCTGTGACGCGCGTCGTGCCAATCCAGTCCGTGAGGGTCATCCAACCCTCGATGTTCATGCCTTCGGGTTCCGCACCATCGACGGAAATGTCGCCGATCACGAGTTGCATGTTTTGGCCGTTGAATTCGTAGAAAATGTCACCTGGTTCACCGGACGCTGTGACGGTGTAGCCATCGTGCGTCATTGTGGCCGTTGCGCTGAAGCCGCCTTCATCCGCGACACCGCCTGCAATCGAAATCGTCATCGGTGAGGGGTAATTGATCGTGACCGTACCATCGCTGTTATCGGTCATTGTCACGTTATCGGCCTTGATCTGAAAACTTACGATGCCCTGCGGCAGGATCACGTTGATTTCGGGATTGTTCAGTTGGTCGCCGGACATATCGCCGCTCAATGTGGCGCCAAGTGCACCATAAAACGCTTGTTGATTAGACCAAAAATCAGCGGCATTAACATCGGCCAAAGCTGGTGCCGCGAAGCCGGTGGAAAGGGTAATAAAAGCTGTCGCCAAACGGTAGATCATAGTCTGTTTCCTAACAGATATGCGGCGCCTGAACGATGTAGGTGCCGCAAAAGTATTTTTTATAAAGGTCTAGCGAAGCCGTTGCCCATTGGCGAGAACGTGGCCTTCGGGGTTCACTTCAATCGTTGAGGTCAGCATGTCATCACCAACAGTTGTCGCGAACATACCCAACATCATCCGTGGCATCATCGCCTGATCTTCTGGAATAAGGCCCATCTGGATCAAGTTGTCGACAAGTCCGTTGATGCCATTAATGGCAAAGGTGGCCTGACCTTCGGGGCGTGGAAATCCATCGAATGTTTCAAGGTCAGTGTTGTCAAAAGTGAAAGCACCATCACCGGTAATTTCAGCACCCGCGCCGCGCACGGTCAGTTCAGTGATCTGAACGCCATTAACCTCACCGGGAATGTCGGACATCATCACGGCTTCTTGCTGGGCAGGGTCAAGGAAATCAAAGAACGGCGTGACCTGCGCATCAACTGAAAGCGCGATGGTCATCGGATCACGAGGCAGAACCCCTGCCGGATCGCCAATATTCCACAATGTTTCACCGATCGTGAGATCCGTCAGGTTGAATGCCAATCGCGCATCACGTGGGCCATCGGCACCTTGGCTCAGCGGGATCAGAATATCGAACCCGTATTTGGCCAACGACGCTTGTAGCGGGAAAGGAATTTCATTGGGGATCGACAGGTTCATATCAATGCCGCGGGATTCGCCACGGTAGGCTGCCCCGTCTACATCAAATGAAAACTCAAGACCGCCACCATCGATGGTGGCAGAACCGGAGCCCGCGTCGTCTATAACGTCAAAGTCGAATGAATAGGCCGTTTCACCAAATGAATATCCACCTTCCATTGCCAGACCATCGACGAAGGGCGGCATGTCGGCATCAAAGTCCATGTCGATTGGGGTGACAATATTGGCAAACATCGCAAGGTCGGCGATATCGCCATTGGCTTGAAAAACGCCGCCCTGATCCGTCTCGTTAAAATGCGCGTTGATATCCAAGACCCCGACGTTGAACACATAGGCGATGCGGGTCAAAGTGTCTTCGCTGACTGAATAGGTACCGGACAGATCAAGCATGGTCAGGGCAACGTCGACGACATCCATCGACTTATCGCCTTCAATGCTATCAAGCCGGAAACCATAGCTGTCGGCGGTGATATCATAGATCATCGCGTTAGGTTCGCCGGACACTTTCAAGACCATGTCGGATTGCGACACTGTCACATTTACCGTTGCCAGATCGCCGTATTCAGGCGTCAAATCGACCGTGATCGGGTAGCTGGCGGCCATCGTGATATTCACAGTACCGTCACCGTTTTCGGTCAAGATGATATCTCCAAGCTCGGCCACTATGGAAGCTTCGTCGTCCGACTTTTCGATTTTAACGTCCGAAATCGTCAGCGTATCGCCGGACATCTCTTCGCCGCCGGTTGTGAATCCCTGACCGTAAACGGCCATCTGGCCGGTCCAATTGTCCCAAACCTGCTTGGCCGTGACATCGGCGGAGGCGGTTGTGCCGCACAGAATTGCCGCGATAATGGATGAATAACGAATGCTCTTCATGATAAGTTGCTCCTGTCAAAAATACTTGTATTAGCTTTTCAAGTCTACGCGCGGCGGTCAAGGTCAGGAAACGTAACGGTGCGCAGCAAAGCTGCCCCAAACGTGCGGGTTTTTGAAAGGGTGTCAGATGGACATGAAAGACAAGGTTGTTTTGATAACAGGGGCCAGCCGGGGCATTGGGGCGGCCAGTGCGCGGGCTTTCGCCCATGCAGGGGCAAAAGTGGCGTTGGTGGCGCGATCAACAGCGCAGATCGAAACATTGGCGGCAGACATCGGCCCTAACGCGATCGCAATTTCGTGCGATGTGTCGTCGTATGGTGACGTCGTAGCTGCAATTACAAAGACTGAAGACTCGTTCGGTCCGCTGGACGTGTTCATCGGCAATGCGGGGTCATTGGACCCGATCAGTCATCTGGCTGATGCCGATCCCGATGTATGGGGCAAAACCATCGACGTGAACCTGAAAGGCGTTTTCAACGGAATGCGTGCAGCTATGCCCGACATGATCAAGCGCGGCAAAGGCACCATCATTACTGTTTCATCCGGCGCGGCGCATGGTCCTGTTGAGGCTTGGTCGGCTTACTGCGCATCCAAAGCGGGGGCCTATATGCTGACGCGATGTGCAGACAAAGAAGCCCGCGAAAAGGGTCTGCGCATCATGGGCCTGTCTCCCGGAACCGTCGCGACAGACATGCAGCGCGAGATTAAGGCGTCCGGCATCAACCCCGTGAGCCAACTCGAATGGTCCGACCACATCCCCCCCGAATGGCCCGCGCAAACGCTGGTCTGGATGTGCAGCGCGGATGCAGACGAATTTTGTGGTTCGGACATTTCCCTGCGTGAAGATGACATTCGCAAACGTGTCGGCCTGATATGATCAGGTCTGACACCAAAGACGGTCAGCTAACCATGACGATCAATCGTCCGGAAAAAGCCAATGCGCTCACTGAAGCGATGTTGGTTGAACTGGCTGACATCATTGCAGTGACAGATGCCCGCGTTCTTGTTCTTACGGGTGCGGGAAAAGTGTTTAGCGCGGGTGCTGACCTTGACGATGTGCGGGGCGGCACCCTCGCGACATCGCCAGAATGGGAACGCTTGTCGACTGCCGTGGCGAATTTCGCAGGGCTTAGCGTTGCGGCGATGAACGGGTCGTGTGCGGGTGGGGCGCTGGGCATGGTCTTGGCCTGTGATCTGCGCATCGCCGTGCCAACCGCCAGGTTCTTTTACCCCGTCATCAAAATGGGCGTGCTGCCACAACCGTCTGACCCTGCGCGCCTGCGCAACCTTATCGGCCCATCTGCTGCAAAACGCATCCTGCTCACTGGTGCGCGGATCACCGCAGATGAGGCGCTGGCCCTCGGTCTTCTCGATCAGATCAGTCCTGCAGATCTCTTGTCTGATGTTCAAACACTGACTGCACCTGCCCGCGCCGCCGATCCAGCACAGGTCACGGCTATCAAGGCGCTCATCGGCTGAACTGGGCCGTTTTCACAGTGCCAGTTTTCACGGGGCCAAACGTGGTGTAGTGGGCGGTATGGATGGCTTTTTGAACACCACGCTTGGCTTTATGACCGCCGCCTATGAGGTCGCGTTTGATTGGCTCATCGATCCTGAAAATTGGGTGCAATTTGCGCTGCTGGTTGGCGCGTACCTTGTCGCGGTTTTTATTTTTGAATTCTGGGTAAACGGGATTGACGATGGACGCTTCAAGTACCAAAGCCACGTTCGTTTCGCAGTCTGGAATACACTTAAAGATGCGGGCATCGAAATTCCGTTCCCGCAACGTGTTGTCGAAATCAAAGGCGGCTTTCCCGCAGGAGTGACTGAATGACTGATGCCCTGATAATTGGTGGTGGTCCGGCAGGTTTGATGGCGGCAGACGTGCTGTCAGCGGCAGGGCAAAGCGTTACAATCACCGACGCGATGCCAACCGTTGGGCGCAAGTTCCTGATGGCTGGCAAGTCTGGCTTGAATCTTACGAAGGCTGAAGATTTCGCGACCTTCCAAACCGCCTATGGCGCGTCGAATGCGACTTTGAACCCTATCCTGTCTGCCTTTGGTCCAGCTGACGTGAGCGCATGGGCGGAAGATTTGGGGCAAACGGTCTTTACAGGCACTACTGGCCGCGTTTTTCCGACGAAGATGAAGTCCTCGCCACTGCTGCGCGCATGGCTCGCGCGGCTGAATAAGCAGGGTGTCACCGTCCAAACGCGTTGGCATTGGACCGGCTGGGCCAAAGACGGCACCGGCGACGTGGCAACGTTTGATACGCCAGATGGCCCCGCGACGATTTCTGCAAAAACCACGATCCTGGCGATGGGTGGTGCCAGCTGGAAACGGTTGGGGTCGGACGGGAAATGGGCAGGTCATTTACTGGATGCCGTCGCGCCGTTCCAGCCTGCCAATGTGGGCTTCACCGTCCCGTGGTCAGACCACATGACGCAGCATTTTGGCGCCGCCGTGAAGGGTTGTGAAATGAGTGCAGGCGCCTTGACCTCACGGGGTGAATTCGTGGTCTCCGCTAAAGGCATTGAAGGAGGTGGTATCTATACCGTGTCCTCAGCAATTCGCGATGGTGCGCAATTGATATTAGACCTTTTGCCCGACATGTCTGTTGAAGAGATTACAGCAAAATTGCGCGATCCCAAAGGCAAACAATCCACTGCAAATACCCTGCGTAAGGCGTTGAAGCTGGACCCCGTTAAACGCGCACTGCTGAATGAATTTGGCCGCGGCAGTAATCTGTCCCTACCTGAAAAGATCAAAGCACTGCCGTTCCCCGCCCTAGTGCCACGTCCCATCGACGAAGCAATATCAACTGCTGGCGGTGTGCGGTTTGATGCGCTGACGGACGATTTGATGCTGAAATCCCGACTAGGGGTCTATTGCGTTGGTGAAATGCTGGATTGGGAGGCCCCAACTGGGGGGTATCTGATCACCGCATGCCTTGCGATGGGCCGCCATGCAGGCCTTGCTGCCACGCGCCGCATCCAGACGTCCTAGCCTTAGCCCGCTCACGTTTATACGTCGTAGTAGTCGCGGTACCAATCGACGAAAGCTTTGACGCCGGTCGTGACATCCGTCTTTGGTGTGTAGCCCGTTAACTTTTGCAACAATGCGCCATCGGCCCATGTTGCAGGCACGTCACCGGGCTGCATATCCATGAAATTTTTGGCCGCAGGCTGACCCAAGGCACCTTCGATCGCTTCGATGAAGGCCATCAACTGAACGGGTTCACCATTGCCGATGTTGACGATCCGGTGCGGGGCGACAGGGGACAGGCTGTCGCCATCAAAAACTTGAGGAGCGGGCACGTCGTCCAATCGTTCTGGGATGGCATTAAGCAACAGGTGAATGCCGCGCACGAGGTCGGTCACATAGGTGAAATCACGGCTCATATCGCCGTGGTTGTAAACGTCGATCGGATCACCGTTGAGAATGGCCTTCGTGAACTTGAACAACGCCATATCGGGGCGACCCCACGGACCGTAGACCGTAAAGAACCGAAACATCGTCGTCGGAATATCGTAAAGATGGGCATAGCTGTGGGCCATCACCTCGTTTGATTTCTTGGTCGCGGCATAGAACGACATCTGCGTGTCGGCCTTGTCTGTCTCAGAGTATGGCATTTTAGTGTTGGCACCGTATGCTGACGATGTGGACGCCAGCAAAAGGTGTTTCACAGGCGTCGCACGTACCGCTTCGAGCAGGTTAAATGTGCCAATAATGTTGGCGTCGATATAGGATCGTGGTTCAACAATCGAATAACGCACACCTGCCTGACCCGCCAAATGCACGACGAAATCAGGCTGTTCAGCCGCGACGAGGTCCATCAGCACGCCGTCTGCTTCTAGGCGATCATTGACGGCGCGAAAGCCGCTCGATTGCAGCAGGTTTGCCTGCCGTCGTTCCTTTAGACGCACGTCATAATAGTCGGTCATGGCGTCAAATCCGATGACGTCGAACCCCGCAGCCAATAGGTGTTTACACAGGTGGTAGCCGATAAAGCCCGCTGATCCGGTGACAAGTGCTTTGGGCATCAGGAGACTCTGCTAACAGATGGTTTCAACGGGGTCCGTCCGATTGAAATGTACGCGTCAAACCCTGCACGTTTTGCGTCCCTGTTGGAATAGATGTTGCGCAGATCGGCCATGCGCGGGGTTGCCATATGTTTGGCCAAGCGTTTCAGATCAAGCCCGCGAAATTCATTCCATTCCGTCAGGATCACTACGAGATCGGCATTGCGCGCAGCCTTGTAGGCATCGTCAACCCAGTTCACGCTGGGCAACAGGGCCTCACCTTCGTGGTGGCCTTGCGGGTCAGTCACGCGCACCTTAGCACCCCCGCCAACCAACGCAGGAATGATTGTCAAACTGGGCGCGTCGCGCATGTCGTCGGTATTGGGTTTAAACGTAACGCCCAACACCGCGATCACCTTGCCGTTAAAGCTGCCATCACACAGGTCCAGCAGCTTATCGACCATCCGACGCTTAACCTCTTCATTGACCTTGATTACGGCCTCTGTGATTTGCATGGGAACGGCGTGTTCTTGGCCCATGCGCGCCAGTGCTTTGGTATCTTTGGGAAAACACGACCCGCCGTAGCCTGGCCCTGCGTGCAGGAATTTGTTACCGATACGCCCGTCCAGCCCCATGCCCTTGCTGACCTGTTTGATATCTGCACCAGTGCGTTCGCACAGGGCTGCGATTTCGTTGATGAAAGTAATCTTCGTGGCGAGGAACGCGTTGGCCGCGTATTTAATCGTTTCTGCGCTTTCCAGATCAGTGATGACTACTGGAAAATCGCGCAGGAAAAGTGGGCGATAGACGTCATTCATGATCTCGCCCGCGCGATCGGTTTGCACACCGACCACAACGCGGTCAGGGCGCATGAAATCATCAATCGCAGCCCCCTCGCGCAGGAATTCGGGGTTGGACGCCACATCGAAATCAAGGTCAGGGTTGGCCTTGTGGACGACCTGTTTGACCTTCCGGTTGGTGCCAACGGGCACCGTCGATTTGGTGACGATGACGGTGTAATTTTTAGCCGCCCGCGCGATTTCTTCGGCAGCGGCCATTACGAATGTCAGATCGGCGTGACCGTCACCGCGACGGGTCGGCGTGCCAACCGCGATGAACACCGCCTCCGCGCCGTCAATGGCCGATGCCAGATCCAATGTGAATGTTAGACGGCCTGCTTCGACGTTTTTGGCCATTAATTCTCCAAGCCCCGGCTCATAGATAGGGACTTCGCCGGCTTCCAGTTTGGAGATCTTGGCGGGGTCTTTGTCCACGCAAACAACGTCGTGTCCAAAATCGGAGAAACACACACCTGACACAAGGCCCACATAGCCTGTTCCGATCACTGCAATTTTCATGGCTCAGCCTTATGTTTGTTTGCCTGTTGCATATCGCAGGGTGCCGATGAGCGACCAGCCCAAATTTCAGGCGCCGTGAAAGTGCAGGCAGGATGTGCTTCTAACGCTTCAACACACGGCGCAAGGTTTGCCAGATTATTGTGGCATCAAAGCAGACGGATGCGTGGCGCTGATAGATCAGGTCTAGCGCGGCTTTGCGCGGGATACAGCGAGTGGTGTAGATCGCTTCGGTCTGCGCCCGCGTCGTCGCACTGGCGATAACGCGTTCCTCAACGCGGTGATAATGCAGGGATGCAAGACCAGTGACACCGGGACGGGATTGTAGGACTTTCCCATAAAGTCGGGGGAAGGCGGCGGTGTATTGGCGCAAAGGCGGACGTGGGCCAACGAAACCCATGTCACCGCGTAGTACGTTAATAAATTGCGGCAATTCATCAAGGCGGAAGCGGCGAAGCTTGCGGCCAATCGGGGTGATCCGGCTGGATTTATCACCACCCGTGACGCCGCCGTTTTGGTCGTGTGGCACATTAGACATGGTGCGAAACTTGATCAGATTAAAGGGCTGGTCGGGTGTCTTCATCCGCTCAGCCACATAGAAAACCGGCCCGCCGTCACGCAACAAAATGGCGATTGTGATCCCAATAGTTAGAGGTGCGGTCACAACCAATCCGATAAGGGCGAGGAGGATATCAAAGACGCGTTTCATCGTGCTGGAATCTCCGCCATTTGCTGGACCATTGCGTCTGCAGGATTATCATACTCCCTAAAATCAACAAGGCTTTGCGCCCTAAGTGTTGAAAGGGTCACACGATGTGGAATGCCGTCAGGGCTGGGCATGTTGATCCATTTTAGGTCAGGTATCTGATGGGTTCTATAGGCGCTTAACACTGCATCTAGCGTTACAGGTTGCGGGTGGGCGACATTTATGACGCGCGACAGGCCCTCGTGGGGCTTTGAGCATACGCGCACAACGTCGAACAGATCACGTGGCCCGATGTAGGAGCGTAGCGCTGCACTGCCATCAGAAAATCGGTGTAGCGGCATGGGCTTGCATGCCTTGACGTGGCGATTGGCCACCGCGTTCAAAGCATCAGCGCCGACGATGTTCCCAATACGAAGGATCGTTATAGCAGGCGATGCTGAAGTGGCGGAAAAACTGCGCGCAACCTCTTCCATTTTGGATTTACTGACGCCGTAAGGCGTGATGGGCCGTAGGGAATCGTTTTCGTCAAAAGGTGTGCCGTTGCCCGGTCCGTAGACAGCGGCAGAAGACGCGAGAACCACATGCGCGACACCCGCCTTTGCTGCATTGGCCAGCAGGTCTTTGACGAAGTGAAAGTTTGTGTCGTGCAACAGCGCCTCATCAGGTCCGGTGTAGCCGATCATATTGATCAGCGTGGCACCCTGCGCAAAGATTTGGTCGACCGCCGGATCGTCAAAGGCACCTGACCACTGCACATCAGCGCCTTTTGTACGCGCCTGCGTCCGCCATCCTAGGCCCGCACGCGTCGCGAAATGCGCCATCATCGCACCCAGTTTTCCATTTGCGCCGAGGATCGTTGTGGTCAAGCCGAGGCCTTTCTGTGCCCGCAGGCCTATGTTATGGCAAATCTCACACTCCTATCGCGCTAGTTCATCGTTGGATTAGAATAGGGTTGCGGTGTTGTATGTTGCAATGTCAGACAGTCTTTACGATGAGAATTTTTAAGAATATCAGTTTTATAGTTGCTGCGTTATCCGCAACCTCAGCTGACGCGCAAGACGATTGGCGGGCAAATTATACCCTATATGGCACGCCCGGCATAATCGATATGCCGTCTGCCGCAGCACCAGCAGATGCTGAGCTTTCAGCGACCGTTTCGGTCTTTGGTGACACACAGCGTGCGACATTTACGTTTCAGGTACTGCCGCGTTTCACAGGTAGTTTCCGATACTCGTTGATCGATACCTATGACCGCAGTTTCGATGTGCAGTATCAAATCGCCAGCGAAGGGGAATATCGCCCCGCTATTGCAGTGGGTTTGCGCGATTTTCTGGGTACTGGCCGCTACAGCAGTGAATACGTCGTCGCGACAAAAACCCTAAGCCCGAATGTGCGCGCGACCGCTGGTTTGGGTTGGGGGCGTTTGGGCTCCGTGAACGGATTTACCAATCCTCTTGGTTTTATCGATGACGGGTTTGAAATTCGACCGGACGACAGTATTGATACTGGTGGCACCGTCCTTGCGGGGCAGTTCTTTCGGGGGGACGCTGCGTTTTTTGGCGGCGTCGAATGGCGCATAAATGATGAATGGGTAGCGTTAGCCGAATATTCGTCGGATAACTATGACCGTGAAACAAGGCTTGTCGGGTTTGACCGCCAATCACCGCTTAACTTCGGTCTGACGTGGCAGCCTAACAACACTTACCAGCTGGGCGCGTATTACATGTACGGCACAGACATTGGTTTTTCAGCGACATTCATGATTGATCCAACATCGACAAACTTCCCCAGTGGATTGGAAACAGCGCCAATTCCTGTCGCCGTGCGCGGTGCCAGTTTGGCGGCAGCTGCGTCTTGGGACACACCACAGGTACAAGCGGCTGGTGTCGCTGCCTTGGGGCCAATTATGGACACGCTTGGCTTCCGCCTGATCGGGGCGGAGATCACGGGCAGCACAATGCGCGTGCGGTATCAGAATAATGACTACCGTGCCGAAGCTCAGGGTGTCGGGCGGGTCGCACGTTTATTGACGCAGTTTGCCCCCGCAAATGTAGACACCTTTATACTTGAGCCAACCCGACGAGGCATTGCCCTTTCCGCTGTTACACTGCGCCGCGGTGATCTTGAGGTGCTGGAAAACGCCCCTAATGCCGCAGCATTGTCGTATGCCCGTGCAGGTTTTAGTGACGCGGCTGGTCCTGCGCCAGCGTTTGGCTGGGATGATCCTACGCCCGCATTCTTGTGGGGCATAGCACCTTACCTCGAATTGTCGCTGTTCGATGGGAGCGAACCTGTGCGTGGCGACATCGGGATTGAGGCGAGTTTCGAATACGAATTGCGCCCAAATTTGGTGCTGGCTGGTGCCTATCGTCAACGGCTTGCGGGCAACCGTAACGAAGTCGGTTCGATTTCAAAATCCACCCTGCCAGATGTGCGTAGAACTGGACAACGATATGGCGCCGAAAGTGGCAACGGGATCGAGAACCTATCTTTAACGTGGTACGGGCGACCTGGGCGCAGTCTATATAGCCGATTTTCTGCAGGCTATCTTGAAAGAAATTTTGGTGGGGTTTCTGGTGAAATCCTGTGGAAGCCTGTCGACCGCCAACTGGCCTTGGGTGCAGAACTGAATTACACGCTTTTGAGGGACTACGATCTTGGTTTCGGATTCCGTCCGGTGTGTTCTGATCCAGCGTGCACGCTATTATCGGGTGGTGACTACGACGTAGTGACAGGGCATGTTTCGGCCTACTACGATTTTAACAATGGCTTTGAAGCACAAGTTGACATCGGTCGTTATCTGGCTGGCGATTTGGGCGCGACGTTCAGTCTGGACCGTGAATTTGAAAACGGCTGGAAGGTTGGTGCGTACTTCAGCTTAACGGATGTGTCGTTTGAGGACTTTGGAGAAGGATCGTTCGACAAGGGGATGCGCATCGAAATTCCTTCTGACTGGTTGTTTGGCAAACCCTCTCGCAGAACAACAGTAACCAACCTAAGTTCGTTGTCTCGTGATGGCGGCGCGCGGCTGCGGATCGGTGGACGGCTGTATGATGTGGTCGAAGATGGACACCGAGGCCAGCTAGCCGAAAACTGGGGGCGGTTCTGGAGATGATTATTTATACATCAAAATTTGTTTTGGTTGCATTGTTGATAGCGACGTCCGCATGTGGCCCGCTTGAAAAGGGAAACCCCGGCCGTGATTCTATTGCGGCGCTGTCGGATATTGTAACCGGATCAAGTGATGAGACGCAGGCTGGCGCAGATGTCAGCCTTTCGCGCGCACAGATAGAATCTTATCCCAGTGATCTTATGCTGATAAGCGTAATATCGCGTGACGTTACGGCGTACATTTATCCAGGTGCGGTCAACGGAGCCAAGGTCACGTGGCTGAGCGCGGACGGGCTGAGCATGACGTTTGATCGCGGGTTTTTAGTTGGGACACGCGGGTTCGGTTTTGATATGATGGGCGCAGATATTTCAGGTGCGCTTGCGGGGTTGTCAGGTACATCTTCCCACAGTCGTTCGTACGATTTTCTTAATGGTCTCAGTCAGATAGAAAGACTAAGATTTCAGTGTCAGACTACGCAGGCACGGCGCGAAACGATCGAAATCGTACAAAGAAGTTACACGACGACGGTTTTCGAAGAACGGTGTACAGGGGAATCCGAGTCCTACACTAATACTTATTGGCAGGACTCCAGCGGTCTGATCCGGCAGTCCCGACAGTGGGTTTCACCAGGGTTAGGCTTTATTGGTTATCAACTTTTGTGAATTGAGCGACAAATTTGCGCAGCTTGCCAAGTTTTCGAAATTTTGCAAATATACCGTTGACAAAAATACACTTTTTACTATGTTAAAGAATTTATTTTTTTGGAGAACTAGTATGAAATTCATTACTATTGTAGCAGCGGCGACCGCTGCTTGTGTATCTACCGCCGCGATTGCTGGTGAATCTAGCGATGCAGGCACGTCTGACGACGTAATTGCGATTCCACTGCCATTACCAGCAACTGGCTCTGCGCCTCTGCTTGGTTCCTTGGGAGCAGGCCCATTTGTAGCGGGCACTGTACTTGTTGGGTTACTTACAGGTTTAGGGTCCAGCGATAAAACTGGTGGTGGATCTGGTGGTGGATCTGGCGGCACCTAAGCCGATCAATAAGACGAGAAGTTTAAAAAAGGCAGTCCTAGCGCCTGCCTTTTTTAATTCTGGGGTGCCGCGTTGCGCTGCCGTTAGCCCCGACTACGACCTAACATTGCCAGACGGATAAACATACGTTCCACCAACGCGCGATCCGGTGCCGTATTTGCGGAACGCAGGGTCAGGTCTGCATCGGTGATCGTCCCAAGTGCGCGTTCCAATTTGATCCGACCCCACGTGCTGGCCTGACGCACGATCCGGTCACGGCGCGGGCCAAATACAGGCGGACGTAAGCGTCCAATGCCCGCTGAAGGCCCACCTGGATCGGACGCGACAATGTGCAATTGCCGGAAGTGGTGCATCGCCCCGATGCACAGCGCCACAGGTTGCGTGCCTTGGGCGTATAACCGACTAAGAATCGGGCCAATCTCAGTCGCTTTGAGGTCCGCTACGACGTTCAAAATATCATCAAGCCCGGCTTCATTGGACAGAGGCGCGCAGGCTTCGACGTCGGTGATAGTCACGCCCGCCGTTTCACCCGTCATATAAAGACCGAGTTTTTCAATGGTTTGGCGCAGGTCCCCCGGTGCCATTTCGCGCGATAGTGCTGTGATCAAATCCATCGCATCGCGGTCAATATTGTTAATGTTCGCATCCCGCAGTGCAGTTTCAATTTCGTCGCGCGTGGGCGGGTCGTCATAAATGCCAGCGGCATAGGCCGACGGATGACTTTCGAACAGTTTACGGAGGGATGACTTTGCGGCCAACTGGCCTGCCGTCACTACAATCTGCGCGTCCCCCGCATTCCAATCTTTCAGCGCAGGGATGATCGCCTTAGCTGCCACATCGGTGACTTCTTCCACGAAAACCACGCGCGGTCCGGGAAAAAACCCCTGCGCTTTGATTGCATCGCCAAGCAGCGCCGGATCTTTACGCAGGTCAGCTCCTGACATCCGTGTCAGCCGCATTTCTTCTTCCCCATTGGGCCCGACAAGCATCTTGATCACGTCTTGCCGTTTCAGCGCAACTCGCATCGGGTCGCCACCGTAAATCAGAATACCCGAACCGTTCGGGTCAGGTTTGCGAAAGTAAGATGCGACGTCACGGACAGAAAGTTTCATCGGACCGCGGACGCAACAATAATATCTGTGACGATAAGATCGGCCAGCACGATCGCCAAACGGTCACGCGCGTCGACCTGTGCTTCGCGCGTGGCGACCGTAGTGCCAAATGCGGAATAGGCCGTGAAAGTCTGCGCGATGCCCGATGCCAGCGGCATGCCATTGCCCGGTTCTGTCAGGGTCCATGTCGCCTTGCCCGGTAGGTTAAAGCGGTTGATGTCTTGTGCGGAACTGATGACAATTGCCTCCTCTTCAATCTCAAGCTGCACGGTTAGCAAATAATCGCCGCGTTCAACGCGGCCCAATCGGTCCTCAAGCCGGGTGCGCAGGCGGAAGCCTTCGGGCGTGTCGGGTGCGCGGTAGGCGATGCGGCCGCGCAAACCTTGACCCACGCCATTGGTTCCATAGACAGGCGTAAACCCGCAGCCAGCCACGAACCCTAAGACGGGCAGGGCCGCAAGACGTGTTAGAAAGGCGCGTCTGTTAGATGACAACATTGATGATCCGGCCTGGCACAACGATCAGCTTTTTGGGCTGTCCGCCGTCCAAAGCCTTAATAACAGCCTCGTCCGTAAGCGCGAGCTTTTCAACCTCTTCCTTGCTCATGTCTTTCGGCACGACGATTTCTGACCGACGTTTGCCGTTGATCTGAATAGGAAGCGTGACAGTGTCCTCAATCATCATCGATTCAATTGCGATGGGCCAAGGTGCGTTAGCAATCAGGGCCTCACCACCCAACATCTCCCAGATGTCCTCGGCCAAGTGTGGTGTCATCGGAGACATCAATTGTGCAAGGGTTTTCATCGCTGTGCGTTTCGCGTCACCGCCCGCCTTGGACTTGGCAATCGCATTCGTAAACCCATACAGTTTCGCGATTGACGCGTTGAAGCCAAAGGATTCCACACCCTGCGTGACCTCAAAGATCGCTTTGTGCATGTCGCGCAATATGGCTTCGTCTTGGTCGTTGGCAGCGTCGGTGTTTTCAACGATTTCACAGGCGATACGATGGACACGGGACAGGTGTTTGAACGTCGCCTCTGCGCCGGATGCTGTCCATTCGACGTCGCGTTCGGGTGGCGAGTCTGACAGGACGAACCAGCGCGCAGTGTCCGCACCGTACTTGTCGATAATCGCCACTGGATCGACGACGTTGTTTTTGGATTTTGACATTTTGGCGGATGGGATGATGTCGACTTGTGTGCCATCTTTCAGGAAGCCGCCACCGTCACGCAAATCTACTGCCTCTGGGTAGTGATAGACGGGACGGCCATCTGCGGTGTCGGTTTTGAAAATCGCATGCGTCACCATCCCCTGCGTGAACAGCGCGTCGAACGGTTCGATGGCTGACGCAGGCAAGTGGCCTGTCTTGTGCATCGCGCGGGAGAAGAAGCGCGAATACAGCAGGTGCAGGATCGCGTGTTCGATGCCGCCGATGTATTGATCTACATTCATCCAATAGGCGGCGTCTTCGGCCTGCGTGGGGGTTAGGGCGTGCGGGGCTGTGAAACGCGCGAAGTACCAGCTGGAATCCACAAACGTGTCCATCGTGTCGGTTTCGCGCAGAGCGGGCTTTCCGCAGGATGGGCAAGGTGTGTTGCGCCATGTGGGGTGACGGTCAAGCGGGTTTCCGGGGATGTCGAAGGTGACGTCGTAGGGTAGCTCAATCGGCAGGTTTTCTTTTTTCTCGGGAACCACACCGCAGGCATCGCAATGCACCACTGGAATGGGCGCGCCCCAATACCGTTGGCGCGACAATCCCCAATCGCGCAGGCGGAATTTGGTGACACCCATGCCAACGCCGTTGGCTTCGCAGAAATCTATCGCCTTGTTTATAGCATCCGCGCCGTTTGTTGTAGGATCCCACGCGAACGGTGCTGTCCAGTGAACCATGTCGGTTTTAGTCGGCACGAAGGCCTCTGTCAGTTCGGGGTCGCTGTCTTCGGATGGGAGGAACGTCGGGATGATCGGCAGGCCGTATTTCTTGGCGAAATCGAAGTCGCGCTGGTCGTGCGCAGGGCAGCCAAAAATCGCACCGGTTCCGTAGTCCATCATGATGAAGTTGGCGACGTAGACGGGCAGTTCCCATGATGTATCGAACGGGTGGCGCACGCGCAGGCCCGTATCGAAACCCATCTTTTCGGCCTTTTCCAAGGCTTCAGCGGTTGTACCACCTTTACGGCATTCAGCGTTAAATGCGGCGAGGCGGGCGTTATCCTGTTCCATCTCTTTAGCGAGCGGGTGATCGGGCGAGATTCCGACAAACGACGCACCCATCAACGTGTCAGGACGGGTTGTGTAAACTTCGATCCGGTCCTGTGCAGCGACGTTTTCGACAAGCGAGAAGGCAAACTGCAACCCGCGCGATTTGCCGATCCAGTTAGCTTGCATCAGTTTGACCTTGGCGGGCCAGTTATCCAAGCCGTCCAACGCGCCGAGCAATTCATCGGCGTAATCGGAAATCTTGAAAAACCACTGCGTCAGGTCTTTGCGTTCAACCTCAGCCCCAGATCGCCAGCCTTTACCGTCAATGACCTGTTCGTTGGCCAGTACGGTCATGTCGACGGGGTCCCAGTTTACTGTCGCATTTTTACGATCAATCATGCCGGCGTCCAACATATCGATGAACAGCGATTGCTGTTGGCCGTAGTATTCAGGATCACAGGTCGCGAACATGCGTGACCAGTCAATACCGAGGCCAAGCGGTTTCATCTGCGCGACCATGTCGTCGATGTTTTGGTAGGTGTAATCTTTGGGGTGAATGCCGGTTTGCATCGCCGCATTTTCGGCGGGCATCCCGAAGGCATCAAAACCCATTGGGTGCAGGACATTGTGACCCGTCGCCAGTTTGTAACGCGCAATCACGTCGCCCATGGTGTAGTTGCGCACATGGCCGATGTGAATGCGGCCTGACGGATAAGGAAACATTTCAAGCACATAGTATTTTGGCTTGTCGTCGCTGCGCGTGGCCTTGAATGTCTCCGCTTTGTCCCAAGCGGCTTGCCATTTTGCTTCGATTTCTGACGGGGTGTAGGGAGCCATTTATTCGTCCTTGAAAAGCAAACGCCGGGTACTGGACCCGGCGTTGAAATACTGTGGGTCTGGGGGCCGTTCTACAGCACCCAGTTTTTATAGAGCGCCGTCCGCGATGCGCAACTGGCGCGCGCGTGATAGAATGGCGTCTTCAATGGCACGGGTTGTTTCCGCAGCGGCTGGGCCGGAGCGGGTGAGCAGGGCCACATTCAATGATCGCGCATCGAGGGCTGGATCAGTGATGAAGATCGTCGCGCGGTAGCTGCGGCTGCCACCAGGCGGTGTGCCGTAACCCATGACGATAACACCTGTAAAAGGATCAACAGATTCAATTGGTAAAAAGCTGAGCACATCAAGCGACGCAGCCCAGAGATAGCGGTTCACAGCGACATTTTCAGCACCACGGGTCCGCGCTGCCTGTTGGGTCGCTGCGTCAACGCCACCCCCACCAAGGCTGCCACCCAAACTGCCGATTGACCCGAAAGGGTTGCTGCCAAGACTGCCTGATCCGCCACAGGCGGACAGTGTAGCCACGAGGCCAAGCCCAAAGGTCAGGCGAATAAGTTTTGTAAATCCGGTCACGTGTCGATCTTCCCGTCGTTTGCTTAACAAATGTGTAGCGAAGGGGCGCAGATGTCACAAGACCTCTGCGCAACACTGGCCAAGAATAGGGGCCCAACAAAAGGAAAGGGCGGCCCCCGAAGGAACCGCCCAAGCCTTAGACTATCAATCGGTTCAATTAGAACGCGAATGTAACTTCAACAGTTGTTCCGTCCTGGTAATCACCAGCGCCGACTTCGTCTCCGTCAACGTTGTCTTCGTCCGACGCATAGGACACGAGCAAAGAAGCACCGGAGCCGAGGTCATAAGTACCAGCGACGTAGAAACGGTTTTCTGTCGAATCTTGGTTCAGAAAACCAGCGTATGCCATCACGCCATTGCCGATGTCATATGAGCCTTCGAGACCCATTTTGGCAGTTCCTTGGTCGTCTTGGTAGTCGAGGGAAATTGCAAGTGGACCATCAGAGTAGGCAATGTTGATACCCAAGTTGTCGTCGCCGGCAGACTCAGACACGAAGTAAGCAGTCGCCGTAACTGGGCCAAATGGGTATGCAACTTTGAGACCCAAGGAGTCGGAGTTGTTGTCTTCAGCGTATGCGAGACGAACATCTGCACCACCAAAGGACGAACCAACAGAAAGGCCAAACACTTCGTTAACCGTGAAGTCACCGTTACCGGTGTAGACTTCATTTGTCTCTTCTTGGTAAGCGATAGCAACGTTGACATTTCCGAAGTCGGCAGCTGCACCAAACGACAGCTGAGTCAGGTCGTCGAATGCGTTTACGGCATCATCAGCGTCAGCCAAAGCGTACGAAACAGAAGCCGAAACAGCACCGAATGTTACGTCGCCGCGCAGAACAACTTCGCCGTCAGCTTCGGAGAAGCCATCGGATTCCATGTCGCCAGCAGAAGCCCAGTGTGTTTCAGCAGCGAACTTTGTGTCGCCGTAGAAGAGACCAGCAGTGTCGGACGTCAGGGACAATGTGTAGTCAAAGCCGTTCTCGGTACCGTCTGTGGACGAATCGCCAAGGTTGTCCAAGTTCAAGGACGCTGCAGCTGTTAGACCGTTGTCGAGTTCAGTAGAGAAACCAGCTACAATGTCGAGGTCGCCATAAAAACCTTCCTCGTCATCGTCACCAACAACAGCTGCAACTGCAGGGGGACCAACAATGGCTGCAGCATCAGAGAAGCCAGAAGCCGAGTTGCCGACATTGTCGGAAGTGTTATAGCCCAATTTTGCGGAGCCAGTGAAAGTTACATCAGCGAAAGCGGCGCCAGAAAAGGCGACGAGTGCTGTGGAGGCAAGTAGGATTTTTTTCATTTGATATTTCCTCGTGTTTGCATTCTTTGCGAATGCCAGTTCAACTAGCATTGATGTGTGTTTGCCCCCAAAGCCCCACACACTCAAGGTAATTGCCCGCTGATTTTGGACCTGACTTAAAAATGATGCAGACGGGACACACACCTATTTTAGGCATTCGGGCCGTGGCAGTTGGTATATAAAAGGCTAAATAGCAATGCAAAACAAATCACGCCACATAATCAGGAGGTTGCCATGTCCCTGCAAGAAATCATCAAACGCATTGAAGCTGCAGAAGCGAAGGCAGGGCGCAGCGTTGGGTCCACCAAACTGATTGCCGTGTCTAAAGTACAGCCTAACAAACTGGTTCAAACGATTCTTGAACAAGGTCACCGCACATTCGGTGAGAATCGCGTACAAGAAGCTGCAGTCAAGTGGCCAGCGTTCCGCGAACAGTTCGATGGGATTGATCTGCACATCATCGGACCGCTGCAAACCAACAAGGCACGCGCGGCAATGGAACTGGCGCAGGCTATTCAAACGTTGGACCGCATCAAGCTGGCCCGCACGTTCGCGCGCTTGGCACAAGAGATGGGCGCGTGTCCCGACATCTATATACAAGTCAACACCGGCGCGGAGCCGCAGAAGGCCGGCGTACTGCCAGATGACGCGGATGCCTTTATCAAGGAGGCTGTGGCGTTGGACCTGCCAGTGGCTGGATTGATGTGCATCCCACCGGCTGATGAAGAGCCATCACTGCATTTTGCATTGCTCGGTGAAATTGCGGCGCGCAATGGGTTGAATGGCCTGTCGATGGGAATGTCGGGCGATTTTGAAACTGCTGTGGCGCATGGTGCGACGCTTGTGCGGGTCGGATCGGCGATTTTTGGGAGCCGCGTCCCAAACTAAGGCCCAGCCTAAAGAACAACCAAGCGTGTCGAATACCGGATGCGCGGTGCGATCCATGCCAGATCAGCCGCCCGCAGCCCGATGCAGCCTTCTGTTGGATGCCCCGGCTTGCGCCAGCGGTGAATGAAGATCGCTGATCCGCGGCCTTTGACGGGGTAGGGCCAGTTCCAATCCGTCAGAATGACCAGATCATATAGTGGGTCGGCGCGGCACAGTTTTTCGTGGCCATATATATAGGGCGCGCGCACCATCAGATTATAGTCTTCATGCGTCGGGTCATCGGACCATAGATCGCCGAGGTGGATTGGCAGTGCCCAATCAGTGGGCTGTGCCATCCGGTCTGGCCGATAGAGCATCCCCACAAGGCGATGGGTGCCGCGCGGCGTAGCGCCGTCGCCCTCAGCTTTGCGACCACTGATCCCGCCCTTGCCAATTGAGCACGGAAATTTGCGGTTCATAAATCGCAGATGGGACGGTGTGACGACAAGATCGCTGGCTTTCATGGGGCCAGCCTGACCAGAAGACGACAGGTTGTTCAAGCGTCCCCGCTGGGCCTAGGGTGCGATATAAGGGAGCGATTGATGCCGACAATTGTTATTGTGACGACATTATGTGCGGCTTTGCTGCATGCCTGTTGGAATGCGCTGGCGAAGGGTGCGGCTGACAAACACCTGAGCATGGCGGGGGTTATCATCGGCCATTTGCCGTTTGCGGTTATTGGCCTGATGTTTGTGCCGACGCCAGATTTGGCCTGCTGGCCATATCTGCTGGGCAGTTTGGCGTTTCATTTTGGATATCAAGTGTTTTTGCTGAACTCCTACCGTATTGGTGATTTGACGCAGGTGTATCCCGTCGCGCGCGGTATTGCGCCGCTGATTGTTGCGATGGTGTCCGTGTCATTCTTGAACGTTGTGTTGGGCTGGCAAGAAGTTGCAGCGATTGTGTTGATCGGAACAGGACTATTGTCACTGGGTCTGGTGCGTGGACATGGTGGTGCGCGCAATCCGAAGGCTGCGATGCTGGCGGCCATCACTGGATGTTTTATTGCGGGCTATTCGCTGGTCGATGGTTTGGGCGCGCGGGTGGCAGGAACGGCCGTCGGATTTTATGGCTGGTCAGCGACCGGCAATGCGCTGGTCTTTGCGGTGTTCATGCGCGTGAGCAAACCCGGTACGCTGGGGCGGTTGTGGTCCGAAGGGCGGTTCGTGCTGATCGTTGGCGGTGCTGCGTCCTATTGTGCCTACACGCTGGTCGTTTGGGGTTTTATGCAAGCGCCGATTGCGCTGGTGACGGCGTTGCGTGAAACATCGATCATCTTTGCATTGTTCATTGGCGTGTTTTTCATGAAGGAACGGCTGGACTTGTTTAAGGTTGGATCGACATTTCTTACGCTGGTTGGCGCGATCCTGCTGCGGTTTGCGCGCTAAAGTAGGTGGCCAGATTTTGCGGCCTTGGTCGCAAGGTAGGCGGTGTTGTGGCTATTTTCGCCGACTTTCAGGGGCACCCGTTGCGTAACTGTCAAACCGCTGCCTTCAAGTTTCGCGACCTTAGCGGGATTGTTTGTCAGAAGGCGGACCTGCGAAAACCCTAATTTGCGCAGTATTTCGGCACCAATGCGAAAATCGCGTTCATCGTCAGCAAAGCCAAGGCGGTGGTTTGCCTCAACGGTATCAAACCCTTGGTCCTGCAATGAATAGGCGCGCATTTTGTTGGCAAGCCCAATGCCGCGGCCTTCTTGGTTCAAATAAAGCAGGACACCAGCGCCCTCAGCCCCCATTTGCGCCATCGCGCCGCGCAACTGTGGGCCGCAGTCGCATTTCAGGCTGCCAAGTAAGTCGCCGGTGAAACACGCCGAATGAAGACGGGTCAGGACGGATGCTGCGCGGTCGGGATGACCGATTTCAACAGCGTAATGTTCTTCGCCACCATCTTCGGGGCGGAAAATATGCAGACGCCCAGCTTCGGACACGTCCAGCGGTAGCTTTGCCGAAATGACGGGGTCCAGCGGGGAAAAATCCGTGGCCAACGCTGTTTCCGCATCAAGGCGGGTCAGGTCATGCTGGGCCGCAAAGGCAAGGCCATCTTCCAGCGCAACCACAACACAGGCGGGCAGCAGGCGTGACGCCTTGGTGAGCGCGATCCCAGCGCGGTGCACCACGGCCGACCCCTCGCGGGCCGTCTTAAACGGACCCTTCATCGGGCTTCGCAGATCATCAGTAGGGTCAGCCATTGCCTGAACCCAACTGATGTCAGCGCTTTTAGGTAGGATCACACGGGCGAGATCACCGTCATAAGCGGCCACTTTCAGTGTCGTGGCGCGGTGATTGGTGATCGCCAATACAGCGTCCATGCCCGCGAGGTCAGCCAGCCTTTCAGCCGTCAACGTTTCAGCTGCGCAGACTAGTCCCGCCACGTCCCCGTCACACACCACAACTGGGACACCCATGCGCAAGTCGGCGCGGGCGCGGGCGAGGCGTTCTGTAAGATCGGGGGCGAATGTCATGATCGGGCTCTCTTTGTTCCCTTTCGATACCTGTAAGTGTGAGAAATTGAAACATTTACCCTGCTGACAACACGACGGCGTGAGGCGCTGCCACAAATGTTGCGCCATCACGTATCTAAACACATCTGTGATGCAACGAAGGAGACAAGCGTAATGGCACAACTCAAGAAAATTCTGCTCGTCGATGATGACGAGGACCTGCGCGACGCGCTGGGCGAACAATTGTTGATGACCGAAGATTTCGATGTCTTCGAAGCGGGCAATGGCGCGGAAGCGATGACCAAGGCCAAGGAAAGTCTGTATGATCTGGTGATCCTCGATGTGGGTCTGCCGGATACGGATGGACGTGAGCTGTGCCGTCTGATGCGCAAGCAGGGCGTGAAGTGCCCGATTGTGATGCTGACGGGTCATGACGGTGACAGTGATACGATTTTGGGTCTTGATGCGGGCGCGAACGATTACGTTACCAAACCGTTCAAATTTCCGGTGTTGTTAGCACGGATCCGCGCCCAGCTTCGGACCCACGAGCAGTCAGAAGACGCGGTTTTCACGCTTGGGCCATATACGTTCCAGCCGGCACAAAAGATGCTGCTGACCGAGGATGACAAGAAGATTCGCCTGACGGAGAAAGAGACGAATATTCTGAAGTATCTGTATCGTTCGACCGACGGTGTTGTCGCGCGCGACGTGCTGCTGCATGAGGTTTGGGGTTACAATGCAGGGGTGACGACCCACACGCTTGAGACGCATATCTATCGTTTACGCCAGAAGATTGAACCCGATCCCAGCAACGCACGACTGCTGGTCACGGAAAGCGGTGGCTACCGTTTGGTGGCCTAAGACATCCCTTGGTGATGGGGTTACATCACCACCTCCCTGTTGGACTTGCCCCGGCCTTTTGGTCGGGGTTTTTTTATGTCAGATCAAACTTGGCTTCGCGCAAATCCAATATATGGGGGCGCTGCCCCACCCTTTGGGCCTCTGGAATATTTTAGAGACAAAGACAAATATCAAGAACAGGGGTGGTGGGGCTGGACGTGTCGGTGTGGCGCTGTTCAAGTGGGGCGCAACAAGGAGTGTGCCCCATGAAAATTGAACCGTTTGGCGTTGAGCAGTGGATGAACGCCTGGGAAACCAAGTGTGAGTTGAACTTGGCAGAGACTTGCGTCGCGTCTTTGACATTGGCTGAATTGATGCAGATTGCGGGAACGACGCAGCAGATGGCTGCCGATTTGGCAGCGATGCAGATGACCTATGGGGAAATTCGTGGATCGGCGCGTTTGCGCGGCTTGGTTGCCGGGATGTTTGAGGCGCAACGGGCGGAAAATGTGCTGATTACCCATGGGACGATTGGTGCGAATCATATGGTTTATCAGACACTTGTCAGTGCCGAAGATCATGTGGTGGCGGTGACGCCAACGTACCAACAGCACACGGCAATTCCACGATCTTTGGGGGCTGAGGTTACGGAAGTCGCGCTCTCGGAGGCGCAGAACTGGCTGCCTGATTGGGACGTTGTTGCGGCGGCAGTGACGCCCGCAACAAAGGTGATTGCGCTGACCAACCCGAACAATCCGACGGGGGCATTGATTGGCCGCGACGGGCTGGAACGGGTGGCAGACATTGCGCGCGGCGTTGATGCGTGGGTGCTGTGTGATGAGGTTTATCGCGGCACAGAACAGGGTGAACCAGTGCCGTCGATTGTGGATGTCTACGACAAAGGCATTTCCACGGGGTCCACGTCTAAGGCATTTTCGCTGGCGGGGCTGCGTTTGGGGTGGATCGTTGGGCCTGAAACGTTGCTGGATGCCTGTGAGGTTCACCGTGATTATACGACCATTAGTGTCGGCATGATCGACGATTATTTTGCGGCGATGGCGCTGGAGGCGAAGGCCGAGGTGTTGGACAGGTCGCGTGCGATCACGCGGGGCAATCTGGGGCTGCTTGATGCGTGGGTTCAGCAGGAACCAAAGGCGCATTATGTAAAGCCGCAGGCCGGGACGACGGCGTTTGTGGCGTTTGATTTGGCGATGGCGTCCTATGACCAGTGCGTTGCGTTGTTGAAGGATACGGGTGTGATGTTCACGCCCGGGTCGAGCTTGGGTGTTGAGGGCTACGTTCGAATCGGATTCGCATGCTATCCTGATGTCCTTAAAGAAGGGTTAGCGCGTGTGTCAGAGTGGCTGGCAAAGCAACCTTAGCACGGCTAGGGTGTTGTGAAATCAGGAGAATATTATGTCGTTTACGCTGGCCACTTGGAACATCAATTCTGTGCGCTTGCGCGAGGGTTTGGTCGCGCGTTTGATGACTGAAGAAGCCCCCGATGTGCTGTGTTTGCAGGAGTGTAAAAGCCCAGTTGATTTGATCCCGCTGGAGCAGTTTCAAGCGCTTGGATATCACCACATGGTGGCGCGTGGACAGAAGGGATATAACGGCGTTGCGATCTTTTCCAAAATGGCGATCGAAGAAGTTGCGGCAGAGGATTTTGTGTCGCTTGGCCATGCCCGCCACATCGCTGGAAAGCTTGAAAATGGCGTGACGGTTCATAACTTTTATGTCCCCGCAGGGGGCGATAAACCGAACCGTGAAATTAATGAAAAGTTTGGGCAAAAGCTCGACTATCTTACTGAAATGCGGGACTATTTCAGGGCGAACGCGCCGGAAAAATCGATCCTTGTGGGGGATTTGAATATCGCCCCGCGCGAGGACGATGTTTGGGACCACAAGAAGCTGTTGAAGGTCGTTAGCCACACGACCGTCGAGGTGGAACATTTGGCGGATGTGCAGGGTGCAGGCGACTGGGTTGATGTCACCCGCGCCGACATTCCGGACGGCAATTTATACAGCTGGTGGAGCTACCGCGCCCCCGATTGGGACACCGCCGATAAGGGGCGTCGGTTGGATCACATTTGGGCCACGCCGGACATTGCCAATTCTGCCCATTCGAGCCGCGTTATTCGAGCTGTGCGCGGCTGGGAACAACCCAGCGATCATGCACCGGTTTTTGCAATGTTTGACCTGTAAATCGGGGTGGCACACAGTGTGCACCACCTGTGCACCACCTGTATGGCAGCGGATACACCAGCATTGAAAAACCTGACCCCCTTGGCCTTTGGTGCGGGCTTGCCCATATAGACATTAAATAGAATGCACCAATCGGAGGCGAAGATGCTTGAACTCGGTGGACAACAGCCCGCAGTAGCGGACGATTTGATCAAAGACAGTGGCGACGCGACCTTTATGCAGGACGTGATTGAGATGTCAAAAACGGTGCCAGTGATCGTGGATTTCTGGGCGCCGTGGTGCGGCCCGTGCAAGACGCTGGGTCCAGCATTGGAAGAGGCCGTTAAGAAGGCGGGCGGCCGTGTGAAAATGGTCAAGATCGATGTGGATCAGAACCAAGGCATCGCAGCACAGCTTAAGGTGCAGTCGATCCCGATGGTTTATGCCTTCTTTAACGGTCAGCCTGTCGATGGATTTCAGGGTGCAGTACCGCCGAGCGAGATTGAGGCGTTTGTGACCAAGATCGCCGATTTGGCTGGGGAGCCTGACAACGGGCTGGATGACGCGTTTGACGCGGCTGAAACCATGCTGACGGACGGCGAATTCGCAGATGCAGCCGAAACGTTTGCGGCCATTCTGGAAGAAGACCCCAACCATGCCGGTGCATTCGGTGGGTTGGCGCGCTGTCATTTGGCGCAAGATCAAGTGGAGGAAGCGGAAGCCGTGTTAAACGGCGCACCAGCAGAGATTTCCGACGCGGCACCGATTGAAGCGGCGCGTGCGGCGATTGAATTGGCAAAACAGGCGGCGAATGCGGGGCCAGTGGCTGAATTACAAGCTGCGGTCGATGCGGATGAAAACAACCACCAAGCGCGGCTTGATCTGGCCGTGGCGCTGCATGCGGCGGGAGATAGCGAAGGCGCAGTCGATCAGTTGCTTGATTTGTTCCGTCGGGATCGCGAATGGAATGACAGCGCCGCGAAAACGCAGTTGTTCACTGTATTTGATGCTATGAAACCCACCGATCCTGTAGTGCTAAACGGTCGGCGCAGACTTTCGTCAATGATATTTGCCTGACGCGGCGAGTGAGCTATTTAATCTGACATGAAGCAAAAAACTGACCTCCCCGATGTAATTCCGATTTTCCCGCTGCCCGGCGCGTTATTGCTGCCGCGTGCGCGGTTGCCGCTGCAATTGTTTGAACCGCGTTATTTGGCGATGCTGGATGATACGTTAAAGACGGATGGGCGATTGATTGGAATGGTGCAGCCGTACCAAGCGGCTGATGGATCGAACAAGCTGCACACGATTGGCTGTTCTGGACGCGTGACGGCGCTGTCTGAGACGGAGGATGGTCGCTATATGATCACGCTGTCGGGCAAGTCGCGGTTTCGCGTGCTTGAGGAAGTCGAAGGGTTTGCGCCCTATCGCCGTGCGCGGGTGAACTGGGATGGATTTGGCGCAGATTTGGGCGCAGAAGAAACCGATCCGGGTTTGGATCGCGCCGTACTGATGGATCTGCTTCAGCGGTTTTTTGAGGAACGTGGGCTGAACACCGACTGGGAGTCTATGGCGGATGCGGACCCTGAATTGCTGATCAATTCCTTGTCGATGCTGTGTCCATTTGATCCGGAAGAACGTCAAGCGTTGTTAGAGGCACCATCATTGGTGACCCGTCGGGAAACGCTTGTGACGTTGATCGAATACGCGCTTCATGGCGGTGATGATCAGCGGGTGCTGCAATGAGAGTGACAGATGAACGCACGTTCGACCCCAAGATGCTGGAGGCGCTTGTCTGTCCGCAATGTCAGGGGCGTTTGACCTATGATGCGGCTGCCCAAGAGCTGACCAGCAAGGCGGCGCATCTGGCCTATCCGATCCGGGGTGGCATTCCGGTGCTGCTGGTCGATGAGGCCCGCGTGATCGATCAGGACTAAGCCCGCATTAGGCTCGGCAGGTCGCCGGTCAGCCCTGCCGCTTCGCGAATGAAGCGGCGGCGCAGTCCGGGGGCTGCGTTTATCAGGCCCATGCCCGCATCGCGAACAGCGCGCAGAAATGGGTTATCGTTTGAGAACAATCTGTTGAACGTATCCGTCGCGGCGGCAAGCGTTGCGGTGTCAAAGCGGCGCCATTGTTCGTATCGGGTCAAAACTGATGGGCTTCCAATGTCTTCGCCGCGCTTTTTCGCGTCTGACAGGACATCCACCAAAGCGGCAACATCGCGCAGACCTGCGTTTAGGCCCTGTCCCGCGATGGGGTGCACGCCATGCGCCGCGTCCCCGATTAACGCAATACGATCGGCGATAAAACGATTGGCGAGGGTCAGGCCAAGCGCGTAGCTGAAACGTTTTCCTGTCAATGAAATTTCACCAAGAAAGTCCCCGAATGCAGGACGCAGCGCGTCGAGGAAGTCGGCGTCATCCATTGCCATAATTTCTGCAGCACGCGCGTCAGATTCTGACCAGACAATTGAACATCGATCACTTGGAAGTGGTAAAATGGCGAGCGGACCGGCGGGCATAAAGAACTGGTGCGCGATGCCGCCGTGGGGTTTTTCGTGCCCCACCGCACAAACGATTGCGGTTTGGCCATAGCCCCAGCCGGTGCGTTTGATGCCTGCGCGGGTGGCGGTGCCGCTGGTGCGCCCGTCGGCCCCGATGATAAGTTTCGCGTTGAGTGTTTTGCCGGAGGCCAGCGTAACGGAGCCCACGTCCTGTGCGACGACGGTTTCGCCGGACAATTGTGTGATATGATCATTGGCGTCCATCGCGGCCAGCAATGCCTGGCGCAGATGGCGGTCTTGGCACATGAACCCCATCGGACCTTCTTCGATTTCGGCGTGATCGAAGTGCAACATCCACGGGGAAGGGCCCTCACCTGCGCGCCCGTCGGTGACTTTGATTTCCAGCATCGGTTGGGTGTGGTCGGCGACATCGCCCCAAATGCCGATATTGCGCAGCAGCCGCATGGAGGCGTGGGCCAAGGCATATGAGCGGCCATCGAAATCAGGCAATCCACGGGTTGGCGCGGGAAGTGTGTCGATGACGGTGCAGCGCAGGCCTATGTTGGCCAGCGCGAGGCCGAGCGTTGGGCCATTCAGCCCGCCGCCAACGATAATCACATCAGTCGCAATATCTGTATTAATTTTCATAGGTCGAGATATGCGCCCTTTGGTGGGATTGTCCATGCGCGGGATGGTCGCTACCGTTCACGCCAACAAGGAGAACACGATGCAAGATTGGCTTTGGGCGACAGCGGCAGATTTGGGGCGCGGGATTGATGCCGGTGATATTGATCCGGTTGAGCTTTGTGAGGTTTATCTGGCGGCGATTGACGCGCATCCAATGCGGGATCGGATCTATGCGCGGGTGACGGCGGACCGTGCGCGGAGTGAGGCCGCAGCCGCGCGCATGCGGGCCAAGGCAGGGCAGCGATTGTCGCCTTTGGACGGTGTGCCGATCAGCTGGAAGGATTTGTTTGATACGGCGGGTGTCGCAACCGAAGCAGGGACCAAATTGATGGAGGGTCGTGTGCCAAGCCGCGATGCAGAGGTTCTGCGCGTGGCGACGGGCATGGGGCTAGTGTGTCTTGGAAAAACCCACATGAGCGAGATCGCGTTTTCTGGTTTGGGATATAACCCGATGACCGCAACACCGCCTTGTGTGAATGATCCAGACGCGGTTCCGGGGGGATCGTCGTCCGGCGCTGCGGCGTCTGTTGCGTTTGGACTGGCGGCAGCGGCTGTCGGGTCGGACACGGGCGGGTCTGTTCGTGTGCCATCGGTCTGGAATGACCTTGTGGGGCTGAAGACCACGTTTGGACGCTTGTCGGTCGCAGGGTCTGTCGCGCTCTGCACGACGTTTGATACCGTGGGGCCGCTGTGTCGATCGGTAGAAGACGCAGCGTTGATGCTGGCAGCGCTTGAAGGCGGTCGGTCGGCAGATTTGACGGGTGCATCTTTAAAGGGGATGCGGTTTGCAGCGTTGCGATCGGTTGTGATGGACAATGTCGCAGATGCGTCGTTGGCAGGATATGATGCGGCGTTGACCAAGCTGGCGGTGGCGGGCGCTGAGATTGTACCGCTGGAAGTGCCCGCGTTAGAACGCGCCTTTGCGATGTCTTTGCCGCTTTATACCGCGGATGCCTATGCCAATTGGCGTGATCTGGTCGAGGCGAATCCGGACAAAATGTACCACCAGATTTTGCAGCGTGTGCAGGGGGGCAAGGATGTACTTGCCCACGAATATCTGTCGCTTTGGGTGGAATTGCGCGACATTCGGGGTGTCTATGCTGACGCGACTGCGGGGTTTGATGCAGTGCTGTGTCCTGGAGCTGCAAACATGCCGCCGAATTTGGAACGGCTGGCGTCAGACGCTGATTATTACCTACAGGAAAACCTGCTGACATTGCGCAATACGCGGGTCGCGAACCTGATGGGTTTGGCGTCTTTGGCACTGCCTACAGGGGTGCCATCGGTCGGGATTATGCTGAATGTTGCGGGGGGTGATGATGAACGCCTACTGCGGATTGGTGCGGCGGTTGAGGCTGCGTTGGCGTAAAAGCCACACAAGTCACCGCAACTGCATGCTTTTTCTGGACTTAGCGGGGTCGCCTAAGCTACTTTAGACGAAAGCGGCCCGTAAATGAGGCCGCAGTTTGAGGCAGTGATGACGTACCCCGAGCGGTTTTCGAACCTACCGGCCTATGCGTGGCCGCGTTTACGCGCTTTACTCGACTCCACCCAAGCGGGCGGCGATCCTGTAAACATGACAATTGGTGAGCCGCAGCATCCGTTCCCTGCATTTGTGCCAGATGTTTTGGCGAAATCAGTCGGTGAGTTCAGTAAATACCCTACAAATGAAGGCGCGCCAGAGTTGTTGGCGGCGATCTGCGGCTGGATTACGCGGCGCTATTCCGTTGATGTGACGCCAGATCGTGTGATGGTTTTGAATGGCACGCGTGAGGGTTTGTATCACGCGGCGATGGCGCTTTGTCCTGAAGTGAAGAATGGCAAACAGCCTGTCGTTTTGTTGCCAAACCCATTTTATCAGGTCTATGCGATTGCAGCTTTGTCGGTGAACGCGGAGCCTGTGATGGTGCCTGCAACAACTGCAACTGGGCATTTGCCGGATTATGCATCGCTGCCAGCGGACGTTTTGGACCGCACGACGATTGCCTACATCTGTAGCCCTGCCAATCCGCAGGGCGCTGTGGCGTCACCTGAATACTGGGCGACATTGATTGCATTGGCCGAAAAGCACGATTTCAAGATTTTCGCGGATGAGTGTTATTCAGAGATTTACCGCGATACGCCCCCCGTGGGCGGATTGGAGGCGGTGGCAGATACGGGCTGTGATCCTGAACGAATCGTGGTGTTTCATTCGTTGTCCAAGCGCAGCAACCTGCCCGGACTGCGGTCTGGTTTTGTGGCCAGCGGGCCGAAAAACATTAAGGAAATTCGCCAGTTGCGGGCCTATGCGGGCGCGCCGGTACCAATGCCAATTCAGCGCGTTTCTGAACGGGTTTGGTCGGACGAAGGCCATGTTATTCAGAATCGCGAATTGTACCGAGCGAAGTTTGACGATGCTGATGTGATTTTTGCAGGCGTGAACAGCTATGCCTCGCCGGAAGCGGGATTTTTCCTGTGGCTTCCGGTTGAGGACGGCGAAAAGGCCACATTAAAGCTGTGGCAAGAGACAGGCGTTCGGGTATTACCGGGCGCTTATCTGTCCCGCCCTGACCCCAATGGGGATCCGGGGCAAGGTTATATTCGGGTGGCACTTGTGGCGCCGAAAGAAGAAACGCAGCGCGGTCTGATCCTGATCCGCGACTGTTTGTACACGTGAGGAACGGTAAAATGGCGTCTTATCAATCTCGACAAAGAGATCCCCTGCTTGATCGTGGCACCCAAGCTGCGATTGAAAAACGTGGCCGCGAACTGGTGGGCATTGGCCTGTTTGTTGTCGGTCTGATGGTGGCGATGATGCTGTGGTCCTACGCGCCCGATGATCCGAACCTCATGTCTGCGACGGACGCCCCTGTTCAAAACTGGCTGGGTCGGCCGGGTGCGTCGTTTGCCGCGGCGCTGTTTATGGTCGTTGGCTACGCAAGCTGGATGGTGCCCGCGGTGCTGATGGCGTGGGGGCTGCGGTTTACGCTGCACCGTGGGCAGGAGCGTGCCGTGGGTCGGGTAATTTTTGCCCCCATCGCGATTGCTGCGACGGCGATTTATGCCGCGACGCTGAACACGGGCACTGGATGGGAAGAAAGTTTTGGTCTTGGCGGGCACTTTGGCGACATGGTCTTATCGATCCTGCTGACGATCCTGCCGTTTGGAACGACGTTCAGCGTGAAACTAATGTCTTTCGTTATGGGGCTCGGCGTTGTGGCGTTGATGGCGTTCGCGCTGGGGTTCACGATGTATGAGATCAGGCGCTTGGGCCGTTTTCTATTGGTCGGCCTGATTGTCGTCTATTCTGGTGTTCTAAACCTTCTCGGTCGATCGGCGTCAGCATCCTACAACGGTGCGCAAGCTTTGAATTCCAGAGTTCAGGAGCGCCGCGAGTTGTCGCGCCAAGAAAAGGCCGAAGTTAAGGCTGAATTGGCTGCAGTGCGGGCAATCCCAGCGCCGTCTTTAGCACAAGAAACTGCGCGTGTGGCCGCCGTGGTGCGCGCGAATCCAGCGATGCCAACCCGTTATGAGGATTTTGATCCGATTGAAGCACCCGTACTGCGTGCACGTGCGCCCGCACCTTTGGCCGCGCCCGCACGTGTTGCGGAACCTGCGCAAAAAGCAGGTTTGTTTGCGTCCTTGCTGAAACGTGCCGATCCGATGCCGGAGCCGGAATTGATTGAAGAACCGCCGCTAGAGGGCGACGTGCCTGCCGCTGATACAGATCGTATTTCGGCACGCATTGCCAACGCCGTGCGCAGCCGCAGTGGACAGCCACAAGAAGTGCAGGTGACCACGAAACCGGGTGTGAACCCCGCAATTACCGCGGCGATTGCCAGCCGGACGGAACCGCAATCAGCACGCGTCGAACCCACGATGGGACGCCAAACTGGGCCGCGCCCACTGTTGTTGAACAGGCAACAGAGGGCAGCCTTGGATTTGGCCGCGCCCACCGAAGCGCCGATGGCGGAGTTGGATGAGGATTACACGCCACCCGCAATGGATTATGCGTCCGTAGATGGGGCCGCGATGCAAACGCCAGCGGCTGCGTTTTCGCCCGCTTTGATTCGTGTGCCGGAGGCAAAGGCGGTCGTTCAGCATCCAGTGCGCAAATCCGTTCAGCCATCGCGTCAAGCCAAGGCCGAAGCGCAACCCGCGTTGAAGTTTGAGGACAAGCGTCCCGTCTATGAAGTACCCCCGCTGAGCCTGTTGTCGTCACCAGACGAAATCACCCGCCATGTGTTGAGCGATGAAGCGTTGGAAGAAAATGCCCGCATGTTGGAAAACGTGTTGGATGATTACGGCGTCAAAGGTGACATCGTTTCAGTGCGCCCCGGTCCAGTCGTCACGATGTATGAACTTGAACCCGCACCGGGATTGAAAGCATCGCGCGTTATCGGTTTGGCGGATGATATTGCACGGTCGATGTCCGCGTTGTCGGCACGGGTGTCCACAGTCCCCGGTCGCACGGTTATTGGAATTGAATTACCGAACGAAAACCGCGAAATGGTCGTGTTGCGCGAGATGCTGAGTGCGCGAGATTTTGGTGACAGCAACATGAAGCTGCCGCTGGCCTTGGGTAAGGATATTGGCGGTGAACCGATCATCGCCAACCTTGCCAAGATGCCCCACCTGCTGATTGCGGGCACCACTGGTTCGGGTAAATCCGTAGCCATCAACACCATGATCCTGAGCCTGCTGTATAAGCTGAGCCCCGAAGAATGCCGGATGATCATGATCGATCCGAAAATGCTGGAGCTGTCGGTTTATGACGGTATTCCGCACCTGCTGAGCCCGGTTGTGACCGACCCTAAAAAAGCGGTCGTCGCGTTGAAATGGGTCGTCGGCGAGATGGAAGAACGTTACCGCAAGATGTCCAAAATGGGCGTGCGCAATATTGATGGGTATAATGGCCGCGTGAAAGACGCGCTTGGCAAAGACGAGCTGTTCAGCCGCACGGTGCAGACGGGTTTTGATGACGATACGGGCGAGCCTGTGTTTGAAACGGATGAGTTCAAGCCCGAAGTGCTGCCCTTTATTGTCGTGATTGTGGACGAGATGGCGGACCTGATGATGGTTGCCGGAAAAGAGATTGAAGCCTGTATTCAGCGACTGGCGCAGATGGCGCGGGCATCGGGTATTCATTTGATTATGGCAACGCAGCGACCGTCAGTGGATGTCATTACGGGGACGATCAAGGCCAACTTCCCGACGCGGATTTCGTTTCAGGTGACCAGCAAAATCGATTCGCGCACCATTCTGGGTGAACAGGGTGCCGAGCAGCTTTTGGGCATGGGTGACATGCTGTATATGGCGGGTGGATCAAAGATTATGCGGGTGCACGGGCCGTTCTGTTCTGACGAAGAGGTCGAAGAGATTGTCACCTATCTGAAGGCCTACGGTCCGCCAGAATACTTTAGTGGCGTGGTTGAAGGACGCGCGGATGATAATGCCAGCAGCATCGACGAGGTGCTTGGTCTGGGCGGAAACACCGACGGCGAGGACGCGCTTTATGATACGGCGGTGGCGATTGTTGCCAAGGATCGCAAATGTTCGACGTCCTATATCCAGCGCAAGTTGGCGATTGGGTATAACAAGGCCGCACGATTGGTTGAGCAGATGGAAGACGAGAATATTGTCAGCGCCGCCAACCATGTTGGCAAACGCGAGATTTTGATCCCGGAACGGCAGTAATTTAACGGGCTTCAGGGCCCCGTTTTCGCATCCGGTTCGGCTAGAATATCTTTTATCTGTGTTTCCAAATCGGCCTTCCAGCCGGCACGCAATTCATTGACCCTTGCCATCATAGCAGCGTTCTCTGCGAGGGGAACGTCGGGCTCATAATGTTCAGCCACTTGGATCATTGATTTGCGATCAACGGCGTCAAAGGCGTCAGACACCTGTGCGGATTTATCCCGCGACATGCCCAGCGCCTCTAGCGCGGATCTGCCGATGCGCAATGAACTGTCGTAGGTTTCGCGAATGATGTCGCGGCAGCCGGCAGCATACAGATCATAGACGTGGTTACGATCCACGGCGCGGGCAATGATGTGCACGTGCGGATAGGTGTGATGGACGTATTTTACGAGTTCGGTGATCTGTTCTTTGCCGTCGATAGCCACGACGAAGATCTTCGCCTCGTCGATGCCTGCTGAATGCAAAAGGTCTGGACGGGTCGCGTCGCCGTAGTAGGCGCGCATTCCGAATTTCGCGACCATGTCGATCTGTTTGGATGAATAATCGATCACAGTCGAGCCGTAGCCCGCACCTTCTAGCATGCGACGCACCAGCCCACCAACGCGGCCATGTCCCGCGACGATAATGTGGTTTGCTTCATCAATGGTGTCGGTTTCGCGGTCCTGATCGGTGTCAAAACGCGGCACTATCACGCGGTCATAAAGGATGAACAGCAGCGGGGTCAGCAGCATCGACAGGGCCACGACCAGCAACAGCTGATCCGCGATAGCGCCGGGAATGACGTTGCTGGCGACGGTGAACGACAGCAATACAAAGCCGAATTCACCAGCTTGCGCGAGGCCGAGGGCGAACAGCCACCGATCACTGCCCTTGATATTGAAGACCACAGCAAGGATCAGAAGAACACCTATTTTGAGCGCAATCAGGCCGAGTGTTAAGCCAACAATGAGCATCAGGTTCGCCCCAAGCAGGCCGAAATTGATCCCCGCGCCAACAGTCATAAAGAACAGGCCAAGCAGCAGGCCTTTAAACGGGTCGATGTCGGATTCTAATTCATGGCGGTATTCGGAGTTCGCCAGAACCACACCTGCAAGGAACGTACCAAGGGCGGGCGACAACCCGACGAGCGACATCAAAAGCGCGATACCAATAACCATCATCAGGGCCGTCGCGGTGAACAATTCGCGCAAGTTTGCGACCGCAATAAACCGAAAGACTGGTGAGGTCAGGAAGTTGCCACCAAGGACAACGGCGGCCACCGCACCAATGGTCACAAGGGTTGTTTGCCATGGACCAAGGCTGTCAACGAGGCTCATGCTTTCGCTATGATCGCCATCTGCGCTGGCGTGATCGCCTGTGGGGACGGGATCACCATGGCTATCAACAAGCACTTCGATATGCGCCGTTTCACCGTGTGTGACCATGTCTGCGGTCAAATCTGGGGCGACATCGCCGAGGCCAGAGAGGGCCAGAAGTGGGATGAAAGCCAGCATTGGGATGACGGCGATGTCTTGGGTCAAAAGTACCGAAAAGCTCGACTGGCCGCCGTCGCTTTTCATCAGGCCTTTTTCGTTGAGGGTTTGCAAAACAATGGCCGTTGATGACAGCGCCATCACCAGACCGATTGCCAGTGCGACGGACCAGATCAGGCCAAATGCCATTGCGACAGCCATCACTGCCAAAGTGGTCAGCACGACCTGTCCACCGCCAAGTCCGATCAGGCGCGCGCGCATCGCCCAAAGCATCTTTGGTTCAAGTTCGAGACCGACAAGGAACAACATCATCACGACGCCAAATTCTGCAAAATGCTGGATCGCGATGACGTCGACATTCAACAGCGCCAAAACAGGACTGATCAGGATGCCAGCAATTAGGTAGCCCAACACCGAGCCGAGCCCCAAGCGTGATGCAATTGGAACGGAAATCACCCCCGCCACCAAAAATACGAACGCGAGCATCAAGAAACCGGTCATTGTATATCCCCCAAATTAACGTTTCTAACCTAGGTGGGAACGTCGACGGGCGAAAGACGGCAAACCAATTGTCTTTGTCTCCTAAATATCCCGGGGGAGTCCGCTAGGATGGGGGCTGGCCCCCCACCCTGATTGCATCACCGTGCTATCGGTTAACAAGTGGCATGATATCGCTTAACGCGACGCGATCACCAATGTTTGTCCCATTGATTGGGTGCAAGTCATGCGCCGCCAGATTAGGTATGAAATATGAATTTAATAACACGCCGACTATGTCTTTTGGCCGTTCCCCTTGCGCTTGCAGGGTTCGCGGCTTCGCCTCTATTTGCGCAGCAGTTGTCGTTGGACCAAGTGTCCAGCTATCTCAACTCGTTCACCAGTGCCGAAGGCGCCTTTACGCAGATCAATGCAGATGGCACGATTTCGACCGGGACAGTCTTTATCAAACGGCCAGGCCGTGTACGGTTCGAATATAATCCGCCCGAGGAATCGTTAGTTGTCGCGGGTGGTGGTCAAGTCGCGATTTTTGATCCGCGGTCCAACAGCGGGCCGGATCGCTATCCGTTAAACCAGACACCGCTGTCGATCATTCTTGAACGCAACATTGATTTTTCGCGCACCGATATGGTCACGGGGCATACCACTGATGGGACAACCACGATCGTGACAGCGCAAGACCCCGATCATCCCGAATATGGCAGTATTCAGATGGTGTATACGTCCAGTCCGGTCGAGTTGCGCCAGTGGATCGTCACGGACGATACAGGCCAGCAGACGACGGTGATTTTGGGTGATTTGGCAAAGGACGGCCGCGTGCCAAATATCCTGTTCAATATACAGCGAGAGATGCGGATTTGGGGCAACTGACGTCGCCGACGCTGAATCCAAAGCTATAGAAACAACAAAGCGCGCCCCGAATTTGGGACGCGCTTTTTATTTTTAAGGCGTGCTGTTCACCGGAACCGGCGACAGCTACGCAATTGCGCGTCGTACATCACGGCGCGGTTACGGACTTCGCCAGCGATGCGGATCAGCCAAGGTTTTGATCGATACGTGCCGCGACGCCAGCCTGTCCGACCCTCGTGGTAGGCCAGATACTGGTTGTAGGTGTCGCTCAGTGGTATGGAATTTTCACGCACTGTTGCGGCCATGTACCAGCCCATGAAATCCGTCGCGTCATCAATGTCGGTACGGCTTGATCGGCGCCTACCGTGCTGATCAACGTAATCTTGCCATGTCCCGTCCAACGCCTGGCTATAGCCAAGTGCGGATGATTGGCGACCTGTCGGGATGATCCCCAACGCGTAGGTGTGCGGTGGGCGGTTGTTGGCGATAAATTTGCTTTCTTGATAGATTATCGCCATCAAGACGTGGGTTTCCACACCCCAGTTTCGTTCAGCCCGTTTGAAGGCGCGCACATAGTGCGGGCGTTCAGTTAGAATGGAACAGGCGTTGTCCAGATTGCGCGGCGCTGAAGCGTCTCGGGCTGCACAGCTTCCCAAGATCATTAATAACAGGGCCGCGCGAAAGAGTTTGCTCATATGCCTCTCGCTTCTTTTATTTTTTTATTGCGATCATGATAACGGATGCGGGGCCGCCTGTGAACCGGTTTTGGCGCGAAATTAGATCACAACTGCCGTGATGAGCGGTAAAGTGACCGCCGACAAGGGCGTCGACACACGAAGACCCCTGCAACAAGCCCCGCAAGCTGTCCGGCCCCGCTGCGCATTTTTCTGACAGCAGTTAAGATGTCACGGTGACAGCGGCGGTAATTTGCACGATCAGCAACGCCAGTGCGATCGCGAATTGTATCACAAATTCAACACGGTAGTCATGTCCCTGTTTCATCTACGCTAACCCGACAGCCGCCAATTAAAGAGACCAGAGGCGCGATTCCAAACACTGTTAGGATAAACAACACAGTCTGTTTCCGCTATTTTTTCCCTGTTTGCATGGACTCATGTGGGCAGAATTGTCTAGTAACGGCCAAGGGGCTGAAAAACCATGCTGAAGACACTTGCGAAATATCATCTGGGCCAAGTGGTTCGCCACCGCAAACATCCGTTTCGCGGTGTCGTGTTTGATGTGGACGCCATGTTTACCAACACCGAAGAATGGTATGATGCGATCCCGGAAGAGGCGCGGCCCCAAAAGGATCAGCCGTTTTACCACCTTCTGGCCGAAAACGATCAGTCCTATTACGTGGCTTACGTATCCGAACAGAACTTGGTCGCGGACTATTCAGGCCAGCCTGTGGACCACCCCGATTTGGACGATTTGTTTGGGCCGTTTGAAGACGGTCAGTATCCGCTGCATTTCCAGCTGAACTAGGTTCTTAGGGTTTCTTGGCCCAAAAGAACAACATTCCCCCAAACGAAAACATTGCCGCATATATTGCCGCATAAAGCGTTGCGTCTGGCACACCGTTTAGGGCGTCGTTCACCGCCGTCCCACAGAGCAACCCGCCTGCCAGCATGAACGCCAGCCCGAATGTGCGGGCGAGCCGTTTTTTGAGTGCATCAATATCCATTTTCAATATCCCAATGTTATGCCATCTTTACGCGGATCGCTGGCCCCTTCGAGGACACCATCCTCGCGTACCACGATGGCTTGCGCCCCGCCAATCGGTGTTTCTGCACGTTTGATTATGTGACCTTTGTCAGCCAACGCCTGTGCCACGTTATCGTCGTAGCCAGTTTCCACCGTCAGCCCGCCGTGTTCGGCAAAACAGCGTGGCGCATCGATGGCGGCTTGGGCGTCCATGCCGAAATCTTCCATATTGGTCAGCAACCGCGCATGGCCGCAGGGCTGGTACGCGCCGCCCATGACGCCGAATGGCATTTCGATCTTGCCCGCGCGTTTGACCATACCAGGAATGATGGTGTGCAGCGGGCGTTTGCCGCCCATAGCCATATTGGGGTGGCCTTGTTCAAGGGTGAAACCTGCGGCGCGGTTCTGGAACAGGATGCTAAATTTATCAGATGCGAGGCCGGATCCGAATGAATGGAAGATCGAATGGCATCGTCGAGTTGTCGGCGATCTTCGCAACGATAGCCCGGACGCCGGATCTCAAGCAGCCTTCAGCACTCGCGTGATGTCGTCCCAGATCCAATGGGCGTCGGCTCTGGACTGACGGTAGCAAGCGGCTGAAAGCGTGTGGCGGCGGTGGCGGCGGTGGCGGAAGACATTTTGGATTTGATCGTGGACGGAGAGAAATTGTTGCGCTTGGCGGGGTGATTTGAACCGACCCATGCATTTTTCTCGCCGCCGGGTCGGCCTGTGCGACCCTTCGGATCGATTGTTGAGTCTCTTATGGCTTCGGTGCTCGATGCCTAGAGCGAGGTCCTTTAGTGCGGCCCCGTAGCTTCGGAGTTTGTCCGTCACAACGACCCGTGGCGCGCCAAATGTTTTGAATAGCTTGCGGAAAAACCGATCCGCGGTCCGTTTATTTCGCCGAGACTGGACGAGGATGTCCAGCACATCGCCGTTGCTGTCGACAGCGCGCCATAGCCAATACTTCTTGCCGTTTGTCGGAAGGACAACTTCGTCCAGGTGCCATTTGTCCGCCACTTTGGGTCGATCTCGGCGGATCACCTTGGCATATTGTGATCCGAAATTCGCTACCCAAGCGCGGATGGTCTCGTAGCTGACTATAATCCCGCGCGCTGCCAGCAAGTCCTCGACATCGCGCAAACTCATGGGAAATCGGTGATAGGCCCAGACGGCGTATGCGATGATCTCAGGAGAAAAACGATGGCCTAAGAAATCGCCAGATTGCTTGGGCTTGGTCATACGAATGCATACCCCGAAGGGAAATACCCCGCAACTTGACGATCCCGTTTAATGAGCATCTGGTCGTCCTCTTGGTTGATGCTCGAAGCATCACCAGAAACAGCAACGGAAGTTTCACCGCTTGCGACGACCTTGAGTTCCTTTTTGACTACCATTTGAGTTCCCTTTGCAGGACACTATTTTTAACAGCCTTTATAAAAAAGGTAAAATTAGTAATTTTTGGTGCCGCTGATAGGACTCGAACCTACTACCCCATCATTACGAATGATGTGCTCTACCAGATGAGCTACAGCGGCCACAGCGCAGGGTTTAGCACCGCCCCATTCTTCCGAAAAGCTCTATTTTTCGTCATTGTTATCCGTCGCTATGGCAATCTCATTATTGACGACCTCGGCTTCCAAAATCTCAACGTCTGTGGTGTCCTTCGAGGGTTCGATTTTCCCGACGATAAGCGGTAACATTTCAACACCAGCGGGCATCGCAACTTCGCCTTTTGGCGGTTCACGCCAAGCCAAAGTATCAAAACCAGAACAATTGACGCAGACAGGCACCCAGGCTGGGTGGATGTGTTGGCAATTATCGCAAATCCATTGTGGGCCGCGCGTTGCGATCAACGCTTTAGAAAGCCACCCACGGACAACTGCATCAGTCGATCCTTCGCCGCGTTCTATTGCTGCCATGATCGTCAGGCTTCGTGCCGTCGGGTCTTGCGCGACCAATTCGGTTATTGCGCGGCGCGCTTCTGGGAAATCTTCCGCAGCAAGGTTCAACTCAGCCAAAAGCATTCTTGTCTCAGGGTGATCAGGATGCGCCTTCGTCAATGCACCAAAACGTTTGAGACGCACTGCCGGATCTTCATGGGGCGCAATCGCTGCGAATGCCGCTGCAAGATCTGGGTGCGGTGCAATATCCCATGCCTTTTTGATAACCCGCGTGGCAGCGCGGTCGGCGTTTTTATTGACGTGGGACTGCGCCGCCATGACAGCAGCGGGCACCAGATCAGGGGACATGCGGTTTGCCTCGATTGCAGCTTCTTGCGCCTCAAGCGTCGCACCTTCGGCAAACACACCCTTTGCCTCAGACAACGCCAACACAGCGTCGCGGCGGCGATGAACGTTGCGTGGCAGTTGTCCGGTCTTCAGCTTGGCGGTGAGTGTTTCGCGCGCGCCCTTCCAGTCGGATTTCTCAGCCTGAAGGCGCAGAAGTGTGTCCTGCGTTTCAACGTGCTTTGGTTTGATCGCAAACGCTTTCTGTGCCAACAACAGTGCCGTGTCCGTGTCGCCATCTTGCAGCTTTTGTTTCATAATTCCACGCACCCCGACGAAACGGGTTTTGTCGTTTGCAAGCAGCTTTCGATACGTCAGCTCAGCAGTCTTGCGATCCCCCGCAAGTTCGGCCGCTTGCGCGGTCAGCAGATTTGTCAACTCAGGCCGCTCAAGGAATTTTTCGGCGCGGTTTGCTTTGGCCATCGCCAAACGACCTTCGCCGGATGCCAGTGCCAACATGCCCTCTGACAACGCTTCGTATCCTTTGCGCTCACGGTTGCGGGAAAAATAGCGCGAGATCGCAGTTTCATCCCCGTTCAGGAATTTGAACGCTGCAACCGCAAGACCGACCAATTTGGAAACCAGCCAAACGAGGGCAACCAGAATGATCAGTCCGATCGCCATCTCAATAACCGAGAAACTGGCAGCTTGCCCACCAATATCAATCGTCGCACTGCCCTCCATTTCGAGCAACATGGTGGCGCCAAACGTGGCGGCCATTACGGCGCCAACGAAGGCCAAAATCTTTACAAGGGACCAGAGCATTTGTGTGCAGCCTCAGTTTTAATCAAAGGTTTCGGAAAGGGTCGCAATCGCATCGAGAACGTCTGCACGTTGGGTCGCACGTGCGATCCAGTCATTCAGTTCAGCGCGGGCCACCTGCGGCAACGTTTCGAGTTCAGCCAAGGCATCGGCGACGCGGCCTTCTTTGATAGCCGCCTCTGCGCGCGACAAGACGGCATCAGGGCCTGCGCCCTCTTGCGGCGCAGTAGATCGCACATCAAACTGGCTGCGCAAGAACCCGCCAAACCCGCCCGCATCATCGGAAACGCCTTCAGCGCGCGCAGTTGCCAGTGCGGACCGCGCAGCAATTGGGAAGTCCTGAGTAAGCTGCGCAGTTGTCGCAACACCACTTTCGGCAGCATCAGTAAGAACAACTGGCAAATCATTCACGTCAATATCGGACAGGGCGTCACCGAAGGGCGCGCCTGTTTCAACAGCCGCCGCGACGCGGTTCAACGCAGCGCGCACGAAAGCATCCTGCGCGGTTACAATGGCCTCTTGTTCAAGCTCGGCTGCCTCTTGACGGATCGCTGCAAGATCAGCCTCGGCCTGCGCGGCCATAGACATCACATCCTCTTGTTGGGCAGTCATCTCTGCCCGAAGTTGGTCGATTTCAACCTGATAGGCACTCGGTCCTGTATCGGACATTGTGCCGTCTGCTTCGGGGGCTATCTCAACATCTGTCAAACGGTCATCAAAGGCAGTAATTTGCGTGCCAACTCTGTCAGAAAGTTCATTGAGTCGCGCAGTAGTCTGATCGGACAAATCAGAGATTTGTGCGTCAATGCTTGTTAAATCAAGGCTTGGGATATTCGCGATCTGCGCTTCAAGCGCCGCAATCTGATCAGCTTGCGCGGCCAGCTGAACGCTTATATCGCCTGATCGATTATTACGGTCGTAGACCGCAGCAATCACAAACCCGATCGTACCCGCGACAAGGCCCCCAATCAAAAGCGGAATAAATCCGCGTGATGTTGCGTTTTCACGTCGGGCAGGTGTCTGAACGGCATTAATCATCTCAGGTTCTTCTACCGGCTTGTCCAGTTCTTCTGTCGGGTTCGAGTCCGGTTCTACGGTGGGCGCAACGAACGCGTCCTCCACGCCCTCCACGCCCTCCACATCCAAACCGTCTTCGGGCGCGCCATCCAAACCAACGACACCTTCATCTTTCAGAATATCGTCCCCAATAGGATCGTCAGTCGCGGGTTCAGTGGTCTCTAACTCAGTCGTCTCATCCGCAGTACTCTCAGACATTTCAACTGCATCAGTAACCGACGCGTCAACCTCGGATTCTCCGATTTTACCGTTAGTCGTCTTGGCCACGTTTACACCCTACTCACTTCACACAGGGCTAAATCGCCCCACCATCACTCTATCGTGGCGGTTGCAGACCCTCAAGCAATCAAACGCGCCGTCGCTTGCGCCATTGCGCGCATGTCATTGGCGTCTGATACCAAAATATTCAAAGGCGAAAGAACGCGCGATGCACCTGCGACTGCATCGCTTATCGCGACAACCACACAGCCGCCAAAATGCAGTGGCCAATTCTCCAATATCGATACTGTTTCGGCAGAAAATAACGGAATTATCACCATTTCACTACTCTCTAACGCATCACGGGCTGTTTGGGATGGACCCCGCGTCGCCTTGCGATACACAACTACGTCTTGGCACCGCAACCCTGCCTCGTTTAAACTTTTAGTGATATCCCCCCGCGCGATTGCACCGCGAATATGCAGCAACGCGTCATCTGGTCGCTGCCTTAGAATCAGCGCCACCAAGTCGTCAGCAGAACCACCAGCACTGACGGAAACGTAACCTGCATCCGTTGCTGCATTTGCCGTGGCATCACCGACACAAAATGCAGGCCGTCCATTGCCCCGCGGCGCCTGTGCGACACCGGCTTGCGACGTGAAAATCGCAGTGTCGAAGTCCGGCATATCAACGGACAAAGCCTCATTTTCGAAGGCAGGACTGGTGATCACGTCGAACTGGCCGGATACCGCACGAAGAGCATCAACAAACCGCTGCGCGTCTGCCTCTGGTCTCGTGACCAAAACGATAGGATTAACGAAGCGCGCCATAGCAACATCCCTCTGACCATTGTGGCAATTGCGGCCAAGTGTTACCTGCGGAGTTTCCAGACGCAAGCAAACGGGCCTCCTTATCATGTCGGCACCCCTTACCATCCTTGGCATCGAAAGCAGCTGCGATGACACAGCCGCCGCCGTCGTGCGCGGTGTCGCAGGCTCTGCCACCATCTTATCCAATATTGTCTTCGATCAGACCAAAGCACATGCTGATTTTGGCGGAATTGTACCCGAAATTGCTGCGCGCGCCCATGCGGAAAAGATTGATCATGCAATCGAAGATGCATTGATGGTGGCCAATGTTGACCTGTCCGAAATCGATGCAATCGCGGTCACCGCCGGACCCGGTCTCATTGGTGGCGTGTTGTCTGGTGTGATGTGCGCCAAAGGCCTTAGCGCCGCGACCGGCCTGCCGCTAATTGGCGTAAACCATCTGGCGGGTCATGCGTTGACACCACAACTGACAGACAGCATCGCGTTTCCCTATCTGATGTTGCTGGTTTCTGGTGGTCATTGCCAGTTTTTGCTGGTGCAGGACCACGACAAATACATACGCCTTGGCGGAACCATCGACGACGCCCCCGGCGAAGCGTTTGATAAGACCGCGCGTATTCTTGGCCTTTCACAACCAGGCGGGCCCGCCGTTGAACACGCCGCGAAAGACGGTGACGCGCGCGCATTCGCCTTGCCGCGCCCGCTTCTTGGCCGCGACGATTGCAACATGTCGTTCTCTGGTCTGAAGACAGCAGTTCTACGGGCTCGCGATGATGTGATAACAAAATATAGCGGCATTCCCTTGGCAGTTCGCGCCGACCTCTGTGCAAGTTTTCAAGCGGCTGTGACGGATGTCTTGGTCGGTAAATCGCGAAAGGCTTTGATCGCAGCACGCGCCATTTCACCCGATGTGAACACCCTAGCCGTCGCCGGGGGCGTCGCTGCGAACGGGACAATTCGTCAGGCGCTAAATGAACTTTGCGCCGAGACAGAGACTATTTTCGTCGCCCCACCTCTCGCTCTATGTACAGATAACGCCGCGATGATTGCTTATGCAGGATTGCTGCGCTTAACTGCTGGTATGACCGATGACTTGACCCTCTCTGCCCGACCAAGATGGCCACTCGACCAAACCAGTCCGACACTGCTGGGGAGCGGTAAGAAGGGCGCCAAAGCATGAAGATCGCAGTTGCAGGCGCTGGGGCATTCGGAACAGGACTCGCGATTTCATTGGCCGCGAATGGGCCGGTAACACTTTGGGCCCGCAATTCAGATGTGGCCACTGAGATGGCAAAGTCGCGCGAAAATAAGGCACGTTTGCCGACCCATAAAATCCCACGTGATGTTCTGATATCTTCGGATCTTAAAGACGTATTTGGCGCTGAAACTGTCCTGCTCGCGATCCCAGCGCAAAAACTTGGGGCCTGGTTGGCAGAACACGCCCAACATCTTGCAGGCAAACGGTTGGTCGCCTGTTGTAAAGGTATCGATCAGACCACTTTGCGCGGTCCTGTGGCGCAGATTGAAGCGCACGTGCCAGATGCGATCGGCGCAATGCTGACGGGGCCAAGTTTTGCCGCCGACATCGCCAACCATTTGCCCACAGCCCTAACGTTAGCCTGCAAAAACGGGGACGAAGGGGCCTATTTACAAGCCTGCCTTTCGACCCCGACCCTGCGGCTTTACCTCAGTCATGACGTTATAGGTGCTGAACTTGGTGGTGCGCTCAAGAATGTGATAGCGATTGCATGTGGTGTTTGTATGGGCGCTGGTTTTGGCGAAAGCGCGCGCGCCGCTGTGATCACACGTGGGTTTGCAGAAATGCGGCGCATCGGTGGGGCGCTGGGTGCTGACCCCGAAACCCTTACAGGGCTGTCCGGCTTTGGCGATCTGGCCTTGACCTGTACGTCGGATGCATCGCGCAACTATCGTTTCGGTTTGGCAATCGGTGCTGCAAGAGATTTCGATCCAAACACCACGGTTGAGGGTGCGGCGACCGCCATATCAGTCACTAACCTTGCGAAACATCACGATCTTGATCTCCCGATCTGCCGTGTTGTTGCTGATCTATCATCTGGTAAGATTGACCCTGAAACCGCTCTCGCCACCCTTCTCTCTCGTCCCCTTAGAAAGGAATAAACATGCGCGTCGTTCTTATTACTTGTGATAATCCTGCGTCCTTACAGATCCGTCTCGATAACCGCGACGCCCACCTAGCCTATATTGCTGAGACAGGCGTTGTCGAAATGGCGGGTCCGTTTCTGGACCTTAACGGCCAAATGTGTGGATCAATGATCATCATGAATGTTGACAGCATTGCGGCGGCGCAGGCTTGGGCAGACAATGATCCCTACCAAAAGGCCGGATTGTTCAAAGATGTCCGCATTGAGGAATGGAAGAAGGTCATCGGCTGATGCGTTACTGGCTGTTCAAATCCGAACCGTCCACGTGGGGCTGGGACGACCAAGTTGCCAAGGGTGATGCGGGCGAAGAATGGGACGGCGTGCGCAATTACCAAGCCCGTAATTTTATGCGCGAAATGGCCTGCGGTGATCGCGGTTTCTTTTATCATTCTCAAAAAGAGAAGGCCGTTGTCGGCATTGTTGAAGTCTGCGCACCAGCCCATCCCGACAGCACCATTGATGATGATCGATGGGAGTGTGTGGACATCAAGGCAGTTCGACCTTTCGAAACACCAGTGACGCTGGACCAGATCAAGGCCGACGACAGCCTAAGCGAAATGGTCCTCGTCAAGAATTCACGGCTGTCTGTCCAACCTGTGTCCGACGATGAATGGCTGGCAATTTGTGCCCTAGGTCGGACAAACCCCTAGCTTTTTGACCCCATTCGTCCCTAAAATCTGACCCAGATGAAAAACCCTGGGAGAAAAGATGGATTTTATAGCTGTAATAGTGGCCGCATTTGCGGGTTTTGCGTTTGGGGCCGCCTGGTACATGACGCTGTCAAAGCCATGGATGGACGCCGCCGGCATCAAAGCCAATGAGAATGGTCGGCCTGAGGGTGCCACGATGGTGCCCTACGTCATGGCGCTCGTTGCAATGATCCTTGTGTCGGGCATGATGCGTCACACATTTGCGCTTTCGGGCATCGAAACCGTCGGCAAAGGTCTGATTTCTGGCCTCGGCATCGGGCTGTTTTTCATTAGCCCGTGGATCATGATCAATAACGGCTACACCAATCGTCCGTTCAAGCTGACGCTGATTGATAGTGGTTATGCCACGTTCGGCTGTGCCATCGTTGGCGCAATCCTAACATTGTTCTAACTGTCTGGGAAAATGAAAGGGCCCAAGCACCCCGCCCAGACCCTTTCTCTCACCAACGTGCACTCCTAAAAGCCACCACACGTATCACTGAAATCGGTCCGGGCCATACTGACCGCTTTATTGGGATACACCTTGCGTTCCAATTCATGCAAATCAATTGCCCAGAAAATTCGTCTAAAATAAGAAAAGCCGGGATCGTCAAGTTGCGGGGTATTTCCCTTCGGGGTATGCATTCGTATGACCAAGCCCAAGCAATCTGGCGCCTTCTTGGGCCATCGTTTTTCTCCTGAGATCATCGCATACGCCGTCTGGGCCTATCACCGATTTCCCATGAGTTTGCGCGATGTCGAGGACTTGCTGGCAGCACGCGGGATTATAGTCGGCTACGAGACCATCCGCGCTTGGGTAGCGAAATTCGGATCACAATATGCCAAGGTGATCCGCCGAGATCGACCCAAAGTGGCGGACAAATGGCACCTGGACGAAGTTGTCCTTCCGATAAACGGCAAGAAGTATTGGCTATGGCGCGCTGTCGACAGTAACGGGTGGAGGTTGTGGTTTAGGGAGAGTACATGTTCTCGCTTAGGGCGTGAACTTCGTTTTCGGTTCCCTCTATTGGTTGTTGGCCAATTCGCAGAATGCATTTTCCTTGATACCAATCTTCGATGGTTCCGTCAGATTTACGCCTTTTCTTTTTCTCAAAAATATCTCGATATCGTCGAGGTGATATACCTGCGAAATGTTCAAGTGTCATACCCAAATCTGAGTCCTTTGTATCGGATATTGCATATGAATAGAGCTGTCGTGTTTTACTCTTTGGATAAGGTTCAATAAAGACCAGACGGCTAATGCCAGCCGCAATAATATGCTTGGCACAATTATGGCAGGGGAAGGTTGTAACATGCATTGTGGCACCTTGAATGCGCCTGCCAAGTCTAGCCGCATCAGATATTGAATTCATTTCTGCATGGACCATACGGCCATACTCAGTAATGTCGCCAATTGCCGAGGCCATTATTGCTTTCCGCTTGTCCGAGTTATCAAGAATTCCTGATGGATCAAGATCATCTTTAAGTGACCCAGTTTGGTGCAAGGCTTTAAGAAAGTCGAAAACAATGCGGTTTGTTTCAGCTTTGTTGGCTTCACCCTTCTCATCAATATCGCGGTGTTTTTCTGTATCATCGTCCCAATAATTGCCACCGTTCGGTTTGGGAACTTCATTACATCCAATTGAAATGACGTCGGCTTCAGGCGTAAGAATCGCGGCTCCCACTTGTCTTGATAAGTCAACCGAACGAAGTGAGGCCATCTTCGCCATATATGCACCAAATTCGTCCCTAGTTGGTGAAATATCATTTCTACCGAAGAGTGCTTGTATAAATCGATGACAAGTGTCCTCAACGGTTTTTCTAGACCGCGCTTCAATAAAGACGTCGCCAAGATGAAAAATATCCCCAATTTTCTGGCCAAACGTGTCTTCGTCATCCTCGTCTTTCTTTATTAAATCATCAGCTTGTTCGGAGCACATTTCATTATTGAATGCAGGGTGCTGGTTGCCTATTAGCGTTATTAGGCTTTGTTTGCGTGCTGCCACGTCTTGAGTTATCGAGACCTGAATGAACTGTCGGCCATAGACCTTCGCAAGCAGATCAATTTCCTTCTCCCGCTTTAGTTGGCGGACGATGTACGCTGTCCCTTCTGCAGGAAGACTCTCGGAATCCGCACCACCCTCGATTTTTGTGCCTCGTGACTCATGCTCTTCCCGTCGCGCTTCACGGATTAACCTGATGGCTTCGGCGGCAAGAACTGCTTCGTTACTGAGGAGTTGGCAGACTCTATTTCCTGCCTCCATCTTCTCTTCAATTAAGTTTATGTCTTCAGACTTTCCGGTCTTGGCTTCTATCAGACCCCCCAGAGAGTCACTCAGACCGATCTGTTTCGTCGAGTATCCGACCTTCCTGAGTTCGCCATCTAGAACAGTTTGCACTGTTGTGATGTCGCAACCGATGGGACCAACAAGGCCAATGACAAGTTCAGGCCGGTAGTTGCTGGCCCTTGTCGCTAAAGTTTTATCCACAACTTTACTCATTCAAAAATACCTCATGCCAGCGAAACCCTTGCGGTAAACCAATGAATGATTCATTTTAAAGATTCACAGGAAGACTTTCATGGCACAAAATAACCTCACAGAAGTAAATTCCAAAGACCGTGTTGAAGTAGATATAGTCAAAAGAAATCGGAAGCTTGAGCACGAACAGTTGGTGATAACCATTTCTAAGCAGGCTGCTTCAACGCGTTTGCATCTAGCAGGTAGATTCAAGATGAACTGATGAAACACAGTTTCATTGGCGCCCCCCCCCCCAATCACTCCTCCACCTTCCCCCTTAACTTCTTAACCTCGCCCACCTTCTTCTTCGCATCCACGCGTTTGCGTTTTTGGTTGGTCGACACCCGCGTTTTGACCCGTCGTTTGGGCACAAACAGCGCTGCGCGGATTAACTCCGCCAGCCGGTCCCGCGCGATCTCGCGGTTGCGCGCTTGTGATCGGGTGTCCTGCACAAACAAAATCACCGCGCCGTCGCCCGTCCATTTGCGCCCCGCCAATCGGCGCAACCGTGTTTTCACCGGACCGCTCAGCGCAGGGGATCGCGCCGCCTCGAACCGCAGCTCAACTGCAGTCGACACCTTGTTAACATTTTGCCCACCGGGGCCGGACGCGCGCACGAATTGCTCTGTCAGCTCCCAGTCCTCAATTTCGATTGAATCGTTGATCCGAAGTCCCATCTGGCGACCATCCCACTTTTGTCCAAACCAGACAAACCCCTGTTTGGGTTTTGTATACATTCGACCGGTTTCAACGAAAAGGGCCGCCCCAGCTAAGGAGCGGCCCGTCGAAAGTTCAGGAGGTGTGGCCGGTTAGAGCGCAATCCGAAACCTATATCACGGCAATCGGACCAATTTGCGCGCCAATACAAGACGCGGTCTCACCTATGGTCATTCGCATCCAAGGTTTGCCCTAGACACGGCCCCCCATAGTTGTCCCGTCACACGTCTCCACTATCTTTCTAGACACTGGATCACCTCCTCTCGTTTGTTTCCGTTAAAGGTAGGAAACCACAAGTTCTGGTAATCACCAAAGGAAAAATGACTAACCCTAGGCAGGTTTTGACATTCGCCCAACAATGAGGCGGAATGGCAGCAGCGCAAAGAGCGCAATGGTGAGCTTTACACCCCAGTCCGCCACGGCCAGCGACACCCAAAGCGGGGCGCTTGGTCCCGCAAGCAGGAACGGCACCGCATCCCACGCCCATGAAATCTCGGCGTCCGCATTTGCGCCAAATGATATGAACCCACTGAATGCAATGGTGAAAAACAGCGCCGTGTCGATGGTCGACCCGATCAATGTTGACGCCAATGGCGCGCGCCACCACGCCCCGTCGCGCAGCCGCTGAAAGATCGCCACGTCGATCAGCTGCGCCACGAGGAACGCCGTCGCAGACCCAATCGCCACACGCAGGGCCACGGCAGGAAATGCAAACCCGTCGCCTTGGATCATGATCTGGCTGCCGATCAAGGAACACACCACACCAACGATAAAGCCAATGAAAACAACACGCCGCGCCGTCGAAGCACCATAACAGCGGTTCATCACGTCGGTCACAAGGAACGCCAGCGGGTAAGTAAATGCACCCCATGTCAGCAACCCGTCAAGGATTAGAAACTGCACAAGGATGTTGGACGCCACCACAACGATGGCCATGGCGAACACGCCAGGAAGAATTCGGGTCATAATATTAATCCGTTTTGACAAGGTAGTCGGACACTTGGCCCTTCAGGATAAAGGACGCCGCTCTATTGCAATGCGGCGTCTCACTTGTCAATCCTGTTGTGTGGTCACTGGCTTTGTGCGACGGCCAAACACTGTACCGGAAGCCGCGCCATGGTTAACGGACCACGTGGTGCGCGGGGTGTTGCATTGGGATCAACGGGCGTCGGGGGTGGTGGATTCAGAATGTCATTTACCCAATTCTGCGCATCGCCACATCCGTCACCAGCAGGCGGCGGCGCCTGATTTTCACATCCATTGTCACCGTCTGGACACCGCAGCCGCACGTGAAAATGATAATGATGTCCGTACCATGGCCGAATTCTATTCAACCATGCGCGATCACCGGTTTCCCAATTACACATTGCGATCTTCGCACCGGGGAACACAAAAATTCGCGCCGTGCGCGGGTCACTGGCCGCAGCGCGCAGCAGTTGCATATGCTGCTCGGTCCAGCTCGAATTGGTAAACGCACCGCGATCACGCCGCATGGAAATCGACGACAGATCTTCGCGTTCTTGGCGGTTCAGGTTTAATCGGTTGGGCGGCAGCATCCAGATGTCCGCGTCCAGCCCGGTTTGGTGGGACGCATGGCCAGTCAGCATTGGCCCGCCGCGTGGCTGGCTCATGTCGCCCACGTAAATTCCGTCCCAACCGTCCATCATCGCGGCAAAGCGGCTAAGGTCCTGCACATAATCAACCGTGTCTGGTTGCGCCCAATTGCGGTTGCGCGACAGACGCATTGCCTGCCACGTCGCACCGGTTTCGGGCAATTGCACAGCGCCCGCCTGACAGCCACGGGCATAGCCTCCAAATGCTTCAGACTGTTGGTTCGATGCTGCGGGGATGTAACCGAACACCTCTTTTGCGACGCGGTTGTCGCCTGCGTTCTGCGTCGAAATAACCACCGCTGCAGGGGCCGCTTGGCTGACGTTGGTGTTGCGACAACTGGCGGTCAACGCCAATGCCGCGATCAAGATACTGGTTTTGACTATGCCGACCATTCGTCGTGATCCCCTTGTGGGTTAACCCATCGAAGCAGAAACAGCCCCGCCAAGAAAAGAAAGATCACAGGCAAAAAGCCGAGTTGATTGTTGTTCGTCAGGTACGTGAACAGCGTGATGAACGCAGGGGCCAAGAACGCCGTAGCCTTGCCCGACAGGGCGAATAAGCCGAACGCTTCGGCGGGTCGTTCAGGGTGTGTGTGGCGCACCATCATGGATCGGCTGGCAGAATAAACCGCGCCACCGGCGCCGCCAATCACGGCACCGCAGACATAGAAAACCATGTCAGGAATTGACGACCCTTCGGCCAAGGGAATGCCGAACATCGCCTCACGCGACATGCCGACAATGATGGTGCTGACCACGATCAACGCCCAGACGGACACGCGGATCACCGGCTTTGGCCCATACTTTTGGTCGGCCAATCCCGCAAGCCATGTGGTGATCGCCGCCGCAATCGCCGCGACAATGCCGAACACGCCGATATAGATTGTCGACCAATCCAGAACCAACGCCGCATAGACCCCCCCAAACGCATAAAGCGCGTTGAGTGCGTCGCGATAAAACATTGATCCAACTAAGAAATTCAAAAGGCTTTTGCGGTCTTTCACAGATTTCAGCGTCTCCCACAATTCACCCACAACAGATGATATCTTGGTCGATTTTCCGCCCAACTTCGGATCATCACGAACCCATAAAAAGAACGGGATCATGAACACTGCGAACCAGATCGCGATCATCGGCCCAACAGACCGGGTGCCTTCGCGCATCTCTGGGTCCAACCCGAACAGCGGCGGGTTGCCCAACAGCGTCACACCTTGTTCATTTTCGGCCAGCAGCAACAACATCACAAACAACGCGGTGACGCCGCCCCAATATCCAAACGCGGCACCCGATCCGCTGATGCGGCCAATTTCATTCTTGGTGCCAAGGCTCGGCAGGATCGCATTGACGAAATTCAGCGCGCTTTCCGCGGCGATAAAGCCAACATAAAAAATCACCAGCATCCAGATCAGGTTTCCACCATCCGGCGTCAGGCCCCACAGCATCGTCATGGTGATCACATAGACAATCGAAAAGAACGCAATCCACGGCATTTTGCGACCTGAATTGTCAGCAAAGGCCCCCAGAAACGGTGCGGAAAACGCGATGACCAGGCCTGCAATCGTCTGTCCGCCCGACCAAATGCCCTGCGCGCGTGCGTTTGCGGTATCAACATCTAGTCCAGAACCAAGATAATATTCCGCCGCAACTGCCGCGAAATATGGGCCAAAAATGAACGTCAAACCCAGCGTGTAAAACGGCTGGCTTGCCCAATCAAAGGCCATCCAACCCCAAATACGTCTCTTACATACTGTCGCCATGAAACCGTCCCCTGCCCGCTTTTGGCAATAAGACAGGCAAAGCGACAAACTGGCAATCGTTATGTCTTGTTGAGTTCCGGTGGCCAAGGCCGCGTTGCTTCGGCGTCGATCCAATTGCTCACCCAATCAGCAGGCTCGGGGCGCGGGTCGGTAATTCCCATTGCCTCAATCAACACATCGGTCGGGACCGCGCGGCCTTTTGCGACCACTGCCGTGCGGATCAAAATGTGGCTGGCACATTCGCCCGACATTTTGAACATGCCCTGTTCGATATAGACAAACCGGTCGTCCCACGTCGCGATTTTGGTGCGCGTTTCATACTTCTCAAACGGGGTAATCCGCCGCCGATAGCGAATAGACGTGCCCGCCACCGTCAGCCCCCAGCGCTTTTTCTTCAGCAGCGCCCAAAGCCCCATGCGAACTGCTGCCTGAAACCGCCCCATTTCATACAGCGTCAGAATACGGCCGTTGTTCATTTCCAGAAAGATATCGCAATCAATGGGCCGACAGCGATGCTGGCTCACATGCATATCCAGCGCGTTCATCGGCGGCAATTTGCGCGCCGCATACAGATTCAGGCCGAGGCGAATAAATGGGTACATGAAACTCACAAACGACTAAGTGACGTAAACGTCAAGGCGTAACGCCACGGAAAGTCATTGCCCTTTACCCGTTGCGTGCTTACCTCTCCTGCAGCCGATCGAATGCCCTAACCTAGGAACACCCTATGCAATCGCTTTACCAAATCCTGATGATGATCCTCGATATTGTTCGCTTCTTCATTATTGCGCATTTCATCATGTCATGGTTGATCCAGTTTCAGGTCCTCAACATTCGCCAACAGTTCGTCGCGCAAATCTGGTATGGCCTAAGCCGCCTGCTGGAACCAATCTATGGCCCGATCCGCCGCATTATGCCGCAAATGGGCGGCATTGACCTCGCTCCACTGGTGGCACTGCTGGCAATTCAGGCAATCCGCATCGTGCTGTTCAATAACGCCGGTTCCTTCGGCTAAGGCTTGCCCCCAAGCCCCCGCTGTGATTCTTTGCACCTAACCGCAAAACACGCACAGGTATAAACATGAGCGCCGCCACGCTTCTCCGCGACGTTTTCGGCTTTGACGGTTTCCGTCCGGGCCAACAAGAGATCGTTGAGGCCGTGACCGACGGCAAAAATACCCTTGCCATCATGCCCACGGGCGGTGGTAAATCCCTGTGTTTTCAGTTGCCTGCACTGGTGCGTGATGGCGTCACCGTGGTCATTTCCCCTCTCATCGCCCTGATGCGCGATCAGGTGCGCGGCCTCAAAGAAGCGGGCGTCATCGCAGGCGCGCTGACGTCTGGTAACACCGAAGAAGAAACCGATGAAGTATGGCGAAATCTTGAAAACGGCACCCTGAAATTACTCTACATGGCGCCCGAACGCCTTGCGTCTAACGGCGCACAGCGGATGTTGCGCCAAGCGGGTATTTCGATGATCGCCGTGGACGAAGCGCACTGCGTCTCCCAATGGGGCCACGATTTCCGCCCTGACTATCTGCGCATTGGCGATCTGCGCCGCGACCTTGACGTGCCACTTGCCGCATTCACCGCAACCGCCGACGAAGAAACCCGCGCTGAAATTATCGAAAAACTGTTCGATGGTCAGGCGCCGACACTCTTTTTGCAGGGCTTTGATCGCCCTAATATCCACCTTGCCTTCGCCGCCAAAGACGGGCCGCGCGCGCAGATCATCAACTTTGCCAATGCCCGCAAAGAACAGGCTGGAATTGTCTACTGCGGCACCCGCGCAAAAACTGAAACCCTCGCCAAGGCCCTTCGTGACGCACGCCATTCCGCCTGCCACTATCACGGCGGCATGAACGCTGATGATCGCCGAAATGTCGAACGCCGCTTTCAACAAGAAGACGGGCTCATCGTCTGCGCCACCATCGCGTTCGGCATGGGTATCGACAAACCTGACATCCGCTGGGTCGCCCACGCCGACCTGCCCAAATCCATCGAATCCTACTATCAGGAAATCGGCCGCGCTGGCCGCGACGGTGCCCCTGCTGAAACCCTGACCTTGTTTGGCCCAGACGACATCCGCTACCGCCGCCAACAAATCGACGAAGGCTTGGCGCCACCTGAACGCCGCGCCGCCGATCATGGTCGCCTGAACGCGCTGCTCGGTTTGGCAGAAGCATTGCATTGTCGCCGCCAAAACCTGCTGTCTTATTTTGGCGAAGATCCCACAGCCTGCGGTAACTGCGATCTGTGCGATAAACCCGCCGATGTTTTCGACGGCACGACCCCTGTGCGCATGGCATTGTCCGCAGCATTGCGCACCGATGAACGCTTTGGCGCCGGCCACCTGATCGACATTCTGCTCGGCAACATGACAGAAAAGGTCGCGCAACGTAGCCACGACCAACTGCCGACCTTTGGTGTCGGCAAAGAATATTCCCGCGTGCAGTGGCAGGCGATTTTCCGGCAAATGATGGGCCACGACCTGATGCGCCCCGACGCTGAACGCCACGGCGCGTTGCGCATGACACCCAAAGCCCGCCCAATTCTGCGCGACGAAGCGACGATTGATTTGCGCCGTGACACCATCAAATCGGCAAAATCTGGGCCCAAAGTCAAACAAATGGTATCTGAGGAAGACGCGCCTCTGCTGTCCGCGCTCAAGGCGAAACGCCGCGCCTTTGCCGAACAGATCGGCGGCCCTGCCTATATCGTTTTCACGGATAAATCCCTGATTGAAATGGCCGAAAAACGCCCCAAAACCCTCGATGATATGGCCCGCATCGGCGGCGTTGGCACAAAAAAACTTGACAGTTATGGCGCGGCGTTTTTGGAAGTCATCAACGGTGAGGCCGCGGCGCTTCATCCGCAACGCCAAAAACTCGCTGGACGCAACGAAGGCTCAATTTATGACCGCCTGTTGGAAGTACAGGCTGACCTGTCACGCGGACCGTCGGGCGCCGACAAACCCATGTCCTGTTCCGCCTCCCAAATCGCGAAAGTCGCCAGTCAGAAACCCCGCGACGAAGCCGCGATTACCCGCCTTTTGGGCGACCGTGCCGCAGACCGTTTTGGCGCGGCGTTTCTCGACATTCTGCGCGATGCTTGATCGCGCCAAGATGCACGTTGGGCTGCACAGTTTGTGTACATCGTGTGTACACTGTGTGTCAGTTACCAGAACGGTAAGACTGGTTAAATTTGCTTCAGACCTGATTAACTTTATCTCAAAACCCAACCGCAGTGCATATAGGGGAAAATACCCATGCTGACCGTCATTTCGCCTGCCAAATCCCTTGATTGGGACCCCGTGGATATTGTCGGGACACAGCCCGCATTCCAAGACGATGCAATCCGGCTGGCCAAGACGTCGCGAAACCTGACTTTGACCGCGCTCAAAAGCCTGATGTCGATCTCTGATGCACTGGCACGCCTGAACCATGACCGGTTTATGGCCTTCGAAGACGTGCCGTCTGCGGATTGTATAAAACCCGCCGCGCTTGCGTTTAACGGTGATACATATCAAGGGCTTGAGGCCAAAACGCTGAGCGATGATGACATGGCCTATGGCCAAGATCATTTGCGGATTCTGTCTGGCCTTTACGGTCTTTTGCGCCCACTTGATGCGATACAGCCCTACCGTCTTGAGATGGGCAGCCGTCTGAAAACCCGACGCGGAAAATCGCTTTATGACTACTGGGGCACCACGATTTCCGACGCTCTGAACACGCAGGCCGCTGCAATGGGCACGGACACATTGGTCAACTGCGCGTCACAGGAATACTTCGGTGCTGCAGACACTAAAGCATTGAAATTAAACGTCATCACGCCTGTGTTTATGGAAGTCAAAGACGACCGCCCGCGCATCGTCAGCTTCTTCGCCAAACGTGCCCGTGGCGCCATGGCCCGCCACATCATCGAACACCGCGTCACGACCCCACAAGGCGTTAACGAATTCACCTCAGGCGGATATGCCCTCGATCCTGACTTATCGACCGAAAATCGCCCGGTTTTCCTGCGCAATTACCCTGATCCAAAAGGGGCTTAAATCCGCTCAATCGCCAATGCGATACCCTGACCACCACCGATACACATCGTAATCAATGCGCGTTTTTTGCCCGTTCTTTCAAGCTCATACATCGCTTTTACGGTAATGATCGCACCCGTCGCACCAACCGGATGGCCCAGCGCAATCGCGCCGCCATTGGGGTTCACTTTCGCCGGATCGAACCCCAATTCTTGTGATACCGCCAAAGCCTGTGATGCGAACGCCTCATTGCTTTCGATCACATCGAAATCATCCGTACAAAGCCCTGTTTTTGCTAGTAATTTTTGCACGGCAGGTACCGGACCAATGCCCATAACCTCAGGTCGAACACCCGCGTGGGCATAGCCCAACACGCGGAATTTTGGTGTCAGCCCAGCAGCCTCAGCCGCATCGGCCGTCGCCAAAACCACCGCCGCCGCACCGTCGTTGATACCTGATGCGTTGCCCGCCGTAACGGTCCCGTCTTTTTGGAACACGGTGCGCAGCCCGGACAGCGCTTCAATCGTGGTCGCCTTAGGATGCTCATCACGTTGAAAAAAAACAGTTTCTCGCCGCTGCTTCACCTCAACAGGGACGATCTGTTCATCGAAATACCCGGCCTCAATCGCCGCCGCAGCACGGTCTTGGGATTGCATCGCAAAAGCGTCCTGCGCGGCGCGGGTGATGCCATGTTCCGCCGCGACGTTTTCAGCCGTCACCCCCATGTGTCCGGTGCCGAACGGGCAATTCAAGGCGCCAAGCATCATGTCATGCCCCGCGATATCGCCCATCTTCGCACCCCAACGCGCGTTGGGCAGAATGAATGGTGATCGGCTCATATTCTCGGCACCGCCCGCAAGGCCAAAGTCCGCGTCCCCAAGCATAAGCGATTGAATAACCGATACAATCGCCTGCACGCCGGACCCGCATAATCGGTTCACATTCATCGCTGGCACGGTCTCAGGAATGCCCGCATCCATGGCCGCGACACGGCTGAGGTACATGTCACGCGGTTGCGTATTGATGACGTGTCCGAACGCCACAAGGCCGATCTGTGTGGGATCAACCCCGCCACGTTCTAGCGCCGCTTTGCTGACGGTCGTGGCCAGATCAATGGGCGTGCTCCCAGCAAGGCTGCCGCCAAAAGCGCCAATTGCGGTTCGGGCCCCTGATAGAATGACGATGTTGGACATGGTCCGCTCCTTCAAATTGTTAACCCGCACCCTAACGACTCGCGCTGATCCGCCAAGTCTGACGTCGCGGCGTGCTGTCTAATAGTCAGATAACTTGCCACAAGCGTCTGCCGCTCCATCTTTCTATACGCGGCTTTTAAGACAATCGTTCCCCGATCCCTTGCCGTGTCCACCGCTTGCTGGAATAAATAACACCATGTTGTTGCGCGTCACAGACCTTATCAAAACCCACACGGGCCCAGACGGTGCCGTGGTGATCCTCAAGGGAATCAGCATGGCGATGAACAGGGGTGAAACCCTTGCGCTGACCGGGGAATCCGGTTCCGGCAAGAGCACACTTTTGCATCTTGTTGGCGGATTGGACCAACCCGATGGTGGCCGCGTCGAGATTGATGGCGTGGACATTGGTGCACTCAATGATGCATCCCGCGCCGCCATAAGGCGCGACAAAGTCGGCGTTATCTTTCAGCAATTCAACTTGATCCCGTCGCTTTCTGTCGCGTCAAATATTGCGTTTCAGGCGCGGCTTGCGGGCGTTGAAAACCTTGATTGGATTCGTGATTTGACCACCCGCATGGGTCTGGCTGATCATATGACGAAATATCCTGAACAACTGTCGGGTGGGCAGCAACAACGGGTCGCCATCGCACGGACTTTGGCGGCGCGTCCGGCGCTTGTGCTGGCTGATGAACCGACAGGCAATCTGGATGAAACCACCGCTGACACAGTGTTGGATCTGATGTTGGCGCTGGTGGCTGAAACAAATGCCGCGTTGCTTATGGTGACACATTCTGAGCGGCTCGCGGGGCGTATGGGGCGGCGGTTGCACCTGCGGGCTGGCCGCGTCGCATGACCCGTCAAAGCCTTACTAGGACTGGGTTACACGCACTTTTGTCACACTGGTGGCGTAACCCGATGCAGCTTTTCACATTGGTCGTTGGCTTGTCACTTGCGACAGCGCTTTGGTCCGGCGTGCAGGCGGTAAACGCCGAAGCCCGCGCGAGCTATGACGCCGCTGCCGCGACATTGGGCGAAGGCCAGTTCGCGCAGATCACGTCAGACGGCGGCACGATCGCGCAAGCCGACTACATCCGTTTGCGCCGCGCTGGATGGCTCGTTAGCCCTGTCGCCGAAGGACGGCTGGACGGTGTCCGGCTCATTGGGCTTGATCCGCTGACTGCGCCAAATGGCCTTGGCCCCGTCGATCTGAGCGATGGGGATTTGACAGTCGATGTGCTGACGGGCGGGGTATTCTTCGCCACACAAGCCACACTGGATCGGATCGGTGACTATGACGTCTCACTCGTGCCGTCACCGGACGTGGCACCAGGTGTGATCCTGACAGATGTCGGCACGGCGCAACGATTGCTCGACATGGATGACATTCTCAGTCGCCTAATCGTCGCGTCTGCGCAACCTTTGAACCAATCCCCGTTTGCGGACGTGAGCCCTAACCTAACGCTGCGCACCCCGCAAAACGGGACGGACGTGGCGCGCCTGACCGACAGTTTTCACCTTAACCTGACTGCGTTCGGTTTACTGTCCTTTGCCGTGGGCATCTTTATCGTTCACGGCGCAATCGGCTTGGCGTTTGAACAGCGCCGCCCTGTGATCCGTACCCTGCGCGCGCTAGGCTTTCCGTTGCGTCGACTGGTGGCGCTGATCGCGATTGAATTGCTCGCCCTGTCACTGATTGCGGGGGCAATCGGTGTCGGTCTTGGGTACCTTATCGCCGCTGCACTGCTGCCCGATGTCGCCGCGACAATCTCTGGCCTATATGGCGCGTCTGTTTCTGGCACGTTGCAGTTACGACCTGAATGGTGGCTTTCCGGGCTGCTGATCGCTGTTGGTGGCACGGGTATGGCCGCCGCGACGTCGCTGTTCCAACTGGCGCGGATGCCACTATTGGCGTCGGCGCGCCCGCGCGCATGGGCGATGCAGGCGGGCAGGGGGCGATTGTATCAGGCGGGGCTTGCCGTAGGGTTGTTGATCTTGGCGGTATTACTTGGCGCGTTTGGCAGTGGGTTGATTGCAGGCTTCGGGATGCTCGCCGCGTTGCTGATTGGCGCGGCCTTGGCCTTGCCTGTGGTGCTAGACTATGTGCTGGCCTTCGGCGCATCACGTGCGAAATCTGTCATCGCGGAATGGTTTTGGGCCGACACCCGTCAACAATTGCCGGGCTTGTCACTGGCGCTGATGGCGCTGCTTCTGGCGATGGCCGCGAATGTCGGGGTGTCAACGATGGTCAGCTCATTCCGGCTGACGTTCACAGGCTTTCTCGACCAACGACTGGCGTCGGAACTTTATGTCTATGCCGATGATGCGGATCAGGCCGCTGCGCTACAAATTTTTCTGACACCACGGGTCGACAAAGTCCTGCCAATCCAATCTGTCGACCAAGATATCCGTGGTCTGGCCTCCGAAATCTATGGTCCAACGGCCCATGCGACGTACCGCGAAAATTGGGTGTTCCTACAGTCCGCCCCGAATGCATGGCTTCGCATCGAAGCTGGGGAAGGTGCGGCCATCAACGAACAGCTCGCGCGGCGTGGTGATATCAAGATTGGCGATGAAGTTACGCTGGCTGGCCAGCCGTTTACTGTCCTTGGTATCTATGGTGATTACGGAAATCCCATTGGGCAAGTCATAGTGACTGAAACCTTGTTTGAACGCCTGTTCCCCGACATTCGTGCCCTGCAGTTCGGGTTACGCTTGGACCCCGCCAACGTCTCGGCGCTATCCGCCGAACTGCGCGACAGCTTTGGTTTGGCCGAAGCCAACATAATCAACCAAGCGGGCATCAAGGCCTTCTCTCTCGATGTTTTTGAACGCACCTTCACTGTCACAGGTGCGCTCAATGTCCTGACCCTCGCCGTGGCAGGGTTTGCCATATTAATGAGCCTGCTGACCCTCGCCACCATGCGCCTGCCACAACTTGCGCCGGTCTGGGCACAGGGTTTGACGCGGGCACGATTGGGGCGCATCGAAATCATCCGTGCGGTGCTGCTGGCCTTGCTCACTGCTGCCCTCGCGCTGCCGCTTGGCCTCGCCCTCGCGTGGACCCTTTTGGCGGTTGTCAATGTTGAGGCCTTTGGCTGGCGCCTGCCGATGTACCTGTTTCCTATGGCCTATTTACGCCTTGCGGTCTTTGCGGTTATTGCCGCCGTCCTCGCGGCTTTGTGGCCTGCGCGAAAACTGGCCCGTACGCGCCCCACTGATCTGCTCAAGGTGTTTTCCAATGAACGTTAGGGTGCTCCTCCTGTTGCTCTGGCCGTTTGACGCCTCGGCGCAAGGGTTTGCCGGCCTTGGCACTGCAACTGATAGCTTTGCAACCCCCCAAAGCCCCGCGATATTTGACTTTCCAGCCGATCACGGCCCGCACGCGAACTACCGCATCGAATGGTGGTATCTGACTGCGAACCTCACAGATGCAGATGGCACGCCCTATGGCCTTCAATGGACATTGTTCCGCACTGCCCTTGCGCCGGAAAACGGCACTGGATGGTCCTCCCCGCAACTGTGGATGGGTCATGCTGCGGTCACGACAGCTGACGCGCATTATGTCACCGAACGCCTTGCCCGTGGCGGTATCGGTCAGGCGGGCGTCACCGCTGACCCGTTTGAGGCGTGGATTGATGATTGGCAGCTTATTGGTCCCGATCTTAACACACTGCGCATGACCGCCAGTGGCCCCGATTTTGCCTATGATATGGACCTAACGGCACTTGGTCCGCTGATTTTTCATGGTGACAACGGCTACTCTGTGAAATCCGCCGAAGGGCAGGCGTCTTATTACTACTCACAGCCATTCTATGCGATTGAGGGGACGTTGGCGTTGCCCGACGGCGATATCGATGTGAGCGGCAGCGCGTGGCTTGATCGTGAATGGTCATCACAGCCGCTATCAGACGATCAAACCGGTTGGGACTGGTTCTCGCTCTCGCTTGACACAGGTAAATTGATGGGCTTCCGCCTGCGCCAGACCGATGGAACATTTTACACCTCCGCCACATGGATCAAACCGGACGGCCAAACGACCACCTATCCCGATGGGACGTTCAACGCCGAACCGCTGTTTATCGCAACTGTTGACGGGCGCGCCATCCCTACCCAGTGGCGCGTGACCCTGCCGGACCGCGATGTCGACGTCACTATCGCCGCGATCAACGACCAAGCATGGATGGAAACCTCTGTGCCCTATTGGGAAGGCCCAATTACGGTCACAGGTAGCCACAATGGCGTCGGCTATCTGGAAATGACAGGGTATGAATGACAGGGTGCGACTAACACATCCGTGAGCACAAGCCCCTCGCGCCAACGCGCGTCCCGCGTTAAGATGATGCCATGAAATCAACGATCCCATATACCCGCGACCTTGTTTTGGTGGGCGGTGGTCACACTCACGCGCTTGTGCTGCGCAGTTGGGGCATGAACCCGCTGCCCGGTGTGCGCCTGACCGTGATCAACCCCGGCCCGACCGCGCCTTATTCCGGTATGCTTCCGGGGTTTGTCGCAGGGCATTACACCCGCGTTGAACTGGACATTGATCTCGTGCAACTCGCGCGGTTTGCAGGTGCCCGTTTGATCGCTGGCAAAGCCACGTTGATCGATGCTGTGGCGAAAACTATCACCGTGCCGAATCGCCCTGACATTGCCTATGATGTCGCTGCGATTGACGTCGGTGTCACGTCCGAAATGCCGCGCCTTGCAGGCTTTGCGGACCACGGAATTCCCGCCAAACCGCTTGGTGCTTTCGCGTCGCGCTGGGATGAATATCGCGCCAGCGCAACCGCCCCCAAAGTTGCCGTCATCGGCGGCGGCGTGGCAGGCGCTGAACTCGCCATGGCGATGGCCCATGCGCTGCGTGACACGTCCCCCCAGGTGTCCCTGATTGATCGCGGTGAGGTTCTTGACAGTTTCGATCCGCCTGCCCGAAACCGCCTGCTTGCCGCGCTGGAAGAACTGGGTGTCACGCTTGTTGAACACGCCGATGTCGTCGAAGTCCGCGCTGACGCTGTGCGCCTTGCCGATGACACGCTCATCGCGTCCGATTTCACCACGGGCGCGGCAGGCGCGCACCCGCACGGCTGGATCGCGGACATCGGGCTGGACCTGCTCAGCGGCTCACTTATCGTTGGCCCAACCCTGCAAACGTCTGACCCAAATATATTTGCAGTCGGTGATTGCGCCCATCTGTCCCATGACCCACGCCCCAAGGCGGGCGTTTTTGCTGTGCGCCAAGCCTCGTACCTGTTCGATAATCTGCGTGCCCGTCTGTCGGGCGGACCAATGCGGCATTATCACCCGCAAAAAGACTACCTAAAACTCATCTCGCTTGGCGGAAAAACTGCGCTGGCTGAAAAACTCGGTACGGCGCGGCGTGGGGCGCTTTTGTGGAAATGGAAAAACCACATCGACCGCAAATTCATGGACAAATTCGACAGCTTGCCGGTGATGGAACAGTTACTGCCGTTGCGCGTGGCGATTGGTGTTAAAGAGACCCTTGGCGATGCCCCCATGTGTGGGGGTTGCGGTGCCAAGGTTGGGCGCGGTGCGTTGCAAGGCGCGCTTGCAACGTTGCCAGTAACTGAGCGCAAAGACATCATCTCATTACCTGGCGATGACGCAGCCCTTCTGAAAACTGGCGACGAGATGCAGGTTTTCACTACTGATCACCTTAGTGCGGTGACTGACGATCCCGTTTTGATGGCCGAAATCACCACCACCCACGCGCTAGGCGACATCTGGGCGATGGGCGCAGACCCACAAGCCGCGGTCCTGTCGCTGACGCTGCCGCGCATGTCCGCGCAATTGCAGCAACGCACCGTGACCGAAATCACCCAAACGGTGGCCCGCAATCTGGGCGGAGCAGCTCTTGTTGGGGGGCACACGACCATGGGCGACGGGTTGACCATCGGCCTGTCGATCACCGGCCTTTGCAAACGCGCACCAATAACCCTCGCAGGGGCCGAAGTCGGTGACGTTCTTGTGCTGACCAAACCCATTGGGTCCGGTACGATCCTTGCGGCTGAAATGCGCAGGCTTGCACGTGGGGCTGATGTGTTGGGTTGCTACCAAACGATGATCAAACCGCAGGACGCGGCTGCGCGGTTGCTCAAAGATGCCCATGCGATGACAGATGTGACGGGCTTTGGCGTTGCTGGGCATCTGGCGGGGATCTGCGATGCGTCTGGGGTGGGCGCGGATGTGCGCCTTGTGGACGTGCCGCTGATGGACGGTGCGTTGGACCTCGCAGATGCTGGCATCCGATCAACGCTTTATCCCGATAACCGCAATGATCGGCGTATCACGGCGCCCGACACGGCAAACGGTGCGTTGATGTTTGATCCGCAAACAGGTGGCGGGCTTCTTGCTGCGGTCCCAAAAGCCAAGGCCCGCGCATTGGCCAAAGAGCCAAATGTCTGGATCATCGGGGAAATCACCAAGGGCAGCGGCGTCATATTTAGCTAAGTTGTTCGACCCACGCTGCGATGCGCATTGCCAAATCTGCGCGCGCATCGATCCCTAAATCGGTCACGTCGAACCGCTGCAACACATCCGCCCCGTGGCGCGTGCGCCCTGACCGGTAGGTCGGATCGTAGTGTTCATCCATTAACACACGGGCCAAAGCCTCAAACTCTCCAGCCCGCAGAAGCGCAAGCCAGCCATCAACCAGCCCGCCACGGTTACGGCGCAGGATTTCCAACTTGGCGGTCAATCCAGTGGCGTCAGCGCTAATGTCGACATAAGCATCCGCCAAATACTGGGCCCGCGCGTCCAGCGGCGCGTCGGTTTCAATGCGTGACGCAGCCTTCATTGCCGCCCACAGCGTTGGCGGCACCACGCGTTCGCCAACCTTGCTGCTTTCCGCTTCGACGATCACAGGCCGCGTCGGGTCAAGCCGCGCAAGCGCACGGGCCAATGCCGTCTCAAACCCTTTTTGTGCAGGTTGCCCACCTGCCATCGAACCCAACAAAGACCCGCGATGGTTTGCCAACCCTTCGAGGTCGAGGACCTGCACCCCAAGCCCATGTAACCGGTGCAATATATCGGTTTTCGCCGTGCCAGTGTTGCCGTCCAGCAGGATCAATTTATGCGGCACGGCGTCTTTATACAGCACGTCATGCACCAGATTTCGATAGCTCTGATACCCGCCTTCGATCACCTTGGCACGCCAGCCGATCTGGCTGAGGATCGACGCGAATGAACCGGACCGCTGCCCACCGCGCCAGCAATAGATCAGTGGCTGCCAATTGCCTGCAATGTCTTTCAAGGGTCCATCCAAATGCTCCGCCACATTGCGTGCGACCAGTGCTGCACCAATTTTTCGGGCCTTGAACGGCGCCTCTTGGACGTAGATGGTCCCCACTCGCGCACGTTCTTCATTGGACAACGCTGGCAGGTTGATTGCACCGGGCACATGGTCCTCAGCGAATTCAGCGGGGGAGCGCACGTCGATGACCGTGTCGAACCCGTGATCAAGGATATCGGTCAGACTGGCGAAGCTGGTTTTCATTGGCGATGCTTATCTGACCGCGCGATGGGCCGAAAGGCAATACGCGCTTGTCAGCAGGTCGCCATCGCCGCTATCGTTTACCATGATGATGCGCAGCTTTTCAGCGACCACAGATAGGGCCGCCGTGGCCCGCTTGTTTGCCCGTGCTGCCGATTACGTCATGCTTGAAGATGGTCGTGCCCCAGACCAAGCGACGACCGACGGTTTTTTCAATGAACGACCGCCCAATGTCGGTGCCGATGACGCCGTGCATATTGGAATGTTTGACGCAGATCACTTGCTTGGTATCCTCGGGGTGGTCTTTGGCTATCCTGACGCAAACAACAGCTACATCGGCTTGTTGTTGCTAGAACCAAGCGCACGCGGCAGGGGTATTGGGGGGATCGTCAAGTTGCGGGGTATTTCCCTTCGGGGTATGCATTCGTATGACCAAGCCCAAGCAATCTGGCGCCTTCTTAGGCTATCGTTTTTCTCCTGAGATCATCGCATACGCCGTCTGGGCCTATCACCGATTTCCCATGAGTTTGCGCGATGTCGAGGACTTGCTGGCAGCACGCGGGATTATAGTCAGCCACGAGACCATCCGCGCTTGGGTAGCGAAATTCGGATCACAATATGCCAAGGTGATCCGCCGAGATCGACCCAAAGTGGCGGACAAATGGCACCTGGACGAAGTTGTCCTTCCGACAAACGGCAAGAAGTATTGGCTATGGCGCGCTGTCGACAGCAACGGCGATGTGCTGGACATCCTCGTCCAGTCTCGGCGAAATAAACGGGCCGCGGATCGGTTTTTCCGCGAGCTATTCAAAACATTTGGCGCGCCACGGGTCGTTGTGACGGACAAACTCCGAAGCTACGGGGCCGCACTAAAGGACCTCGCTCCAGGCATCGAGCACCGAAGCCATAAGAGACTCAACAATCGATCCGAAGGGTCGCACAGGCCGACCCGGCGGCGAGAAAAATGCATGGGTCGGTTCAAATCACCCCGCCAAGCGCAACAATTTCTCTCCGTCCACGATCAAATCCAAAATGTCTTCCGCCCCCGCCGCCACACGCTTTCAGCCGCTTGCTACCGTCAGTCCAGAGCCGACGCCCATTGGATCTGGGACGACATCACGCGAGTGCTGAAGGCTGCTTGAGATCCGGCGTCCGGGCTATCGTTGCGAAGATCGCCGACAACTTGACGATGCCAGCCAGAGTCATAAACACTTACCGTTGCTTGGGCGCGCGGGGTCAAGGTGCGGTTGATCCAGATCTGAATGTCACGATTGCGTGGATCGTCTTGAGCTGTGTGGGTGGTGATTTGATCGGTCATAAGAGGACGCTACGGCGGCGCGTGAATTGTTCCAAGAGGTAAACAGCGCGTGAGGACACAGTCCGGTGAATTGCGCGCAGGCGTGTTGAACGTGATGATAGCACGAAGGGAGACTCCAAATGACTACTATGACACGAAATTTGAAGACCGTGGCGCTTGCTGCGGCGATTGGCACAGCGACCTTAATGCACGCTGGCAAAGCAGACGCGCAGGACATGCAGACAATTACAGTCGCTGGCGGTTGTTTCTGGTGCGTTGAAAGCGATTTTGAAAAAGTGACTGGAGTTGCCGAGGTCACGTCGGGATATACAGACGGAACCACGGATAACCCGACATATCGTCAAGTTACAGGCGGCGGCACGGGCCACTATGAGGCGGTCCAAATCAGCTATGACACCGATCAGGTTTCTGCACGTCAGATTTACGACCTGTTTTTCCGATCCGTCGATCCGACGGATGCGGGTGGGCAATTTTGCGACCGTGGTGATAGCTACCGTACCGCAATTTTCGTCTCTAACCCAGCGCAACAGCAAGCTGCACTGGCTGCACTGGCGGACGCCCAATCAGAGTTGGGCCAACAAATTGTAACCCCAATTTTGGCGACTTCGACGTTCACCAATGCGGAAGACTACCACCAGGATTATTACAAAGGTCAAAATCGGGTCGTCACGCGACGCGGTATTAAGACAGAGACAGAGGCCTATTTGTTTTATCGCGAAGCCTGCGGGCGGGATGCGCGGATTGAACAGCTTTGGGGCAGCAACGCCCCATTCATCAACCACTAAAGGACTGAACATCCGCCAAATCAGGGATCACGTCGGCGGTGCCCCGTCGCGTGACCATGATTGCCGCGGCTTTGGACGCAGTCTGCATGGCTTGCAACATAGGCTGGCCCCGATCAAGACACGCAAGAACGTATCCCGTGAAGGTATCGCCTGCGCCAGTGGTATCAACGGGTGTGACTTTGTGGGCCGGAACGTCGACTGGGCCATCAGCGCCAAACCATGTTGCACCATTTGCGCCGAGCGTGACAATGACGTCTTTAACAGGGATATCTTGTGGGCCTTTTCCAGTAGCATCTTTAAGTTGTTCGGCTTCGACTTCATTTAGAATCAGAAAATCAAGGTGCGCCATTACCGCCATAACCGCGTCAGCATCAAATGGCGCAGCGGCATAGGCGACGCGCAGGCCCATCGTAACAGCGAGTTCTGCGGCCTGTAATTGTAGATTTGTCTCGTTCTGAAAAACCAAGGTATCGCCAGTTTCCGCCCGATTTAGAGCCTGTTCTAGCACATTAACAGGAATTTGAACGTTGGCCCCTTGATGCAAAATGATGCTGTTTTCGCCATTTGCATCAACGGCAATAATCGCTTGCGCCGTTTCAACATCAATTTCGGCGATGTGGCGCGTATCAACGCCGTATTCCATCAGCCGTTCTACAGCCCAGAGCCCATCCGCACCAACTGCGCCGATATGGGCCACTCGGGCCGCAGCACGCGCAGCTGCAACGGACATATTTGCGCCTTTGCCGCCCAAAAAAACCGCACGGCCCGTGCTGGCAAGCGTTTCACCAGGGACGGGAATATGCGGAACAGAATAGACAAAATCCGCGTTGATAGAGCCTAGATTCCAGATGGTCATTGGTGAACTTTCAAGGTTATCTTGCCGTACTGGAAGCGAGAACGGCCATGTTGAGGATGTCGTTCACCGTGCTGCCCGTCGAACAAATTTGTATCGGTTTATCAATACCAGCAAGGATCGGACCAATCACCGTTGCGCCCGCCATTTCTTGCATCAGTTTAACAGAAATTGAGGCAGAGTGACGCGCTGGGACAACCAAGACATTGGCAGGGCCTGTAAGCCGAGAAAACGGATACGCTTCTTGTGCCTTGGTATTAAGCGCCACGTCGACAGTCATTTCGCCTTCGTATTCGAAATCAACGCCACGTGCGTCAAGGACATCTGGCGCCTTATGCATTTTTTCCGCTCGTTCTGACACTGGGTATCCAAAAGTTGAGAACGACAAGAATGCAACGCGCGGTTCCAGTCCAAGACGTCGCGCGACGTAGGCCCCGCGTTCGGCAATGTCCGCCAGATCATTTTCATCAGGCCATTCATGAACTAGCGTGTCTGCGATCAACACGATCTTGCCTTTGTTTAGAACAGCCGTCACGCCCACAGCGCCATCATGGGGACCCGCGTCAAAAACGTGATTAATCAATTCAAGCACATGGGCAGATTTACGTGTCGCGCCTGTCACCATGCCATCAGCGTGACCGTGGGCCAACATCAGGGACGCAAAAACGTGGCGATCGCGGGTCGCCATGCGGTGAATATCGCTGCTGTCGTGACCCTTGCGCTGGAGCCGATTGTACAGAAAATCCTTATATTCATCGAGGTGTTCTGTGTTTGCCGCGTTGACGATTGTTAGTTCAGAAACCGCGTCACCGAGGCCTTCGGCCGTGAGTTTAGCTTTGACATCATCTTCGCGGCCCACAACGAGTGCGACGCCAAAACCGGATCTTTGATACAGAACCGCAGCGCGTAGGATACGCGGATCGTCGCCTTCGGCAAAGACGATCGTGTGCTGATTTGCGCGCGCCCGCGCGTTGATGCCGCGCAAAATTGAAGCGGTAGGATCCATTCTTGTTTTAAGAGATTCTTCATAGCCTTCGATGTCGACAATCGGGCGCCGTGCCACGCCAGTGTCCATACCAGCCCGTGCAACAGCAGGCGGAATGACGTGGATCAAACGCGGATCGAATGGCGTAGGAATGATGTAATCCCGCCCAAACGTCAGCTTTCGACCATAAGCAAGTGCAACTTCGTCCGGCACATCTTCGCGGGCGAGTTGCGCCAAGGCATTGGCGCAGGCGATTTTCATTTCGTCGTTGATGGCGCGCGCATGAATGTCGAGGGCGCCGCGAAACAGATACGGAAACCCAAGGACATTATTCACTTGGTTGGGGTAATCGCTGCGCCCTGTGGCGACGATAACATCATCGCGAACGGCGTGGACTTCTTCTGGCGTAATCTCTGGATCGGGGTTTGCCATTGCGAAGATAACGGCGTTCGGGGCCATGGATTGGACCATGTCTTGGGTGACAGCGCCTTTGGCAGACACACCAAGGAACACGTCGCAGCCGTTCATTGCTTGCGCCAAGGTGCGAGTATCAGTTGCTGCGGCGTGGGCAGATTTCCACTGGTTCATGCCTTCGGTGCGACCTTGGTAAATCACCCCTTTCGTGTCGCACATAATGCAGTTGTTGTGGGCCGCACCCATCGATTTAAGCAATTCAAGGCACGCGATTCCTGCTGCACCTGCGCCGTTCAGCACGATTTTGACGTCTTCTATTTTCTTGCCTGAGATCTTCAGCGCATTGATTAGGCCGGCGGCGCAAATTACTGCCGTGCCGTGCTGGTCGTCGTGAAACACCGGAATGTCCATTTCTTCCTTTAGGCGCTGTTCGATGATGAAACATTCGGGCGCTTTGATATCTTCGAGGTTAATGCCACCAAAGGTAGGTCCCATCAGGCGCACAGCATTGCAGAATTCGTCAGGATCTTCGGTATCAAGTTCAATGTCGATGGAGTTTACATCTGCAAAGCGTTTGAACAGAACCGCCTTACCTTCCATCACAGGTTTCGATCCTAATGCGCCCAAATTTCCCAATCCAAGGACCGCCGTGCCATTTGATATCACAGCGACCAGATTACCCTTGTTAGTGTAGTCATAAGCGAGTTCTGGGTTGGCAGCGATTGCTTCGCAGGGCACCGCGACGCCAGGGGAATACGCTAGTGACAGATCTCGTTGCGTCGTCATCGGAACAGTCGCCTGAATCTCCCATTTTCCGGGGGTCGGGTCCATGTGAAATGCCAATGCGTCTTCGCGTGTTACCTTCGTGTCAACCATTCGATACTCTCCGCCAAATTTTTGTCTTGCGTCCAAGCCTTGATAGGGGTGGGGCCTGACCCCCGCAATGGGTGGTTTTTACGCTTTCGTCGCTAACTCGTGGTCGGTAGGTTGCCCAAGCAGCATCCTGGGGGATTTATGAACAACAGCGTGACGCCGATGATGGCGCAGTATCTTGAAATTAAGGCAGGTCACCCTGACGCGCTGTTATTTTACCGGATGGGTGATTTCTATGAACTATTCTTTGATGACGCCGTGGCCGCTGCGGGGGCGTTGGATATTGCGCTGACTAAGCGCGGCAAGCATTTGGGCGATGATATTGCGATGTGCGGTGTGCCGTATCATGCCGCCGAGGGCTATCTGCTGACACTGATCCGTAAAGGCCATCGCGTTGCCGTTTGTGAACAATTGGAAAGCCCGGCGGAGGCGAAGAAGCGTGGATATAAATCCATCGTTAAGCGCGGTGTAACGCGGGTGGTGACGCCCGGAACGCTGACCGAGGATTCGTTACTTGATGCGCGGCGGCATAACTTTTTGGCAGCCTATGCAAACGTTCGTGGGGACGGGGCCTTGGCGTGGGTTGATATTTCAACCGGTGCGTTTTCGGTGCTTGGCTGTGACGCGGCAGGGTTAGGTCCTGAACTGGCGCGACTGAACCCGAAAGAAGTATTGTTAAGCGATGTTGGTGATGCAGATTTTGGCGTAATCGTTGAGGATTCTGGCGCGGCTGTGACAGTCCTTGGGAATGCGGCATTTGATAGCACAAGTGGTGAAAAACGGCTATGTGGTGTCTATTCCGTTTCGTCACTGGATGGGTTTGGTGCCTTTACGCGGGCTGAAATTGCAGCGTTGTCAGCGGTGGTCGAATACCTTGATATTACACAGAAAGGGAAGTTGCCGCTGCTGCGTCCGCCTGTTCGTGAAAAACGTGAAGCAGCAATGCAGATTGATGCGTCAACACGAAAATCGTTAGAACTGACACATGGAATGAACGGCGGACGCGCTGGATCATTGTTGTGGGTAATTGACCGCACGCAAACAGCTGGTGGGGCGCGGTTGCTGGAACGGCGCCTGTCGTCCCCTTCACGTGATTTGGCGGAGATCAGCGCGCGACAGGATGCGGTTGCGTGGTGTTTGGACCAAGGTAATGTGGCTGCGTTGTTGGAGGATCGTTTACGCGAAGTCCCCGATTTGGACCGGGCTTTGTCACGCCTGTCGATGGATCGGGGTGGCCCAAGAGACATGGCAGCAATTCGCAGCGCAATTGAGCAGGCCGAGATTATCGCAGATGCTCTGCCGGACGAAATGCCTAAGGCTCTGGCAGCCGCTGCACAAGATTTGGTCGGGCAGGATGCATTACTGACATTGCTGGATGACGCATTGGTCGCCGAACCACCATTATTGGCACGCGATGGTGGGTTTATCGCGGGCGGATACGACACCGAACTTGACGAGTTTCGGTCGCTAAGGGACGAAGGACGATCGGTCATTGCAGCATTACAAAGTCGCTATGCACAGGATGCTGGTGTTACTGGGTTGAAGATAAAACACAACAATGTGCTGGGCTATTTTATCGAGGTCACGGCAACCCATTCAGCAAAAATGCTGGCAGAACCTCTGTCAAAAACTTTCATACATCGCCAAACGACTGCCAACCAAGTTCGGTTCACCACAATAGAACTGTCTGAACTCGAGACGCGGATTTTGAACGCCGGTGGACGTTGTCTTGAAATTGAAAAACGGATCTATTCCAGCATAGTGGCGGCGATTATTGCCCAAGCCCCAATGTTGTTCACGCTCGCACGTGCGCTTGCAGAGTTTGACCTAAGCGCGGCGATGGCACGGTTGGCACGTGAGGAAAGCTGGGTGCGACCGTTAATGACAACCGAGCGTGAATTTGTAATTACAGACGGGCGTCATCCAGTTGTTGAGGCCGCGTTAAAGCCGAGCGGAACGCAGTTTGTCGCCAACGATTGTGACTTAAGTCTTGACCAGATTTGTCTGCTGACCGGACCCAACATGGCAGGTAAATCGACCTACCTTCGACAGAACGCGTTGATAGCAGTTTTGGCGCAAATGGGCGCGTTCGTTCCTGCGAAATCAGCAACGATTGGCATCGTGAGCCAGATTTTCAGCCGTGTCGGGGCGTCTGATGATCTGAGTAAGGGTCATTCAACGTTCATGGTTGAGATGGTAGAAACTGCTGCGATTTTAAACCAAGCAGACGACCGCGCGTTGGTGATTTTGGATGAAATCGGGAGGGGCACAGCCACGTATGATGGTCTGTCGATTGCATGGGCGACGTTAGAACATTTGCACGACGTTAACCGCTGCCGCGCGTTATTTGCGACGCATTACCACGAGATGACGGGTCTGTCTGACAAGCTGGACGGGGTGGCGAATGCAACGGTGACCGTCAAGGAATGGGAGGGGGACGTTATTTTTCTGCATGAGGTGAAGCGCGGCACCGCGGATCGGTCATACGGGGTGCAGGTCGCGCGATTGGCAGGATTGCCGGCAACAGTTGTTGCACGAGCCAAAGTTGTTTTGGAAGCATTGGAAAAGGGCGAGCGTGAGGGGAAACAGAAGGCTGTGATCGATGATCTGCCGCTGTTCAGCGCAACGCCTACGCCCACCCCAACAAAAACCGCGCCATCCGAGGTGGAGGCGCGGCTGAAAGAAGTAATGCCCGATGATCTGAGTCCAAAAGACGCTTTGAATTTGATCTACGAGTTACGTGGTCTGGTCAAGACTTAGGCGTAGAGGACACACCAACTTGTGCGGGCCGCAGCAGACGGTCGTGCAGCATGAAGCCGGTTGAGGCGACCTGAATGATGTCGCCCGCTTTGGTTTCAGGAAGCGGCGCTTCGAACATCGCTTCGTGAATTTGCGGATCGAACCGTTCGCCGACTTCGGCCACAATAGGGTCGATCCCGTGTTTTTTGAAAACACCGATGAGGGCGCGCATTGTGAGTTCGACGCCTTCTAGCAGCGCCTTGTCACCGTCTTTACCGTCTTCTTTGTTCATCTTCAGCGCACGCTCAAGGTTGTCATAGATCGGAAGCAAATCACGGGCGAGGCGGGAACCCCCATAATTTTCAGCCTCACGGCGATCACGGTCAGCGCGTTTGCGCGAATTTTCTACATCAGCAAGCGCGCGCATGTAGCCGTCTTTGAGTTCTAAGACCTCAGTCTTCAAGGCAACGACATTGTCGTCTTCCGCGACCATTTCGTCCAAGGTCATCTCATCCTCTGGCCCAATATTCTGGTCGGCCATAATGTCGTCGAGGAAGTTATTTTCGTTTTCGTTCTCAGCCATAACTAACGTCCCTTATCCACGATCGGAGATCAGTTTCCCGATCAGTCGCGCGGTGTAATCCACAATGGGCACTATACGCCCGTAGTTCAGGCGCGTCGGCCCAATGACCCCGACAGCGCCAACAATCTTTCGGTCTGCGTTCATATAAGGTGAAACGACCAAAGATGAACCCGTAAGTGAGAAAAGTTTGTTCTCTGACCCAATGAAAATGCGAACACCCTCACCAGTGTCAGTCAATTCAAGGAATTCGGCGATGTCACGTTTGCGTTCAAGGTCATCAAACAGGGAGCGAATGCGGTCGAGGTCTTTGTGATCTTCGTCAGAAATAAGGTTGCCACGGCCGCGCACAATCAGGCGTTCGGTCGATTCGCCTTTGTTTTCCCACATGGCTGCGCCAGAATCGATAAGCTCTCGGGCGAGCACGTCAATTTCAAGACGACGGGATTTGACCTCACGGGCGATTGCGCCGCCAAGCTCAGACAGGGTGCGGCCTTCGGCGACAGAATTAATAAAGTTCGTGGCCTCCCGCATCGAAGACGGAGTTTGACCAGGCGGTGGGGTGAAAACGCGATTTTCGACATGTCCATCTGCAAAGACCAGCACGACAAGCGCGCGATCCGCAGCAAGGCTAACGAACTCGACGTGTTTTATGGGCGCTTCTTCATGTTTGGGCGTGAGAACAAGGCTGGCACCGCGAGTCACACCAGACAGCGCGGATCCAACACGGTCGAGGAGGGTGCCGACATCGTCATCATTTGACCCCAAGGTTTGGTCAATCTTTGCCCGGTCGCCACCGTCCAGATCACCGACTTCAAGGATCCCATCAACGAACATGCGAAGACCTTGTTGGGTCGGAATACGTCCAGCACTGATATGTGGGCTACCAATTAGGCCAAGCTGTTCAAGGTCCTGCATGACATTGCGGATCGTTGCGGCGCTGACCTGTTCAGACAGACTTTGAGTCAGTGTGCGGGACCCAACGGGCGCACCTGTCTCGAGATAGCCTTCGACGACGCAGCGAAACACCTCGCGTGAGCGGGCGTTCATATCATCAAGTATAGGTGTCTGATCTGACATTGCGGTCTTTCACTAGGGCGTCAGTAACTTGGCGGATGGATGCGCGAAGGTCAATCGGGGTTGGAATTTTATGCGGCGGGGCGTATCGGGGTCCAAACCCATAGAAGGATGATGCGATGCGCCCCTCAGGACGGACAATTGATGGAATGCGGCCGATATCCATTGAGATTGATGTGACCCGTCACGCCGAAGGGTCGTGCCTGATCAAATGTGGTGACACTCAAGTGCTGTGTACCGCGTCTATTGACGAACGTGTGCCGTCGTTTTTGAAGAATTCTGGCTTAGGCTGGGTGACGGCAGAATACGGCATGCTGCCGCGGGCGACGAACACACGGATGCGCCGTGAAGCCAAAAATGGTCAAAGCGGACGGACGCAGGAGATTCAGCGCCTGATTGGGCGGTCTTTGCGTGCCGGCATTGACCGCGTGGCACTAGGGGAGCGTCAGATCGTCATCGACTGCGATGTTATTCAGGCTGATGGCGGGACACGATGCGCGTCGATCACTGGCGGTTGGGTTGCCCTAAAATTGGCAGTGCAAAAATTGATGAACGCTGGTGACGTGATTTCTGATCCGTTGTTGATTCCCGTGGCAGCAGTGTCATGTGGGATCTATGCTGGGCAGTCGGTTCTGGACTTGGATTACCCAGAAGATTCTGAGGCTGGCGTCGATGGAAATTTTGTTATGACAGCTGATAAACTGATTGAGATTCAGATGTCTGCCGAAGGCTCAACATTTACCCGTGACCAGATGAACGCAATGATGGACTTGGCCCATAAGGGCATTGCAGAACTGACGGCCGTACAGATTGCGTCAGTCAGCTGATGCGTAAGTTTGGTGGGACCGATTTGCTGATTGCGACGCACAATCACGGTAAGCTTGAGGAGATCGCGAATTTGCTGTCGCCGTACGGTGTGGTTGTATCGTCAAACGCGGATCACGGATTGCCTGAGCCGGAAGAAACCGAGACGACGTTTGTTGGCAATGCACGTATCAAGGCGCATGCGGCAGTGAAGGCTACAGGTTTGCCTGCACTATCAGATGACAGCGGGATAACCGTTGATGGGTTGGACGGCGCACCTGGTGTTTATACGGCGGATTGGGCCGAAACGCCCGATGGGCGCGATTTTGTGAAGGCCATGACGCGGACGTGGGATGAATTGGATGCGCGCGGCGCCACAGAGCCGCGTGTGGCACAGTTTCGATGTTGTTTGGTCTTGGCATGGCCTGATGGACACGATGAGGTATTTGAAGGTATGATCCCTGGACGTGTGGTTTGGCCAATGCGGGGGGATCAGGGCCACGGCTACGACCCTATTTTCCAGCCTGACGGTTTCGGCGTAACATTTGGGGAAATGGACCGTTTTGAAAAGAACAGGATCAACCACCGTGCAGATGCGTTCACAAAGCTGATCGAGGGCTGTTTTGTCTGACTGTTTGGAAACTGGGGGCTTCGGTCTTTATCTTCATTGGCCGTTTTGTCAGGCGAAATGCCCCTATTGCGACTTTAACTCGCACGTTGTGGCATCGGTGGATCAGACACGGTGGGCCGCAGCATTCGAAAAAGAAATCGATCGCGTGGCCGAATTGACCAGTGATCGTGTATTAAATTCTGTATTCTTTGGTGGGGGTACTCCGAGCCTTATGGATGTTGAGACGGTTGATCGAATTCTGGCACGTGTCCAGAAACGCTGGCGATTGGCGAACGATTTAGAAGTCACGCTCGAAGCGAATCCTACATCAATCGAAGCGCAACGATTCACCGGATATCGAGATGTTGGCGTTAACCGCGTATCTGTTGGCGTTCAGGCGTTGAACGACACAGATTTGCGAGCCTTGGGTCGTCTACATTCTGCTGACGAAGCGCTCGCTGCGGTGGAAATTGCAAGAACGACCTTTGATCGAGTGAGTTTTGATCTAATCTATGCGCGCCAGAACCAAACGGTGGGGGAGTGGCAGTCCGAGTTAACCCGCGCCCTCGAATTGGAACCAGATCATCTTTCGTTGTATCAATTGACGGTGGAAGACGGGACTTCGTTTGGGGATCGGTTCAAGCGTGGATTATTGCGCGGGCTGCCAAACGAAGATCTCGGTGCAGATCTGTGGGATGTCACGCAAAATGCATGCGTAAAAGCTGGGCTTCCTGCATATGAAGTGTCTAACCACGCCAAAAGGGGTCAGGAGAGCCGTCATAATTTGATTTACTGGCGGTCAGGTGATTGGGCAGGGATCGGGCCTGGAGCACATGGTCGACTCACATTGGACGGCATCCGTCATGAAACAGTCTGTGTAAAAAGTCCAGGAGGTTGGATTGCGCAAGTCGAATCTGGCGCTTTGGGTCTTGATGTGGGAACTGCCCTTGTGAAGGCCGACATATTAGAAGAGCGTGTTATTATGGGATTGCGCGTGGTTGATGGCATAGAGATGCCGGCGGAATGGATTGCCAATAAATTAAATAAAATCAATGATTTGGTGGACCTTGGCCATCTTAAAAACATCAAAAGTAAACTCAACGTGACGGTCCAAGGGCGGCCTGTCCTAAACGCAGTGATTTCCCATTTGTTGACAGACTAGTTTCCAGAAAGCACGCGCAAAAGATCGTCAAGCTGCTCAAGGTCACGGTAGTTCAACACGACTTGACCGTTTTCGCGCCCAGCGGCGTGGGCGATGTTAACTTTCAGCCCCAGATGCGCGGAAAGATCATTTTCAATCTGGACCGTATCGGCATCTTTCGCGACTGTTTTGCCGGAAGCCGCCCTTTTCGTTGGGTTTTTTGACGTCTTCGCAAGTTTCTCGGCGTCTCGTACCGATAGGCCCTTTTTTACGATCTCAGTTGCAATTTTATCCGCATCAGTATGACCCACAAGGGTTCGAGCGTGGCCAGCCGACAAACGCCCGTTTTGTAGGAGGGACTGGACGGATGCTGGCAATGTGAGGAGGCGAACAGAATTGGCTATGTGACTGCGACTTTTACCTAGCGCTTTGCCCATATCTTCTTGCGTTCGGCCAAATTTTTCCATCAGCTGCTTATAACCCGCCGCTTCATCAATTGCGCTAAGGTCTGAACGTTGAATATTCTCAATAATTGCAACCTCAAGAACTTCAACGTCTGTAAATTCGCGTATGATCACTGGTACTTGGTGCAGTTGCGCCCGCTGTGCTGCGCGCCAACGACGTTCCCCAGCAACAATTTCATATGTGCCATTTCCAGACGGTTTTCGGCGTACAATAAGTGGTTGAATGATGCCCTTTTCGGTAATCGAAGCGGTCAAGTCGTCCATTGCTTTATCATCGAATGTGCGGCGCGGTTGTTCAGGGTTTGGATAGATCTGATCAGTAGGTAGGGACTGATCTGTCCTGTTTGTTACCGATTTATCGGTCTCAGTAGGGGTGCTAACATCTGACATGAGAGCGGAGAGACCGCGACCGAGACCGCGGGTAGGTGGCTTAGGTGTGCTCATAATGCTCTCCGAGTGTTTGTGGTTCGTTCCCGCTCAATAATTTCTTTGGAGAGGGCAAGATATGCGTGCGATCCCTTCGATGAGGGGTCGTAGTCCAGGACTGGAAGCGCGAAAGACGGGGCTTCGCTTAGCCGGACGTTTCGCGGGATGACAGTTTTGAAGACCAAATCGCCTAAATTGTCGCGCGCATCCGCTTCGACTTGTTGGCACAAGTTGTTGCGCTTATCGTACATCGTCAGAATAATGCCTTCAATGCGAAGCGAAGAATTGGCCGTCTGCCGGATGTCGCGAATTGTTAACATTAATTGTGACAGTCCTTCGAGTGCGAAGAATTCGCATTGGAGCGGAACCACGACGGTATCAGAGGCAATCATTGCATTCACTGTCAATATATTGAGTGATGGCGGGCAATCGATGAGGATATAGTCCAAGTTTAGTGAGTCTATGTCAGGTTGGTGCAGGGCGTCGTGCAGCATGAAGCTACGTTTTTCATTCGCCATGAGGTTAATATCTGCCGAACTTAGGTCCGTGGTGGCCGGAATTATGATTAGGTTCTTGACGCTTGTGTTTTGGGCCGCTTTAGACGGAAGCACCTCCCCAGTCAGGAGATCGTATGTCGTGATATTACGATCTGCCACCTCGATACCCAAACCAGTTGACGCGTTGCCCTGAGGATCCAGATCGATCAGGAGCACACGCCGACCTGTACGGGCGAGCGCGGCGCCCAAATTTATGGTAGTCGTCGTCTTCCCGACACCACCCTTCTGGTTCGCGATCGACAGTATTTTTGGGTTGGTCCTGCGACTAAGATTCACGGCGAATTATCCCTGATAGCTCGAGTACCCGAGAATCGGGATTAGTTTGGCTCGTGTGTGCCTTGACGTCAAAATGCCAAGCTTGTGCGGCATGGTCCAGCTCTTCTTGATAGCGTTCGCCTTTTGGAAATATGGCGATGCCATCTGCCCCCAGAAACTGGTCAGCATAACCAAGAAGGTCATTCAATGGCGCCAATGCACGAGCGCTTATTATGTTAGCTGGCACCGTCTCTGCGTTCGCAATTCTCCTATTGATGATACTGATATTTAGCCCAAGTTCTCTCCGAGCGGTTGTGAGGAAAAGGCACTTGCGCTTGTCGCTTTCAATCAGAGTAATCAATCGGTTCTGCTGATCCAATATTGCGACAACCAACGCAGGAAGCCCACCACCACTGCCAAGATCAACCCAATGCGTCCAACTGTCTGGTGCACAATGAAAAACCTGCGCACTATCAACGATATGGCGATCCCAAAGATTGGGAACGCTGTTCGGCGCGATGAGGTTGATGGCTTTGGTCCACTTGATAATTAGGGCGGATAACTGTTCAAGTTTCTCCATTGTTTCACGTGAAACATCGACCCCTCCAACTGAGGTTACAATGCTACTCATGCCACTTTGGCCCTCGTTTGCCGCTTCTTGATTTCGGCCGCTACAAGCATCAGTGCCGCAGGAGTAATACCGTCGATACGGGAAGCTTGTGCAAGGTTGTCAGGCAGCGCGGTCTTTAACTTTGATTTCAGTTCATTGGACAGACCCGAAATTGAACCATAATTCAAATCATTTGGAATAAGTTTGCAGCTGTCTCGTTTCATACCTTCAATATCTCGCATCTGGCGGTCAACGTAATGGGAGTATAGTGCGTCTCGTTCCAGCTGGGACGCTATATCTTTTGGAATTTTAGATAGCTGTGGGGCAAGTTCGGCTAAGTCATTAACCGTAGTTCCCGCTATGGTCAGTGCGTCAGCCAAGGTGCGTTTCGGTCCATCAATACTCACTTTCACCCCTGCCTTGTTCAAATCTCGGGATGACGCTGAAATACCCAATAACACTTCTCTTCCGTGGTCTAGTTCGTTCGTTTTATTGATAAAGACACTCCACCGCTCATCCTCGACACAGCCAACGCCTCGACCGAAAGGCGTTAGGCGCTGATCAGCATTATCGGCTCGCAGTGACAGTCGGAATTCGGCGCGCGACGTAAACATGCGGTAGGGCTCTGAAACACCACGCACCGTAAGATCATCTATCATGACACCAATGTACGATGTTGAACGATCAAAAAGAACAGGATCGCGACTATTCACCTGTGCGGCGGCGTTCAAGCCAGCAACCATTCCTTGCGCGGCGGCTTCTTCGTAACCAGTTGTACCATTAATTTGACCTGCAAGGAAAAGTCCAGGCATGCGCTTCAATTCAAGTTGTGTACTTAAACTGCGTGGATCAATGTAATCGTATTCTATTGCGTACCCCGGCTGCAGTATCTTTGCATCCTCAAGGCCGACGATCGAATGAACATATTCTTCCTGCACATCTACAGGCAGAGACGTTGAGATACCGTTTGGATATATCGTGTGGTCCGTGAGCCCTTCGGGCTCAAGAAAAATCTGATGCGAAGTCTTATCAGCAAATCTGACGACCTTGTCTTCGATCGAAGGACAGTATCGTGGCCCTACACCATCTATATGCCCTCCATACATTGCAGACCTTTTCAGATTTTTTTTAATAACTTCATGGGTTTGGGGATTTGTGTGAGTGATCCCACAGGCGATCTGCTTCACAAACGGGGAATGGTGCATGAACGAAAAAAGTTCTGGTTCTACATCTGCATCCTGACGTTCAAGTCCATCCCAATGTATCGTTCTGCCATCTAGACGGGGCGGTGTGCCCGTTTTTAGACGACCCAGCGGTAAATCGTACGATGATAGACGTTCAGCCAAGGCGATTGACGGAAGATCACCCATGCGTCCACCCGCTTGCGCAACGTTGCCAATATGGATAACACCACGTAAAAATGTTCCTGACGTGAGAACAACCGCGGTCGCGGATATTCTTGAACCATCCTTCAAGGTCACGCCATCGACGCGCCCTCTGTCTAAAGAAAGATCGACTACCTCTCCCTCGCGCACCTCCAAATTTGATCGTGCAGTCGTCAATTCTTGAACAGCACTGCGATATAGCGCGCGGTCAGCTTGGGTACGCGGGCCCTGCACGGCTGGGCCCTTTCTCCGGTTTAGAAGGCGGAATTGGATGCCTGCACGATCGGCTGCACGACCCATTACACCATCAAGAGCATCGATTTCGCGCACGAGATGGCCTTTACCCAAGCCACCAATCGCTGGATTACATGACATCACACCAATATCTGACAGCCTAAGCGTGATCAGCAATGTTCGAACGCCAGACCGGGCGGATGCGTGGGCGGCCTCACAACCGGCATGCCCTCCGCCAATAATGATAACATCGTATGCGTGTTTCACGTGAAACATTCCTCACTTACCGATACAGAAACTTGAGAAAATCTCACCTAGCACGTTTTCAACGTCAACGCGACCTATGAGACTATCGAGAGATCTAATCGCAATTCGAAGGTCTTCAGATAACAAATCAACTGGCATATCAACAACAGTTAAACCCAAAGTCACCGTGTCCAATGCATCTGCAGCCGTCTCTAGCGCCCTTTGATGACGCATTCGTGTTGCGACACCCGCACCCGCAAGCTGTTCGCGTAAATGGGACGAGATCTGGCCCAGCAGACGATCCATGCCATAACCCGTCTCCCCCGAAACCCCATCGCGCGCCGGCGGAATGACCAAATCAGCCTTTGATTTCGTGTAAATGTCTAGCCCAAAATCCGACTGAACGCTATCGGAAGATAGGTTATCCATAAGATGGACGCGGATGTCCGCCGCCGCGGCGCGGTCTTTGCCACGCGCAATTCCGATACCTTCCAGAACGTCGTCAGATTCCCTTAGTCCAGCTGTATCCAGGATTGTGACGGGCAGCCCATCGAGGTCCATCCTCACCTCAATTACGTCCCGCGTCGTGCCGGCAATATCGGATGTAATAGCGGCTTCACGGCCAGCCAAACGATTGAGAAGCGTAGACTTTCCAGAATTTGGCGGCCCAACAAGCGCAACCTCAAACCCGTCCCGCACGCGTTCGCGCACTTTGACACCGGCGGCCTCATGTCGGACTTCCTTGCTCACAACATGGATAAGCGTCCTGACTTCTGGGTAAACATCAACTGGCACATCTTCGTCGACGAAATCTATTGTAGCTTCCAACAATGCCGCTGCACGAACAAGACTAGTGCGCCAACCAGACGCCAAGTCACCCAAGGCGCCTTGAAACACCCGCACAGCCTGCCGACGTTGGCTTTCAGTTTCAGCATCAATCAGATCAGCGAGACCTTCGACCTGGGCCAAATCGAGCACGCCATTGTCCATGGCCCGCCGCGTAAATTCACCAGGTTCCGCGGGGCGCAACCCCAAAGCCCCAAGACGGTTCAAGACTGCGGATACAACGGCAGGTGATCCATGGGTTTGAAGTTCAACAACTTGTTCACCCGTAAAACTTCGGCGCGGCCCAAAACTTATCGAAAAGGCTTGATCAATCAGGCTGCCATCTGTCGTAATCAAATTAACCAAGCGCCGATCATGTTCACCCAAAACCGCACCCATTGATTCGCAGCTCTTGAGAGCATCCGGTCCAGAAACCCTAATGATAGAAACTCCAGCTTTACCGGCCGCAGTTGCATGTGCAAAAATCGTATCCATATCAATCAAAACAACGTTCTATAACAACAAGTTACGTATTCATTGAATCGAAGAAATCCGAATTCGTCTTGGTTTGTTTCAGCTTCGAAATTAGAAATTCAATCGCATCAGTTGTTCCCATCGGGTTCAAGATCCGACGCAGAACATACGTTTTCTGAAGATCAACTTTGTTTATCAAAAGGTCTTCCTTGCGGGTACCAGACTTAAGTATGTCCATTGCAGGGAACACGCGCTTATCCGCAATCTTACGATCCAGAACAATTTCTGAATTACCTGTACCTTTGAATTCTTCAAAAATAACTTCATCCATCCGACTGCCTGTATCAATTAAAGCTGTCGCAATGATCGTCAGAGAACCACCTTCTTCAATATTACGCGCAGCACCAAAAAAACGTTTCGGGCGTTGCAGTGCGTTCGCATCCACACCACCTGTTAGAACCTTGCCAGACGACGGTACAGTCGTGTTAAACGCGCGGCCTAAGCGCGTGATCGAATCCAACAGGATGACAACGTCGCGTTTATGTTCAACGAGACGTTTAGCCTTTTCAATCACCATTTCAGACACAGCGACGTGGCGCGTTGCAGGTTCATCAAAAGTTGACGAAACAACTTCACCTTTCACAGATCGCTGCATGTCTGTAACTTCTTCAGGGCGTTCATCGATCAAAAGCACGATCAAATAACACTCGGGATGATTTGCGGCGATTGAATGTGCAATGTTTTGCAGCAGAACAGTTTTACCTGTCCGCGGGGGCGCCACGATCAGGGAACGTTGCCCTTTTCCAATCGGGGCAACAAGATCGATGATTCGCGCTGAGCGGTCTTTCATCGTTGGGTCTGCAGTTTCCATAATCAGACGCTCATCCGGATAAAGCGGCGTAAGATTTTCAAAAGCGACTTTGTGGCGTGCGCGCTCGGGATCCTCAAAATTGATCATCTCAACCTTGGTCAGCGCAAAATAGCGCTCTGTCTCTGACGGTTCTTGAATGACACCATCAACCGTATCGCCAGTGCGTAATGAATGTTGACGGATCATATCAGGTGAGACGTAGATATCATCTGGTCCGGGCAAGTAATTTGCACCAGGTGACCGCAGAAAGCCAAATCCGTCTTGCAACACCTCAAGAACGCCGTCACCGCCAATGACCCAATCGTCTTCTGCCCGTTCCTTGAGGATCGAGAACATCATGTCGCCTTTGCGCATGGTCGATGCGTTCTCAATCTCCAGCTCTTCTGCCAAGGACAATAGATCCTTTGGGCTTTGCGCCTTAAGGTCTGCAAGGTTCAAGCGGTCCGCTACTACAGCTTCTTGCACAAATTCAGCGGTGATTAAATCGTCAGACATCGTTAGGTCTCCGGCCACATCCGCAGCCTTTTCATATTCTGTACTGGAAAATTACCATTCGGACGAGCGGTTTCTTTGATTACGCCTTCCTAGCAGGTCTGTCAATTCAACGAACGTGACGTATCCTATGGCACGAAACGACCCCTACTTATCTAACTAACAAAGAAGAATCTTAAAAAGGTGTTAGTAGTAGTAGGGCGGTGGATAGGCATTGCGGTTTGAAATCTCCTCAAGGTTATCCCCATCTGTCAAAGTCAGAAGCCAGCTTCAAAGATACAATAATATTAATTAACACACTGAATAAGATCAATTTTAACCCAGTTACATGTGTTGTAAAGAAATCATGAACGAGTCCGAAGCGATTTGATCCACAATCTTGATTCGTCCTTATCCCACGTGGATAAGTGGAAGATCATCAAGGATATCTCGTATAACTTTCAGGATCTGCGCAATGTGTTGCGCTTAACCCCAAATCGTCCCATGACGTTCTAACACAGTCACCCACTGGGATATCCACATGGCCGACCAGATTATTCTAGCATCTTCGTCCAACATTCGCGCTCAATTGCTGCGAAATGCTGGCGTCACCTGCGAGATCGTACCAGCGCGAGTCGATGAAGATTCGGTTAAGCGCGCCCTAGAAATAGAAGCCGCGCCGCCCCGTGATATCGCGGATACCTTGGCCGAAATGAAGGCGCGTAAAGTCGCCGAAAAAGGCATGGGCTCCTTGGTTGTTGGGTGCGACCAAGTACTGTCGTTCAAGGGGTCCGTGTTGTCCAAGCCAAAAACCCCACAAGCTGCACATGATCAACTCACGATGTTGCGGGGCCAGACGCACCAACTGCTCTCGGCGGCCGTTGTCTATGAAGGTCTTGAGCCAGTTTGGCGCCACGTCGGGGTTGCGCGCCTTACAATGCGCGATTTCTCGAACGATTTTCTTGATGACTACATTAGCCGGAACTGGGACAGCATTCGTCAGTCCGTCGGTGGTTATAAGATCGAACAAGAGGGCATTCGCTTGTTTCGTATGATACAAGGCGATACTTTTACAATTCAGGGCTTGCCGCTCCTGGAGCTCTTGTCTTATCTCACGCTTCGCGGGACACTTCCAAGATGACCGATATTCGCATTCCCCTCGCAGGTGTCATCGGCAACCCAATTGCGCAGTCACGCTCGCCGCAGTTGTTTCGCCATTGGTTGAAGACCTATAATCGCGCGGGTTTCTATATTCCTATCCATGTGATTGAAGGCAATCTAGAGGACGTGATCCGAACATTACCAAAAATGGGGTTCGTTGGGTGTAACGTGACGGCTCCGCACAAGGTTGACGCGCTTAACATCTCTGACCTTGCGACCGACCGAGCGACGTTGATTGGGGCGGCAAACACGTTGATCTTCCGCAAAGACGGAAAAATCCATGCCGATAACACTGACGGCTATGGCTTTATCGCCAACCTTAAACAGGGAGCTCCAGGATGGGCGCCATCCATCGGTCCGGCCGCTGTTCTTGGTGCAGGGGGGGCGGCCCGCGCAGTCATCGCGTCGTTAATCGACGTCGGCGTGCAAGAGATTTTTCTGAGCAATCGAACGCGCCCCAAGGCTGAGGCCCTGAAATCGTCGTTCGGTACAAAAATTACAGTGGTTGATTGGGTGCAAGCGGGCAATATGCTTGAGGATGCCGCGACAGTCATAAATACAACATCCCTTGGCATGACGGGAAAGCCCCAATTTCGCGTGCCTTTGGACGGTTTACGACGTGGTACCGTTGTCACAGATCTTGTCTACAGTCCCCTGAAAACCCGGCTCCTGGTTGAGGCTGAGGCCGCAGGCTGTGTTGTTGTTGATGGTTTGGGCATGCTTTTGCATCAAGCGGTTCCAGGGTTTGAACGCTGGTTTGGTGTCCGACCCGAGGTGGACGTCGACACCCGCGCTGCTGTCCTCGCATGACTTTTGTCCTTGGACTTACTGGGTCCATCGGTATGGGCAAATCCACCACTGCGCAGATGTTTGCCAATCAGGGCGTGCCGGTCTGGGACGCGGACGAAGTTGTGCGTGAATTATATGGGGCAGGGGGTAAAGCGGCTACGCTGATTGCGCGATTTTATCCTGATGCGGTTGAGGATGGGGCGGTGTCGCGTCGTAAGTTACGCGATCTTATTGCGACTGACACAAAAACTCTTGATCATATTCAGATACTTGTGCACCCCTTGGTTGCTGCAGATCGCGCAGCGTTTTTGGTGGGGACCACTGCCAAGGTGATCCTGTTGGATATCCCGCTTCTGTTTGAAACAGCGACGGATGGCTTGTGTGATGCCATCGCCGTAGTGTCCGTTCCTGCCGATGTTCAGAAAAGGCGGGTCTTGGCGCGCGGTGAAATGACTGAGGCCGATTTTGATCTCATCCACGCACGGCAAATGTCGGACGCGCAAAAGCGAAGCAAAGCGCGCTGGGTTATTCCAACGCAGACGCTGGACGAAGCGCGCGCACATGTGAAAGATATCCTCGCAGAGATTGATAGGGATCTGGCCGATGCGTGAAATTGTCCTCGACACTGAGACCACCGGTTTTGAACCGAGTGAGGGAGACCGCATCGTCGAGATTGGCGCGATCGAGCTGCACAATCACATGCCAACGGGGCGCACGTACCACCAGTATATCAACCCGAAACGGTCGATGCCTGCGGGCGCGTTTGGTATTCATGGCATTGGGCCCGATCTGCTCGATCCGCCGCAGACACCCACGGCAGGTCAGGTCATTTTGCGTGATAAACCGGTTTTTGCGGATATCGCACAAGCGTTTGTAGATTTTATCGGTGACGCGAAACTGGTCATTCATAATGCTGCGTTTGATATGAAATTTCTGAATGCGGAACTGGGTTGGGTCAATCGCCCGTTGCTGCCTATGGATCAATCCCTCGACACACTCGGGATTGCGCGCAAGAAATTTCCCGGATCACCTGCGTCGCTTGATGCGTTGTGCCGTCGGTTCGGAATTGATAATTCCAACCGCACGCTGCATGGGGCGCTTCTCGACAGTGAAATTCTGGCTGAGGTTTATCTGGAACTGATCGGCGGTCGCCAACCGGATCTGGTGATGGGCGGTCAGACCAGTTCAAAATCCAAGACCGCAGCTGAAGGGGAATGGCGTGCGCAGCCGCGTCCGACACCGCTGGCGCCCAAAATAAAAGCGGCGGAGGTCGGTGCCCACGCCGCATTCATTAAATCACTAGGCGAAACCGCCCTTTGGAACAAACCTTAAACGTTGTTCAAGCCTCAGCGGTCGCATTCTTTTGCTGTTCCGCACGAAGCGCAAGCTGCTGGCGATAGATTGCCACAAAATCGATTTGTTCAAGGTTCAGCGGCGGGAACCCACCATCGCGTGTGACGTCACTAACGATGCGGCGCACGAACGGGAACGTCATGCGCGGGCATTCGATCATCAAGTAGGGGTGCATCTGCGCCTCTGGCACGCCTTCGATCTCAAAGACACCTGAATATTCCAGCTCTAGCAAGAACAACATATTCTCTGTGCCGGCGTTCTGCGAAGACACCTTGAGCTTGGTGATAACCTCAAACTGGTTTTCGGCGCCGCGTTTGCGGGCATCGAGGTTCACCTCGACTTTGATTTCTGGCTTAACCTCGCCATCGATACCTTTCTGCGCCATGACGTTTTCAAACGAAAGATCGCGGACAAACTGGGCAAGGACGCGCTGTTTGATCTGTGGTGCTACTGGCGCTGTGTCTGCTGCGCCGTTTGTTTGTGCTGTGTCTTCTTCGGCCATGTGGCCCTCCAAACTTTAATAAATTCCATGTTGTGTATCAGGCACTGGGATGGGCCTCAATGTTTAGTCCATCCAGACGGGTCGTCCTTTGGTGGATTTTCTGGTTCGACCTCTTCAAACTCGCCATCAATGACGCGGTGGTGGGGTTGGCCACGGGGATTGGGAGGGCGCGGTTGCTGAATGTCTGGCCCCATTTGAAAGTTCTGCACGTTAATTCGTGCCCGTAGATTGCGATAGACTGCGGATCGAACAGCGGGAATCAGCAGCGCAAATCCAACGAAATCAGTAAAAAACCCAGGTGTGAGCAATAAAGCGCCCGAAAAAAGGATCATCGCACCATGTGCCAAAGGTTCAGTCGGGTCTTGCAAGCTTGAGAACGAGGTTCGCAAGTTCAACATCGCGCGTGCACCCTGACTGCGCACCATCCATGCCCCCAAAACTGCCGTCGCGATCACAATGGCGAGTGTCCAGCCAAGCCCGATTGCACCGCCGATTTGAATAAACAGAGTGATTTCAAGCAGCGGGATGCCGATAAAGAGTAAAAGCAAAAACATGGGTCCTCCAGATAGGCAAATGAATCGTTGGGGCTAAGGTGGACTTGGCCCTATGTCAGCCTTACATAAGGCCAATACTCTTATGTTACCACTTGCCTAGAAATTATCTTGAAAGAAACGCACATGAATTCGCCCGTTCTTCAACTTCTGGTTCTTGCCGGAATTGCGATCTTCCTGATCCTGCGCTTGCGAAATGTTTTGGGGACACGAGAGGGTTTTGAAAAACCAAAGGTGGCGCCGGCAATCCCATCGCGCCGCCCCACGCCCGATCTGGAAGTAATCGAAGGTGGACCTGATCCCGATGTGACCGATTATGTCGATGCCGATAGTGACGTGGCCAGAGTGTTGACAGCGATGAAGACCGCCGACCGGTCGTTCAATGTCCGCGAATTTCTGCGTGGCGCACGTGGCGCATATGAAATGATCCTGACGGGGTTCGAAAAAGGGGATATTGCTGAAATCAAACCGTTCCTGTCGAGCGATGTCTACGACGCCTTCGCGGGTGTGGTCGAAGCGCGGGAAAAAGACGGATTGAGCGTCGATTTCAAGTTCATCGGTATTTCCGAAACAACTTTGGTTGATGCGGAATTCGATGAGACGACGAAGAACGCTGAGATTTCGATCAAGTTCCTTTGTGAAAGTACGTCTGCAGTCTATGACAAAGGAGGAGACCTGAAAGAAGGGTCTGCCACCGACATCAAAAAGCAGCGGGACGTTTGGACGTTTGGTCGGACTATGGGCACTGGTGATCCGAACTGGTTTCTTGTCGCCACGGGTGAATGAAGACGGGGCGAATAATCTTGAAGGCGGCGGCCTTTGGGCTGTCGATGTTCGCGCCAACATTTTTCTGGACTGAGGCGGCAATGGCTAATCCGACCCATCAAAGTTTGCAATTTGACGATCTGAATGGCTGGGCCGAAGACGACCATCAGGCGGCGTTAGACGTGTTCCTGTCTACGTGTGGCGATATGCGCGACCCCGCGTGGCAAGCAATTTGTGATTTGGCGCGCCAAGGCCAAGAGGCGCGTGGTTTTTTTGAACGGTTCTTTACGCCTGTGTTGATTTATGACGGCCAAGACGCGCTGTTTACGGGCTACTACGAACCTGAATTACGCGGATCGGTGACCCGTGGCGGCCCCTACCAGTACCCGCTTTATCGCCTTCCGCCTGATATGACGTCGCCGTGGTTGACCCGTCGTGAAATCGAAGAAACAGGTGCGCTGGACGGGCTGGGGCATGAGATCGCTTGGATCGATGATCCAGTGGATGTTTTCTTTTTGCAGGTGCAAGGATCAGGCCGCGTTGGGCTGGATACTGGCGGCGGTATTCGCGTTGGATATGGCGGTGCGAACGGGCGCGAGTATTCGTCAATCGGATTGGAACTGGTCAACCGTGGTGTCTACGAACCCCATCAGGTGTCCGCCGATGTGATTCGAAATTGGGTTCGCAATAACGGTGAAGAAGGCCGTCAGCTTTTGTGGGCGAACGACAGTTATGTTTTCTTTCGTGAGGTCAACGAAGTGCCCGCTGATATGGGCCCGCTTGGGGCGATGAACCGATCGGTCACCACAATGCGAACAATTGCGATTGATCCGGCCTTTATTCCGCTTGGCGCCCCCGTTTGGATTGAAAAGAACGGTGCTGAACCATTGAACCGTTTGATGGTCGCGCAGGACACGGGTTCCGCGATCAAGGGATCGCAACGGGCGGATATTTTCTTTGGAACAGGTGACGTTGCTGGGCGTGATGCGGGCCGCATAAAGGATGATGGCCGGTTGGTCGTTTTGATGCCGATCCAAAGCGCGTATGCGCTGTTGCCGGATGTGATCGAATGAAAAAGCCTCGGCATGTATCGGCTGAGGAACAGGCGTTGTGGGAAGTGGTGGCGAAGCGGGCAGAGCCGCTTCATAAACCCGCAATCAAGCTGATCCGTGCTGCGCCGCGCAAACCCAATCCGCAGCCAGGTCAGACCAAACCCCGACCCATCTCAGCTTTCAAAATTGGTGCTGCTGTCGATCACCGTGCCGACTATGATTTGCTGCCATCGCTTGGCCAACAGATTCGGGCGGCCCCCGTTCAGATGGATCAAAAGGCGTTTGGTCGACTCCGTCGCGGAAAGTTAAAACCAGAAGCTCGGATTGACTTACACGGCATGACCCTTGCACAGGCGCATCCGGTATTGACGGGATTTATCCTTCGGTCAGCAGGTGCAGGGCATCGATTGGTGTTGGTCATCACCGGTAAGGGAAAGCACCATGATAATGGTGGCCCAATTCCGACGCGGTTTGGTGTATTGCGCCATCAAGTCCCGCAATGGCTGGTGATGTCCCCGCTGGGTGGATTGGTGATGCAGATCACTGAATCGCACATTCGCCATGGAGGGCAGGGCGCCTATTACGTCTACTTACGCCGAACCCGTTGATTTCGTACAACGGTGACTGGATATAATAACAAGATTGCCGCGATGAAAAAGGTTGCTGCATATCCTAACATCTGCTGTTCAAAGCCAACGCCTTGGTCGATGAGCCAGCCACTGACGCCCGGTCCAAGTGCGGACCCAAGTACCATCAAAGCGGTCGTTGCGGCCTTGATGGACCCAAGGTGCAATGTCCCGTAAAACTCAGCCCAACAGGCATTCAACAACGTTGCCTGACCGCCGCCCGCCGCACCCATCAGGATAACAGCGAGGGCCGTCCAGCCAAGGCTTGGCGCGTACCAATGCAGGATGAACGCAAAGATGAAGGGAATCAAATAGAACGGCAGAAGTTTGACCGCGCCAAGCCGATCCACAGCCCAGCCATAAAAGATCGTTGAGAACAGGAGGGTGATCGTGCCCAGTGGAAAGACCGCCACAAGCGCCAGATGCGAATAACCCTTGATTTCAGCAAAATGAACTTGGTGAAACCAAAACGCCGTGCCAAAGCCAGAAAATGACATGACCGCAGGGGCCATGGCCCAAAATATCGGATGGCGCAGGACCTCTGTGCGTGTCCAGTGTTTATCGTAAAGCCCGGTTGATTGGTTGTCTTGCGCAACCGATTGCGGGGTGCGTTCAAGGCGCAGGAGCCGGAACAGGACGGGGGTCATGGCAACACAAAAGAGGGCGCAGCCGATCCAGATAAAGTGCCAATCAATGTATGATTTTAGCCAGACCATAATCAGGGGCAGAGCTGCCTCAGCCAGCATGAAACCCATGGCAGCAACGGCCAATGCGCGGCCACGGGTCGCGATGAACCAACGAGACATGGCAACGGTTGCAACATGCGTTGTCATCCCTTGGCCAAAGAAGCGAAGCGCAAATACAACGAATGGGAGGAGGGCGGCAATTGGATTGAGCGCCATGAGGACGCAAGACAGACCGAGGAGCAACACCACAGTGATGCCAAGTTGACGGACGCGGAACCGATCCGCAAGGCCGCCTGCAAACACCATAACTGCCGCCGATCCGCCAGTACCGATCATATAGATCAGGCCCCAGTCGCCATTACTGAGTCCATATTCAGCCCGGATTTCACCGCCGAAGAGCGAGATGAAGAACGTCTGCCCAAAGCTTGAGAGAAACGACAACAATGCGCCCGTCGCAAGGAAGGGCGCGTTTTCGCGGATGAAGGAAACATATCCGGCATCGTGGATAATTCTGGTGGTCATTGGGTCTTATTGGCTGAATGAGCGGAACTGGAAAGCGCTAAAGCACGTAGCGGCTAATGTCGGTGGATCGTGCGAGTTCGCCAAGGTGTTGTTCGACAAAGGCAGCGTTGACTTCGATTTCATCACCTCCACGGTCTGGCGCATTGAACGACAGATCCTCAAACACGCGTTCCATCACCGTATAAAGACGACGGGCACCAATATTTTCTACGCTTTCATTCACCTCAGCCGCGATATGCGCGAGGGCAGCGATACCATCTTCACTGAACGACACAGTGACGTCTTCTGTGCCCATCAGTGCGGTGTACTGGCGGGTTAGCGCATTATCAGTTTCCGTCAGTATACGGACGAAATCGTGTTCAGTCAGGGCACGCAGTTCGACACGGATTGGCAGGCGGCCCTGCAATTCAGGCAAAAGATCAGACGGCTTTGCGATGTGAAACGCGCCCGACGCGATGAACAAGATATGGTCAGTTTTGACGGACCCGTGTTTGGTGCTGACGGTCGTGCCTTCAATCAATGGCAGCAAGTCACGCTGCACGCCTTCGCGGGACACATCCGCGCCGCGTGCGTCAGCATTGCGGCAGACCTTGTCGATTTCATCGAGGAACACGATGCCATTTTGTTCGACGGAATCGAGTGCGATTTTCGTGACGGTTTCGTCGTCCAGCAGTTTGTCTGCTTCGTCCGCAATCAACAACGCATAGCTTTCCGAAACGGTTACGCGTTTCTTCATGGTGCGCGGCCCGAATGCTTTGCCAAACATCGCGCCCAGGTCCATGCCACCCAAGGTGGGGGGCTGCCCGGGAATTTCCATATTTCCCATTGGGTTGGAATTATCGGCGAGTTCCAGTTCGATGATGGTGTTATCCAATTCACCGGTCTTTAGTTTCTTGCGGAACATGTCGCGCGTACCCTCGCGGGCATCTTTCCCCGCGATGGCATCAATCACGCGGGCTTCAGCGGCTTCCTGCGCCTTTTGTTTTACATCATCGCGCATGTAGTCGCGGGTTTCTACAATGGCAGATTCAACTAGATCGCGGATGATCTGTTCAACATCACGACCAACATACCCCACTTCGGTAAATTTTGTTGCTTCAACCTTGATGAACGGCGCGCGGGCGAGTTTTGCCAAACGGCGTGAAATTTCTGTCTTACCAACGCCTGTGGGCCCAATCATCAGGATGTTCTTGGGGTATACTTCGTCGCGCAGGTCGTCGTCCAACTGTCTACGTCGCCAACGACTGCGCAGTGCCACGGCGACAGCGCGTTTTGCGTCAGATTGGCCGATGATAAATCGGTCAAGTTCGGATACGATTTCGCGCGGGGTGAGGTCAGTCATGTTTGATGGTCTCCACGGTAAGATTGCCGTTGGTATAAACGCAAATATCGGATGCAATGGCCATGGCGCGGCGGGCAATTTCCTCAGCCGTAAAATCCAGATCCATCAGTGCGCGACCGGCGGAGAGGGCAAAGTTGCCACCTGAACCGATGGCAGTCACGTCATATTCAGGTTCCAGAACGTCCCCCGCACCGGTGATGACGAACAGGTCTTTGCCGTCGCTCACAATCAGCATCGCTTCGAGTTTCTGAAGGTATTTGTCAGTGCGCCAATCCTTGGCGAGTTCAACAGAGGCGCGTGCGAGTTGGCCCGGTGTCGCCTCAAGCTTTTTCTCAAGCCGTTCGAGCAAGGTGAACGCGTCCGCCGTTGATCCAGCAAAGCCACATATCACATCATTGCCGCCTGCGGTCAGACGGCGCACTTTGCGGGCTGTGCCTTTCATCACGGTCTGGCCAATGGACACTTGTCCGTCACCAGCGATGACCACCTCGCCGCCCTTACGCACCCCAATGATTGTTGTGCCGTGCCAGCCTGGGGATGTTTCGCTCGTCATGTTGTGTCCTATCTTTGCTTAGAATTTATATGGCGGCGCGAGGCTGGCGACACAAGGTTTCAACGAAAAAGGGCGCCCCGATGGGACGCCCTTTCATAAAACCAGTTTGGCTTAGATGCCTTCTTCAATCCAGCTTTGTAGTGCTGCTTTGGGTGCTGCGCCTGTTTTGTTAGAAACGACTTCACCGTCTTTGAAAAGGAACAACGCCGGAATGCCACGCACGCCCATTTGGGCAGGGGCGTTCGGGTTTTCGTCCACGTTCACTTTGACGATTTTGACTTTGCCGTCCATCTCAGCTGACAGTTCCTCGAGCGCTGGGCCGATTTGCTTACAAGGTCCGCACCATTCAGCCCAAAAATCCACGACGACGGGGATTGTGGACTGACGAACTTCGACGTCAAAGGTGTCGTCGGTTACTGCTACGGTGGCCATTTGATATATTCCTCAAGTGTGTGTGTTTGGATGCTGAACGTATTGTCCGACTGCTGGGTCGTCAAGGTGTGGTCACGCCATTGAGAGCAGCGTCAAGCATCGCATTTGGCAGTTCCGTCGTAGTCCCAGTTTTTGTCCATAAAAGAAGCGTGCGAATACGATGGTTTGGATAAATTTGTTTCAATGCGTCACGGTATGCGGCCATTTGTCTAGCAAGGCCATCGGGTGTTTGTTCTGGTGTTTTTGGCGCCACACGATTGGATTTGAAATCGACGGCGATGACATCTGTGTCTGTTACGATCAATCTGTCGATGATCCCGTGCATGCGATCGTTCCCAAGGGATGGCAGCGTCGCTGAGATTGGGATTTCCGCCAGACCAGAGGCAAAGATCCATGAGAGGTCGGGCGCATCGAGCGTCGCAAGTGCCTCTTTGATCAGGTCATCAATATTCGGAATGAGACCCGCTTCTGGATGATTGTTGGTAAAACCAATGGCGGCACCTGGCCGTGTCGTTGGGTCCATTTCTGGCAAGATTTCTAGCAAAAAATGGATGATGCTCCCCCATGCCAATGCCAAATCAGAAGTGTCGGTGTGCGTTTCACCCTCCATGGTTTTTGCGCCGCCAAGCTCCGATGGGAAGCGGATTCCAGGAAGAACTGGTAAATCGGGAAGCGTTTTTCCAAAGGCGGGCATCACAGCCTTGGATGCAGTCGCCTCAGTGGTCTCGACCATCGGACCCGCGTCCCAAGTCCAGCGGCTAAACCGTTTGATCGTGCCGAAGGCTGTAGGATGATCGACGGCATCCAGATGGTCGAGCGCGCTTGAAACTGTCCTGTGCCAACTGTCGTTATCACCTTTGCCGACATCGCCAGCTGCGGCAACGATCAACCAGTTTTCGGCCCGTGTCAGCGCCACATAAAGCAGCCGCCGCCGTTCACGATCTTGGGCGTCCAGCATGTCGTCTTGAATGTCTCGCATGACCTGAGGCATCACATCCGATTTTGGCTTCCAGTACACATGGCCGCCTAATGTCAACAGATCGCCACGGACCTCACGCTTGCGCTTTGTTGTGTCGGGCAGGATCACAATCGGCGCTTCGAGCCCCTTGGCGCCATGTACCGTCATCACACGGATACGATCACCGGCAGAATCCATCTGGCGTTTGACAACCACGTCTTCGGTTTGCAGCCACGTGAGAAACCCTGTCAGGCTTGGTACCGAAGATTGCTCATAGCCAAGCGCCTGAGATAGCAGCGCGTCAATCCCGTCTTCTGCCTCATGCCCGAGCCGCGCAATAAGGTTCTGCCGCCCACCGTGGCGGATCAACAGACGGTTAATCAGATCGTATGGGCGCAGAAAATCAGCACGGTTTCGCAGATCATGAAGGATCGCCAACGTGTCTTCATGGGTGCCAGAAGTGCGCAAAGCCTCCCACAAGGTTTGTCGTTTTTTACGTGGCTGCGCGAGGTCGTAAAGCTGTTTTTCCGTCCAGCCGAATAGCGGCGATTTCAGCGCTGCGGCAAGCGACAGATCGTCGTCTTGTAAGGCGAGAAATTGCAGCAGGGCGGATATGTCTTTGACCGCAAGCTCCCCCCCTAGTTTGAGCCGATCCGCGCCTGCAATATCGAGCCCAGCCGTTTTACATGCCGCAATAATTTCACTGAACAAATCTGATCGACGCTGCACGAGAATTAAGAAATCCCCCGGAGTGATTTTTCGACGCGACCATTCGGTGTCGTCAACTTCTTTCACGGGTAAGGTTTCTTGTCCGATCATGCGTTTGATTTCTGCGGCGATCTGCGCAGCAAGGACGACCTTGTGGTTTGTGCGCCCCTTGAGGTCGACAGGATCGTCCCAATCGCGTTCTTCTGGTTTCTCGGATGGTTCAATCACTGGCCAAACATCGACGCGCCCCGGCATGCCGTCTTTGAATGCGCGGTGTTCAATATGGTCGCCAAGCCCCTCGGCCATTTCACCCTTGAACGTTTGATCGACCAGTTGCAGTACGGCCGCGGATGATCGGAAGGAATAGAGCAGTTCAAGCCTATGGAGTGGTTTTTCAACCTTTGCCAATTCACTGCTAAAATGGACGCTCATCCGGTCGAACCCATCGGGGTCTGCGCCTTGGAAGGAATAGATCGACTGCTTTTTGTCACCCACAACGAACACAGTGCGTTCCCGATCAGGGTTGGCGCCGATTCCAGTCGAAAATTCCTGCGTCAGCAGGCGCACGATGTCCCATTGATCCGGTGCCGTGTCCTGCGCTTCGTCGACCAAGACATGATCGACACCACCATCAAGGCGGAACAGGACCCACTGCGCCACGGCAGGGTCTTCCAACAACGCCTTCGCCTTGCTGATCAGGTCGTCAAAATCCAGTGCTGCGCTTTGTACTTTCTTCGTTTCATATCTCTGCACAAACGGGGTCGCAAAGGCGATAAGCGCGCGGGTTTTTTCAAGGGCGAGCCAACACCATCGCGCGTCCCGACCATCTTCGACCCGCTGCATCAAATCATTCAGTTCATCGATAAGGTCAGGATTGGCGGCACGAACTGCTTTGGTAGGAAAGCTGTCGATCTTTGCGCCGTAGGGACTTTTGGCATCCTTCCCGAACAGAAACACGTCCTCCATTACGGCCAAATCAGTCATATCAGGGCCAGTGTTACAGTTGATTGCCTGCAATTTTATCGCGGCTTTCTGATCATTAGCACCTGAGGTGAGGCAGATCGGGATCAGCTGCTGGATCGCAGCAAGATCATGTGGTCCTGCAATCGCGTCGATCAGCCCATCGAGTGTGAGGTTTTTGGGGATGTCGAATGTTTGCGCCAAATCATCTGCGGAAAGTGGTGATAAAAATGCCGACCTGCGTGCTGTGATTGCTGCCAAAAACTTGCCAACCTCAGCGCCTGTATAATGCCGCGCAAACCCCGCCACCGCATCCGCGTGATCCCCAGTCGCCATCTCATCAAGGACATTTTCGCGTAGCAATTGCGCAGCACGATCTTCCATCTCTTTGAATTGTGGGCTGACTTCTGCTTCCAGTGGAAACCGCCGCAGCACGCCTGCGCAAAAAGAGTGGATCGTCTGGATTTTCAGCCCGCCAGGGGTTTCAATCGCGCTGGCAAACAATGTGCGTGCATTGCTGAGATAATCGTCATCAATTGCTGCTTCGGTGCCCAATTCAACCAGTTGCTTGTGCAACGCGGGTTTGGGCATCATCGCCCATTCACCCAACCGCTGGAACAAACGGTTCTGCATTTCAGACGCAGCTGCCTTGGTGTAGGTCAGGCACAATACGTTTTCAGGGCGGGTTCCGGCCAACAGCAACCGCGCAACACGTTCAGTTAATACGCGTGTTTTTCCGGATCCCGCGTTGGCGGACAGCCATGTGGATTGCGTTGGATCGGCGGCTTCGATTTGGCGTCTGGTTGCGTCATTATGGATCATGTCATGTCCTGTGCAACAGCGTCGTGTGTTTCATCCCATTCGCCATAGCGCGCAAGGTGATCATAACTGCCCTCAAACGACACAATCTCATTTGCGCTACGTGATGTGTATCCTTTGGATGGGTCCATCCATTTAGCAATGAGCCCTTCGAACCGCGCCCAAGTTTCGTCAGGTGTTTCATCGTTCAACGGGGCGGATTGGTCTTTCAAATCGCTGCCCAAACCGATGTAGACAGCGGCCTTGGTTCGCACGCTGCCCAAGGCCGTGAACGCACCGCGTTCGACCATCGCCGCCTCAAGGAGCAGTTGTTTATCAAAGTATTTTTGCTGGGCTGGGCTGGGGGTTTTGCCGGTTTTATAGTCATAAATCAGCGCCTCGCCATCGTTGGACATATCGATCCGGTCCGCCGTTCCCGTGAGAGTAAATGGCAGGTTCGCCAGCTTCAGTTCGCCACGAATCTCGGTGTCTACATTGGCGGAATACGCACGGCGTTTTTGCTCCTCGGCTAGGAAATGCGGTGTGAAGGACGCAATCCGCGCGAACCAAAGCGCGCGAACAGCAGGCCAAGGACAGCGTTCTTCCAGTACGTCCGTCGCGATAGCCAGCAATGCGCCGGCAGCGCCAGCGTTCGTGGGGTCAATATTGGCCTTTACGAACCGTTCAAGGACCTTGTGAACGATGGTGCCACGCAAGGGCGCGTCGGGCGTGTGCGCCAAGCTGTCCAGCGAATTTAGCCCAAGAATTTTGCGGGCGTAGATCGCATAGGGATCGCGGATGAGCGTTTTGATCTGTGTAACTGACAACCTGTCTGGCCTTACATCGGTCGGTGGACAGGGGGACGGTCGCGGTGCTGGGTCAACTGTAAATGGCGGAGCCGCGATGCTAGCCGTGAGGGTGAGCCAATGCTGCCCCCGTTCACGCATCGCATCAAGATACGCAGGGCCGCCTTTCTCGTCCAAACCGCCAAGCAAATTTGTCAGGCGATTGATCCACCGACTCGGCACTGTTTCGGCTTCGTCAGACCGCACTGCGCGACTAAGAACGACCTCGCGTGCGCAGACAGCTTGCTGGTAATCGTGCGCGCTAAGGCCAATGCGACGTTCCGGCAACAACAATCCAGCCCGCATCCGCAGCGGTCGGTTCAGCCAAGGATCAGGGGTGGGTGTCTCTGGCCAAGTGCCTTCGTTGAGGCCTGCAAGGATCACGAGATCCGCCGACTGCACTCGCGCTTCTAACGTACCCCAAATCAGGACTTGTGGGTGGCCTTGGTCACGGTCGCGATCTTCCCCATCAGCAAGAGTGCTGCCGACCAGTTGGCGATAATCACGCGCTGTCATCACACCGCCCGCATCAGCATGGGTGCGCAATTCGGACATCAGCCGGAAAGCCTCCCGACCAGCCCCTTTTTTCCAAAGCTCACCGGACCCATCGGTATTCGGTCCAGCGGCGAGACGCTCAGAAATTTTTACATGCTCATCAAGAAATGTGCCTAATTCATGCGGTCTAGGGTCTTTGAGATTTAGCAGCGTTGCGCCTATCCAATGCACCCAAGCGACGCGGTCAGGGTGCTTGTCTTTCGTACCATCGGCCCAGTTTGTCAGGCTTTCATCCGTTGGGAATGGCGGCCCGTTCCTGCGCACTTCAAGTTCGAGTGCGTTCGTATGCAATCCGTGGTTGCCACGTTCGGAATTACACAGCGGATGGCGCAACAAGACCAATAGACGTTCCGCGTCCAGTGGTTCACAAAATAGGTCTGCGATATGGCGCAGAAAGCGACCTGGGGCTGTGAGTTGCAATGGCAGGCCCGCGCTGTCGTCTGGTGTGATGTCCCAACGATCCAGCGCAGCGGTAACTTGTCGTGTGAGCATCCGGTCGGGTGAGATCAGCGCGGCGGTTTGTCGGTCTTCAACCGCCTGGCGCAGCCGCGCGGCAATCGCATCTGCTTGCGCGCGCGGGGTCGGGGCCTCAATCAAAGTGATGCCTTTTGTTGCTTCGCCAAGATCGCCCAAATCAGGTCCGTCGTTGATCCACTGATGGGTCACGGGTGCTGGCCGCAGTGAAAGCGAAATCAGCCCAGTGCGTGCGACGTTAATTTTGGTTTTGTCACCCCAAGTTCGGATATCAGACGGTCGGATACCCAGCGCATCACAAAAAGCTTTGAACCGATATTGCGGATGATCCTCACCACCTTTTTTCTGTTCCATCATATCCCAAACATGGGCCGGCATATCGTGATCCAAACCGGGTAGAATAACAGCGCCTTGCGGCAGTTTCGCGACTGCTTGCATGAACAGCGACGTGGCCCCCCGCGAACCGGTTGACCCCGCAACGATGACCGGATGGTTTGGTGGCGCATCAGCCCAGCGTTCAACGAGCGTTTCAATAACATGACGCTGGCGGCCTTCGCCATCCAACCGATCATCCACAAAGAACTGCTGCACCAGTTGAATGAATGACAACGCGCGCTGCCAATGCCCCGATTGGTCCGTGACGTCGAGGTTTGCGACTGTTTCAGGCGCGACACCTTCGCCCTGCATCTCGCTCATCAGCGCAACGAGACTGTCTGCCAAATCAATCGCTGCATCTTGTGACGCGAGCGTCGGGTCCGCATCGATCAGGCCTTTGACCAGCTGCGCGACCTCAAGTCTACGACGCAAAGGCGCAATGGCTGGCGGGATGTCGCGCCCAACCGCGTCTTGCGCAAGATCGGTGATAAGGCGGATGCGCGGCAACAAAAGCGCGTCGCCTTGGTGAAACAACGACGTCAGGTGGCGCTGCATGCGGCGGGTGTTCACATAGATTTCAACGCAGGCCACATCTGTTGGCGCCATCGGTTCAAACGACGCCTTTAATCCATCATAAAGAGCCCTCGAAAAGTCTTGACCGAGGGGTACCCCGAACACGCGGGGGATTTCTATTGGGTCAAGCATCATCACCTCCAGCGAGCATATCTTCAGCAATTTTTATGCTGTCAAGGCTGCCAACATCACACCATTGGCCGTCATAAACGGCACCAAACATCGTTTTGCGGTTTAGCATCCTGTCCCACAGTGCCCACATAGAAAACTTATTTTCAAGGATGTCAGCCAGCCCATCTGTGCAGATTATCTGGACACCGGAATAAACGTAGCTGGTTCCACGCGTCAGGCGACCAGAGCCATCGATGTCGAAATCCCCCGATCCAGTATGACCAACCGCATGAGCGCGAGGGATCAACAGTAAGAGCGATTCCATTTCAGCAGGCATCCAAGTCTGACTGAGCACATGTACTGGGTTTGGCCCTTTCCATACAGCGTCAGTGTTCATCGTCAGGACTGGATTGCTGTCGAGAAGTGGAAGTGCATGCTTCAGCCCGCCACCTGTTTCTAGTAACTGTTTGGATTCATTAGAGATCATGACATTAGTCTGTGCAAGTTGATCGCGGATCTGATCTGCAAAGTAATGCACATTAACGACGGTCCGAAGACCTGTGCAGTGCGCTAATGCATGATCCAGCAGCGCGCGACCCGCGACGTTTACCAACGGCTTTGGCCGTGTATTCGTAAGTGGCGCCATGCGGGTTCCAAGACCTGCGGCAAACAGCAAAATGGCGGACGGTGTGATCAAGATTGTGCCCCCTTGGGACCTAATGCACGCTGGACAAGGTGTCCAAGGTCGGCAAGATCTGGCATCGCCAAGTCCGTCTGTAAATGTGCCCAGACACGTGGAGCTAGCGAAAGATACCCAGTCTTGCCATCCTGTTGTGCAAGGCGGTGAAAGATGCCTAAAATACGCAAGTTTCGCTGAACAGCCATCACATGGAACGCGCGTTTGAAATCCGCGACGTTCCCATCTTCGCCAGCGAGTTGGGTGAGAAGAGAGGCGAGCATTGCAGGGTCAACGTCCCGCCGCGCATCACGCAGCAATGACGCCAGATCGTAGGTTGGATGGGCGATAAATGCATCCTGAAAATCGAGCAAACCAACGCGCCAGTTACCATGGTTTGTGGGCCGCCAAATTAGGTTTTCCGCGTGAAAGTCCCGAAGCGATAGCACGCGCGCGTCGTGGTCTATTTCTTGCAAGAGGTTGCGCAGACTCGCGGTGATCTCTGTGGCGAGATCTTTGCTTTGGTCCGTTGCGGCCCATTCAAATGCAACACTAACCATATCCGCCCCGACATCTGGCGTCATTTCGGTCAGGCCAATGGGGGGCGGTGTGGATTGCACGGTGCGCAATACGTTGACTGCTGCGCTATATAGATTTGGCTCGTCTGTTGGTGCCGCGCTTAGGTATTTTGCGAAGTCGTGTTGGCCAAGGTCGCTGATGATCATAAGACCCTTTGGGTCATCCCATTCCAGAACCTCAGGTGACGCAAGGTTGAGCGATTTCAAGTGAGTCGCGATGTCCACGAAACGCGATTGGCTCCCGCATGTTTCTGGTGGCGCATCCATCAAAACGACTGACCGCCCGTTTTGACCTATAAGGCGTTCGTACTGTCGCGGCGACGCGTCTGCGGTCATTTGAATCCGCTGCCAACTTGCCCAGTCAGTTGTCATTAACCATTGTGTCACGATGGAACTACGCATTTTGCGATAATCCCACAAGCCGATCGCGCCAGTTGTCGCCAAACGTTACCGTCGCGAGGTGGCAATCTGGCGCAACAGAAAGTTCAATATCAAGGGCTGTGTTTGGCGCTAGGTCGCCCAACAATTCCGGCCATTCGATTAGGCAAATGTGGTCAGTGAACGCATCCATCAATCCAAGCTCAACCGCCTCTTGCGCATCGCCTAGGCGATAGAGGTCGGCGTGCCAGATCTCTAGGTCGTTATAGTCATAGGTTTGCACAAGCGTGAAAGTGGGCGAAGGAACTTCGGTATCAGGGCCCAGCAGGCTTCGGATAAAAGCCCGCGCCAACGCAGACTTGCCGGACCCGATCTGTCCACGCAGAAGGAAACAATCACCCGCGCGTGCATACTTGGCAAGAATGCGCCCGAGGTGATCAGTGTCGTCTTGTGTGGTCAGTCGAAGTGTGGTGGTTGCGCGCGCCATGTGCCAACATTAGGCCGCAGTGTTCCGCCTGCAAGGTCATTCAGACTGACATCGACTGACTTGGTCTAAAAATGACTGTTTCGACCTTCGACGCACTACCTGATTCCCGTTCTGATGGGGTGAATGTGATCTGGTGGTTGCCATCGGGCAACGGAGAATAGCGGCAAACAATTTCGACGTGGCTGTCAAGCCAGACTGACCCGTCCCATGGCGTGTCACTTCTCCCGCGTGTGATTGTCTCCTGCAACTTAACCCACACAGGTGACGGCGCTGATGTGGTCTGCCAAATCTGAAGTTCTTCTAAAAAGTCACGGCTGCTTATCGCGTCTTCGGATTGGGTACCCCAAAGACTTCGATAGGCGCTGTTCGCCAACACCAGGGATCCAGAAGAAGAAAAAACTGCTACGGCAGAGGCCAAGTTGTCGATCACGGCCGCACTGATATCAATTTGTGAACGGAACTTCCGGGTCAAAGAAATTTCGTCACTGATGTCTTCAAAAAGGAAAGCGATGGCACCGTTGGGATGCGGTTTACCGGTCACACGGAAGGTTTGTCCGTTCGGGAGAGGCCATGTTTCGTGGTAGTTGCCCTCAGTTGCGGCAGATTCCAAGGCGACCATCTGATCGCGCCACGACGCGTAATCCTTGGGTTCTGGGATCATCTGATTGTCGCGCAAACGGTCAAGAAATGAAAACAGGGTTGGGCGTGCAATCAAGAAATTAGTCGGTAGTAGCGTCAAATCAACAAGCGCGGGATTAAACAGAACAAGACGGCGATCCGAATCAAATATAACGAGACCAACCGACAGTTGCGCAAAGGTTTTTGTCAGGGTTTGAACAAAACTGCGCTGGGCATCGCGGGCAAAAACGACAGCGCTTGCATCGATAGCAAAGTGGATTGTATCGGTGCCACGTTTCAGGCTCGTAATTTCAAACCAAATCGGTTTTTCTTGATCGGGCGTATCAACGCGGTGCATGTCGATAACCGGCGCCGCTCCAACGGGACGGGCCGTTTGGTTGAAAACCTCACGGGGTGGCCATGGCAGAACGTCATTCGGGCCGATGGCGTGAAGGATTTCTGACAGCTCCATGTAGGAACGGTTCGCCCAGATCAGCACGCCTTCGGCATCGTGTTTCCAGATCAATTGCGGCGAATCTTCACCGATACTGCGCAGCGTTTCAAGCTCATGTTCCATGGCTGTCGCGGTCAATGGATGAATGGTTTCATCTGGATGATCTTGGTCTTGGACCAATGTGATACGCGCCATTCCGTTCCAAAATTCAGCCTCAATCCAGCCATTTTGACCATCGGCTGGCTTGATCTTTTTTTTGCCGACAGTTGCAAGGTCGCCGCATTTCGACCGCAGATGTGGAAATCGAGATGATAAAAGAGCGAGAAAATTTTCCCAATCAGAACGGTGCGCTTCGCGGAACTCCATCAAATCGCGGGCGAGAGGGGTAGCATCCGAAAGCGTTTCATCTTCAAACAGAAAGGTGATTGAGTCTTCTGCTTCTCGTATCAACGTTCGCGCAGTCACTTCCGTCTTGCTGTTTGTACGGATCCAGATCGACATCATCCCAACTGCGGCCAAAGCCCCAAGGATCAGAGCGCCTGTTGCACCAAGAAAAGCTAACTGTGACATTCCAGACCTCCGACTCAACGAATTTCAAGATGCTCTAATTTGGTTAACTGACGGTTAAGGCTCAGGTAATCAATGTATTGTCGCCCAGCGCGCCGCGGGACGTTTCAGCAAGCGCTTCTATGCTGGCACGGGGCCATTCTACCGTAACGATTGCACCGCCGCGATGACCAGAAACTGTGTGCGCGCCGCCGTTTGCGAAACCCAACGTGGCGCCAGATCGTTCCAGAAGCGTCTTGGCGATGAACAGACCAAGCCCCATGCCTTCATATCCTGGACGCCGGACGCTTTTTTCGTCTGGACGTCGCCGCCGTACAAATGGTTCGCCAATGCGACCAAGAACCGAATTCGGGAATCCGGGGCCGTCGTCACTGATCCGAAGGCTGATGCTGTCATCGGTCCAACTGATTTCAACCAAGACAGCATTTTGCGCGAAATCCACTGCGTTCTGAACGAAGTTACGGATTCCGTGTATGATTTCTGGCCGTCGGAAAATGTCAGGCTGGCGTGATCCATCATCATTATGTGGGATCGTTTTGAACGCGACCTTTTTGCCACGCCCAAGATGTGGTTCACTTGCCTCTCTCACAACAATCTCGATGGGCGCTTGGCGCATCAAATGATCCTCTTTGCCAGCGCTCCCCATTGATCGCAGGATATCGCGGCAGCGGTCCGCTTGTTCACGGATCAAAAGCGCGTCTTCACGCAATTCGTCTTGATCGCCAAGTTCATCAATTAACTCGCTACTCACGAGTTTAATGGTTGCTAAGGGCGTGCCAAGTTCATGGGCAGCGGCGGCGACAACGCCCCCAAGGTCAGTCAGTTTCTGTTCCCGCGCGAGGGCCATTTGCGTCGCGACCAAAGCCTCGCTCATGGAGAGGGTTTCTTGGGTGACTTGGCGGGCGTAGATGCCAATGAAGACGACGCCGATGACAAGCGCGACCCAAAATCCAAAGATAAACAGGTCGGGCAGAATCAATGGTTCACCCGATGCGGTCATTATTGGCAAGTTTACGAACCAAAGAAGTGTCACGATTCCTAACGCAAGTGCACCAAGAATCAACGTGCTGCGCAGTGGAAGAATCGTCGATGCGACGGTCACAGGGGCAAGCATCAACAATGCAAATGGATTGTTTAGCCCCCCCGTCAGGTACAACAGCAACCCAAGTTGCCCGAGGTCGAAGCCGATCATCAGGTCGGCCTCGCCTTCAGATAAGCGACGACTTTCTGGGTAAACAAAGTAAAAGATGATGTTCACGAGAATAGGCAGGCCAATCACGATGGCGATCAGGCCGATCTCAAGTGAGAGGTGGTAGATGTAGATAGCGGTCAAAACTGCGCCGATCTGACCGGCCACAGCATACCATCGCAACTGGGCGAGCGTACGCACCCGCACCCAGTTGCTGCGTTTCTGATTCTGGAACACGTCGTGATCTATCTGCGCCATAATGCCCCGATTAACTTTTGTGACTTACCGTTCTAACATGGTGCGCATAATTACAGATCAATCACGATTCAAATATTGGATGCTAAACATGTCGAAAACCTATGTAGTTGCCGCCGGAGCCGTTGTTGTCGCCCTACTTGGCGGCACGATTTTAGCGACACAATTTGGCGGCAACGATGATGCATTCGCCCAATGCCGTGCAAGTCAATCTGCGGGCGGTGCCATCGGTGGACCGTTTGAATTGGTTGATGAGAACGGTGTGACAGTCACCGACACGGATGTCATCACTGGACCGACGTTGATCTATTTTGGTTTCACGTTCTGCCCCGATGTTTGCCCGTTGGACAACATGCGAAACGCGCAGGCGGTTGATATTTTGGATGCACAAGGCATTGAAGTAACACCTGTTTTCATCTCCATTGACCCTGAACGTGACACCGTCGATGTGGTCCGCGAGTTTACTAATAATTTTCATGAACGGATGATCGGATTAACGGGATCGCTAGAACAAGTGCGGGCCGCGTCACAGGCGTATCGGACCTATTATGCCAAGCAAGAGAGCGAAGACGACTTCTACCTCGTTGACCATACGACGATGTCCTACCTGGTCTTTCCAGAGCAGGGTTTTCAGGAATTCTATCGCCGTGATGTGACAGCGGAGCAGATGGCGGAAAGCCTTTCGTGCTTTATTGAGGCTGCGAGTTGAGACGAGTATTTGACCGGACAGGGTGTGAGCGCTAGTTCTTAGGGTTAACTTGGAAGGACAAAATATGGATCTGCAACCAATCGGTGACGACACATCCCTGTTATTGGTCGACGACGATGAACCGTTTTTACGTCGTCTCGCTAAAGCCATGGAAAAACGCGGGTTTTCGGTTGAGACGGCGGACAGTGTGGCGGCTGGCAAAGCCATCGCGACGGCCCGCCCGCCTGCCTATGCTGTAGTTGATCTGCGACTTGAAGATGGCTCAGGCCTTGATGTGGTTGAAACACTGCGCAATCGCCGCCCGGAAAGCCGGATCGTAGTTTTGACAGGTTACGGCGCCATCGCCACGGCGGTTGCTGCGGTGAAGATTGGTGCGACGGATTATCTGTCAAAACCCGCTGATGCAGCTGACGTGATGAACGCGCTTTTGACGCCCAAAGGTGCGCTTCCACCGGCGCCCGAAAATCCGATGAGCGCGGATCGGGTTCGTTGGGAACACATCCAACGGGTCTATGAGTTGTGCGACCGAAATGTGTCTGAAACAGCCCGTCGTTTGAATATGCACCGCCGCACGTTGCAAAGAATCTTGGCGAAACGTAGCCCGCGTTAAGCGACAAAAAACGGCGCGTGTATCGCGTACACCAGTTGTACACACGGCGTACACAACCTGTATGTACACTTTGCTAGGTCGATGCTTCAGTCTTGAGCCATTTTACAAACACATCCCGGGCGGCCGAGACGACCCCGGGTCGGGTTAGAATGTGATAGGCGATGCCGCTGTTATGTTCTGCGCATAATTTAACGAAACGCCCTGAGGCAATGTTGGGCGCCGCGATTGGCGCTGGCATGACTGCGACCCCAAGACCTGCCAGCGCCGCTGCGCGGGCCAATGGACCTGTCGCGAACGTGGTCACGATTTCTTCATCAAGGACGATACCGTTCTCGGCCAGCCAGAACCGTTCTTCGGATCGTATTCCATCCAGCAACCAACGCGACCCTTTGAGATCGGCGAGACAATTAACTTCTCGCCCCGCGATGTAGGATGGCGCGGCGACGGCGACGTGACCGGCGGCCATCAATCTGTTCGCCTTCACGCCAGCCCAGCCACCGCGCCCGTAGCGGATCGCAACGTCGATATTATCGCTGCGCATGTCGATCAGGGACTTGGACGGGATCAGCTCAACCTCAATTTCGGAATGTTGGTCCCAAAAGCTGCCGATGTGAGGCATCAGCCAGTTGGCGGCAAACGACGGCGTGAGAGCCACACGGATTGCGCGGGTTTTGGATTGATCGAGCAGGTCATTTGAAGCAGTGGCGATGAGGCCAAATGCGTCGCTTAGACTATTGGCAAGTTTGTGGCCTTCAGGTGTGACGGTCATGCCGCGACCCAGTCGTTGCATGAGGGATTGGCTGAAATGATCTTCCAGCGCGCGAACATGCTGGCCGATGGCGGCATGGGTCACATTAAGGTCGCGCGCCGCAGCAGAAAAGCTGCTGTGCCGTGCTGCGGATTCAAACGCACGAAGGGCCGCAAGGGAAGGGATATCATGCCAGTTCATTTGAAAGTCAGGCTAACATATAAAAATTCTTCCTGACTAGGGTAAATCGTATGAAGCCTTTATTAAAAGATCATCAACATAACAAATGGAGGACAAAATGCTTACTATACTTGCAGATGCGATGTTCACAGCGACCCTTACCAAACGGGGCAGTGGCATTCCTGAACACCTCAAATCACACGCGGACCGTTACGTGCCGAACCATGAACGCAATCGGATGCAGGCCAGATTTTCACACAATCCTTACCGCGATCTATGGTAGGATTAGCGTGGGCGGTTCTTCCCTGAGGATCGCCCGCGCATTACAGTGTGAAACGCTTGAGGATAATGTCGGCCAACTGGCCGTCGGTGCGGCTAAAGTGATCCCGTAAGAGTAATCTGTGAAACCCACCCATCAAAGTCATCTTCGTGGGCTGTGCTGCTGCCAAGTGTCATAACTGATCCAAAAGTTCGCCGTGGCGACGGGTAAAGTCATGACGCACTTCAATCGGTGCGCGCAGCCGAATTTCGGCAGTTTTGGCGATGTTAGAGTCTGGTTTACCAAAAAATCTATCGGCTTCAGCTGTTGTAAAACCGGCGATTTTAACGGCTTCAAGCCACGCGCTGATTTTGTCAGCTTTCTTAATCTGCTTCTTGATTGCAACGGGCACCTGCGCGGGTAGCCCGAACCGAATATGGATCGCGGCCATCAACCGATCATCAAGTGTTTCATACCCCGGTCCGACAGCCGCCTTAACGGGGCTGATCATATCACCAATCACATATTCCGGCGCGTCGTGCAGCAACGCCGCGAGCCGCCATTTAATCGGTGCCTTGGGGTTCATTCGGGTAAAAATATCTTCGACCAGCAGCGAATGTTCAGCGACAGAATAGGCAAAATCGCCCATGGTCTGCCCGTTCCAACGGGCGACAAAGGCAAGCCCATGCGCGATATCTTCGATCTCAATATCCATCGGGGTTGGGTCCAGCAGGTCTAGTCTGCGACCCGACAGCATTCGCTGCCACGCACGGGGTTGTTTCATTAAGTACTCTCCACAATAGAACCGCGACCCTATGGCGAGCCGCTCTGCATTGTCGAGACCACATTGCGGTGTTAAAGGAACATCAAATAACTCTTGAGGAGAGAGGCCCGTGGCCAAGGATTACATTGTAAAAGACATTTCGCTTGCAGCATTTGGCCGCAAGGAACTCGTCATTGCTGAAACCGAAATGCCAGGCCTGATGGCGTGTCGCACCGAATTTGGCACAACCAAGCCGCTGAAAGGCGCGCGGATTGTTGGATCGCTGCATATGACGATTCAGACAGCCGTGCTGATTGAGACGCTGGTCGAACTTGGTGCGGACGTGCGCTGGGCATCGTGCAACATCTTTTCCACACAAGACCACGCGGCAGCAGCGATTGCCGAAGGCGGCACGCCGGTGTTTGCGATCAAGGGGCAGTCGCTGGAAGAGCATTGGGATTACCTCGATAAATCGTTCGCATTTCCAGACGGCGCGAACATGATCCTTGACGATGGCGGCGACGCGACGTTGTACATCCTTTATGGGGCGCGCATGGAAGCTGGTGAAGATCTTCTGTCGGTTCCGCAGTCTGAAGAAGAAGTCGCGATCAAGGCGCAGATCCTGAAGCGCATCGCAGAGACACCCGGTTGGTTCGCCAAAACGAAGGCCGACATTCAGGGTGTGTCTGAGGAAACAACGACAGGTGTTCATCGCCTTTATGATCTTCATAAGAAGGGCGAGCTGCCTTTCCCTGCGATCAACGTGAACGATTCTGTCACCAAATCGAAGTTCGACAACAAGTATGGCTGTAAGGAATCGCTGGTTGACGGTATCCGCCGCGCCACTGACACGATGATGGCCGGTAAGGTCGCGGTTGTCATGGGATACGGTGATGTGGGCAAGGGATCTGCTGCGTCGCTTTCTGGTGCTGGCGCGCGTGTGATCGTAACTGAAGTCGATCCTATCTGTGCGCTTCAGGCGGCGATGGACGGTTTTCAGGTCACGACGCTGGATGATGTGGTTGAGACGGCGGATATTTTCGTCACTACAACGGGCAACAAGGACGTGATCCGCATCGAACATATGCGCCGCATGAAAGACATGGCGATTGTTGGTAACATCGGTCACTTCGACAACGAAATTCAAGTTGCAGCGCTGAAAAACCACAAGTGGACGAACATCAAAGAACAGGTCGACATGATCGAGATGCCAAATGGCCATCGCCTGATCCTGTTGTCCGAGGGTCGTCTTCTGAACCTTGGCAACGCGACCGGCCACCCGTCATTTGTGATGTCGGCGTCGTTTACCAACCAGGTTCTTGCGCAGATTGAATTGTGGACGAAGGGCGACGAATACCAGCCCGGCGTTTACATCCTGCCCAAGCATCTGGACGAAAAAGTTGCGCGTCTGCATCTTGATCGCATTGGTGTGAAGCTGTCCAAACTTGATGCCGAACAGGCGGCCTATATTGGTGTGTCACCCGACGGTCCGTTCAAGCCTGAGCATTACCGTTACTAAGGATGATGGGATCAAAGCTGGGGGGGGGGGTCACCCACCCTACTTTTGATAGATAATCCTGACCCTGATGATGAACGCGAGGCCCCGAACATGCGGCCTCGCGTTTTGCGTTGTCGACAATTGGATCGACCGCATTGAAACGTCATGCGCAACGGCTGGCGATGTGGGAATGGCACGGAGTCCAGCCTGCTGCGCGTGAAACCCCAGGCACACAACCGACGGTTTTCCGTCAGACTGGCAGTTACAATAGCCGTCCCATTGGAACGACTCGTGGAGGCAGCAATCGTTGGATTACGCATTCCACTGCTGATCTATAATTGGGACGACTGCACCGATGAGGGCCGATTTTTGCGCGCTTTTCCGGACAGTGCCTGTTCATGGTTCGCCACAACGCTGGGCCCAAATTACAACACCCTACATGCCGACCATTTTCATCTACAAGCCCGGGGTTGGGGTGCCTGCCGCTAGGTTGACGCGGAAAGTGAGATCAGATTTTCCCTTTGCGCTGATGAATTCTGCCAGTAACGTCTGCCTCAGCGCCAAAAAACGGCCATTTTTATACGTGGAAGAATACCATGGGCAAGCGTGATGACCTGATCGCAAAGTATGCGGATGACCTTGAGAACAAGTGCGGCATGACGCCGGACATGGACCTTTTGACGAAAGTTACAATTGGCTGCGGCCCGTCAATTTATAATGACGATGCGTCAACCGTGGAAGGGTCGCAAGCGTCCGAGCTGGAGACGGTGAAAAACAATTACCTGATGAAAAAACTGGGCCTCGCGGATGGTCCCCAATTGATGGATGCGATCAATTCGGTGATCGAGACCTACGGAAAATCTGAGCGCAGCAAGTACCGCGCTGTGGTTTATTACATGCTGACCAAGCACTTCGGTAAAGAATCCACTTACAAGTAACTGGTAAAAGAATCCTGGTAAACATATGTAAAAGCGCGTAACAATAGGTAGGCTTTTCGGCATCGTCGAGTTGTCGGCGATCTTAGCAACGATAGCCCGGACGCCGGATCTCAAGCAGCCTTCAGCACTCGCGTGATGTCGTCCCAGATCCAATGGGCGTCGGCTCTGGACTGACGGTAGCAAGCGGCTGAAAGCGTGTGGCGGCGGTGGCGGAAGACATTTTGGATTTGATCGTGGACGGAGAGAAATTGTTGCGCTTGGCGGGGTGATTTGAACCGACCCATGCATTTTTCTCGCCGCCGGGTCGGCCTGTGCGACCCTTCGGATCGATTGTTGAGTCTCTTATGGCTTCGGTGCTCGATGCCTAGAGCGAGGTCCTTTAGTGCGGCCCCGTAGCTTCGGAGTTTGTCCGTCACAACGACCCGTGGCGCGCCAAATGTTTTGAATAGCTTGCGGAAAAACCGATCCGCGGTCCGTTTATTTCGCCGAGACTGGACGAGGATGTCCAGCACATCGCCGTTGCTGTCGACAGCGCGCCATAGCCAATACTTCTTGCCGTTTATCGGAAGGACAACTTCGTCCAGGTGCCATTTGTCCGCCACTTTGGGTCGATCTCGGCGGATCACCTTGGCATATTGTGATCCGAATTTCGCTACCCAAGCGCGGATGGTCTCGTAGCTGACTATAATCCCGCGTGCTGCCAGCAAGTCCTCGACATCGCGCAAACTCATGGGAAATCGGTGATAGGCCCAGACGGCGTATGCGATGATTGACCTGCGCCCCTAAAACCCCTCCAGATTTGTGTAGAGTCCGCCCAACAAAAGGACGGACAAATGAAGGCACGATTTACAGACGAACGGATCATAGCAATTATCAAAGAACAGGAATCTGGGGAGAAGACCGCTGATGTATGTCGGCGGCACGGGATCAGTTCAGCGACGTTCTATAAATACACATCGAAGTATGGAGGCATGGAGCCGTCTGACGCGAAGCGGTTGCGGGCCTTGGAAGACGAGAACGGGAAGCTAAAGAAGCTGCTAGCGGAACAGATGCTCCCTTCTCGGGACATTGCTGCGCAATACCCTGTCAGGCCAGGGACAATGCAATGTTGCGAGACATCAATTCAAAAAAATGGTGACGCCCGTTGGGAAGCGTAAAGCTGTGGTTCACTTGATGGAAACTCATCAGGTTAGCCAGCGACCATTGCCCGGCAGGCGATTGCAAAGCAATCTGCCGAGAGGGGGCGTGCGATGTCTTGCAAGTTGATCGATCAACGGTGCGGTATCCGTCTCGCCGTGGCGATGACGCTGAGTTGCGTAATGCCATCAAGCGGGTTTTGAGGGAGCGGCGACGGTTTGGTTGCCGTCGTGTTCATGTGATGATCGCGCGCGAAGGCTTTGCGGTGAACCACAAAAAGGTGAGACGCATTTACACTGAAGAGAAGCTCCAAGTGCGTCGTGGGGGCGGTAGAAAGCGCGCTTTGGGCACGCGGAAGCCGATGGTGCTGCCTGATGGTCCTAACCAGAGATGGTCATTAGATTTTGTGTCTGACGCGCTGACTGACGGTCGCCGGTTTCGTATTCTGACGGTTGTCGATGACTTCAGCCGCGAGAACCTGGTGCTTGTCGCGGACACATCATTGTCTGGTCAGCGCGTTGCCCGAGAACTGGACCGCGTAATCGCTGAGCGCGGCATGCCAAAGACGATTGTGTCGGATAACGTCCTATGCACCGAATTCACCAGCATGGCGATCCTCAAATGGGTTCAAAATACGGGCATCGATTGGCATTATATCGCGTCCCGCCGCCCGGCAGTGGTTTGCTTGCAAACCATGAGAGGGGGCAAGCCCCAGCAGAACGGGTTCATCGAAAGCTTCAACGGTAAACTAAGAGATGAATGCCTCAATGAAACGCTGTTTGCTACATTGGGCGACGCCCGCAAAACGCTTGAAGAATGGCAGGACGACTACAACTGGCGCAGACCACATTCAGCTCTGGGGAACCTGACGCCAATGGAATTTTTAGAGAGAAGGATCATCGACAAGATGACCGCTTAAGGTCAAAGATTTAGCACCAAGGACTCCGCGCAAAGCTGGAGGGAAATTGGGGCACAGGTCAGGCCATACGACGACCAGTGGGCCTATCTATCCTCCTTGCCGAGAATGTCTGCAGCAGCTGTTTCCAGCCTTGTCGAAACTGCGGAGATCTCCGGGCGGGTGCTGGGCGTCCGCATGCCAGTGGATGACGAACATGCAGACGAGCCCTGGAAAATGCCTCCATCGCGGCGCAGCAATCCGCGTCGCCTCGATGCGCCCATGCCGCAGACCATCAAGATGACGATCGCCGACCAGATCTATATCGACCGGTCGGAGCTTCCTTCTGCGATGATTGCCCAACTGGTGCGGCTGGCCGCGTTCCAGAACCCCGAATTCTATCGCGCGCAGGCGATGCGACTGCCAACATTCGGGAAGTCGAGAATTGTGTCCTGTGCCGAACTGCATCCCCGGCATATTGCACTGCCACGCGGCTGTTTTGATGAGGCGGTCGGGCTCCTGTCCGACCAGGGTGCGAGCGTGGATCTGGACGATCTGCGTGAAGACGGAACCGCCTTGCCGGAGACGGTTCGTTTCCGTGGCGAACTCCGCCAACAGCAGTCGCCTGCATTCGATGCACTGGCCTGGCACGATAACGGCGTGCTTGCCGCCACGACTGCATTCGGCAAGACAGTCGTGGCCTCGGCTCTGATCGCGCACCGTGCCCGCAATGAGCTGGTCCTGGTCCACCGCCGAGAATTGCTGAACCAATGGGTCGAGCGTCTGGGGTCCTTTTTGGAGATCGATCCGAAGCAGATCGGCACTATCGGTGCCCGAAAACGCAAACCCACCGGTGTAATCGATGTGGCACTAATCCAGAGTTTGGTCTGCAAAGGCGAGGTGGACGACATCGTCGGCGATTACGGTCACCTTGTTGTCGATGAATGTCATCATCTGTCCGCCGCGAGTTTTGAACTTGTCGCTCGGAGATCAAAGGCGCGCTATGTCGCAGGTTTGTCTGCGACAGTAGCTCGAAAAGACGGGCATCATCCGATCATCTTCATGCAGTGTGGCCCGGTGCGCCATCGGGTAAGTGCCAAATCGCAAGCCGCTGTAAGCGGCATTCACCATCGGGCTCGTGAACGTCATACGAGGTTCCGACTGCCAGAGGACCTGGCCATGGCCGAACGCCCGTCCATGCCCGCGATATATTCCGCTTTGGCGGAGGACCGTGCTCGAAACGATTTGATCTTCGATGACGTGCTGAAATCACTTGAGGCCAAACGATCCCCGATCGTGCTGACCGAGCGCAGGGATCACCTCGAATATCTTCAACAAAGATTTTCTGGGTTTGCAAAGAACATTGTTGTGCTGCGTGGCGGCATGTCCGCCAAGGATCGGAAGACGGCGCAAGCGGCGCTGAGTGTTGATGATGATGAGGAACGGCTGATCCTTGCGACAGGGCGCTATATCGGCGAAGGCTTCGATGACGCCCGGCTCGATACCCTGTTCCTAACGATGCCGATCGCCTGGAAGGGCACGCTGGCGCAATATGTCGGCAGGTTGCACCGACAGCATGACGGAAAGACAGACGTCCTAGTGCTCGACTATGTCGACAGTGCCGTGCCTGTCCTTGCCAGAATGGCCGCCAAGCGCTGGGCGGGCTATCGTGCGCTCGGCTATGTGATGGAATAGCGCCCCGCCGGAAGCGGGGCGCTAGTTTTGCCCGGTCGCTCTGGAACGTTGTGTGGCCTCTGCCAATATCTGCATCAGCTTGTCCGAGGGTCCGCGGAATCGCCCGGGCTTGATCAGCAGCGCATGATGGGCATCCAGAATTGCGAGCTTCTCGGTTGGGTCCGCGCGCAGGTACATCTCTGTCGTCTGGATACTGGCATGCCCGAGCCAGAGCGCGACTTTACGGACATCGCCAGTGGCTTGAAGCGTGTGCATCGCACAGCTATGTCGCAGCACATGCGGGGTTACGTGTTTTGCGGCAATCGACGGCGCCGAGCGTTCGGCTGTCGACACATGTTGCCTGAGCCTGTAGGCGAAGCCGTCCCGCGGGGATCGTCAAGTTGCGGGGTATTTCCCTTCGGGGTATGCATTCGTATGATCAAGCCCAAGCAATCTGGCGCCTTCTTAGGCCATCGTTTTTCTCCTGAGATCATCGCATACGCCGTCTGGGCCTATCACCGATTTCCCATGAGTTTGCGCGATGTCGAGGACTTGCTGGCAGCACGCGGGATTATAGTCAGCCACGAGACCATCCGCGCTTGGGTAGCGAAATTCGGATCACAATATGCCAAGGTGATCCGCCGAGATCGACCCAAAGTGGCGGACAAATGGCACCTGGACGAAGTTGTCCTTCCGACAAACGGCAAGAAGTATTGGCTATGGCGCGCTGTCGACAGCAACGGCGATGTGCTGGACATCCTCGTCCAGTCTCGGCGAAATAAACGGGCCGCGGATCGGTTTTTCCGCAAGCTATTCAAAACATTTGGCGCGCCACGGGTCGTTGTGACGGACAAACTCCGAAGCTACGGGGCCGCACTAAAGGACCTCGCTCTAGGCATCGAGCACCGAAGCCATAAGAGACTCAACAATCGATCCGAAGGGTCGCACAGGCCGACCCGGCGGCGAGAAAAATGCATGGGTCGGTTCAAATCACCCCGCCAAGCGCAACAATTTCTCTCCGTCCACGATCAAATCCAAAATGTCTTCCGCCACCGCCGCCACACGCTTTCAGCCGCTTGCTACCGTCAGTCCAGAGCCGACGCCCATTGGATCTGGGACGACATCACGCGAGTGCTGAAGGCTGCTTGAGATCCGGCGTCCGGGCTATCGTTGTGAAGATCGCCGAAAACTTGACGATGCCGCTGCGGCATCGCGCGGGATGCGTCGGGGCGCGGTCTTCGGGTTGGGCTGGCTGAGATGAATGATCTCGCGTCAGCAACATCCAGTGCGTCGACAAAACTGTTTCATGGCGGTCTTCGCTATCTTGAATATTTCGAAATTCGTTTGGTCCGTGAGGCATTGATCGAACGCGAAACACTGTTGCGCGCCATGCCACATATCAGCTGGCCGATGCGGTTTGTGCTGCCCTATCACAAAGACATGCGGTTTGAAGGATCGACGCCAACGTCCAAAATTCTGAATATCGCAATGCTATGGATGAAGGGCCGTCGCCCTGCGTGGCTGATCCGGCTTGGCCTGTTCATGTATGACACCCTCGGCGGACGCAAAATTTTGCCCGGCACCACAACCGTCGATCTGCGCACCGCGCTCGAAGGCGAAGGAATCGAGGATCGGTTCGAAAAGGCCTATGAATATTCCGACTGCTGGATCGAAGATTCACGGCTCGTTGTGCTGAACGCGCGAGACGCGGAAAATCGCGGTGCCAAGATTATGGAGCGTACCAAAGTCATTTCGACGATCCGCCATGACGATCACTGGGTGGTGCAATTATTGGACCAAGACACCGGCGAAGAAACTACAATTTGCGCCAAGATGCTGGTGAACGCGGCAGGCCCTTGGGTTGGTGACATTATCCAGACCAAAGTGCGGCTAAACTCATCCGAGGGCGTGCGATTGGTGCGTGGATCACACATCGTGACGAAGCGCCTATTTGAACACGATAAAAGCTATTTCTTTCAAGGGACCGACGGGAGAATCATCTTTGCGATTCCTTACGAAACTGATTTTACCTTGATCGGGACGACAGACGCGGAACAAGATGATCCAAATGTGAAACCGGTCTGTACCGACGCAGAACGCGATTACCTCATCTCATTCGCAAATCAGTATTTTAAGCGCGACATCACGGCTGATGACGTCGTTTGGCGCTATTCGGGTGTACGTCCGCTATACGACGATGGTGCCAAAAGCGCGACTGCGGCGACGCGGGACTATACTTTGAAGGTCGACACCGATGGTGGCGCGCCCATCCTGAATATCTTTGGCGGCAAGATCACCACCTATCGCCGCCTCGCGCAGAGCGCATTAGGCATGATTAGTCCCTTTTTTGAAGATGTATCCGCAGATTGGACTGCAAGCGTTCCGCTGCCAGGTGGGGATTTTCCGGTAGACGGTGTCGCAACTCTGATCGCTGATCTGAAACAGGCCAATCCGTTACTTGATGATCCTTGGGCAAAGCGACTTGTGCGCGCCTATGGCACCGACGCGAAGAATGTGACCACAAACGCGAAATCCGCCGCCGATCTCGGCCAAGATTTTGGCGCGTCTTTGACCGAAGCAGAAGTAACATGGTTGATGGATCATGAATATGCACGTCGCGGAGAAGACGTCGTGTGGCGTCGCAATAAGCTTGGTCTTCGCATGACGGACGATCAAATCGCAAATCTGGATGGCTGGATGGTTGCACGAAGCAATGCAGCATAATCATAATTGGCCCGGTTTAGTGTCTATTCAGACCGAAATTTTTCGCTGTCAGTGAGAACGAGATCAAGATGGTCAGCCAAATATATCTGTAGCCAAGGTGTAAAGATATCGGGATCCTGCGCGACCTCTGCCGCGAGGTCGTAAATATCGACCCAACGGGTCTCTGCCACCTCATTTGGGTCTAAATCCAAATGCAGCGACCCAATTTTTGCCGCCGCAACAAAAAGATCCACGACTTCGTGTTCAATCATCCCATCCCCAACATCGGCACGATATTCAATCTGATCGCGAAACATGGGCTGCAGTCCAGTAATCCCAAGCTCGTCTTTAAGGCGACGCGCCGCACAAATGCTCGGGTCTTCGTCCCAGTGAGGATGCGTGCAACACGTATTCGCCCAAAGCCCCGGAGTATGATATTTCGACAATGCCCGCCGCTGAACCAAGACAGACGTGCCATCCATCACAAATACCGAAACCGCTTTGTGGCGAATGCCCTTTTGGTGAACCTCAAGTTTTTCCATTGGCGTAAGCAAACCGTTCACCCACGCCGGTATCATTGTCATTTGGGAACCTCCTTGCTGCAAATTGACTGCTGGAATTGTCACCGTTCGCACCTCTTTCGGCATTTTGGGCAATATGACCTAATGGTCTACACCTTGCACGCGGCATGTTATCGCATATTGGGCATCTAGCGGATATTCTGCTGGACGAAGACGTCTTAAACACTAATTCTACGCATGAGACGGTGATCGCCGTGTTCAAAATGACGCTAGGGAGATTCCTATGTCCAAGTTTATTTATGCCGCCGCGTTCACGCTTCTGGCCGCACCTGCTTTCGCAGATGGCCAAGCAGCGACAGGCGATGCCGAAGCTGGTGAGCAACAATTTGACCGTCAATGTGTGGCCTGCCACGTTGTTGCCGATGCAGACGGAGAGGTGCTTGCTGGACGCAACGCACGCACGGGTCCAAATCTTTATGGTCTCGCGGGCCGTCAACTGGGCGTCATTGACGGTTTCCGCTATAGCGATGCAATTGTCGAACTTGGTGAAGCTGGTACAGTTTGGGACGAAGGAGCTTTTGTTGGATACGTACAAGACCCAACCGGCTGGCTGCGCGGCGCGCTCGACAACAACCGTGCGCGGGGCAAAATGGCTTACCGTGTCCGCGACGCGCAAGACGCCATCGATATTTATGCTTACCTCGCAACATTTGGCGCGATCGCTGCAGAGGCAGAAGCTGACTCTAATTAGAGGCCAGTTTGCGCCTAAGAAAGTCAACGTTCAAGAACTGGGGCTTCGCAGATGCGTGGCCCTTTTTCATTTCAAACTGAACAAGTGGGTAACTTTCGTGTCAGTGCGATTGCACGGAACGGATGCTTAGGCCACAACCGCTCTCAAACACTGAGAGGTCCTATGCTGGATACTGCTGCCCGCAAATTGATTGATCCGCCGCTGAACGCGATCGGCCGAAATCTAGCCGGTCGTGGCGTAACAGCGGATGGTGTGACCCTTGCGGGTCTGGCGCTTGGCCTGTTAGCCGCGTTTTGTATTGCAGTTGGCTGGCCGCTGGTTGCGCTGGTCCCGTTGCTGGCGTCGCGCATTGCCGATGGTCTAGACGGCGCAGTCGCACGTGCATCCAAGACGACTGATTTTGGTGGCTACCTCGATATCGCCTGTGATTTTTTGTTCTATGGCGCGATCCCATTTGCGTTTGTTTTGATGGACTCTGCAAACAATGCCATCGCAGGTGCGTTTCTGCTGATGAGCTTCTATTTCAACGGCACGAGTTTCCTCGGCTACGCCATCCTCGCGGAAAAGCGCGATATGGAAACATCGGCCCAAGGTATCAAGTCGCTCTACTTCTCAAACGGATTGCTGGAGGGGACCGAAACCATCGTCTTCTTCGTTCTTTTGTGTCTGTTCCCCGCATCGTTTGCGATGCTCGCTTGGATTTTTGGGACGCTTTGCTTTGCGACTGCAACCCTCCGTATTGTCGCCGCTCGGCGCGTATTCACCACAAAGGAAGACTGATGAAACACCTCACTTTGATCGCAGCGCTTGTCGCTCCCACTTTTGCGTTGGCCAATCCTGACCCATCCGACTGGGACGCGGTGACGACGCAGGCCAGCGGCCAAACTGTTTACTGGAACGCATGGGGCGGATCGACCACGACGAACGACTTTCTCGCGTGGGTCGGGGATCGTGTGTTGGAAGACTACGGCGTCGTGCTTGAACATGTGAAATTAACGGATACCGCTGACGCCGTGACACGAGTGTTGAGCGAGAAGCAGGCGGGCGAAGACGATGACGGTGCCATCGACTTAATCTGGATCAACGGGTCCAATTTTGCCGCGATGAAAGACGCCGATCTGTTGTTTGGGCCCTACGCGGAACAACTGCCAAACTGGGCCGTCGTGGATGTCGACGGCAAGACAGTTCAGACTGATTTCACAGTACCGGTAGAAGGATATGAATCGCCTTGGGCTATGGCGCAGGTCGTGTTCGTGCACAACACGGCCACGATGCCGGAAACGTTGGGTTCTATGGACGCGTTGTTGGAATGGGCACAGGCTAACCCTGGTCGTTTCAGCTATCCGCAGCCGCCAGATTTCCTTGGCACGACGTTTCTGAAGCAAGCGTTGGTTGATATCCTTGATGATCCTTCGGTGCTGCAATCCCCTGCCACAGATGAAAACTACGACGTCGTCACCGGCCCGCTTTGGGCCTATCTTGACGCACTGACCCCACATCTATGGCGGATGGGCCGCGCTTATCCAGCAACAGGGACCGCGATGTTCCCACTAATCGCTGACGGTGAGTTGGATCTGTCGATTTCGTTCAGCCCAGGTGCTGCATCCACTGCGATTTCAAACTTTGAATTGCCCGATACAGTCCGCACCTTCGTGCTGGACAAAGGCACCATCGGCAACGCGTCTTTTGTGGCGATCCCTTACAATTCAGGCTCGGCTGCAGGGGCGATGGTTGTCGCGAACTTCCTGATGTCACCCGAGGCACAGGCCCGTGCGCAGGACCCCAATATCCTTGGCTATGGCACAGTTTTGGACATGGACGCATTGTCTGCTGATGAACGCGCAGCTTTTGACGCGCTTGAACTGGGCATCGCAACCTTGTCACCTGCTGAATTAGGCTCTGTTCAGGCGGAACCGCACCCCAGCTGGGCGACACGTATCGCGGATGATTGGGCCGAACGGTACGGTACAGGGCAATAGATCAGGGTTGATAAAGGCAGGGCTATGCTTCGGTTCCTCCCTGCACTGACACTGCTTGCAATGCTGGGGCCTGTGATCGCCGGTCTTTGGGGGACAGCGCTGCCCGCATTTGGACATTTGCCAGCCGCTGGTCTGACGGGTCCGTCCCTCGACCCTTTTCGGGGCTTATTCGGTTGGGCAGGGCTCGGCGCGGCCGTTCGCCTGTCGGTTATGACGGGCTTAATCGCCACGAGTGTGTCACTCGCCATTGTCGTGTTCATCACTGCGGGCTGGTCTGGAACGCGTTCATTTCGGATGTTGGAACGGATGTTGTCGCCACTTCTGTCAGTCCCTCACGCAGCGGCAGCGTTTGGTCTCGCATTCCTCATCGCGCCGTCAGGTTGGGTCGCACGTTTGCTGTCTCCGGCACTAACGGGATGGGACCGACCTCCTGATCTGCTCATCGTGCAAGACCCGCTTGGCCTCGCGATGATTGCAGGATTGGTCGTCAAAGAAGTGCCATTTTTGTTGTTGATGACCATCGCTGCCATGGGCCAAGCCCAGCCGCGAAGATCGCTGTTGGTGGCGCAGTCCCTCGGCTACGGTCGACTGACGGGCTGGCTCAAAACAGTATTCCCCCGCGTCTACACACAAATCCGACTGCCTGTTTATGTCGTGATCGCCTATTCCATGAGCATCGTTGACGTGGCCGTCATCCTTGGACCAAGCACGCCACCGACCCTTTCCGTACAGATCGTAAAATGGATGAGCGACCCAGACCTGTCCATGCGTCTTACCGGGGCGGCGGCGGCATTACTACAACTGGCACTCGTGATTGGTGCATTGGGGTTCTGGTGGTGTGGCGAACGCATCGTGGCACGCCTTGGTGATCGCTGGATCATGTCAGGCAGGCGCGGGCAATTTGATGCACCAATTCGAATCTTTTCGCTTGGACTGGGGTCAATTTCAGCTGTCGCGATCCTGTTTGGTCTTGCGGGTTTGGCTGTCTGGTCTTTTGCCGCGTTCTGGAGTTTCCCTAACGTTCTTCCAGACAGTTTTACGTTACGCACATGGGACCGCCACGGTCCCGACGCTATCGCCACTTTAGGGGAAACCTTCTTTGTTGCGGGCATCGCCGTCTTACTTGCGCTGGTATTGGTGCTCGGTTGCCTTGAGGCAGAACACAGAAGCGGGCGCGGCCTGACGCGGCGCGGATTGTGGCTATTGTACCTGCCACTCCTTGTTCCACAAACGGCGTTCCTACCCGGATTACAGACACTTCTTCTCAATCTTGGCGCTGACGTGGGACGCTTGCCAGTTATTTTTGCCCATCTGGTGTTCGTGTTGCCCTATGTCTTCCTCTCACTTGGCGATCCTTGGCGATCTTGGGATGTACGGTATACCACGGTCGCAGGCGCCCTTGGTGCGCGACCTAGAACAGTCTTCTGGCGGGTGCGGGTGCCGATGTTGCTGCGCCCGATACTGACGGCAACAGCCGTCGGCATTGCAGTGTCGGTTGGTCAATATCTTGCAACATTACTGATTGGCGGTGGACGGGTTTCAACCCTCACCACCGAAGCTGTTGCGTTGGCATCAGGGGGCGACAGGCGCGCGATTGGCGTTTATGGCTTGATGCAGACCTTAGCTGCCCTCGTGCCCTTTACGCTGGCGCTGATTATCCCGACTATTCTGTGGCGCAACCGAAGAGGATTACATGATTAAGGGTCTAACCTTGCGTAACCTGTGTATTTTGCGTGCAGGCATTCCACTGATTGAGATAGACCATGCGATTGCCGCTGGTGAAGTTCTGACTGTGATGGGGCCGTCCGGCGTGGGAAAATCGACGTTGCTTGCTTATATTACTGGCATGCTCGCCCCCACATTTACGGGTATGGGGCAGGTCTTGCTGGACGGTGTTGATGTTACAACAAAGCCACCACATGCGCGTCGTATCGGCATTCTTTTTCAGGATGATCTGCTCTTTCCACATATGTCTGTGGGGGCAAATTTGGCATTTGGGATACCCCATGGTGGCAGCAAGGCATCGCGGCGCGCGCAAATTGAAAATGCGCTTGGGGACGTCGGGTTGACTGGCTTTGCTGATCGCGATCCGGCCACATTGTCGGGTGGTCAGAAAGCGCGGGTCGCATTGGTTCGTATGCTGCTGTCAAATCCCTGCGCACTTTTGCTCGACGAAGCGTTTTCCCGTCTAGATGCTGACCTGCGCGCACAGGTCAGGGATTTGGTTTTCCAGACGGCGAGGGAACGCGCCTTGCCAGTGTTGATGGTCACCCATGACATTGAAGATGCACAGGCAGCGGGTGGCGCGGTTATCGAATTGGAGAGCCTTTCCAAGGGGTAAGCGATCAAGTCTGATCGATATATGTCGTCTTTGAACCAGCGATCCCTTAATCCCGCAGTAATCTGGCAACGTAACTTGAGGACTCCCATGGCGCACTTACTTGGTATCGACACAGGCGGCACGTACACCGACGCGATATTGCTCGACGATGAAGCCGACGTGATCGTAGCGCGGGCAAAGGCGCTGACGACACGCCCGAACCTGTCGATCGGAATCGCGGCCGCAATTGATGCGGTGATGACGCAAAGTGGTATTGCCTCGTCCGATGTCACGATGGTGTCGCTTTCGACGACGCTGGCGACCAATGCATTGGTCGAAGGACAAGGCGGACGGGTCGCTTTGGTGTTTATCGGGTTCGACGAAGGCGAATTGAAAAAAGCCAATCTGTCAGACGCGTTAAACGGCGACCCGGTGATCTTTGCGCAAGGCGGACATAGCCACGCAGGGACAGTTGTCACACAACTGAATACAGATGCCATTCGCTGCGCGTTAGAGTCTTTAACTGTCAATGTTTCAGGCGTCGCAATCGCCAGTCGTTTCGCGACGCGTAACCCCTCGCATGAAATTACAGTCCGCGATATTGTTCGTGACGTTCTTGGTGTGCCCGTGACCTGTTCCCACGAACTTAGTCAGGCGTTAGGAGGACCAAAACGGGCGCTTACAGCTGTTTTGAACGCCCGCCTCATCGGCTTGATTGATCGCTTGATCTCGGCGACTGAGGCGCACATTGAAGCACTTGGTATCGACGCGCGCTTGATGGTCGTGCGAGGCGATGGCGCACTTATTTCCGCGAAGCTTGCGCGAGAACGACCGATTGAGACAATCCTCAGCGGTCCCGCTGCCAGCATCGCTGGTGCACAATGGCTGACGGGGGCGAAAGACGCACTTGTCAGCGACATCGGTGGGACGACGACGGATATCTGTGTGCTCAAGGACGGAGTCCCAAAGATTGATCCGCAGGGCGCAAAGGTCGGAAAATACCGCACGATGGTCGAGGCAGTCGCAATGCGGACGTTCGGACTGGGCGGCGACAGTGAAGTGTCTATCACAGAAGGGTTGGAAGGTGGGCTTTGCCTCGGGCCACGTCGGGTGATGCCAGTATCGCTGTTTGCGCGTGATTACCCAGAAATTGTGCACACTGCTTTGGATCGCGCTTTGACACTTGAAACGCCCCCTCAGGAAGCCGCGCAGTTCGTGATTGCGCAGTGGAATAAATTTCCTGCAGGTCTGGATGCGCGCGAGACGGCAGTCGCGTCGCGTCTACAAAATGGCCCAGTGCGTTGGGTGGACGCCGTACAAAACCGGATCGAAGGGCCAGCGTTGGGACGATTGGTGCAACAAGGGTTGGTAATGATTTCGGGTGTCACGCCATCCGATGCGAGCCACACCTTGGGTCACATGACAGACTGGAACACCAGTGCGGCGACCAAAGCGCTTACGCTTTTTGCAAGGCGACGGATCGGAAGCGGAGCAAGGCTCAGTTCTGGCGCAGAAAACCTCGCCCGCGCCATTATCGACAGGCTCACCCAACAGACAGTGTGGGCCTTATTAGAGACTGCTTTGTCAGAAGAAGGCTGGGATGATCCAACACAATTGGCCCGCCATCCGTTATTGGCGGCAGGACTAGGTGGCCACGGAAATATCGTTCGCCTAGATGCTGGCTTGGCAATGCCAGTGATTGGTCTTGGCGCCTCTGCGCAAACCTATTACGGCGCGGTTGGTACACTTTTGGGCTGTTCCACGATCCTGCCAGATAATGGTGGCGTCGCAAATGCCATTGGCGCAGTTGTTGGTCAGGTTGCGATCCATGCTGAAGGCACCGTCACCAGCGGTGGCGCGGGTGCATTTCGCGTCCACCTGCCAGACGGCCCATCGCAGTTTTCTGACAAAGACTCCGCACTTACAGCTTTACGTTTGGCCCTGACGAAACAGGCGTCCGAACGGGCAATAGCATCAGGCGTAGAAGAAGTCCGAATAACAGAAAACCTCGACCTGCGGGAGGCACAGGTCGAGGCCCAAACGATGTTTATAGAGGCGACGTTACGCATAACCGCCCGCGGGCGACCACGCATCACAACCTAGGTATTCTGCCGCTTCGCCCGACTACTATATTCAGCCGCTTCGCGCTATGACTATTCTGCCGCTTCGCGGCGGGGCAACACCCAATCGGGACGGATAAAGTGGCAGGTGTAACCGTGTGGAACACGCTCAAGATAATCCTGATGCTCGGGCTCAGCCTCCCAAAACTCACTCACAGGGTCGAGATCAGTGATGACTGAGCCCGGCCAAAGACCAGATGCATCGACGTCTTTGATCGTATCTTCGGCGACAGCTTTTTGCGCCTCGTCCGCGAAATAAATGGCCGACCGATATGCCATTCCGCGATCATTGCCTTGCTGGTTTACGGTCGTGGGATCGTGGATCTGAAAGAAAAATTCCAACAGCCGACGATAGGTCGTTTGCGTTGGATCAAAAGTAATCTCAATCCCTTCGGCATGGGTCCCGTGGTTGCGATACGTCGCATTGGCAACGTCGCCGCCCGTATAGCCCACCCGCGTTGACACAACGCCGGGCAACTTTCGGATCAGGTCTTCCATGCCCCAAAAACATCCACCGGCAAGAACTGCGCGCTCATTATTTGACATTTACGCGTCCTCCACTTGGTTACTAAATTCGCCGTATCCTTCGGCGTCCATATCGGCTTTCGCAATAAATCGCAGCGACGCGCCATTGATACAGTAGCGCAGACCGCCTTGGTCTTGCGGACCATCAGGAAATACATGCCCAAGGTGGCTGTCACCGTGGGTCGAACGAACTTCGGTGCGGATCATACCAAGCGTGTTGTCGGTTAATTCATTGACGTGCGCAGGTTCGATCGGCTTGGTAAAACTTGGCCAACCGCAGCCAGATTCGAACTTGTCGGATGACGCGAACAACGGCTCTCCTGACACGATATCGACATAAATGCCGACCTCTTTGTTGTCCAGATATGCTCCAGTCCACGGGCGTTCTGTGCCGCTCTCTTGCGTCACATGAAACTGCTCCGGAGTGAGAGACGCGATAACATCTGGGTTCTTGTCGTATTTGGTCATGGTGAAATACCCCTTTTGCCTGCGATAGCTTAAGACATGGGGCGTTTCGAGCGAATTATCAGTTTCCTACAGTTTACTCACCAAACCGCGAGCACCCCTTTGATGCCGCCGCGACACTTAATTATCCGAATGATCCAACATTGACGTCCTGCCAATCTGGGCAAGGGTAATGCTCGTCTCGTTCTTCAACACATCCCACAGGTCGGCGAGACCTTCTTCCCCTGCAGCGGCAATCGCAAATTGCAGGACACGCCCCAAAAAGGTGAAATTCGCGCCTTGCTCAAACGCTTTTACCACGTCTTCACCGCCGCGCAGACCCGTATCATAGAACAACGGGAAATCCGGGCCAACGGCGTTGCGTATATCGGCCAACGCCAAGATCGGCGGTGGTGCACTGTCAAGCTGGCGGGACCCGTGGCTGGACACCTGAATGGCGTCAACGCCCGCATCGCGTAACATCAAAGCATCTTGCGCGTCCAACACACCCTTGACCACCAATTTGCCCGGCCACATGTCGCGAAGCTGCGCCAACGTGTCCCAGTTTGCTTTGGCACGGCTTTCGGTGCGATCAAACTCATAGCCATCCATGTCGAAATTCGCCATTTGCGGTTTACCTTTGGCCAGCGCCGTCAGCGACCAGCGGGGGTGAAGCGCAAAGTCGATAAACTGACGAGGACCAATTTTGAATGGCATCGTGAAACCGTGGCGTAATTCGCGGGGTCGGCGGCCCACTTCGGGGACATCGACTGTCAGAATGATCGTTTCATAACCGGCAGCCTTGGCGCGTTCGACAAGTTTGAATGTGCCGTCCCCGTCGCCGGTAAAATATAATTGGAACCACGCGTTGCCCTCAGCGGCCTCAATCAGTGGTTCCATCGCAGTGGACGCCACTGTCGACACCCCTAGCGGCACATGTTCGCGTGCAGCAAGACGGGCCAACATCATGTCGGCGCCAGGGGCGGACAGGTTGCACATGCCCATCGGGCTAATTCCGAACGGCACGTTCGCCGATCGCCCAAACAGCGGGACCGCCAGTGATCTGTCACTAACATCGCGCAAAATGCGCGGGCGCAGTTTTAAATCATCAATGGCCGCACGATTATGCACGGCCCCAATTTCGCGGCCAGCGGCGCCGTCTATGTAGTCAAATACCATCCAAGGCAGACGGCGACGCGCAATGCGCCGCGCGTCTGCGCTGGAATGAATACCGGTCGCCATTTAGCTGGCAACCGCTTTCATGAACCGATCACGGATCACAACAGGGTCCATCGTGATGACAGGCAGTTTGATGTTGCCACTGTCGCATTTCACAACGATCACGGTCATTTTTTTGCTGTCGAGCGCGGCTTGCAGAACTTCGCCGGTATCGACATCCTTGCAAACAACGACATTCTCGCAACCGCAGGCCTCAGCCACTTTTTCAAGCTTGGTTTTCATACCGGCATAGGTCGGCTGATCACCAGTTGATCCATAGGACCCATTGTCGATGATCATCAGGATATAGTTATCAGTCACATTGTTGGCGATTGTTGGCAACGTACCAAGGTTCGTCAGAACGGACCCATCACCATCAATCGAAATGACAGTTTTATCTTGGGCTAGGGCAAGTCCAAGCCCAATAGACGAGGCCAGCCCCATCGTTCCAAGCATATAGAAGTTGCTGGGTTGATCATCGATCATATGCAGCTCTTGGCTCGGTAAACCGATATTACAGACGACCAGTTGGTCACGAAGGATTGGCGCGATGTCGCGCAGGATTTCAGATCTGATCATTGGTCGCCGTAGCCTCCCCAGAAAGACGCATCCGTCAGGATCGCCACAGGTTTGTTGCTCATGAATGTGTATTTCAGGATCGCGTCGAGCTCATCCGCATCAGATTCGCGATGAAAATGATAGGTCGGGATGTGCAACTGGTCCAGCAACGCCTTGGTGTGCACGGCCATTTCAACCTGACACGCCACCGGTTCGCGCAGCTCACCGCGATACGAAATCAACATTGGCAATGGCATGCGGTAAAACTGCGTCAGCGTCGCTAGCGTGTTGATCGTCACACCGATGGCGGTGTTTTGCATGATGATCATCGGGCGTTTACCGCCCATCCATGCACCAGCGCACAGCCCCATGCCCTCGTTTTCGTTATTGGACGGGATGTGGAAAATTTCCTCGCGCGCTTCGACTTCTTCGATCACACCTGCCAGTTGTTTGCACGGGACAGTGGTGATGAACGACACGTCGTTTGCCACCAGATCGTCCACAATTTTCTTATCGATGCTCAAGGTTCACTCCTTCGGATTGGGTCATGGGTTAGGTTCAAGAATAATTTTAGGTGCGGCAACATTGCCTGCACGGATGTCGGAAAACGCCTGCTGTCCGTCAATAAGGGGTCGTTGTTCTGTCCAGTCCAGCGCGCCAAGTCGGCCGTCAAAAATCGCGGCAGCCGTGTCTCGGAAATCTTGTGCGGTATAGGTATATGTGCCGACAAATGCGATTTCCTGCAATGTCATGCGGCGGATATCAAGGCCACCCTCGCTCTCGCCCAAACCAATGTGCATAATAACGCCTCCTGGTTGGGCAATCGCAGTCGCATCTGCACGGGTTGCAGCGTAGCCGACGCCGTCAATGACCAGATCAGCCTGCGCCACGTCACCGGGTGCCACAGCGTCAAATCCATCAATCCCATCCAACGTCGCGCGTCGCACGGCGTTCGGTTCTGCGACAGTGATCTGCGTTGCGCCAAACGCACGCAGCGCAAGTGCTGCACCAACACCAATCGCACCACCACCGATAACGTGGCACTTAGCTTGCGCCAATGGCATGTCTAAAATTGCCGACCCGAGCCGGACTGCATGCCAACCACAGGCCAGCGGTTCAGCCAACGCCGCTTTGCGCAAAGGCACATCATCAGGCACACGCACAAGATTCTCATCTCGCATCACGACCATCTCAGCAAATGCGCCTTCACGCGGTGGCATAGAAATAATCAGCCGCTCAGGACACAGGTTATCGCGCCCTGATTTGCAGGCACGACACGACCCGCACGACACCAACGGATTGATCGTAACCCGCGCACCATTATTTGGCCCACCGACAACCGTGCCAGCCGCTTCATGGCCAAGGATCAGCGGTGCGGGACGGCGTTCATCATGGCCAAGAAAGGCATGCATATCGGATCCGCAGATTCCCGACGCTTCAATCCGGATCAGGCTTTGGCCTGCCCCCGCCACAGGATTGGGCATGTCGCGGTAAACCATTTTTTCAACGGCGTCATAAACCAGTGCTTTCATTTTGCTGTGTAGCCTCCGTCAACCATCAGAACTTGGCCTGTAACATATGCGGATGCGTCTGAGCACAGGAATAACAGCGGACCGTCAATATCTTCGAGCGTGCCGTTGCGCCCGATACAGGTTTGCGCCGCGTTATGCGCTGCGCGCTCAGGGTCGGCAAACACAGGGCCCGTCAGTTCCGTCGGGAAGAATCCTGGCCCAATGGCGTTTACTGTGATTCCGTCCTTCGACCACGCTTCAGCCATCGCACGGGTCAGCTGGGCGATGCCCGCCTTGGATGCGCCATAGGCGATGCCACCCGAAAAGGCGCGGCTGCTTTGCAGTGACGCAAAATTCACGATCCGCCCCCAGCCCTTCGCCTTCATGGCAGGCACCATAGCTTGGCTCAGGAAAAACGGAGCAGTGAGGTTGAGCGCCAGCGTCTGGTCCCATCCTTGCGGCGTCACATCATCAGCCTGTTCGCGCGTGTTGATACCTGCGGCGTGCACGATGATATCGGGCGCACCAAAAGGCGCGGAAATTTTTGATACCAGACTTTCTGTGGTGTTTCGGTCCGCGATGTCAGCGACTACTGCGGCGGCGACCACCCCGATTTCGTTGCAAAGGCTGTCCAATGCATCGGCACGGCGGGCCACGCACACGACCTTTGCCCCGGCTTCCGCCAGCATGAGCGCGGCACGACGCCCCAGACCCGAACTTGCGCCAGTGACGCAAGCGACTTTACCGCAGAGATCAAAAAGTGCGTCTGGATTAACCATCTGCGGTCAGATCAAAGGTTTCATTTGGGAAATACTTGGCAAGGCGAACGTCAGCTGCGCGCGCGTGGCCTTCCATTCCTTCCAGCCGCGATATCCGCGCTGTCGCTTCTGCAACCCGCTTTGACCCTTCACGGGTTGATCGCTGCCATGTGACGATCTTCATGTATTTGTGGACGGACAAACCACCCGTGTAACCTGCTGCGCCGGACGTTGGCAGCACGTGGTTCGTGCCTGACGCCTTGTCACCATAGGACACGGTCGTTTCTTCACCCAAGAACAAAGACCCGTAACACGATAGCCGACTCAACCACCAATCAAGGTCTTCGGCCTGAACAGTCAAATGCTCAGGTGCATATTCATCCGAACAGGCGGCCATGTCTTCGCGGTCTTCACACACAATGACTTCGGCATAATCACGCCATGCGGCGAATGCGTTTTCGCGGTTTAGTTCCGGTAGATCGTCAATCAATGCGGGGACGCGGGCCATGACGTCTTTCGCCAATTCTGTGCTGTCTGTTACCAACCAAACGGGTGAATTATATCCGTGTTCCGCTTGGCTCACCAAGTCTGTCGCAACGATATGCGGATCAGCATTTTTGTCGGCCAAAACCAAGCTATCAGTGGGACCAGCAATCATGTCGATACCAACGCGACCGAACAGGATGCGCTTGGCTTCGGCGACGAACTGGTTCCCCGGGCCCACAAGAATGTTTGCCTTTGGCAGGCCGAACAATCCGAAGGTCATTGCGGCGACACCTTGCACACCGCCCAGCGCCATAATTTTGTCAGCACCGCAGATATGCGCCGCATAAATAATTGCAGGGGCCACGCCCAGACCGGCGCGCGGCGGCGACGTTGCGGTGATGTGGCTACAACCTGCGACTTTTGCCGTTGTCACAGTCATGATCGCACTCGCGATATGGCTATATCGACCACCGGGTACATAACATCCGGCCGCATCTACGGGGATCGCTTTCTGTCCAGCGATCAAACCGGGCGTGATCTCATATTCGATGTCTTTGACAGTGCCCTTTTGTGCCTCGGCAAATCGACGCACGTTGTCATGGGCGAATTGGATATCCTGTTTCAGTTTCTCAGGCACGCGATCACAGGCCGCTTGGATTTCCTCGTCCGTCAGGATTATGTTACCGTCATATTTGTCGAACTTAATCGCATATTCGCGGGCTGTGTCGTCCCCGCCCGCCTCAATGTCCGTCAGGATACCCTGCACGATGTCATGCACATCTGAAGCGCCGGATTGGGCCGTCAGCGTTGCTTTCTTGAGATAGGTCCGTGCCATATGTGGGTCGCCTTATATCTGGTGGTCGGGGCATCGCGGGCGGGTACAATCACCCGCGTACAATTGATTCTCAGTGTTCTTCTCCTCTATGTAAGCCATTACATTTGGGTAATGCAAGCCTTTACAAATCGGGCTAATTAGATTGGAATAAGACATAGACGCGATCCGGAACACTTCTAAAACACGCGCCAAGGATAAGAATGAACCTGAAACGACCGGCCCCAACACTTCATGACGTTTCAGTGGCCGCCGGCGTGTCGACGGCGACTGTATCACGTTGCCTGAACTTTCCAGACCAAGTCGCAAAGCTCACCCGTGATAAGGTTCTTTCGGCCATCCAACTGCTCGGTTATTCACCTAACTTCGGCGCAAAAGCGATGGCGGCGCGCCGGACAAACACAATCGGCGCGATCATCCCGACAATGGAAAATGCAATTTTCGCGCGTGGCCTTGAGGCCTTTCAGGAAGAACTGCGACTCCACGGGTTCACGATGCTCGTGGCCAGCACATCCTATCGCCCTGAAATTGAGGAAGAACAGATCAGATCACTGGTCGCACGCGGCGCCGATGCACTGCTTTTGATCGGCCATGAAAGAGACCCTGAAATCTACCGCTTCCTTGAAACCCAAGGTGTCCCAGTGTTGATCACTTGGGTGTTTGACGCCGAATCCACACGGCCATCTGTGGGTTTTGACAACAGGGTCGCGATGATGGAAATGGCGATAAAGGTCATTGAATTTGGTCATACCGAGCTTGCGTTTATCTCGGCAGCGACGGCCCGAAACGACCGCGCGACAGCGCGGCTAAACGGCATCGGGGACGCTATGATTGCGGCTGGGTTGAATGCCGACGATCTGCATTGCATTGAAACCACTTATGGCATCGAAGAGGGCGCGGCAGCCTTTGACAAACTGATGCTGAAAACCCCAAGACCAACGGCTGTTTTTTGCGGCAATGACGTCTTGGCCGTCGGCGCGCTTCGCCGTGCGAGAGAGTTAAAGATCGCAGTGCCACAGGATGTATCAATCATAGGTTTTGACGACATTGAACTGGCGCAAGTAGCTTATCCGCCCCTGACGACTGTCCACGTTCCACATCGCGAAATGGGTCGTCGCGCTGGCCATGCCCTTGCAGATCATTTGAAGAACGGCACGCCATTGAAGTCTGTGCAGCTTGGAACCCGGCCTGTTCTGCGCGAAACCTTGGCACCTGTCAAAGTGGGCTCTTGATTGATCGGCTGGTCCAACCACGGGACAATTGCGGCCGCTAAAACATTACTGGCAGCATAGTATCTGGCGGAAATCATCGAAGAAACTGCGCATATTGCCTACGCGCGCCACGCCTTGATGGCGGCGCATGGCGAATTTTGTTGAAAAACTCTTGTTGATTTGAAGCTTGCTCACTGATTCAATTGTTCCTAACAGCAAGGGGTAATTTCGATGTTGGGACCGAAGCAAGAAGCGCAGGGCGCACTGTTTTACGAGTTTTCGATTGATGATCACGTGCCGCAAGACCACCTGTTACGTTGAATTGATCGGTTCGTGGATCTGTCGAGTATTCGTCCACATCTGGCAGAATTCTATAGTCACACTGGCCGCCCCTCGATTGATCCTGAGCTCCTGATCCGCATGTTATTGGTGGGCTATTGCCTCGGTATTCGATCCGAACGCAGGCTTTGCGAAGAGGTGCATCTCAACCTGGCCTATCGCTGGTTCTGCCGCCTCGATCTTTCCGATCCGGTGCCTAATCATTCAACATTTTCGAAGAACAGGCCCTCTCGGCAGATTGCTATGCAATCGCCTGCCAGGCAGTGCATGGGCGCTTTCGAGACAGTGATTTGTTGCGCCACCTGTTTGAGACGACCGTTGCGCGCTGTATTGCGGATGGCTTGGTGAGCGGCCAACGCTTCGCTGCTGACGCAAGCCTGATCGAAGCCGATGCCAATAAACAGAATTCAACGCCGAAAGATGATTGGGACGCATCGACGATAAATTCCGAAGATGCGCCGCGTGCTGTTCGTGAGTATCTCGACGTTCTGGATGATGCCGCATTTGGTGCAGCGACTACGGTTGAGCCGAAGTTTACCTCGCATTCTGACCCATCCAGTCAATGGACTGCCGCTCGCAAAGGACCTGCTTTCTTTGCATATTCGACTAATTACCTGATCGACACGGATTACAGCGTCATCGTTGATGTCGAACCAAGCCGCTCTATTCTAAGCGCGGAAGTTGGCGCATCACGCACGATGTTGAGTATGGTTAAAGATCGCTTCGAGCTGCAACCAGAACGTCTCATTGCCGATACAGCATACGGCTCTGCCAAGAACCTTGGCTGGCTGGTCGAACACGGTATAGCTCCGCATATTCCTGTCATCGACCAGTCGGGTCGCAAAGATGGAACTTGGTCTCGGGTCAACTTCGCATTGGATACAGAGAACGATCAATACGTTTGTCCAGAAGGCGAAGCGCTCAAGCAGTTCCGCCGCAACTATTCCGACCCGAACCGAGGCCCCGACGGCAAGGGCGTCGCCAAGTATCAGGCGCTAAAGTTGTCGTGCCAAGCCTGTCCCTCAAAACCTAAATGTTGCCCGAATGCAGATGTGCGCAAGATCACCCGCGAAGAACACGAAGACGCCCGCCAGGTCGCCCGCAATATTGCTAAGACCAAGCAATATGTCATCTCAATGAGACTACGACAGAAGGTCGAGATGCTCTTCGCTCACCTCAAACGCATCCTGGGGCTAGGACGGCTTCGATTACGAGGACCATGCGGCGCAAATGACGAATTCCTCCTCGCCGCAACCGCCCAAAACCTCCGCAAACTAGCCAAAATCTTTCCTGCACCGCAGCAAGCGTGCAAAGCCTGATAAGAAAGGCGCTTGCGCCCAGTTCAACGCCAGACTTTCTGCACGCGCAACACGGTGTTTTTCAACAGAATCGGCTATAAGTGAACCAGAACAGGGGGGCGGTCCGCTCGGCTTAGTAAACACTGCCGTTTACTCTGCGTTCTGATGTCTCAACAGCCTATTTCTAGGAAGCATTCCGTTCGCGCAAGAACTGAAATTCTTCAAAACCTCACAGTGCGGACAATTCGCTTATGCTCGGGTTTGATATCTTACGCCAAGTGAAGGACTACCGGCTGACGCCGGTAGCCTCATTTAGAGGAATGCAATTCCAGATACTGTGTGATGACGTCGTCAGTCACATTTCCAGAGGTGGTTGAGAAATATCCGCGTGCCCAAAACCGCCTGCCCCAGTAGCGCTTACGCAACTCAGGGAATTCCATCTGGATGCGGCGCGACGAGCGGCCCTTTATGCGTTGCATAACGTTGGACAGGGACAGTTTTGGTGGGATCGACAGGAACATGTGCACATGATCGCGTCCCAGCACACCTTTTGCGATATGGACGCCCATTTCGGCCCATGTTTGCATGATAATCTCGCGTATCCGCTCTCGCATCTCACCCTGCAAAACCTTGTATCTATATTTTGTGACCCACACGACATTTTGTGACCCACACGACGTGAAATCTGTGGTAAAATCGCGTGTGCGCGGATGAGGAATAACGCATGATCTTCTCTCCTGAATTTTGAAACCCGCATTAGCAGTATGGTTTCAAAATTCAGGAGAGAAGATCAATCATAGATTCGCTGAAGCTGACCGGCTAGAAGCCGGTCGTTTCGATCCATTAGTTGGAAAGTGAAATCTGCCCCCGTGGGCAAACACTGTGACGGGGCCGGGCTTTGGCTGGTGAAGCGCGACGATGGCGGGGCGCAATGGGTTTAGGTGGCTATCCTGCGCTCGGGCTGGCGAACGCCCGCAAACTGTCCGAACGCTGGCGCAATGTGGCATCGGCTGGCCGTGATCCAGTGAAGGAACGCGAAGCCGAGGAACGGGCGGTACGTCGCGAAGACATAACACTGGCAATATTGACCGCCGATGCTTTTGAATCTCGTAACGCGGAATTGAAAGGGGATGGAACAGCGGGCCGGTGGCTTTCCCCCCTGACCATTCACGTTCTACCCAAACTGGGCCGAGTGCCGGTGACTGACCTCGACCAGCGCGATATTCGCGACACCCTTGCGCCTATCTGGCACACGAAGGCAGATACTGCGCGCAAGGCGATGAACCGGCTTTCAATCGTAATGAAGCACGCGGCGGCGCTGGGCTTAGATGTGGACCTGCAAGCGACCGACAAAGCAAAGGCGCTTCTGGGGAAAACGCGGCACATCCCTAAGAAAATTCCGGCTATGGCGTGGGCTGATGTGCAGGACTTCTATGCCAGCCTCGAAAAGCCAACGCTGACCCATCTTGCTTTGCGGCTTCTGATACTGACCGGGCTGCGCTTTGCTCCCCTGCGCAATTTACGACTGGACGATATCGAAGGTGACGTGTGGACCGTGCCAGCCGAAGCCATGAAGGGCCGCAAAGGTGCAACAGAAGATTTCCGCGCGCCGCTTTCGAGCGAAGCCCAGCGCATCATTGATCTGGCACGCCCGCACGCTCGCAAAGGCTTCCTTTTTCCGAATACGAAGGGCGGTGTGATTAGTGATATGACCCTTTCGCGGATGATGGAACGTCGCGGACTAGAAGCGCGCCCACATGGCTTCCGCACAAGCCTGCGCACATGGCTGGCCGAAGCGACCGACGCCCCGCATGAAGTGGCCGAAGCGATGCTGGCGCACGTCACGGTTGGTGGCGTGGTGCGCGCCTATCGCAGAACTGACTATCTTGAGCAGCGTCGGGCACTTTCCAAACGCTGGGCCGACCATGTGACCGGCGGCGCTGGGCAGGTGGTGCAGTTGGTGGGGGCAAGCTGATGGCTCGGAATAAAACTGAAAAACCGACACCTCTGCTGCGACACTCGCGACTTCTGCGACATGGGGAACCCCAGATTGGCGGGTGAACGTCGTCCCTAAGGCGTGTTTCTGTGTAGTGGATACGCACACTGTATTGGCAGCCATTGAAGCTGCAGGAAGTGAAGGTCGTGCAGTATATCATCCCGAAGTTGACAATAAAGCACACGCTGGGATTTATAGCTTATCAGTAGAGGAAGCGAACTTGCTGGCACACCTAGCAGATGAGGTTTGGTGTGAATTTTTAACCAAAGACAATGCAGATGCCCTTCCCATGAGTGGGTGCGCGAAGTCAGTGGACGTCGAATAGACCTGCTATCTAGAAAAGTGCTGGCATATGACGGGCAAACAATTGGTCGAAAATTTGAAATAATATGGTGATTGGCACAGTTAATTCAAACTGGGCTGCACACAGATCGTCGAGCGACATTTGTGCGGACTGTGCTAAGCACACTGTCGGCGCACGAAGTGGAACACACTTTCAAACCCGTCGTGGACGGAGATCAAAACGAGGCGCTAGCCTTTTATTCGTGGCTAACTACTTTACAGAAACCTCAGCCTAGTTGGCGAGCCTTTCGTTGGAAGCAATAGTAAGGCCTCAACAACCCACCACCAGACTTAGGGTTGACAATTAGGGGGGTAAAAAATCATCCTAGACTCAGTAGCTGTTTATTTTAACAGCTGAACTAAGTTAAGTGGTGCCGCTGATAGGAACCGTATACCAAGTAGAGTCTATGTATAATAAGGTATTAGGCGTGATCTCTGAGGTATAATGAGTTCCTCTCTGCTCTGTTTTGAGTTCCTGCCCTCCAGCATCTGACCTGCGCCCCTAAAACTCCTCCAGATTTGTGTAGAGTCCGCCCAACAAAAGGACGGACAAATGAAGGCGCGATTTACAGACGAACGGATCATAGCAATTATCAAAGAACAGGAATCTGGGGAGAAGACTGCTGATGTATGTCGGCGGCACGGGATCAGTTCAGCGACGTTCTATAAATACACATCGAAGTATGGAGGCATGGAGCCGTCTGACGCGAAGCGGTTGCGGGCCTTGGAAGACGAGAACGGGAAGCTAAAGAAGCTGCTAGCGGAACAGATGCTCCCTTCTCGGGACATTGCTGCGCAATACCCTGTCAGGCGAGGGACAATGCAATGTTGCGAGACATCAATTCAAAAAAATGGTGACGCCCGTTGGGAAGCTTAAAGCTGTGGTTCACTTGATGGAAACTCATCAGGTTAGCCAGCGACCATTGCCCGGCAGGCGATTGCAAAGCAATCTGCCGAGAGGGGGCGTGCGATGTCTTGCAAGTTGATCGATCAACGGTGCGGTATCCGTCTCGCCGTGGCGATGACGCTGAGTTGCGTAATGCCATCAAGCGGGTTTCGAGGGAGCGGCGACGGTTTGGTTGCCGTCGTGTTCATGTGATGATCGCGCGCGAAGGCTTTGCGGTGAACCACAAAAAGGTGAGACGCATTTACACTGAAGAGAAGCTCCAAGTGCGTCGTGGGGGCGGTAGAAAGCGCGCTTTGGGCACGCGGAAGCCGATGGTGCTGCCTGATGGTCCTAACCAGAGATGGTCATTAGATTTTGTGTCTGACGCGCTGACTGACGGTCGCCGGTTTCGTATTCTGACGGTTGTCGATGACTTCAGCCGCGAGAACCTGGTACTTGTCGCGGACACATCATTGTCTGGTCAGCGCGTTGCCCGAGAACTGGACCGCGTAATCGCTGAGCGCGGCATGCCAAAGACGATTGTGTCGGATAACGTCCTATGCGCGGAATGATTAGCTGAATTGGCGTCAGGTTATTGTCGCATCGAGGCGTCTCGACACGTTAGAAGCATTGCTCAGTTTGGCATTTTGGTCAACGAACTGTCTCTCCCATAACAAACACAGAGTACGCTTTTGCGGCTCTCACCGTCCTTAAGACGAGATCTTTGGGTCGTTGAGCAGAAGGCCTAAACATTATCTACGAGGTCAGTTGTCTGCCTCCACGGCCCTTACAGAGAAAGGTCCTACTGCTGTCGATCACCCCTCAAAGAAGGGGCGATATGGTTCGCCGTGCTTGATGATCCCATGAACGGTTCGGGCCATCTTCGCTGCGATTGCGGTGTACGCCTTTCGGCGCAAATGGGTGTTGTGACGGTCTTTGGCGATGTAGCGCTCGAACTTGTCGCGGAAGCTGTTGGTGCGCTGCAGAATAGCAACCTGTCCAGCCATCCAAAGCGTTCGACGAAGCCGAGCATTGCCATATTTTGACAGTTTGGTTTGCCCTCTGAATGTACCTGATTGCATAGTCGCAAGGTCCATTCCACAGAACTTCGAAAACTGCCGGTGATGACGAAAGCGCCGTACATCCCCAGCTTCTGCCAAAATTGTCAAAGCATTGATGGGACCGATTCCAGGTATCGATGTCAGTAGCTTATAATCTGGTAGGTCCTTGAGAAGCGCGACGGCGCGATCTTCAATTTGATTGCGTTGCGCGATAAGACTGCGGCCTTCCCCGAGAACCAAGCGGAACATGCTTATCGCGTCGGAATCTGCGGCAACCGGCAGTCCGACTGATACTTTGGCAGTCTCGTAGATATCTGAAAGTAAACGCTCTTTTGCAACCTTGCGGCCCACCACATCCCAAGCGTCAGCGATGAATGCCTCCTTGCTCATGGCTGAGATCAAGTGTGGTGACGGATAACGTTCAAGGAAAGCAAAGAACCAGTCACTGCGAGAACTGCGATGGAAACGATCAGCTTCGGGAAAATACAGCGGCAGATAATGGGTTAAAACTCGGTGCCACAACTCGGTCTTCGACTTGGATACGATGTCATGCGTTTTGGAAAGCTCTTGGATGTCGTTAGTGCCACGCACGAGGGGGTCATGATAAAACTGCTCGTTCCCGATCTCCATCATGTGAAGAATGACCTGGGCATCCTTAGGGTCGTTTTTGTCCCAACTGTTGTGCAAGGCCTCTCGCGTTCTGGCCAGGGCCACAGATGACACCAACTTCAACTCAAAACCTGCTGCGGCAAGATGATAAGCCAAGGCACGGGGATAATTACCCGTTGCTTCAAAAGCTACACGGACAGGGCGGCCGTAGCAGGCAAGCGATGTGATTAGACGATTGAAGTCGTCTAGCTGGTTCAGAACAGTCAAACGACGGCGGCGCTTCTTGCCCGAAATAGCAATGAGACCTTCGTCACGGGCCTTCGAGATATCGATGGCCACCAAAACGGGCGCAGTTTGTGTAATAATGATATCGGTCATAGTTGGTCTCCTTTGCGGTGTGGTTTGTACAAAACCACCGTAGGGACCTGAGGCACGGCTATGACCACCTGCTGCGTTATTTGGGGCTGCGCAGGCAGTCATAGCCTTAAATTAGCGATATTCCGAAGGTGTTACGGCCCAGAATATATCAGCATGGCGATCCTCAAATGGGTTCAAAATACGGGCATCGATTGGCATTATATCGCGTCCCGCCGCCCGGCAGTGGTTTGCTTGCAAACCATGAGAGGGGGCAAGCCCCAGCAGAACGGGTTCATCGAAAGCTTCAACGGTAAACTAAGAGATGAATGCCTCAATGAAACGCTGTTTGCTACATTGGGCGACGCCCGCAAAACGCTTGAAGAATGGCAGGACGACTACAACTGGCGCAGACCACATTCAGCTCTGGGGAACCTGACGCCAATGGAATTTTTAGAGAGAAGGATCATCGACAAGATGGCCGCTTAAGGTCAAAGATTTAGCACCAAGGACTCCGCGCAAAGCTGGAGGGAAATTGGGGCACAGGTCAGTGTGAACGACCACAAAGTCCGACACATCGACGTTTCAGTTTCAAAATTGATGTGCTGGACATCCTCGTCCAGGTGCCATTTGTCCGCCACTTTGGGTCGATCTCGGCGGATCACCTTGGCATATTGTGATCCGAAATTCGCTACCCAAGCGCGGATGGTCTCGTAGCTGACTATAATTCCGCGTGCTGCCAGCAAGTCCTCGACATCGCGCAAACTCATGGGAAATCGGTGATAGGCCCAGACGGCGTATGCGATGATCTCAGGAGAAAAACGATGGCCTAAGAAGGCGCCAGATTGCTTGGGCTTGGTCATACGAATGCATACCCCGAAGGGAAATACCCCGCAACTTGACGATCCCGCCGCAGCCATTGATGCCACCACCGATGATGAAAAGGTCATAGTCCAGTGCTTGGTCTGCCATTTGGGTCGTTCCTATGAGTTGCACGTCCGTAGGGTGGGGAAACTAGTGCGAATCAAAAGGAAGAACATCGCAATCTGCGTGACGGTGCGATCCTCGCGACTACCACTCAAACGCTGGCGCTTCTTTGCGGCGTGCAAGCGTCATGATGTCAGACACGTGCACCATCGGTGAAAGGTCCACGTCGGATTTTCCAGTCCTTATCAAATGCGACATTTGAGCATAAAGTGCGGGGTATTCCCCCAGTTCCGTCACTGGCTGTTCTGTTCCATCCACAATGCAACGATTGCCGCCGTCAAGAAGATGAACACTTGTGCCATCCGTCGTAGTAAAACGCTGTTCCCAAGTTTGGGTACCCTTTTTAAGCCAATCAAAGGATGCGGTGATCCCACCCGAAAACATCATTTCAGCGCAAATTGGTGTCTGACGATTGGCGGGTGTCCGCAGCACTGCGCTTCTTAGGTGAACCGGAGCGGGCAGAACTTCTGTAAGGATCGATAGCGCATTAATTCCTGGATCCAGCACGCCCATGCCGCCCGGATCGAACACCCAGTCCTGATCGGGGTGCCATTGGCGGACGTTCTCTTTCCAATCAATGTGGCCACGTTCGACTTTCTTACCTGCAAGAGCCGATTTGGCCACTTGCACACCTTTAGCCATGCGGCTGTGCCACGTGGCGAACAACGTCTTGCCCGCGTCTCGCGCCAATGCATCCAGTGCATAAACCTCTGCCAGTGTTGCTCCGGGGGGTTTTTCGAGCATCACATGCCGACCAGCCCGTAAACACGCCGCCGCATACTCGAACCGTGGCACAGGCGGCAGGCACAGGCTTACGACCCCTATTTCGGGTCTATCTATAAGCATAGTCTCTATATCAGTGAACGCAGGCACACCGTTCACAGTTCCAGATCGGCTCACTGTGGCGGCCAATTCCCAATCACCGGACGTCGCGATGGACGGGACATGCTGGTCGACCGCAATCTTGCCAATTCCGACCAGTGCAACTTTCATTTTTTCAGCCATCAATGGGACTCTCGTGGCACGTAATTGCCGCGACGACCGACGAGGAAATCGAAATCCGCCCCCTGATCTGCGCGGTTAACTTTGTCATGATAAAGCTGTGCATACCCGCTTGCAGGACGTGCAACCGGCGGGGTCCATTGCGCCAAACGTGACGCCAACTCATCGTCAGAAATATCAAGATGCAAGCGACGTGACGGGACATCGAGTTCGATCATATCGCCATTTTGAACGACCGCCAAAGGACCACCCGCAGCAGCCTCAGGTGCTGCATGCAACACAACCGTGCCATAGGCTGTGCCGGACATCCGTGCGTCAGAAATGCGCACCATATCGCGCACGCCAGCCTTCAAAAGTTTGGCAGGCAATGCCATGTCCCCAACCTCTGCCATTCCAGGATACCCTTTTGGTCCGCAATTCTTAAGCACCATCACGCAGGTTTCATCGATATCCAGATCATCAAGATCGACGCGCGCCTTGTAGTCATCAATATTTTCAAACACGACCGCGCGACCGCGATGCACCATCAAATCAGGCGATGCAGCAGACGGTTTGAGGATAGCACCGTTCGGGGCCAAGTTGCCGCGCAGCACAGCTATGCCACCAGATTTACAAAGTGCCTTTTCAGTAGGAACAATCACATCTTCGTTCCAGTTCTGAACGTCTTTTACTTCGTCCCAAATAGATCCGCCACTTACTGTCAGCGCATCCTTATGCAGCATCCCCATCTCACCCAATCGCTTAATCACGACAGGTAGGCCACCCGCATAAAAGAACTCCTCCATCAGCCATTTGCCTGATGGCAGCAAGTTCACGATTGTTGGCACATCCTTGCCGCAACGATCCCAATCCTCCAAGGACAGCGGCACCTCGCATCGACCCGCCAGCGCCTGTAGATGGACCACCGCATTGGTCGAACCACCAATTGCGCCATTGGTCCGGATCGCATTCTCAAACGCATCTTGCGTCATGATATCGGATGGCTTCAAATCGTCTTTGACCATCTGAACAATCCGCCGTCCGGTAAGCTGGCTCATCATGCGGCGACGGCTGTCTACTGCAGGGATGGCAGCGTTGCCTGATAGCGCCATGCCAAGCGCCTCGGCAATGCTCGCCATCGTGCTGGCCGTGCCCATCGTGTTGCACCCCCCTGCGCTACGCGACATTGACGCTTCTGCCTCGACGAACTCGTCTTGCGTCATTTCGCCAGCTTTGACGGCCTCATTGAATTTACGAATATGTGTACCGGATCCGACGCGTTCGCCGCGGAAATAGCCATTCAACATCGGCCCGCCAGACACAACGATTGCTGGCAAATCGACAGACGCCGCGCCCATCAGCAGCGCGGGCGTTGTCTTATCGCAGCCCGCCATCAGCACGACGCCGTCTATTGGCTTACCACGCAGGGCTTCTTCGACGTCCATCGCGCATAGGTTACGAAACATCATCGCAGTTGGGCGCAGCGCCGATTCAGACGGGCTGAAAACAGGGAACTCAACCGGGAATCCGCCCGCTTCCCACACGCCGTTCTTTACCTTGTCGGCCAATTCTCGCAAATGCCCGTTACATGGTGTCAGATCGGACCATGTGTTGCAGATGCCGATAACGGGGCGCCCGTCGAACAAATCGTCGGGGTAGCCCTGATTCTTCATCCAGCCACGGTGATAGATCGCGTCCTTGCTAGTCCCGCCGAACCACTCTTGCGACCGAAGCTTGCGTGGCCATTTGGCCGGTTTGAAAGTCATGACGGTATCCTTGAATATGAAGCTCTAGGTTTCGCCTTTGCCTCGCTAAAGTGCAAGGGCCGAGCATCCTTCACTCAGCATGGGGGTTGTGCCGCAGGGTTTGGCCCGAATGAAACAAGCCTCGTTGAACGCCGACTAGACCAAACTGCCACAATTTCACCTGATCCGCGCTGTTTTGATGTCACGCAGACCTGCCAATCGTTCCAAGTCTTTTGACTTGCATGGAAGATTACGATTCTATCCATGAAAATGTATAATATTGGAGATGGCCATGCGATTGTCAGTGGCATTCGAGAACACCAAAGACACGACAAGCGGGGGTGGCCCCGTGCAAGTGGGTTGGTTTCTGAACGAAAAAAAGGGCGGGATCATTTATGATGCGCCCGAACGTGTCCGGTCCATTGAGATGAACCGTGAACACGCAAAATCGGCATCCCGTTGCCCTGCTGTCATCAACATGGAGAGCCGGTATTTCATGGTGAAATGCCCGTTTGACATCCACATTGGTTTCACCCGCGATGACAAAGGCAAGCCAGTTTTGCGAAATCTTGCTGGAACGCAGTCGAGCATCAGGGCAAGCAAACTGGGGGAGAAACTACACATCACCTCAGAGGTCGAATGGCGCAGCAAGGGCATTCCGACAATCCAGTTGTCGCTGCCCTATGTCTTTATCGCTGACGAGCCGGTCTATATGAGCCAAGTCAGCCCGTTCATGCATTACAACAAGGACCCGCTGCCCGGCACGATCTTTGGTGGCCGCTTTCCGATCAACGTCTGGCCGCGCCCCCTGATGTGGGCGTTTGAGTGGCATGAGCCCGACAAACCCATCAAGATCAAACGCGGTGACCCGCTGTTTTACGCGGGGTTCGAGACCCAATCACCTGAACGAAGCATCGTTGTGACAGAAACAGAACTCACACCGGAACTCGATGAATACATGAATATGATTTCGGGAGCAGTGAACTACGTGAACCAAACATTCTCGTTGTTTGAGGCCGCCGAAGAACGCCGACCCGAGACACTGCTCAAGCCGATAACGCGCAATCGGAACAAGGGTTGAGCCGTGGCTGTCGTTGAACGGGCGGCTCTGCGTGTTAGCGCGGCAAAAGCCCATAGAGCAGGGCGTCACTCGGACGCGCTTGAAGGCTATAAACGCTACTTGCAGCGTTATCCAACTGATGCTGGCGTGTGGACGAACCTCGGGTCGCTTTATCGCGCGATGGGTCGACACGAAATGGGCCGCACTGCCCAAATGCGCGCCTATGCCCTAGCACCGAATGATAAGGGTGTGATCAATAACTATTCCAACATCCTGTCGGATCTCGGCGACTACACAGGATCGATTAAACTGCGCAAAAAGTCTCTCAAGATTGATCCCAGTCACCTAATGCATCATGCGATGATCGGGCGATGTTTTCGTGGAATGGGCGACTACGGCGCGGCGATAAAATACTTGACGCCGATGGCCAAAAAATTCCCTGAAGAGCCGGAGATTCGACTGCAACTGGCGTTTGCGCAGCTGGGGGCTGGACACTATGGTCCGGCGTTTCGAAACTACGATACCCGTTGGTTGACCTATGAATCGGGTGCGCCGAAGGTTCCGTTCACGAAATGGGAAGACGGGATGTCGGTAGACAGCAAAACGTTGCTGATCCTGCCGGAACAGGGATTCGGCGACATGATCATGCTGTCGCGCTTTATCCCTTTGATCACGGCCTTAGGTGCGAAGATCAGGCTGGTCGCCAAAAAACCACTGCTGCGTCTTCTGGATGGTGTCGATGGGATCGAATGGATCGGAACCGGCGCGGCAAAAGAGGATCCTGTCGACCTTTGGTTAAGCCTGATGGACCTGCCAAAACTGGTATTTGGTCAGACTGAAAATGGCGTTGTGCCTGAGCCGACTAAACTGACGATTCCAGACAATTCTGCCGCCCGTGCAAAGACGATGACAGCCCAGCATCGCGAAATGTTTAAAGTCGGCGTCGTGTGGGCGGGTTCCGCAACCTATAAGGGCGACCCATTCCGCTCGTTCACGCATCGCGAATTTCTACCGATGGCGAACGTTCCTAACGTGCAACTGTTTTCCCTGTATAAGGGCCCACTCTTGGATGCCTTCCATAAGGACGGTAGTGCGGCGTTGATTATTGACACAGCCAGCACAGACCGTGATTTTGCCGATTGCGCGGCAACGATGCGTGAGATGGATTTGATAATCACATCCGACACTGCGACTGCACATATAGCCGGATCGCTTGGTATTCCCGTCTGGGTGATGCTGCATTGGGATGCGTTTTGGGTGTATCAGCATACAGGGGACACCACCGCGTGGTATCCGACGATGCGGCTGTTCCGGCAGGACAAACCGCAAGACTGGGCATCGGCATTTGATGCAGCACGCGTGGAACTAATTGAAAAGGCGGCGGTACATGACTGAACATATTCTAGTGCCGACCGCACCGGGTGAGTTGATTGATAAACTCACGATTCTACGCCTGAAAGAGGAACGGATGATCGACCCTGCAAAGGTCGTGAATGTTCAGATCGAAATGGCGGCGTTGACGAAAACAGCCGCTTCACAAATCCCGACCAGCGTCGAATTGACCGCGCTGTGGGCGGAACTTTATGCGATCAACGGTGATCTTTGGGTGATCGAAGATGACATCCGCGACTGTGAAAAGGCCAAGGACTTCGGCGAAAACTTCATTCGCCTTGCACGCGCCGTGTATATCACCAACGACAGCCGTGCGGATGTGAAGAACAAAATTAACCTATTGTTGGGATCGACCCTCATTGAGGAAAAATCCTACGCCGACCATGGAGTCGAAACATGACTGAAAACGTTGCCGAAGCCCTCCGCCTGCTGCGTAAAGAAGCGGGAAAGTTGCAAAAGGCGTTAGAAACCAATCGCTCTCGGTCGCGCGGCCTGCTTGTGCGACAGTTCCACGAAGTTCGCCAGATGCTGTCACCGCTTTATGCCTACACGTCACAGGCAGGTCAGGACTACGTTATTGACCAAATCATGAAGCATAAGCGGGAAGGCACATTTCTTGATGTGGGTGGATATGACGGTGTAACAGGGTCGAATACGTTCTTTCTGGAAACCAACCGCGGTTGGACCGGTGCCTTGGTAGAACCGGTTCGTGCCCAATTGGTAAAGGCCGCTGCTTTGCGAAGATGCCCTTGCATTGGCGTGGCGATCGCCCCGACTGAAGGTGAGGCGGATTTCATTGAAATCAGTGAAGGTTTCACCCAGATGAGTGGGCTTGCGGGCACCTATGACGACAAACTTCTAAAGCGGGTGCGAGACGACAAGCGGCACCGCGAGAATATCGTAAAAATACAGACAAAGACCTTGTCGAGCATCATAGAATACGCCAAAATTCCGGATCCAGACTTCATTTCCCTCGATATTGAAGGCGGTGAGATTGCCTGCCTCAAGGCGTTCCCGTTCAAGGACCACGACGTCAAAGCCTGGGCGATCGAAAATAATACTGGCACGTCCGAAATCAGGGACATCATGACTAAAAATGGGTACGATTTAATTGAATTTTGCGGCCCAGATGAGTTGTATTTTAAGCAACCAAAGTAGCTCTAGTTCAATCTGTTAAGCCACTCTTCACGCCTTGCCTATTAACAAAGACGAGGGTGAGAATAATGGAGTGGTGATGGGTGACAAAGCAAATGCGCCAGTCATAATAATCAAAAGAAAGAAAGTGATCGCTGGTGGTGGACACCATGGCGGTGCTTGGAAAGTCGCATATGCGGACTTTGTGACCGCAATGATGGCCTTCTTTCTTATGATGTGGCTGCTGAACGCAACGACGGAACAACAACGCAAGGGGCTCGCGGACTACTTTGCGCCAACGATCACCGTGAGCAGGGTGTCAGGTGGCGGGGAGGGTATGTTTGGTGGAACCAACATGATGTCTGACGATGCTTTGGTTCAGGATGGCACTGGCCAATCCGGTGGCGTCCCGATTGATGGTGATTTGGTTGGAACGCAAGAAAGCGCGGCCGAAGTTGCCGCCTTGCAAGAGGTCGAAGCGCTGTTGCTTGGCATCGGTGGAGAGAGCCTGGTCCAGCAAGAAGCCCTGCGCCATGTAGTGACACGTGTCACCGATGAGGGCCTGATCATTGAGGTTTTTGCCCGGGATGATGCACCATTGTTCATCTCAGAAAGCACAGAGCCCGCACCAGTTCTGATTGAACTTACGACCATGTTCGCACGTACTTTTGACCTGGTGACAAATCCTGTCGCAATCGAAGGCCACACCCGAACACGTCCTTTGGTCATCGCAGAACGACCAGTTTGGGACATATCAACTGGTCGCGCAGAAACGGTGCGGCGATTGCTCGAAGCGGGTGGACTAGACTCTTTGCGAATTGCGCGAATCACTGGCAACGCAGATCGTGATCTTGCGCGCGTTGAGGCCCTTTCGGTGCGAAACAACAGGATCGAGATCATATTGCTCCGTATTGAGAACTGATAATATTGTCCTGCATTTTATCTATTAGCGACCTGTTAAGTGCCTAGCATGTAGGCGTGACGCAAGTTCGTCGATCCTTGTGACAGAAAGGCCAAGTTTATGACAATATCATCTTCTTTTAATGCCAGCGTGGCGGGACTTGCATCCAATGCCAGTCGCCTCGCGACGATCTCTGACAATATCGCAAACTCGTCTACCTACGGGTACAAACGTGTGGTTGCTGACTTTCATTCGATGGTCGTTGATGGCGGCAAAGGCAAATATACAGCTGGCGGCGTCGGCGTAACCACCCAACGCCTGATCGATGAAAGGGGTCCGTTGGTCGCCACTAGCAACGCGACGGACCTTGCGGTGCGCGGGCGGGGAATGTTGCCAGTGACGGAACGATCTTCTGTCTCTGTTGGATCAGAAAGTGATTTCTCACTACGGTTGGCCACAACAGGATCCTTCAGAACGGACGCAGAAGGATATTTAACGACAACCAATGGCCTGTTACTGTTGGGCTGGCCGTCAAACGCTGATGGCAGTCTGCCAAACCTGCCGCGCGACACGATTGGCGGCCTTGAACCGATCCGCATCGATACAAACCAGTTCATCAGCGATCCGACAACCAATGTTGAGCTGGCGGTAAACCTTCCCGCCACAGCGACTGAGGCAGGCGCCTCTGGTGATACCGAAGAGTTGCTAGTCGAATACATTGATAACCTCGGTATCGCTGAGACTCTGACCGTCAGCTTTGCACCGAATGTTCCGGCCACTGGCGCGACAAATGAGTGGACTATGTTCGTTGAAGATAGTGCAAGTGGAACGATTATTGGTGAATATACCATTGAATTTGACGATTTGGCAGGGCTTGGGGGCCGTTTGCTTAGCGTCAACAACACGACCGGTGGCGCGTATACCGCTGATGGCACAGTGTCAGTGACGACGGACAGCGGAACAATCGAAATTGATATTGGCAATATCGGTGAGCCGGGTGGTCTAACCCAACTCAGCGATAACTTCGCGCCAGTCTCTATCATCAAGAATGGCTCGCCCGTTGGCACTATGACTTCCGTTGAAGTTGATGCAAATGGCTTTGTCCGCGCCCTCTTTGATAATGGCGTGTCGCGCATAATGTATCAGGTTCCTTTGGTTGATGTTTCGAATCCGAATGGCCTGATCTCCGAAGATAATCAAAGTTACTCGGTGACACCTGAAAGCGGTCAATTCTTCTTGTGGGACGCAGGCGATGGTCCAACGGGGGACATCGTCAGTTTCGCACGCGAAGAATCGGCAACTGATGTGGCCGCTGAACTGACAAACCTAATCAAGACGCAGCGCGCCTATTCATCCAACGCCAAAGTCATTCAGACTGTTGATGAAATGTTGCAGGAAACCACAAACATCAAACGTTGACGACATGAGGTAATCTGCCATGAGTATTTCGAACTCTCTTTCAAACGCCCTATCGGGGATGAATGCCGCGTCGCGGATGGCCGAAATTGTGTCCTCAAACGTCTCGAACTCGCTGACGGATGGTTATGGTCGACGGTCGCTGAATCTATCTTCGGCAGTAGTTGGTGGGCGTGGCGCTGGTGTGGAGATTGGTTCAGTTAACCGCCATGTTGATCGTGGTATCCTTGGTGATCGCCGTTTGGCGGGTGCGAGTTTGGGTGGTTTTGGTTCGCTCGTTTCCACCCTGAACCGCATTCAAGACACGGTCGGTCAGGCAGGGGATAGTGGCTCAATTTCCGCCCGAATTGTCGCTGTTGAATCCGCTTTAATCGACGCCGCTTCTGATCCAGCCTCCACGATTCGGCTGTCGTCGCTTGGGGGTCGGTTGAGTGATGTTGCCGCCAGCCTCAATGCGTCCTCAGGCGACATTCAAACACAAAGGGCGCAGGCCGACACGTCCATTGCCGGACAGGTGAGTCAATTGAACACGGCCCTCGCGCAGGTGGAACAGTTTAACGTGGATATTTCGTATTCCCACCACAATGGCGTTGATCCCTCTGGCCTTCATGATCAGCGACAACGCGTCATTGACGTTATTGCTGAGATTGTCCCAGTACGTGAACTTGATCGTGATGGTGGGCAAGTTGTCAATCGCAGAGTAAAATGGGACCTCTGTCGCGGGGTAAGAAGGGGCCATTTCGGGTGATGTTTGTGTGGCGCTTTGGTGGGCGTGCTTGTCATATAGCTAACGCGCGCCAAAGCGCATGTTGGCCCTAGGGCCACCATTGTTCTGATCTGGATGGGGCTTACTTTTGTTTGTTACGGCTGTGTTTGAGCCTGTAGCTTTCGCCGTTCATCTCAAGAATGTGGACGTGGTGGGTCAAACGGTCCAGTAACGCGCCTGTCAGGCGCTCAGAGCCAAAGACCTCGGTCCATTCATCGAAGGGCAGGTTCGAGGTTATGATGATGGACCCGCGTTCGTAGCATTGGGATATGACTTCAAAGAGCAATTCCGCGCCCGATTTGCTGAGGGGCACAAAGCCCAGTTCGTCAATGATCAACAGGTTCTGGCTTGTCAGATGTTTTTGAAGGCGCTGCAATCTCCGCTCATCTTGGGCTTCAATCAGGTCATGGACCAATGCTGCCGCCGTTGTGAAGCGAACCTTCAGTCCCCTCTGACACGCAGCCAACCCAAGTCCCAAAGCGATGTGCGTCTTGCCCGTGCCTGAGGGGCCAAGGGCGATGATATTCTCCCTGCGATCCACGTAGTCGCAACGCGCCAGATCCATCGTCAGCGGCTTGTTCAAGCTGGGCATGATCTTGAAGTCAAAGCTGTCCAAGCTTTTGGTGCTGGGGAACTTCGCCGCTTTGATCCGACGTTCAATCATCCGCCGTTCACGGTCGATCAACTCCATCTCACACAAGCGCGCCAAGTAGTGGATGTGGTCTTTGTTCTCTGCAGCACAGAGCTGCGCCTGTTTGGCATACTCGCCTTGGAACGTTGGCAGTCGCAGTTGTTTAAGATGATGCCGCAGAAGGATCTGAGGGGCTTCAGTCATGCCGCCGTCCTCCCCATCAGGCTCATGTAACTGGACGGGCGTGTTGTGCCGACATTGGCCTTGGGCAAGTAGGGATAGAAGTCCAAATCCAATCGCGGTGGCCGCTTCTCAACTCTGCACAGCACAAGATGTTTTACAGCGTCATACCCAATCGCGCCCAGATCAATGGCATGCTGGATCGCACCCTGCACAACATCCATTTCGAACGTCTCCAACAGACGAAGGACCTGAACATATTCCCGCTTGCCCGGCTTACCCATTCTGGCTTCAAGCAGCCGGTGCAGCGTGGCAAATACATCTGGCAAATTCCAACCCTGCAAAGGCGCGGCCTGATCCAAGGCACCCACCTTTTGTTCAAGCAGGGGCAAAAAGTGCAACGGGTCAAAGATCATATCCGCTGATGTGTAGGATCGTTTGTGCCGCGCAATAATCTCGTTGCCGCAGCCGATGATAACCTCATGCACAAACCCACGCACGTGAACGTCGTGGTGCGCATAGGCTACTGGCACCGAGTAATCATTGCTGCGATAGCGCACCATTGAGATTGACGTGGCCCGCGTGCTGACGTGATCGCAGGCTTCATATTCTGCGATGGGCAATCCCATCAGAGCATCCAAATCCGACATCAGGCGTGCGCCTATAGTTTGGGTGTGACCCCGCAACGTATCGCCCTGACGTGCTAAACACTTCTCTTCCAAATGTGTGTTCAGATCATCAAAGCTGTCATAACGAGGTGCGGGAACCATGAAGTTGCGGCGGGTGTATCCAACCATGCCCTCAACGTTGCCTTTATCGTTCCCTCGCGCGGGTCTGCCAAACTTGTCATCAAACAAGTAATGCGACTGCAGCTCCGTAAACCGACGTGTGCGGATGCGCGTTCTGTCCCCGAGTATCCGAGCCACGGCGATCTTGGTATTGTCGTAGAGAATGGATTGCGGAATGCCGCCAAAGAAAGCAAAGGCCGAGACATGGCCATCACAAAACGCCTCGGTTGTCTCAGCTGGATACCCCTTCACAAATACAGCATCAGAATGCGGCAGGCTCATCACGAAGAAGTGGATCTTACATTCTACGCCGCCAATCACGCCAAGGGTCTCGCCAAAATCGACCTGTGCATGGCCCGGACGATGCGACAGTGGCACAAACACCTCTTTGGTGCGCCGCTTTTGCTCCCGAACGTAATAAGTCACCGTCGTCAGGCTGCCAGCATACCGATGTTCGTCGCGCAGGCGTTCAAAAATACGCTTCGCTGTATGCCGCTGCTTTTTGATCAGGGCCTTATCTGTGCGCAGGATCTTGTCGATAACACCGACATAATCATCAAGCGTTGGGCGACGTGGCGCTTCTGAACGGCGGTAACCAGGTGGCAGTGCATGACGCAGCATCTTCGCGATCGTCTTACGGTCCTTGTTAAAATATCGAGCCGCTTCTCGGGCTGACATACCGTCCTTCAAACAAGCGCGGCGCACACGATTATAAATATCCACAGAATACATCTCCCGCCCTCCGAATAAACGAAGGGCACAAACTGGCGGAATTTTACTCCGCTACAACTGCGCTATGTCGCAGCCGTTTCTGTGGCCCATTATTGCTGTGCGTTTTACATCTGACGGATGTCTGATCCAGCTCGGATCAGTGCCACCAAACTCGGGTGCAACGCCACCATGCCAACTGCAACCTAACGAGGCCTTAACGACCGTATGGCAATTCTGTGGCCTTTAAATACAATTTTAAAAGTGTCGCTCTGTCCCGCGCGTCGGTTGCGAAATTTGGGTGGCCTTGCCGGACGAATCGTAGCTGGATAGCGTTGTGCGCGCCGCGCGTTGCTGGTTCAAGGTTGCCAGGACAGCCCCGACGCCCTCCCGCGCGGCGGCGAATAAAGTGCTGTTGTGGGCGAGCGCGGCTGCCAACAATCGCAAATCTGCGGCACCCGCGTCTTCAAACTGGGTAGAAAGCGATTCCTTTTCAGGAATCAACGCGCCGACAGTTTCAAAATCACCCCTCAAGAGCGCGGCGCGCTCGACCTCAAGAAGATGGGTCAATTGGCCCATTGCGCGTTTCGTCATCGGGATTTCGCAATCATGGCATCAAACATCGATTGTGCCAGACCGATGCCACCCGCTTGTGTCATCTGCTTGGCTTGTTCATCACGCAGGAACGATGCGAACTGGTCTTCGCCTGCGCCACCGCCAAAGTCTTCTGGCGTTTCGCCGACCCCCGCCGACTTCAACATTTCTGCCAAGAACACCGCCTCAAGTGATTGCGCGACCGCCATCAGTTGATCTTCGCGCGCGCTGGTGGGTGCAACTGCGGCCTGGGTTGGGCGTATTTCCATTCTGAAAACTCCGATGCGGACAATTTTTCTGATGTTTAAGCGGCAGCGGTAAAGATTGAGTAAGTATCTGCGCGGTAAAGACAGGCCAATCGCACTTGATCGGAGAAACCGGTGACTCAAATTGACACGTTGTTGACTGCCAAGGTGCAGCCGTCGTCGCGGCCCGCGGCGAAACCGGCCATCGATGCCCAAAGTGAACGCGCTGGTGAATTTGCGCAGTTCTGGTCCGCTCAGGTCGACGCGCATCCCGCAAAAGACGCGGCTCAGGTCTCGATCGCAGATGCGCTGCCAGATGTAGATACTGCGAAAACGACCAAAGTGGCTTCGCCTGAAGGCGCTCTTAGTCCCATCCCGCTGCTGCGGCCAAAAAATGACGTCCCACAGTCGCAAACCACGGCAGCTGCCACGTCAGAAATACGCCACTCGGATGCCTCGCCAAAAATGGATGCCCGCCTTAAAACAGTGGCGTCAGAGCCAGTGCTGAACGTTGCCGCGCCCCGCACGCCGCAGGCTGGCGTTCCCGCCGTGGCAAATAGTGTGGCCCCTAAACCCGCGCCTGATGTCCAGCCTGATGTCCAGCGATCCACGCCTTCACAGGCGGTTCAGATAAACGCGACCGACCCACTGCAACGGCCAAAAAATGACGTCCCCCAGTCGCAAGCCACGGCAGCTGCCACGCCAGAGATACGTCGCTCAGATGCCCCGCCAAAAATGGATGCCCGCCCTAAAACAGTGGCGTCTGAGCCAGTGCTGAACGTTGCCGCGACCCGCACGCCGCAGGCTGGCGTTCCCGCCGTGCCAAATAATGCGGCCCCTAAACCCGCGCCTGATGTCCAGCCTGATGTCCAGCGATCAACGCCTTCACAGGCGGTTCAGATAAATGCGACCGACCCGCTGCTGCGGCCAAAAAATGACGTCCCCCAGTCGCAAACCACGGCAGCTGCCACGTCAGAAATACGCCACTCGGATGCCTCGCCAAAAATGGATGCTCGCCTCAAAACAGTGGCGCCAGAACCAGTGCTGAACGTTGCCGCGCCCCGCACGCCGCAGGCTGGTGTTCCCTCCGTGGCAAATAGTGTGGCCCCTAAACCCGCGCCTGATGTCCAGCGATCCACGCCTTCACAGGCGGTTCTGACAAGTGCGACCGACCCCGCGCCACGCTCTGCCTTGCCTCTTGATCGTGGACAAACGTATCGTCCACACCTTACGCCAAAAAATGGGGCACCTCATGCAGTGTTGCAGTCCAAAACGGCGCCCCAAAACGCGCAACCTCTTGTGCCCCAAACTGAACCACACGGATCGCAAACTGTTCCGGTGCAGGTGAACAGAGCTGCAGAAGAAACGACTGACCTTGCACCAAAATACGCTCCGTCACCCCGCGTGCCACAAGCACCTGCTGCAACTGGCGCGGCTCAAGTGATCTTGCCACAGCCACAGAACCTGCAACGCCCAACGTTGCCTATCGCTGAAAAGGCGCTCATCGTCCTACCAGAAACAATAGCCCCCCCCCAACCTACTCGCGACACATTGTGGAGCGTGGCAGCACCGTCGTTGCGGGCCCCGAGAACGTCACCCATGCCGCCCATGTCAGCTGCAGTCCCAACCGCACCTATTTTGGCAACGTTGGCACCACCCGACCTAGGCTTAATCAGCGATGAGCAGCTCGACGCAGACCACGGCATTCTGTCCGTTTCACAAGGAACAGTGACGACGACGGTCGCGACCGCTGCTTTGCAACGCACCTTTGCCCCGCAAGTCGCCCACCAAATCGCCACTGCGATTGTTCAAACATCTGGGGCCACGACCGAAATCGCCCTGAACCCAGAAGAACTTGGCCGTGTGCGCATTTCATTGACGGGTGGTGACACCGGCCTGACTGTTGCGATCATTGCCGAACGCCCCGAAACCGTGGACCTCATGCGCCGTAACATCGACCTTCTAACGCGAGAGTTGCGCGAAATGGGCTACGAAAACCCGACCTTCACCTTTGGCGACCAATCCAATGACGCCGATCAAGATCAAGATCGAGATCAGGGTGATGGCACGGCGCAATCGCGTACGACTTTCGAACACTCAGCTATCGACGAACACCCCATGACCAGCACGCGGGTCGCCCTTTCTGGCGGCCTCGACCTCAAACTATAACGGAGCAGATCCCCATGGAAATCAGTCCAGCCCTCACCCCCGTCACGCAACCCTCATCTGCGCCGCAAACAGAAACCTCAAAAACTGTCATCAGTTCCGACTTTGAGACATTTCTAAAGATGCTCACAGTGCAAATGGAAAATCAGGACCCATTGAACCCCACAGATTCGTCAGAATACGCCCAGCAATTGGCGACCTTTTCTGGCGTCGAACAGGCAGTCCTGACCAACGACCTGCTGTCCGCGCTGATGGTGCAAATGAACACGACGGGCATGGCGCAGATGGCCGATTGGGTCGGCAAAGAAGCCCGTGCGACGGCCCCTGGTCATTTTGATGGCAGTCCGATCACCATCGCCCCAAACCCTGCCGCGGCTGCTGATAAAGTAGAATTGGTAGTCTTTGATTCCGATGACAACGAGGTTCAGCGTTACGATATCCCTAAATCAGCCGACCCAATTGAATGGGCTGGAACGCAAGCTGACGGAACCCCGTTCCCATCGGGCCTTTACCAATTTCAGGTCGTAAGCTCTGCCAGTGGTGTGCCCATTTTGACTGAAACCGCCGACATTTACGCGCGCGTACAAGAAATACGAACCGAAAATGGCCAATCTATTCTGCTACTCAAAGGCGGTGTATCCGTGCTCGCGTCAGAAGTCAGCGCCCTGCGCGAAGGCTGATTTCAACCAAATACCGATATTGCGACGGCCGCCGCAGTCGCAATACTCGCCCCCAACGTCACCCATGCAAACGCGGGCCAATAACTGCGGCGTGGTGGGGCCGCAGGTTCTTCGCCAAGCCGAATCAACGCGGCTTCTGCCAAGGCAGGTAAGCGCGGCCCGAATCGCGCAAGAACGCGGGCAGTTTTGGCCAAATCATCCGCGATTGCGCGCGGCCCAATGCTTTTCTTGATGTAGGCTTCGACCACTGGTTTTGCTGCATCCCAGATATTCATGCGGTGATCGAACGTCCGCGCGACGCCTTCAACCACAACCATCGTGCGTTGCAGCAGGATTAGTTCGGTTCGTGTTTCCATGCCGAATCGTTCCGTTACCTCAAACAAATAAGACAACAGTCGCGCCATTGAAATTTGCTCTGCGTTCATGCCAAAGATCGGTTCGCCCACGGCGCGCAGCGCGCGCGCAAATTCGTTCACATCGCGGTCGGCGGGCACATACCCCGCCTCAAAATGCACCTCAGCCACGCGGGTGTAATCGCGCCGGATAAATCCAAACAGGATCTCGGCATAAACGCGCCGCGTGTATTCATCCAGATGCCCCATGATCCCAAAATCATAAGCAATAATATCGCCGTTCGGTGCGATTTTCAGATTGCCGTGGTGCATGTCCGCGTGGAAAAATCCGTCGCGCAGCGCGTGGTTCAAAAACAACTGGATGACGCGGCTCGACAGTTCCGTAAGGTCGTGCCCAGCGTCGGCAATTGCGTCAACGTCCGCGGCGTTGATCCCCTCGGCCCAATCCAGTGTCATAACGCGGCGCGCCGACAGGCTCCAACGCACGCGCGGCAGCATGAACCCTTTGTCCTGCTCAGTATTGTCCGCAAATTCAGACGCGGACGCGCTTTCAAGCCGAAGGTCCAGTTCGCTCGATACAACGCCTTCAAAATGTTCAATCACATCCAAGGGGCGCAATCGGCGTGCCGATCGGGAGAATGTATTGAAAACAGATGCAGCCAGATAGAACGCGTCGACGTCTTTCTGAAATGCCTTTTCGATCCCGGGGCGCAGCACCTTCACGGCGACAAATGCGCCATCCTCGATCAAACGCGCTTTGTGGACCTGCGCGATTGATGCAGCCGCCACGGGTTCTGAAAATTCGCTGAACACCGAATCGATCGAAACTCCTAATTCCTTCTCAACCTCGGCTTTCGCGACCTCGATCGGGAAGGGCGGTAGTTTGTCCTGCAAGACGCGCAATTGAACCGCCAATTCTGCGCCAACCACGTCTGGTCGTGTCGATAAAACCTGCCCAAACTTAATGTATGCGGGACCCAAAGCGTGCAGCGCCCGTGTTAGGGGTGGCAGGGTCACATCGCCCTTCAACCCAAGCCATTGAAATGGCCAAACCAAGCCACGCAGGGCTATCCGCGTCACCCTGGGGGCTTCGGCAGCGTCCAAAATCACCGTCATCGCACCTGTGCGTTCCAGCGTCGCACCGGTGCGGATCAGCCGCCAAATATTGTGCGGGCCGCGCATGCTACAGCTTCCAACCGGAATGCAGACACGCGATCCCGAGGCTTAGGTTGCGAAACTTCGAATTGTCAAAACCCGCGTCCTCAATCATGCCTAGGAACGTGTCCTGATCAGGAAATTTACGAATAGATTCAACCAGATATTGATAGCTGTCCCGATCACCTGTAATCAATTTACCCATCGCAGGAATCGCATTGAACGAATAGACATCATACATCTTTTGCAGCATGTCGTTAGGAATCTGGCTAAATTCCAGCACCATCAATCGCCCACCGGGTTTCAACACGCGGTACGCCTCACGCAATGCGTCTTGCGGGCGCGTGACGTTGCGAATGCCAAAACTGATTGTGTAAACGTCGAACGTGTTATCCTCAAACGGCAGCGCCATCGCGTCGCCTACAATCCAGTCGAGCGAACTCTCTAATTGTGCCGCGTCAGCCCGCTTGCGGCCTTCGATCAACATCGGTTCCGTAAGGTCCAGCACCGTCGCATGACCAATTTTGGCACGTTTCAGGAACCGGAACGCCACGTCGCCCGTTCCACCCGCCACATCCAACAGCTTTTGCCCCGAGCGCGGTGCCAGCCAATCCATCATCGCATCTTTCCAGATGCGGTGGATGCCAAGGCTCATCGCGTCGTTCATCACGTCATATTTGCTGGCGACACTCGAAAAAACGCCACGCACAAGCTCTGCTTTGTCGCCTTCTGGCACGGTTTCAAAACCGAAATGGGTCGTCCGATCGTTCGTCATATCGTGGCACCTTGCGCAGTTTAGTTGGCAGATATAGCGTCCCACCTTCAGATACAAATAGCCAAATCAGCGCAAGGGGTGGCGGCATATGCCCGAACTACCAGAAGTCGAAACCGTGCGGCGTGGGCTCATCCCGTCGATGCAAGGTCACGTGATCATGCGCGCTGACGTCAATCGCCCTGATTTGCGCTGGCCGTTCCCTGACAACATGGCGGCGCGTCTGACGGGCGCAAAAGTTACCGCGCTGCGTCGCCGTTCCAAATACGTCCTCGCTGATCTGGACCGCGGCGAAACTTTAATTATCCACCTTGGGATGTCTGGGCGCATGACCGTGTCTGGTGATCCGTTGGGTCAATTTCACCACGACCATCCCGCAGCTGCAAAGCACGACCATGTGGTGTTTCACATGGCAAACGGGGCCCGCGTGACATTTAACGACGCGCGGCGGTTCGGCGCGATGGACCTCACGCAGACCGACACGTTGGACGATCATTGGCTCATCAAGCCTATCGGCCCTGAACCGCTGGGGAACACGTTCGACGAAACCTACCTGATAAAGGCGCTCGCGACCCGCAACACACCGATCAAGACGGCGCTGCTGGATCAGCACGTCGTCGCTGGCTTGGGTAATATCTACGTCTGCGAAGTCCTGTTTCGCGCCCGGATCAATCCAACGCGAAAGGCGAAAGACCTGTCCAAGAAACGCGTCGCGTCCCTTGTGCCGATCATTCGCGATGTCCTGACCGAAGCCATTGCCGCAGGGGGCTCATCGCTCAAGGATTATCGCCAAGCGGATGGCGAACTTGGCTATTTCCAAAAGGCGTTTCAGGCTTACGACCGCGAAGGTCATATCTGCCAAACGCCCGAATGTACCGGATCGATTGCCCGCATTGTGCAATCTGGCCGATCGACATTCTATTGCCCTACATGTCAAAGATAGCTTGCCCTTGCGCCACGCTTTGATAACCCTGAGCGTTCATAAACGAGTCCGGAGCATCCCCAAATGGCCTACGAAACAATCATTGTTGATATTGCCGACGGCGTCGCGCTGATTACTCTGAACCGCCCCAATGCCCTCAACGCGTTGAATTCGCAGCTTTTAGGTGAACTGGCGACAGCCGTTGAAAAAGCCGACGTGTCCGACAAGGTGCGCTGCATCGTGTTGACCGGATCAGACAAGGCCTTTGCTGCGGGTGCGGATATCAAAGAAATGGCGGACAAAACGTTCGTCGAAATGTACCGTGAGAACTTTTTTGGCGCAGAAACCGACCGTTTCATCAAGACCCGTAAGCCAATTATCGCCGCAGTGTCCGGCTATGTCCTTGGGGGTGGATGCGAACTGGCGATGATGTGCGATTTTATTATCGCGTCTGACACTGCAAAGTTCGGCCAGCCGGAAATCAACCTTGGCGTGATGGCGGGTCTTGGCGGCACACAGCGGCTGACGCGGTTTGTTGGCAAGTCTAAATCCATGGAAATGCACCTGACCGGACGTTTCATGAATGCCGAAGAGGCTGAAAGATCCGGCCTTGTTAGTCGCGTCGTCCCCGTCAAAAAGCTGAAAGAAGAAGCTATGTGCGCGGCTAACAAGATCGCTGAAAAATCACGCCTCGCGACAATGGCCGTCAAAGACGCCGTGAACCGCGCCTATGAAACAACAATGGCCGAAGGCATCAACTATGAACGCCGCCTGTTTCAATCACTGTTCGCAACTGAAGATCAGACCGAAGGCATGGCGTCCTACGTAGAAAAGCGCGAGCCGCAATTTCGCGACAAGTAACTCAATTCATGTAATGCAGCCTATCCAACGTCGCGCGCCAGTCGCGCACGCGCGGTTGGTGGGATACGTCATGGGCATTCGATCAGAACGGCGTCTGTGCGAAGAGGTCCATCTGAACCTCGCCTATCGTTGGTTCTGCAAGATGGATTTGTCGGATCCAATTCCAGATCACTCGACATTTTCCAAGAACCGGCACGGGCGTTTCCGCGACAGCGATGTGCTGCGTCATGTGTTTGAGACGGTGGTCGCACAGTGCATTGAGGCAGGCTTGGCGAGTGGTCAAAGATATGCCGCCGATGCCAGCATCATTGCTGCTGACGCCAATCGCCAAAAATCCACGCCCAAGGCAGATTGGAAGCCAGAGGCGATTGATCCTAATGAAGCGCCACGTGCAGTTCGGGAATACCTCGACACATTGGATGATGCTGCGTTTGGCGCAGCCAGCCCAGTTACACCCAAGTTTATCTCGCATTCAGATCCTGCATCCCAATGGACTGGAGCCCGCGGTGGCCCAGCATATTTTGCGTATTCTACCAACTATTTGATAGATACAGATAACGCCGTAATCCTTGATGTGGAGCCAACTCGCTCCATTCGGCAGGCTGAGGTTGGTGCCGTCAGGACCATGATTGATCGGGTCCGTGAGACGCATGATCTAAAGCCTGAACGCCTCATCGCAGACACCGCTTATGGCTCAGGTGCCATGCTGGATTGGTTGGTCGAGAAGCGTGGGATCGCGCCACATATCCCTGTCATAGATAAGTCAGGCCGCACGGATGGAACTTTTGAGCGAGCCGATTTCACTTATGACACCGAGAACGACCTATATATTTGCCCGGACGGCAAAGAGCTCAAGCAGTATCGGCGCGCGTTCAAAACACCAAGATTGGGACCAAACAAAGACGAAACGATACGGTACCGCGCCCGCAAGTCCGATTGCGATCAATGCGCATTGAAAGATAGATGCTGCCCAAAAGAGCCTAAGCGAAAAGTAACTAGATCAATCTATGAAAGCTCACGCGATGTTGCCCGCCAATTGGCCCAGACAAAGCAATACAGCATCTCATGCAAGTTGCGCAAAAAGGTCGAAATGTCCTTTGCGCATCTCAAACGCATTCATGGCCTTGGCAGGCTCCGATTGCGCGGTCCAAGCGGCGCACATGACGAATTTATCCTAGCCGCAACCGCCCAAAACCTAAAAAAGCTCGCGAAACTGGCTCCAAACCAGAACCGTATCGAAAAAGCAGCGTGACAACGTTACTTGGCAAGATTGTCAGAAAGGGACCCACTCGGAAATTGTCGGGTTTTTCAACAGAATAGGACCCTCGCGTCGCTTCAAACACTGGAATGCCGCGTGCTATAATGCTGCCGCCAACCCATGGGCCACATCGATCATCTTGCATCCGTGCCTCACAGCCCGATGGCACCCAGCCCTATGTTGTTAATGTCGTGTGGAATCCTGTGGTTTTCGCACCCCTGACGCGCCATAACTGCCCTTGCAAAAGGATGTTTGCAAAACGCCCACACCCCGCCTATACGCGGCTTTGAAATGCGCGTGTTGCCCGCTTAGGCACGAATCAATCCGGTTCAGTGAACACTTTGTTCAAACTCCCGGTGGGCCATGTGCGTTATAGAATTTTAACAAACGAACCCGAAAGAGACTGATTAAATGGCAAATACTCCACAAGCTAAAAAACGCGCACGTCAGAACGAATCCCGTTTTCAAGTTAACAAGGCCCGTCGTTCGCGCATCCGTACGTTCCTGCGCAAAGCTGAAGAAGCGATCGCTTCTGGCGAAAAAGACGCGGCAACCGCCGCCGTTCGCGCCCTTCAGCCAGAATTGATGCGTGGCGTGTCCAAGGGTGTCTTTCACAAGAACACAGCTGCCCGCAAAATGTCCCGCCTTAGCGCACGCGTCAAATCTATCGCATAATTTTCGGTCTTTACCGATTCTCAACATTCATTGATTTAGGGCGGCCCAGACGGGCCGCCTTTTTGTTTTCGTAGTGCCATTCCTGACACCCGATGAATGACTTATCCTTATAATTCAAAGGTACCCCAGATTCGTTTCACATCGATTGCTGTCAAGCGTATCTTACAGTTGAAATTGCAGCCCCTGCAGGTCTAGTTTTACAGAGCGATTCATTTCGTTCCTGGGGGAACGTGAGATAATCAAACAAGGAAACGACCGAATCTACACCATAGTGGACGGGCGCAAAACGGTCTTGAACCGAACCTCGTTTGATACATTGACGGATGCATGGGTTGGGAAACCTTGCTGAACGACAACGTGGCTCACGCTATCTGCGACGCCAGCTGATTGAGGGGAAAATTCTCTTAGATAAGTTGGTTCAACGCATCAGTGTTAGGACGGCGCCGTCACAT